>MFEQ01000001.1 GCA_001777665.1 Candidatus Doudnabacteria bacterium RIFCSPHIGHO2_02_FULL_42_25
AACTTTTATCCGTTGAGCTTCCACCCTTCCACGAAGGATGGTCGGATCACTAACTTCTACTTTCGTATCTGCGCGGCGTGCCAGCCTTGCAGTTAAGCGAGCTTTTGCGTTTGCGCGTCACACTCCGTTTCCATCGGAGCTAAGCTCACCTTAATAAACGCCTCCGTTACCATTTAGGAGGCAACCGCCCCAGTTAAACTACCCATGAGCCACTGTCCCTTTGTTGGTTAAATAAAGGTTAGAAACAAAAATCTTTCAGGGTGGTATTTCACTTGTCGCCTCCATACCAGCTAGCGCCAGTACTTCGAAGGCTCCCACCTATGCTAAACAAAAAAATTCTTGCATCAATGACACACTATAGTAAAGCTTCATAGGGTCTTTCCGTCTTGTTGCGGGTAGACGGCATCTTTACCGTCAATGTAAATTCATCGGGTTAATCCTTAAGACAGTCCCCTACTCGTTATGCCATTCGTGCGGGTCGTAACTTACACGACAAGGAATTTCGCTCGGGTCTTTCTTAATCTTTTATGATTAAGTGCTGTTAAGCCTGCATATCGCTATGCAGTTGGGACTATATCTTGTCGTCTTTTGGACGACCTTGGCGTATAGTCTCTGAGGATTCTAATTAGTTTATCTCGCGATTTTTTGTGATTCATCTTTTGTGTAAGTCTGGCTATTTTAAGCATTCCGCCAATTGCGAGGTGCTTATTCTGTAGCATTAACTCAACACACTTTGCGAACAACAAAAAATCATTTCGCTTCGAGGTTATCAGTTTATTCCGTTTAAAAAAGGGAATAATTACTCGTTTCAAATCTTCGCGATTAGTAACTTTATAGCTGTATAAATCTTCTTTATGATTATCATGTCTTCGATTTCGGTAAATTTTACCAATTCCGAAGAAAATCTTAATCACTTCTAAAGACCTTAGACTACGCTGACCTTGCACTACTGCAAAGTTTTGCGAAATTTGATAACCAGTCTTGTAACCTCTCCGGATTCTAGTGGCTTCCTGACGATCTGGCTGTTTCGTGAAATTAATCGAGAAACAACCTTCTCCATCAACAAACCCTAAAATCCAACCAATTAGCCTTTCCTGCTGATTGTCTGCACGAGACGCATTTTTACTTTGTTTCATAAGACAAGGAATAAATATCCATTGTCATTATAACCTAGTAGCGCTCGATACACCAGATATCCCAGCATTTGGCCAAGTTTTACTATGGCAGCTTTTAGTTCACCATAGGACGATTATAGTTATCGCCGGCGTTCATTAGGGCTTGGCTCTTGAGCTTGCGCAAAAGAGTTTAACCTTCTAACACTGGCCAGGCATCAGCCCGTATACTTCCCCTTGCGGGTTTGCACGGACCTAAGTTTTTGATAAACAGTCGGGAGGGGTCAGTCGCTGCGACCCAGCTCCACTCATCAAAAACTACTATGTCTTAGAGTGTATTGTCTTAAACTGGAACATTACTCTCAAATTCATCATAGAATCTGAAGAGTGGGGCTGGGCAAGGCATATTGCTAACTTACGCCTGCTTTTTTGCCGAGTTCCTTAAGGATTATTGTCCCGGTCACCTTAGTATTCTAGCACTCATCCACCTGTGTCGGTTTGCGGTACGATCACTTATAACTATTTAGCAAAGTCACCTCTTGCGAGACAACTTCGCTAATCCCTAGCAACGTTTCTTGACACCTTGGTTCGTCCAAATTGCCCGTTACCGAGCTTCTCTCATGTTTTCACTGTTACAGTAATCCAAGTTCGGAGATCGGAAGTCGGATAATCAGAAGTCGAATTTCTCCGATCTCTGACATCTGATCTCTGACCTCCGAACTGGACACATAGACGCTTGGGGTTTACCTCAAGCACCCAGCTAAGAACACAAGAACACATATAGTCAAAATATGCTCGGATTACCATGATGTGTAATTGCATCAGTATTATAAGCGGTTACGGAATATCAACCGTATTTGCCATCATCCGCACCCGTTCGGGTACGAACTTAGGATCGACTAACCCTGGGATGATTATCATTGCCCAGGAAACCTTGGATTTTCGGTGTGCATGATTCTCACATGCATACATATTACTTATTCCAACATTCTCACTTGTATGCAGTCCACAGAGAGTTCCCTCTCTGCTTCAGCCCACATACAACGCTCCTCTACCACCCAAGTTCAGAGATCGGAAGTCGGATAATCAGAAGTCGGATTTCTCTGACCTCTGACATCTGATTTCTGACCTCCGAACTTGGATCCGCGTCTTCGGTACAAAACTTAGCCCCTATACATTGTCGGCGCAAGAACGCTTGACCAGTGAGCTGTTACGCTTTCTTTAAAGGATGGCTGCTTCTAAGCCAACCTCCTGGTTGTATAAGTGTTCCCACATCCTTTACACTATAGTTTTGATTTAGGGACCTTAAACGGCGGTGTGGATTCTTCTCCATTAGACAAACGAAGCTTAGACCTCATTGTCTGACTCCATGCCCTTAAGTGTTTGAATTCGGAGTTTGGTTCGGTCTACGAGATTGCTCCCGCAGAGCCGATTCAGTGCTCTACCTCAAACACGTGCGGCACAGGCTAGCCCTAAAGCTATTTCGAGGAGAACCAGCTATTACCCAGTTCGATTGGAATTTCTCCCCTACTCACAGTTCATCGCGGAATTTTGCAACATTCTAGCGTTCGGACCTCCCGTTACTTTTACATAACGTTCATCCTGACCATGAGTAGATCACCGGGTTTCGGGTTTAGCGCACGCTACCTAAAATCGGAAATCAGAGGTCGGAAAATCTCCGATTATCTGATATCTGATTTTTACGCCCTATTAAGGCTCGCTTTCACTATACCTTCGCATTTGATAATGCTTAAGTAAGCAACGTACGGCTAACTCGTTGGATCATTCTTCAATAGGCACGCGGTCACTCACAACACCCTGCGGCGTTGGAGCTCCCACTCGATTGTAAGTGTATGGTTTCAGGTACTATTTCATCGCCCTCACCGGGCTGCTTTTCACCTTTCCCTCGCGGTACTTGTTCACTATCGATCAATTTGAGTATTTAGTCTTATGTCGTAGTCGACACAGATTCCAACTAGATTTCACGTGTCTAGTTGTACTTAACAAACCATTCGGAAGATATAAGAGGTTTTTCGCGCTACACGGCTATCACGTTCTTTGGCTGGTCTTTCCAGACCATTCGGCTAAACAGCTCCAACTGAATCTTCAAGAACTTTACAGAGTTCTAATGAATGATTGTTACAACACTAATCCTTGCAACGCCTGTAAGCTTTAATCCGAGTTTGAAATAATCTTGCGATTACTCTTCGACTCGAAGACACAAAGTTAGTTTAGACTCCTCCCCGTTCGCTCGCCACTACTAGGAGAATGAGACAATATTCGATTTGAACTTCAATATCAAAAGTTCAAATTAAATAATGCCCTTATTTTCTTTTCCACATGCTACTGAGATGTTTCACTTCGCATGGTTCCCGATCTCGTATCCACCACGGATACTGATCATCTGTTCTTCAAACAGATAGGTTTCCCCATTCGGACACCTCCGGATCAAAGGTTGCTTACCACCTCACCGAAGCTTTCGCAGGTTGCTGCGTCCTTCTTAGGCTCAAACTGTCAAGGCATCCACCATACACCCTTATTTGTTTAATTCTCCGCCAGATGGCGGATATTTGACTAGTAATTATTGATTACTAGGATTTTACTAAATACTAATTTTTACGAATTTACTAATCTGAGAATTCTCTGATTCGTATATTCGCAGCTATTCGTATTTCGTAAAGTTGCCCCGCTTTACAAAGACGAGGACTTTGATTCAAGCATGTCACTGATACTTACAAATATATAAGCACAGCGTTCTTAAAAGCGCCTACCAGAATCTCATCAATTCTATACGCTTAAAAGACTAAAACATACTTCTTAGATGCCGGTTAGTTGTCAAAGGACGCTCCGCTTCAGAGATCGGAAATCGGATAATCGGAAGTCGGATTTCTCTGACCTCTGACATCTGATTCTCCGAATTTGCCGTAACTTACACAGGTCACTACTTGCTTTCAGACCCTGATTTAAGCAATCAATGCGGGGAAGTAGTGACCTCTATCTATTACGGCTTTCTACGAACTTACGAATATCTACGAAAGTACGAACGGGTGTGAAACCTGTTTCGTAATTCGTTTATTTCGTATTTCGTAGAAATCGCCCATATAAAGAACTCCTATTCGGGCGATTAAAAAACCGCCTTTTGGCGGGTTTCAGAGTCAGCACACAAAAAATCGTGCTAGTTCTGTAAACCGCCTTTCTTTATCGTGTAATGTCCAGTTTTTACCATACTTTATGCCCTTTTTTTAATCTTACGCAAATTATAACTTTTTTAAGGTGTCGTGTCAAGGGCGGGCTTGGGGATAGGCTGGGGATATAAAGCGGATACAATTCAGTACTCCCCTCTCCTTGAGAGGAGAGGGGTTGGGGGTGAGGTAAATTCTAAGACTTGCTGGTAATCTACCCCTCCCGCTGATCTGCGGAGAGCAGATCGGCTCCCTCCCCGCTCACGGGGAGGGAAATTCTAATTTGAAAAATCATTTGAAAAAGAGTCTACGTATTTTGCGCGATCGCTTACTTTACGTATATTCTAAAAAAAGTTATTAGCAAAAAATGTGTAATTACATCCGAGCTACGATTATTTTTCTATAACCTAATAAGTCAAATCAGGCAAAAAGAAAAGCGAAGCAACCACTGGGATCGCAACGCTTATGTCTGAACTACTTCTGCGGGGTTGACCAAGATACGTCTGGAGCCTGGAGAGGATCTGGTATTCCTTTCTTCTCCTTCAGATACCAGGCGAGAGCCTCTTTAATCAAACGACTTTTCGCTCGACCCTCGTAAAGGGCAACTAGTTCAATGTTCATGTCGAGATTGGCGGGCATGACCAGAGTTACCCGTTTTGGTTTTGAACTGTTTGGCAACCGTAACTTGTCATCGACAACTACCTGGTTTGATCCAGCCATAGCTCCTCCGCTTATACGAAGAGTGGTTCAAAAAAAGAAAGCGCCGCAACCCTGTTAGGTCGCCGCGCTTTGAGGTCGAGGCGGGTTTAGACGGACACTGCTATCGGCGCTGCGTCGAGCAGCGACTCCGCCATCTGCAAACTACATGGCGGTCTCATGGTCACCGTCAGTAGATTGAGTGCAGCGTCTCGATCGATCACCTCGTAGTCCTGCATGGTCCCGTCGTAGCGCCTCCATTCACCTGCCAGCCAGATGTCGATGTTACGGCCCTTCTCACGCAGAAGAACCGTGCCGCGCGACAAAAACCTCTGACCTGGTATGTTCGTGCTCATGGATCCTCCCGCATGAAATGATAGTCGGCCAATCCGACTGAAATTACAGGAATATTAATGTATACAAATAAAAAAAGCAACCTGGGGAAAACTAATATAAAGTTATATAAAATTGCTACCTATTTTATACAAATGTAAAAAATAGGGCACAAAAAAGCAAATGCTGGGCATTTGCACTAAGCTGCGGATTCTTTCTGCTTGCTCATTTCCTCCTTGAGTCGCTGTACTTTGTCCTTCGAGATCCTGAATTGATGACCCACCAGGTGTGTGGCGTGCTTTACCGCCTCAACCATCGAAATATTCAGCAAACCTGCTGCTTCCCGAACTGAATAAGTCTGGTCCAGGACCGCTTGTACTTCTTCCGAGAACAATGTGCTGTTCTCCCGCGCTGTTCTTTCGAGATCCAGCTTGCGATGGAAGGCTTCCGCATCACGGATCTTTCTCGAATTACAACTAACTGGTTTCATTGCCGCCTCCTAACATAAGCTTAGCAAAAAGAAAAACGCCGCGACAGAGATCGGAGATTGGTAATAATATTTGATTTTAATTAAAAGAAGTGGATTCCGGATCGCCCTTCGCCTCTGATTAATCCAATGGAACGTAGCGTCCGGGATGGTTATAGAAAGTTACCGTCCCAAAAGCTTCAAGAATTCCTTTTCGTTGAGAATTTTTATGCCCAGATTCTCGGCTTTGTCAGCTTTCGAGCCAGGGCTATCTCCGACAACGATGAAATCAGTATTTTTGGATACCGAGCTCACCCAATCCCCACCGGCTTCTCTGACAGCTTCTTTCGCTTCTTCTCGGCTCATGGTATCAAGTGATCCTGTAACCACTATTGATTTACCAGTCAATGCAGTTGTTTTGATTTTCACATTTTCAATTCTTACCCCTGCATCAATCAATCCAGAAACTAAATCTTTATTCGCCGATTTATTAAACCAACTATAAGCCGACTCCGCCACGACTTCGCCGATATTGGGAATACTATTAATTTCTTCTTTTGACGCATCCATCACGGCCTTGATCGAACCAAATCTAGAGGCAAGATCAAAGGCAGTCTCCTCCCCGACGTGCGGAATGCCTAGCGAGTATATAAATTTGGGCAAAGTAATTTTTTTATGGTCTTGAATGGAGTTGACGATATTCTCTGCACTTTTTTCGCCGAATCGTTCCAGCGATTGGATATCTTCTTTCTTTAGATGGAACAAATCAACGACATCGGAAATCAACCCTTCGTCTTTGAATCGTTTCAAAATCTTCGGTCCGACAGTATATATATCAAAGGCGGAAACAAAATGCTCCATGGCCCGGACGTTTTTGGTCGGGCAGTCATCATTGGTACAAAAATAATCCACCCCACGTCGTGTGACCAATTCCTTACAAACTGGGCAATACTTCGGCATATTAAACTTTTTCTCTTTGCCCGTGCGAAGTTTCGGGAGCACTTCGACCACATCCGGTATGACGTCCCCTGCCCTCTGGATGACCACTGTGTCGCCAATTCTGACATCTAAGCGTCGAATCTCGTCTTCATTATGTAATGTGGCTCTTGAAACAGTTGTCCCCCCTACAAACACAGGTCGTAAAAATGCCACCGGAGTTAGTTTGCCAGTCCGACCGACATTAATGTTAATGTTCTCAACCACTGTCGTGACTTGTTCGGGTGCAAATTTAAAGGCCACTATCCCACGCGGTGCCTTCCCTACAACTCCAAAACGTTTGTATAAATCAATTTGATTGACAGAGACTACGACCCCATCAATTCCGAATGGTAATTTTTCTCTGGCTTTTTCAATTTGTTTATAAAATTCATGTACACCCTCTAAATTTTTTACGGTCTTTTGATATTCCGAAATCCTAAATCCTAAATCTTTAATCTTTTTATGAATTTCCGCATGAGTTTTCAATCCATGATCAGTGACAATGTCATAAGCATAGTACTGCAGGTTTCGAGAAGCTGTAATTTTTGGATCGAGCTGACGAAGTGAACCAGCAGCAGCATTTCTGGTATTCGCATACAGGACCTTGCCTTCTTTTTCTTGCTGTTTATTTAACTTCTTCCAGGCTTCTTTCGGCATCACTATTTCGCCCCGGACTTCGACTTCTTTTCGTTCATCAATTTCCAAAGGGATTGATTGGATGGTCCGGATGTTATTGGTAACGTTTTCGCCGACAAACCCATCGCCTCTGGTCGCAGCTATCCCTAACTCCCCTTTTTCATAACGCAAACTGATGGCTAGACCATCAAATTTCAGCTCCACAAAATAATCCCACCGTTCGTCTGGAAGAATTTTTCGCAGTCGATCTTCCCAGGCTTGAACTTCTTCAAAGCTAAACGCATCGGAGAGTGAAAGCATCCGTCTTTGATGAGTAACTTTTTCAAACTTATCCAAAGCGACTCCGCCCACACGATTAGTCGGTGAATTTTTCAATTTGAACTGTGGATAATCCTTCTCTAAACCCACTAACTCTTGGGTTAAAGAGTCATAAATTTGATCAGTTACAGAGGGATCATCGAGTACATGATAACGGTATCTAAGGTCATTTATCTGATCCGTAAGCTTCTTTATCCGTTCTTGAATTTTTTGTCCGCCAGCTGGCGGATGAGTTGCTTTGACAGGCATTTTTTAGTAACGTAAAATTTAAATAAAGAGAGATGAAATATATCAAACCCCATTTATCACCCGAGCTTCGTGCTCAGATTTCTCCGCATTCGCGGAAGGATGTGATGCTTGTCGCAACGGGTGTATTTTTTTTACTGATATCTGCCGGTTTGGGGTATAACCTCTGGCCGAAATCCGATGCTAGTGTCGCTCCCCGTATTAATAATACTGAAAAACAAGTCTTGGGAGCAACTACCCAGCAAACCGTACAGCCCACCCCCGAAGTCGTCCAGTCCGAATTTACAGAATATGTGGTAAAAAATGGCGATACTTTGTTTAATATCAGCCAAAAATATAACGTCCGCTGGGATTCGATTGCCCAAATCAATAGCTTATCTGAGCCTTATTTGCTTCACGCTGGGATGAGCCTAAAAATTCCCCAAGCGACGACCAGTGCCATTCCTAATAAAGTCTATACAATCAAAAATGGAGATACTCTAGTCTCCATCGCCAAACAATTCAATATTACGGTTGATGATATTATCGCTGTCAACCCCAATCTCCAACAATCCGATCTCATCACCGTAGGTCAAATATTAAAACTCCCCTAATCCGCCGGCCGGCGGAGCCAGCCGGCGGAAGTTTTTTAGTTACCGAGATTCACTTCAATTTTACGATTAAATATTTCACTACCCGTATCCACAGCACAACTAGTGGTGGTGAGTTTGGTGTTACAGCCAAGGGAGCTGATACTGACTATGTCTGGCAACCCCTCATTCGTATCCACAAACGCAGTTGAAACTGCAGCTCCACCCAGAGTTGACAACCTGACAATCAGCCGGCCTTCCCTCCCAACCGCGACAGCGGCGATCGGAAATGGTACTACAGGGTCACCTGGTGCAATTAGGGCTGACGCCACTGGTGTGTCGTCTAACCGTAAAATCTCAACCCGGATCGACACAGGCCCAGTATTCAGAACATCGACATTGTTATAATAAGTCACCCCAGCTCCATCTAAAAGATCGATATCGCCATTCGGGTCATCTGGATTATATAACAAAATATCAATCGGCTGGACTGTAATATCAAAGGTTCCACCACCAAAGGATTTACAATATGTAACTTCAGAAACAGCGTTATAGGCCACGAGCGGCGGATTGGTTTTGCATGCCGTTACCGCTGAAATATCATCGCGTTTAAGAGTCCACAACCCTTGTTCTATGCCGGCTTCTGCCGCCGCATAACCTGGTTCCGTCAGCAGAGTGGCTCTGGAACTACGAATCTCCCGCACGACAAATGTCGAAACCGCGGCTGCGACTAAACTCATCGCGGATAAAATCAGAATCGATAATAATAATGTGACACCTCGTTGGTTGGTCATCCCGTTTAGAAATAATGATTAGTTAGATAAATAGATAAAATAAAATTTAAGTTCGAACTGGTACACTGTGAGACGGTCGCCGATGTAAAATTTCTAACGGGACTCATGGTCGTGATGGATAATATCTCTCAGTAAAGGTACTCTGGAGGTTAACTTTCGCTTGGTCTTCGGTGCTCCCACCCGTATTACTGGATACTTCCAAAATGATGGTCACTGAAGGTTGGATGTTTGATACGTATGGTGGCAGAAAAGGATCGACTTCTGGAAGAACTCGAAACTCAAGATTGGTAATTTTAACTGCGTCACTCGTCAAATCCGCCGGTGGTGACCCATTTTTTTCCATAGTAATCTTACAAACTCCTAAAACACACGCGAGCGTAAATGACTCTGAATCTCCGGCCTGGTTGATAATATGCAACTGATCGGGATTGTCAGCCGTGCCGCCATATCCAGGATGAGCATAATCGATTCTTCCGCTGCGGACTTCTTTGGCCAGAAAGTCCATGATATACCTGGCGTTCTGGACCACAGCGCGTTCGGCTCTCGTTTTCCGGTCTAATCTGATGGCAGAAATATAAATCGCCACAATGGAGCTGATTACAAAAGCGAAGATCCCTGCGGAAACGACTGCCTCAATTAATGTGAACCCCGTTAGAGATTTATTATTTTTTTTACCGTTAGATAATTTAACTATCTCTAACGGGGTGAAGCCCTTCTGTCTCATTTGTAATCCTTCCAGTTAGTCATGGTTTCTTCGACTATGGTTTTACAGGCAGTAATGAATGCTTGCGGTCCTGCGGTATCAGATAGATTGACATTGGTATTATCATTAGGAACTGCTGTACAATTTCGTCCATCCCAGACCACTATTGATTTTACATTCATAGCAGGATTAACAGCCTTGTATGGCGGGTCAGACTCATCAAAAGAAATTATAATCTGCCTCGCGTAATTAGTAATGGTTCCGCTACTCTCATGTGAAAAAATTCCTGAGGCATCCGTATAAAGTCTGATTTGAGAAAAATTGTTCCCGCCTTGTATTCGCCAATCGTTAAGTGGCGCATTGAGTTGGACACGCAAACGCTGATTATCTTCATATGCTCCACTGGCGTCCACAGGATATGGGTTCGCTTGAAAAACACCAGGATAACAATCTCGATCCACATCATCTGGCGGAGCACACAATCCAAATGTTGCTGTGTTACTTAGCCAATTCGAGTCCCGCATCATCCGAATCACGTCTAGCCCTTCCCGAGCCAGGTTCGACGCCACCACTTCCCTTTCCACGATTTGACCTCGGGAAAAAGCATACACAGCCACACCCACCAAAACAGTCAGTCCGGTGACTAATATAAAAATTGCTCCGATGGTTTCAATCAAACTTTGACCTTTTTGATTTTTTTTCATGACCTGAAAATTATTATCATCTAAATTATACCAAATTATTGGTCGATCCGGCCAGTAACGCTGTCAACAGTGATGGTTCGGCTCACCGACCCATCCAGAGTCTCCACGACAATATTCAATGTTGGGTTCCCCGGAATAACCCCGAGGTCGGAATCAAAAGTAATTTGTCCAAAGGGCAAAGCAAATCTCGTTTCCGTCCAAACATAACTGGTAGCGTCCGCCGTGATTTCTCTAAATCGGACGTTGCCAGGCAGTGAGTAAGTTTCAATTAGATCATCGCCAGCACAAATATTTCGTGCCTTGACTTCATAAATATTCGTTGAAGTATCAACTCGCAAAAAATAGTATGCGGCTGTCCGACAGGAAGCATTATTATTCGAAGTTTGTCGACCGGATAAAGTTAAGTTTTGGGTAAAGTTAAACGCCCCGATCACACCATCCGCAGCGATAGCCGCTTGCCGGCTTCGCTCTCCCTTTCGATAATTAGCAACACTAACCCCGGCAATCAGGGTGATAATGAAAATAGTAACTATCAGTTCAATTAGTGTAAATCCAGCACCACTTTTCAAAGAAGTTTGTTTCATAATCCCAATAAATTATAGTACCAGTCAGCCAAATCCTGCCCATAGAGCATTATTAGTATAGCAGAAATCGATAAAAATACCCCAAAGGGCAGTTCAGAACTTAGCTTTTTCCGGCCAGTGATTAATAAGCCGACTCCGACAATTGCTCCCATAAAATAAGCAAGTAAAAGCATAACCAGCCCTAGTTTCAGTCCGAAGATGCTTCCTAACAGTAAGCCCAATTTGACATCACCAAATCCGATCCAACGGCCTTTCGAAACAAAATATTGGGCAGCAAAAAATCCTGAAATAACCAAAGCTCCGATTATGCCCTCGACAAAAAATCCCGTAGACAAATTATAGATTGTGGCCAAAATCAGTGCTGGATAGATAACAACGTCCAAAATTAAAAAATGTTTAAAATCAAAAACTGCAATGATAATCAGAAAACAGATAACAGTTAACAGATACCAAAATTCAGAGGTCAGAAGTCGGAAGTCGGAACTAAGAGCTAATAATACAAAGACTAATCCCGTGACTAGCTCTACCAACGGGTACTGCCAGGAAATTTTCTTATGGCAATATCGGCATTTGCCGCTGAGGATCATGAAGCTAACGACAGGGATCAGATCCATGGGACTCAATTCATGCTTGCAGTGAACACAGTGTGAACGACCTCTAATTATGGATTCGGATGAGTGTAAACGAAAAATGACAGCATTGAGAAAGCTGCCGACGATTAAGCCAAATACGAAGACAATTACGATCATGATTGACAACGGTTTAATTTGTAATCATTGCCACCAGCCAATCGCTCATAAGTATACGAGCAATTAGAGTAAGACGGATAAAATTCTAAATAAAGCTCAATGTCTTTCGGCTGGCCATTGTCCGTCTGCGGATAAAAGCCATTGACCTCAAAATATATTTTTAAGGCTTCTTCTATTTTTTCAACATCAGCAATCCGCTGGCGGGTAGTAGCTTCGGATTTCGCATTCACAAATGCCAAAACAATCGTACTAGCTGATAGAACAACAATCAATCCTAGAACGATCAGCTTATAAATGTTTAGATTTTGAACCATATACCTAAGGAGCTAAATCAAATTCGCTACTTAGGTATATCCCGTAGTCCGCCAGCTGGCGGATATTACGGGATATATAGATTTATTGCAAACCTTTTTCGGAAGCTGTAACTAGACCTGGTCCAAATCCACCAGATGTTCCTTCCAACCCAAACGTGATCGTGTATTCAGTATTACTGGCTGAACTATAGGTGTAAATCAGTGCGGAAGGGTCGGCTGGAGTCGGATTGCTCGGGATCGTCGCTAAGAAAGTTCCGAAAGTTGTGCCTGCAGAGGTACAAGGGGTACCGTCACTAACCTCGTCCTGCAGAGCAGCTATTCCAACTGTTGTAATTGGCGCTGGTGGGTTAACATCATCATCAGGATAACCACCACAGTCATTGTAGTAAAGCTCTAACGCGGTCATGATTTGACGCACATCTGCTAGACGTCTGGCGTCTCGAGACTTAGCCCTGGCCGAGTTCAGAGAGACCAAAACCACTGCTGCCAAAATTCCAATAATGGCGATAACTACCAATAATTCAATCAATGTAAACCCTTTTGACCCTTGAGATTTAAAATTAAACATTTACTTACACCCCCTTCCAATGCTGGAAAAGCATTGCAATACTAAAGAAAACAAGGCGCCTTTGAAAGCCGTCTCCTTTCGAATTGCTTAGGTTTTCCTTAAATTAATTTTTGTATCCATTCGACTATGCAGCACTAGCTAAATTATATATCGGCATTAAAATTCCTGCAACTATGGTTGCCACAGCGACCCCTAACAACAACATGACAATTGGTTCCAGTAAAGTCGTCAAAACCTTTAGGTTCGAATCCACTTCTTTCTCATAAAAGCCCGCGAGCTTCTCCAAAATTTCCTGAAGTTGACCTGTACTCTCCCCGATCTGCGTCATTTGCGCCACAATCACGGGAAATTCCGGGCTGGCTGTCAGAGCCGAGGCCACACTTTTACCGTTTCGAACTTGGGTTCCGGCTTTCATGACTATATCCCTATAAACCACGTTCCCGATAATATCAGCCACTGAATCTAACGCCTGGACAATTGGAATGCCACCTGCAATTAAGGTCGCAAGGTTTCGGGCAAACCTAGCCATATATATTTTCTCAAACAAATTGCCAAAAATAGGTAAATGAATTTTAAACCGATCGATGACATAACGACCGCCTGCCGTTCGAGCATAGAAAATCAGCAAGCCAATTGAGACTACTAAAAAAGCAAGAACTAAGACCCAATACTTAGAGAAAAATCCCGTAACTACCACTAAAATTTTGGTTGTAATCGGTAATTCAACATTGGATTCCGTCAGCACTGAAATCATAGGTGGGAGGACATAGACCATCATCAGGAACCCCACGACTATCAAAGCGGCAACCACAAACGCCGGATAAGTCATGGCTGAAATAAATTTCGAACGCAAATCATAATCTTTCTCCATCTGATTCGCCAAGTACGACAACGATTCGTCCATTTTTCCTGATAACTCTCCAGCCCGCAACAAATTCACAAACATGTCGGAAAAAATCTGGGGATGACGAGCAATAGCCGAAGACAGACTTTCGCCGCCCTCGACATGAGAACCGATATCTTTTATTGTCGATTTCAATTTTGCTGAACTGACCTGACTTTCCAGAATCCGCAAAGCCTGCACAATTGAAATTTTAGCATCGATCAAAGTTGCCAGCTGCCTCGTAAATAAGACCAACTCTTTGACAGAGACAGAATCGAAAAGCCGCAACCGCTCCAGCATATCGAGTTTGGTAAACGGGGCGATTTTGATCACGATCAAGCCATGAGCTCGAACAATTTCCGTAGCTTTCGCCTCATCCACGGCTTCCACTGTTCCTGTCCGAAACCCTCCTTCATTATCTCTGGCATTATATAAAAATTCCATAGAATCTCGTTAATATCTTAATGCTTTAATAAGCCCTGGAATAGATCATGATCTGACACAAACATAATTACGTCTTCCAACCGACAAGTGTTCGTCCGAACCAGTTTGGCTAAGCTGTAGTCTAATGAAATCATACCATGAGATTGAGAGGTATGGATAATATTCGGCAACTCATAAGTTTTGTTTTCGCGGATAACATTGGCCACAGCGTTGCTGTTTAACATAATTTCCACGGCCGGAACGCGGCCCCCACCAATTTTTGGCAACAGCCTTTGTGAGATTACAGCCACCAGAATGTTTGAAAGTTGCGCCCGGATTTGATTCTGCTGGTGCGAAGGAAAAACGTCAATGATGCGATCAATGGTTTGAGCTGCATCGTTCGTGTGGACGGTGGCAAACACCAAGTGTCCTGTTTCAGCCACAGTAATAGTCGTGGCAATAGATTCCAAGTCACGCATTTCACCAACCAAAATGACGTTGGCGTCTTCGCGAAGAACACTCTTTAGAGCACGGCCAAACGCTTGGGTATCAGAACCGACCTCGCGCTGGTTGATCAAAGACTTGTCAGGAATATAAACGTATTCAATCGGATCTTCTATGGTCACGATATTCTCTGCTCTCGTATGATTCACTAAATCAATCAACGAGGCTTGGCTGGTCGATTTCCCGTGTCCAGTAGGACCAACAAACAAAATCAAGCCTTGTTTATGATTAATCAATTCTTTCAGTTGTGGTGGCAAATTCAATTCTTCGATAGTTTTGACTTTGTTCGAAATCAAACGAAGAGCCGCGGACATAAACCCTTTTTGGAAATAAGCGTTAACCCGGAAACGAATATTATCTTTGAAAGAAAATGAAAAATCCATTTCGCGTTCAGTCATCAGCTGTTGATTGCGTTCGGGAGTTTCCAGCAACACCGCGACCATAGCTGCAATCGCGTTGCCTGAAAGTACTTCGTACTCTTTGAGTTCCACTAACTCGCTGTCGATTCGAAGTGTCGGTGGTTTACCTGCGATCAAGTGCAAATCAGAGGCATTGCGCTGCAAAACCATGGTCAATAATTTGTTTACTTCGAGTTCTGTTGATTTATACGGCATGCATTTGATGAATTTTATGAATACGATCAAGTAAGAAATCTGGACTGCAATTCCTGGTATCCAACCAGTCTGAAGCTCCCAAACCTAATGCTTCAGAATTATCATGATAAGTGGTCAAGAAAATAAAAGGCACGGCTTGGTGAATTGGATGCTGTCTCACAAAGCGCAGGAACGAAATTCCAGATAACAAAGGTAATTCGTAATCACTGACGACGATCGAAGGCGGGTTTGCACGAAATCTTCTGATGGCAGTAAGTCCATCATGAGCGCTATCGACATTGAAACGCGTACCCAGATGCTTGGCATAAATTCCCGATAATTTGTAATCCGGGTGGACAAATAATAATTTTTTTTCGATCATATTATTCTTTAGTAACTCTGATGACCTCTTCGACAGTCGTGACTCCTGCTAAGGCTTTCAGGATCCCGTCTTGCTGCATTGAGATAAATTTTTCATCTTTAACTGCGACTTCTTGAATTTTAATGGCTGGCGTGCGGTCATTAATCAACTCTTGAATTTTTTTGCTAACAACCAACATTTCGTGGATACCAATTCGGCCTTTATATCCTGAATTACCACAAACTGGACAGCCTCGGCCCATATAAACTTTCGTATTTTTGATATCATATCCTTTATATTCTTCCGCATCGACATTGGCTAAATGTTCCGTAATAAATTTCTGGACCGCTTCGCTCGGCTTGGTTTCAGTTCGACATTTATCACAAATTCTGCGGACCAACCGCTGGGCACCGACGAGGTTGAGGGATGCGGTAAGCAAGAACGGTTCAATTCCCATGTCCACCAATCGCGGAATAGCGCCAACTGCGCTATTCGTGTGCAGGGTCGAAAACACCAAGTGTCCGGTCAAAGCAGAATTAACTGCCAGTTCGGCTGTTTCGCGGTCACGGATTTCACCAACCATGATAATATTTGGATCTTGGCGTAAAATTGAACGCAACCCAGAAGCAAACGTCAGCCCAATTTCTGGTCGAACCTGGGCTTGATTCACTCCATCAATGAAGTACTCGACCGGGTCCTCTAGAGTCACGATATTCACCCCGGGCTTATTCAGAATGCTTAAAATTGCATAGAGAGTGGTTGATTTACCACTACCGGTCGGCCCAGTAATCAAAAACATTCCGTGGGGCTTGAGAATCGTGCTTTTCACCGCCTCGAGCCTTCGTCCCATGACGCCGAGTTCTTCCAGGGTCGGAGCGCCCATCGATTTATCTAAAATTCTCAAAACAACTTTCTCCCCGACCACGGTCGGGAATGTCGAAACACGAAAATCGATAGGTTTACTTTCTAAATTTATATGAAATCGTCCATCTTGAGGAAGCCTTTGTTCGTCGATTTTCAGGTTCGACAAAATTTTAATCCGGGAAACAATCGCACTGTGGACCGATTTCGGAAGAATTAAAGAACTATGCAGCACTCCATCAACCCGGTAACGAACTCTTAAATCTTCTTCAGAGGGTTCAACATGAATATCAGAGGCTCTAGCTTCAATCGCGTGGCGGATAACAACATCTACAATTTTTGAAATCGGAGCTTCGTCGGATAACTTCTGCTCACCATTATCTGATTTCGTTGGTCGTTTATATTCGGCTGCAACTTTTTCTCGGGCTTCTTTCTCGACTACTTCTTTTAAGGCCTGAGAAACTTCTGTGCTGACTGAAGCGACGACTGATGAAGCGGCATGGAAACTGATCAGAGAAGTAATATAGACTTCGAGTCGGAAATTATGCTTTTGGGCTAAAAATTCTAAGGCCTGAATGGCCGCCAGGTCAGTCGGGTCAGTAACAGCAACTTTTAAAATATCATCTTCCTTTTCAAACGGCACAACTTTATATGTGCTAATCGTATCTTTCGAAACTATCTCCAGCAGGTCTTTGGCAATGCTTTTTCCTCGAAGATCGATATACGGCAGGTTAAAAAAAAGCCCACGGGCGCGAGTCAGATCTTCTTCAGTTAGGTATTTCTCGCTTACTAAAAAGTCAAAGAGGTTGCGGTTGGAGCTGCTGGCTTCTGCCCGAGCCTTGATCAGATTTTCCCTGGAGATGAATTTTTTTTCCGACAAGAACTCTTCAAAACTCAAGGTTTTCTCTAGGGTGTTAACTGCTGCTTCTGCCATTTTAATAGCGATTAAAAGGATCTGGTCGGCCGAGTTGGTTGGCGATATCTAGTGGAGTGTAGCCGCGAAGTTGAGTGTATTCAGGGTTTTGCAAAACCCCACTGTCAAAAGTCTTACTAGCTGGAAACACCGGAGGAGCTTGAAAAGAACCGGTAGCATCGTTGTCACGGCCACTGTTTGTAACGGGAGTTATCAAATCAGCTTCAGGAGATGAACCACCACTAAGATTACTCCAGACTAAGATACCAACACTCAAGAGTATGGTTACGACGATGAGAATAATATAAATTTTCCTTTTTTTCGGATCCATTTATTTCTGGTAGTAAGTGTTTAATTTAATTTGATAAATCAAAATCGGAGTGGAGTTACTCTGGTCGCCCAAATTATTAGCTGCGAGTGTGATATTCGTGACATCCATTAACCGCAGATGGAGCTGAATTTTAGTAATAAAATCTTTAAGTTGAGGATACGTGCCGGAAGCACTAAAGCTGATTCCGACCGGTTGGACAGCATTAACTGCACTAATTTTAGTCGCACTATCCACAATTTGAATTTCACTTAAAACGATGGCACTTTGTCCGGCTAAACTTTCGATATTCGCCAAAAGATTCGGGACGTCCGGCTCTTTCGCTGGTAAAAACTGGTCAATGTTCGAGGGATTGGAGGCTTGTTGATTATATTTCTCTATAAAATCCTTAGTGGAATCTAGGGTATCTTGTAACTGTTGATTTTCGGTTTGAGCCAAATTCAAGGCCATTTGTTGAGACGAATAATTCGGCCAAACTGTATTATAAAGATAATAGCCACTTGCTAAACAAGCTAAGGTCAGGATAATCGCGTATAAACTTTTGGATTGAATAGACATTTATTTAGTGTATATTTTTGGAATCACATTCATATCAATGGAAAAAGAATAAACCTTTCCCGATCCAGCTGCGGCCTTAGCTGATCCATCGCTGACTGACAACAACTTTACGTTCTGAAAATTTTCAGAAGTCGATAAACCTAAAATCAATTTGCCTAAATCTGTATAAGTTGGAACGTTGCCTTCGAGATGAATTTTGTTATTGTCCTTATTAAAATCGGCTGCGAAATATCTGGATTTAATAAAAGTATATTTTTCTAATTCTTCAAGTAATGGGGTGGTCAAGGTGTGCTTTTCGAGGAGCATGGAAGCATTGGCCAACTTCGCTTGCAGGCTTTTTGCAGCATCCAGCTCTTTCGAAACCTTGTTGATGCTTATTTGCAGCTCATTATTCTCTTCCAATACTTCCGCCGTTTGTTTTTCAGTGGTTTTTGTCAACAAATACAGGAGGACATTACCAGCGACCAGTGCAATGAAAATTATCACAACCAAAGTCACGAACATCGAAGTTCGCTGTGTCGAAGCGACAGTGGTATCTTTTATCTGGCTTTGTAATAAATTTATATCTGTCATTTTTTTATGAGTGGCGCATAGCCAGACCCATTGCAACCGCTAAATTAAGCCCCAAAGGTTCAATCACAGCTTTAAGTTTGTCAGGGGCGACGACGTGAGACCATGGATTGGCTGAAACCAGGGGTTTGCCTAATGTACTTAAATATTCTTTCAAATTCGGAAGTCTCGAACCTCCCCCACTGATGATGACCTTATCAATTGTTCGGCCCCGACTTTCAAACAAGTTAATTAATTGTCCCGCTTCGTTCCGGATAATATCTAGGATCGGTCGCATGACTTGAGGCAGTTGAGTGTTTCCAGAGAGCCCGAAATCTTTTTTGAACTGTTCGGCGCGGTTATAGTTGACTGATAAGCTCTTGGCTAAAGTCAGAGTAATCGAATCGCCACCAATGTTCAAATTTTTCGACAACCGCAGATACCCGTTTTCGACTAAATTAACTGAAGTACTTTTCGCTCCGATATCTATTAAAATACAATTCACCGAATCTTCGCCCACCAACGACCTTATCAGAGCCAGCGCTTCGATCTCAATGGCCGAAGCTTCTAATCCGCATAATTTAAAAAGCTGAATGTAATTGTTAATAACGACCGAGGGGACGGCTGTGAGTAAGACTTTAATTTTTTCTGGGAGGTTTGCACCAAGGCCAATATCCTTTTTAGTTTTTTTTTCATCAATTACGCTCCAGGATAGAGCAACTTCTGACAGAGGCAAAGGAACGTATTTTTTCGCTTCAAATTCTACAGCTTTTTTCAATTCGTCATCGGGAATTTTCGGGAGTTCAATCACAGAAGTGAACACCGAGTTATTGGGCAGTGATGCCACAACTTTATTCGTCGTTACTCCAGCTCTGCGCATCAGTTCTGTTAAAACTTCCGCAACTGGTTTAATGACTGCGGAACTCTCCTTGTTCGCGATCTGGTAAGAGACATTGACTATCCCATAAGTTTCCAGCACAAATCGATCATTATCAGGTCGCAATTGGACGATTTTGATATTGGAAGAACCAATATCCAATCCTAGCTGGCTTTTAGTTTTACTGAATAGCATCTTTTACTCTATTTTTATTGCCCTCTCTTTTTCTATTTGATTTCTTCTCGAATATCAGTTCGCAAATCAATTATAGTGAAATTTAAGCAATACGTCAAATGATAAGTAAATTCAGATTAAAACTCCCCTCTCCTTGAGAGGAGAGGGGTCGGGGGTGAGGTAGATTTCTCAACATATTTGCAATCTACCCCACCCTTAATCCCTCCCCTTTCAAGGGGGGGAAATTCTAATATGAAGCAAAATCTACCGAACAAAAAAGACTTTTCAACACCCTAGGCTGACATTTCGGGTAAGGGTTAGGTTAATTGCGAAATTCTTCTATAAATTCTTTCGGTTTCATAATGGCCAGGGCTTTTTCTTTCGCTAGATTTATTATTCCGGAATTAAAAAATTCATTATCTAGTGTTATAAGAAAGTCGCTGTGTTTTAAGGCAGAAGCTAAAATTGGAGCATCGATTTTGGAAATGTATTTTTCTGCTTGTTTTTCTTCTTTTTTAGCCGGATTAGGCAATATGGTTATTTGAGCCATGCCTAAAATTAAAAATAACTGATTTTGTAGGTTGGGTTGATCGGCGAACTTATTCTTTAAGGTTTTCTGAATCTCGCTTAAACCATATTCGTTGGTTTGAAGCTCGAAATCGTCCTTCAACGTATTGATAATATAAAAGCTCCCTCCGGTCGTAGAAAGGAGGGAGGAAATAATTACGCTAGAATCTAGAAATATAACTGGCTTAGCCATAAACCTCTTTATAAGTCTGGGCTCTGGCTTTTTTGAGTGCTGGCTTTATTTTCTTCCAATTCTGCTCATCAATTTCAAAATCCGGCCGCTGCGATACGGCACTCTTGAGCAAAGAAATCTCTGCTTCTAGCTTTTGGATTTTCTTCTTAACGGCAATCTTATTCATATTTTTATAGTAACCGATCGTTTAGGTCAAGTCAACGAGCAGACCTGCTCCGTACTAATTTTTGATTGCTTATCTTGGTGGACCGCACCGGGCTCGAACCGGTCACCTCCGCGTTGCAAACGCGGCGCTCTACCAAATGAGCTAGCGGCCCTCAAATCCCTCTAAGCTTACCTTATCTGGAGCCGCCGAACAAGTGCCCAAAGGGGCTGACAATTGCTCCCATAAATCCAAAGATATAGAGTAAGGATAAGATGATGATCAATAACCCGAGCAAGCGATACATTGAGTATGTCCCCGCACCAAAGCCGCCTTTAAGATACTTTTCAGCCCAATCCATCGTGCCTAAGTTTTCCGTGAGGCCCACCGAATACCTGATCAGGAGAAATCCTATAATTATCCAAATAATTCCGTAGAATATACGCATATAGGTATTTTACAGTTCACTCAAAATTTGGTAAAGTATTGGGGCTAATTTCATGAGGGCGACTAGCGATGCTATCCTTACTAGCATCGACCTGATAATGACCAAGGTCATTTCGTCGCTTTACTTTATTAAAAATAGTCTATGGCTGATGGGCGACTAGCTCAGGTGGTTAGAGCGCGTCACTGATAATGACGAGGTCGATGGTTCGAGTCCATCGTCGCCCACCAGCTTTAGAGTATTACGAGGTCAGAGGTTTCGGTCCAATCGTCGCCCACCAAAAAACTACGTATCAAACTACGTAGTTTTTGATTTATAACGGATTATTGTAATTTGGCCAATTCTTGGTCTAATGAATGAACCGCGATATCCCGATATCGTTTAAGCGTAGGATGATCGAGATCTAATAATTTTAAGCTGGCTAATATAGATTCTATTTGTTCGAGATCAAACATTTTTGCCGATGACTTCTTCCCTTTCTTTTCGGTATAGACGTCTTTGTGTTGATAATGCTTTATGCTTAAAAATAATTTACGCACTGTAGTAACTATATATTGCTCTACCTCCCCATTGATCATTTCTAATGCTAATTCTTTCTTATCTGACACCTCGTCTTTTATAATCCCCTCTCCTTTTTCTAAATATCCAGTGAGTATCTTCACATACTGGTCTAATGGGATATGTCCTTTACGTAGTTCCTGAATAAAATTCTTCAAAATTAAACTAAACTCCGGAGTGGATAACAAAGCCATTTTAATCTGCTCTGGCGGCAGAGTATCACGCTTCGCAGGCTTCTTTCTGGATTTTAGGCGCTCCTTTAGCAAATCTTCGCTTTCGGGTGCGTGCAAGGCATGGTGATGTCTTTCCCAATGATTCCGAAAAATTACCTCATCATCTGTTTCTTGAGGAAAAGAAGAGATGTGTGATGCTTCATAATTTTGAGGTTCTATGACTAGAATAAGGCCTTGAGATTCGCTAGGTTCTAAATCGTGAACCTTGCCCCGTCCAGACCTCTTCCTCTGATCCATTATTGTTTCGGCTTTGGTCCAGTGTCTTTCAATAAAACTAGGAGAAATTGATAAAGTCGCTAACCCCTCTCTAAAATGAAAGCCTTCAGTATTTATATGTTCAAAATCTTTAAGAAGAGTACCATGATAAAAATACTTTCGTTCAAGCTTGGATTGCTCTTTAGATTCATGCCGAAACCCATATTCTCTTTCCATGTCCAAATTATATACATCTATTGCAAAGTTGCATAGACAACCAAATTATCCGAATAACGGCCTTTGAGGGCACTATAAGTTCCACTACAAGTTATCAATCGCAAGCCAGGATAGCTTAAACTGCCGTAAACTTTTTCCGTGGGAAACTGATCCTGCTTATAAGTTTCTATACTCTCAACTTTAAACGTGGTCGTGCTTCCGTCTTCTCGGTCAATAACAATCTCGTCTCCGATTTTAACTTTGTTTAAATCATAAAACACAGCGCGTCCGGTAATTGCATCTTTGTGTCCGACCATCACTGCTGGTCCGATATAACCCGGGCTTGGAGAGTATTTATACCACCCGACTTCAGAAACATTTTTTGGGACTTCGATGGTTTGGTCAGCATTTAGCCCCAGCTCCCCTACCGCAGCATCAACATTGATACTGGGAATTTTTATTTTTATCGGTTTAGAGAGCGAGGGATCGGTCTCAATAGCTGCCGTCGGAATTCGCGGACTCAAATCCAAAAACTGGCTAAGTAGAACAAAGCCACCGGCAATTATTAGTACTCCAGAGATTAAATAGATAATTCTTTTGGTCACCCATTTAGTTTACTACAGAAGCATAAACAACTAAATTGTGACTATATCTAGCGGTTTTTGGATCGTATTTCCCATCACAGGTAATGATGCGGAGGCTCGATGGACCGGTTGTCGCATAGACTTTATCCCAGGGAAAAGTCATATCTTGGGCATAAGATTCTAGTTTGTCGACTTGATAAGTTACGATCTTCCCGTCATCTCGTTTGGCATAAATCAAATCCCCGGGGACTAGTTTTTTGAGATTCCAAAACACCCCTGGGCCAGACATCGAATCGAGGTGTCCCGTGACCAAAGCTGTACCCGCTTCTCCAAACTTCGGCCCTGATTTATACCATGCCGCTTTGTTTGGATTAGCTGGAACCAAGAGTTCCTGATTTTTTCCCAAAGTAGTTTTGTCTAATGGAATATCGAGATTAATTGCTTCAATGCTAAGACCTCGAACTTCAGCTGCTTTTGGTAGCCGTTCCCTAACTGTGACTTCTGGACTAATCACTGTCGTCATCGTCGCTGCTAATTGCGGGATTATTAGTCGATTTTCGGCAAATGATTGCTGTTTATGAGGTGTTGTAAATACTCCCAGCACAACTAGTCCAACCAGTATAGTCAATTTGTACATTAAAAATATCCAGGATTAATTCATTCCTGGATATTTTAACTAAGTAGTATTTTTATGCAAGCAATCCCTAGTTGATTCCAGCACCACTTGCGGTTCTGACACCCGCTGGATATTGATCAACGGCAGCTCCCAGACAAAACGTTAAGGCGTAATCCTGGCCACCTCCAACTTGCGAATAAGTATACAAATTATTCGTCCCATCACAAACAGGAGCTCCATCTGGAGGCACAGGGGCATTGGGCCAGGTACCCAAAAAAGTACTCCACGCAGGACTGCCATTGGCTGGATCTGGACCAGTGTCACTAGGTGTGGCTGGAATAGGGGTATCTGGATAGCCACTATTATCATTATAAAAAATTTCAAGTGCAGTAATAATCTGACGAATATCCGCAAGTCTGCGAGCGTCACGGCTTTTTTGCCGAGCCGAATTCAAATTAACCAGAACAACCGCAGCCAAAATCCCAATAATGGCAACAGTTACTAACAGCTCGATGAGCGTGAATCCTTTGTTTTTCATTTCAATTAGGCTTATTTTCACTTATTATAGCAAAGTAAAACCGTTCCGATAAATCGGAAACGGTTTTACATCAACTACTACTAGTGCACAGGAGTCTCTCGTTTAGACCCCAGGAGTAATCCTATAATCCCTGCAGAGACGAGAATTCCAGCAATGATCAAGGTTAAATCTAAACCCGCAACACCCGCAGCCACTCCTCCGACTGGGGTGGTTGAAACCCCTGCGACATCACCACTGGTAATACTAGAACTAGTGATACTAGCACTCAATATGATAGCAGACATGATCGTGCTTCCATCTGGACAAGTCGCGCTTAGGAAAGCAGGTCCAGGTTGAAATCCGGTCGATGGTAATCGAACTGTCGTAAAGAAGCTGCCGTTCGATCCGACTGTTGCCGCGAACCCGACTCGGCTGGCCATACCGATCTGGCTAAGTGTGATCGGTACCAAACTTGCGTTCGGGACATCGCCACAACTGGCAGAAACACTGACATCCGATCCGATTCTGGTATCACCATTAACCGTCAAGGACGAGCTGACTGCAGCAGAACTAGTACTGGCAATGAATAAAGCCAAACTGGCTATGAATATTGATTTTTTCATGTTTTGTCCTTTCCTGCCTGCCGGCAGGCAGGCATTAATTCTGCGACCTCAACATAATAAAAACAGACCTCTTTGCAGAGGTCAATTGGTGATTACGACAGCTCTTATTTTCGTTTGAAAACGAAGATTTTGTACCCGATAAAGTCGACAAATATCCCGACAAATGTCGCAACCACATTGCTGATATTTAGCCAAGCACCCGCAGCAATTCCCGAATGACTGACTTGTGAGGTCATGACTACTAAAACTGTACTCCGGGCGAGTAAACCTAAGCACGTGACCAGGATAAATTTCGGGACATCCTGGATAGCGGATTGTCGACCCTGAAATACCCAATGCTTGTTCCAAAAATAACTGTTGGTGGCAGCAATGATGGTCGCTGGAATGTTGTATTCCCCGACTGAAATCCCAGCCGTAATCCCGCTCCAAAGACTCAACAGATTTAAAACCGCAAAGTTGATAGCGGTGTTGAGAATTCCCACTGCCGCAAATCTGGATAGCTGGTACATGATCGGCAAAAAATTCGAGAGAAATTTGCCGAGCCAAACCCCAAACATGATTACCAAGGCAATTATAAATGGTACGGCAAATAGAATGCCGGTTTGTTGATAACCACTATTCCAAGCAGTCGGGATCAAACAAATCCCGGTCAAAAATCCGGCCAGGGCCCCTAATTTATAATCTTTCAACATTTCTATATTTGTTTCTTTAAAGTTTAAACTTCCTTTACATTATACCATTGTTTTTAAAAGATTTTGCAAATAAGTGGGACGTTGCCAGATAGACGATCGCTGTTGTAAATATACTCAACGATGCGACAGGTGTTGTGCTCCAAAAATATAGCTCCTAACAATAATAGTAAAATACACACCGCAAAAAAAGTGGTTTTTGGATTATCCCGATAGGTTTTGATTTGCAAATATTTAGAATCCATTGCGTTTGTCTTGACTACAGATATTAGCATATAACCCCAGCTTTGTAAAGAGTCCTGGGATAACAAAAATAGCTGTTAACACCAGCTATTTTTTGTCTATTTTACTAATCGTGTAGGACTTTTTTGACTTTTTCTAGAACGATTTTTGTATCGACATTGGATTTGACCAGATAGTCATCCACTTGGCTAGCGAATGCTTGGATTTTCGAATCTGGCTGTTCGACTGAACTTAGCATAATTACCCGGGCTTTCTTGTCTGGCTCTTCTTGATTTCGCAGTTGCTTCAACATCTCTAATCCATCTAATTTGGGCATCATAATATCGAGAATGATCAAATCCGGATGATGTCCGCGGACTGCATCCAATCCTTCCAGGCCGTCCTTGGCTGTAACCACATTGTAACCAGCTTTGGTTAACACGTGTCGAAGAATATCTGTAAACATGGTGTCATCCTCGACAACTAGTATAGTTTTCATCCCGTTAGAGACAGGAAACGCTTGAACCGATTTTTTATATATCTTTTACCCATTCCTGTTTTTAAATATTTTTCTCTTACCCGAGCGTCTAGTTCGTTTAAACAAGACTCGTAGTAAATTAAGATAAATGGACCCCGGCCTTTTGTTGAATAAACCCTTCTTGAATTATGCTCGCTCAAGCGTTTCCGTAAATCATTCGTTGATCCAGAATATAAGCGCTTATCTTTCTGACTTTGTAATATATAAACGTAGAACATCTATGTCTCTAACGGAATTCATAAATATAATATACTCCTCGCTTGAAAAAAGTGCAAAAGACCAGAAACATCAGGCCTTGAATTCTATTGTGGTCTAGTGTAATATCTGGATTCAGGAGGAAACCAATGGAAACATTCGTGCGCTGGGGTCTAGTCACCATCGGCTTGGTAGTCAACGGTATTCTGTCGTCCGCTCACGAAAACAGAAAAAAGCTCGACCAGAATAAGGCACGAAAGCTGTTTGCCCTGTTCTGCCTCGAGGCTCACGCGACCTTCATTCTGATCTGGCACACGATTTTCGTCTATCACTGGCGCTGGAGCAGTACCATCGGCTGGTCGCTGTTCATCCTGCTAACATTCGTCGGGGTGATCAATTGCGCACGGGTCATAATCCGCGGCGAAAAAAATAGTAGCGAGACGAAGTCTCGACAAGTTGTCATCGCGACAGAGGAAGAAGCGAAGGCTTCAAGCCAGAAATCAATTTAGTTAGCGGGAGTCGCAGACGCCCGTTTTTTTTATACATGAAATAAAAAAAGAGCAGATTTGTGGGTCTGCTCCAAAAGATCACTGACGAGTTGCTGGTTAGGCGGCGTGAGGCAACGAGATATTCACCGCGGCTTCGTGGATGATCTGATCCGCTGATTCGATCCCGTTCTCGAGGAACTCAGTGGCACCGAAAGCAACCGCAGCTGCTCCCCGTTTCA
Organism: Candidatus Doudnabacteria bacterium RIFCSPHIGHO2_02_FULL_42_25; assembly: GCA_001777665.1. Taxonomy (GTDB): domain Bacteria; phylum Patescibacteriota; class Doudnabacteria; order UBA920; family O2-02-FULL-48-8; genus O2-12-FULL-42-9. Next base: position 27,237 of record MFEQ01000001.1, read on the forward strand.
ACAGCTGACCGGCATTGTGACGAGTCACCCCACCTGCAACGACGAACTGCACGTGTGACAGAGGTCCGTGGACGAATTCTTCCAGCTCCGCACCGTTGTCAAACCCTCCAGGGTAGAGCTTGATGAACGTCGCACCCGTGTGCCACGCTTCCCGGATCTCTGTCGGCGTTTTGCATCCTGGGATCACAATGATCTCACGCTTGAGCGCGGCTTCAATGACTTTGTGGTTGTTCCAGTAGGTCACAACGTACGAAGCGCCGGCGTGGACAGCTTCGTAGACCTGCTCGGGTGTCTCCACAGTCCCCGCACCAATCAATAAATCTTGGTATCGGTCCCAGTATCGGATCGCGCCCATGGCGTGGGGTGAATCCATGGTAAATTCCCGAATCGTGAACCCTGCCGACGAGAGCTTCTCACCCAGTTCCAAGATGGTCTTCGCGGCGATCTTGCGATGGACGATGAGCGCTTTCTGCTCGCGGATGCGCGCAGCAGCGGTTGAGTTTCGCAACTTTTCGACGGTAGTCATAGCCTCAACTCCTATATTAAGTCGTGGGCTTTCCTCTTTCGATTTCAAGTAATCATAGTACAAAAAAGCTCGGCCGGTCAAAGTAAAAAATCGCCATTGTGGCGACTTTGTGATAAATTTACTATATGACGTGGAGAACACATTTAGCGATAGGAGCCAATGCTGTTTGGCTTACATCATTTACGAAAAACCCAGACCAATCCCTTTTGGTATTTCTACCCGTCGCGATGCTAGCCAGTCTCCTGCCCGATATTGATGCTGCTGGAGATGGCGCAAAAATCCACTACGTGGGTGGAGGGGTATTGAGTAATTTCAAAGGAATATTTACTGGGAGGTATTTTCACCATCGTGGAATCATGCATTCCGTCTTTGTATCACTAATATTTTTCCTGATCGTCTATCTGATCAACTTTTTTTATTTAAATAATATTTATCCACTATTACCTTATGTATTTTTCCTAAGCTATATCAGCCATCCGCTGATCGATGGATTCAACACCTCTGTTGGTTATCTCTATCCGTTCAACAGAAAGAAAATCGCATTATTTCCCAAACTAATGCTCTCCCCAGTCAAAGGATTTACAGACAAAATTTTATTTGTCATCGGTGCTTTCGGTATTCTGTTGTTTTTCCTAATGTTCGCTTACTATTATCTATTATAATCGTCTATCTTTTTGCACGGCCGTGCAAAAATTGACACTGGTGATCGAAAAAAAAATCGCCTTTTGGGCAAAAAACAAATCATGTCAACCAAAAGTGCTCTAACATTTCTCACCCACCGAAACCTTTATAAAGAGAGTAGAACATTGATACTGCAAAAAGCATAGCAAGAACTATAATAATAATTCCGATTGCTCTCATAATCTTAAGAGATTTAGGCTCAATCTCTCTCGGATGATTTGTTCTATATAACCAAGAAAAAAGGTAAACTAAAAGGAACACAAGAATCCATATAGGATAAAAAACATCATTAAAGAAGTGGGCACTATCTCCTACCAAAATAAGCCATGAAAAGATAAAAGCACATGGCACTAATGCTATTAAAACGAAAAACAATATTGAAAATACTTTCATGTATAAATCATATACCCCAAGCAATAAAATGGCAAAAAGAAAAACCGCTCACGTTTTTTTATGGTTGAAATATTTCTTCGGGCAAAAATTTTACTGTCTTGACTTCAGAAAATTGTTTGGCAGTCTTTGTAATTGAAGCCGTCATCAATCTAATTCTTGCCGACCCACCCATAGTAAACCCTGGAACTTCCGTAAATTCCAAAGTCAGTACACCGGCTTTCAAATTTGCTCCCAGTAGTTTAAAGTCCTCATTTGGAAATTCAGTCATAAATCCCTCATCTCTTTCTTCACTCGATAATTCTCCTCGGATCAACAACCTGATCGCATCTTGAATCGGCGTCATGGTAGTGGGAATTTGTCGTTCTACAGGGATCACGGCTTCAGGATCTAAGCTCAGCCACTCCCCGCCCGATATTTCCCGATCCCTGTCTTCGTTGTAATAGTAAAGTTTAATTTGTAATAATTTTGCTGGTTCCACATCTTCCAGGACTATCATTTGTCTGATCAGAACTATGTTATCTTTCTCAACACCTTCAACATGGATGGCTTGACCAACAGTAAAGGTGTACTCACTGCAAAAAATGGACTGATCATTTACAAAACAGAAGCTTTTTTCATCGAATTTGAGCTCAACATTCAATGCTGGCTGTCCTGGCTTTTCATAAATCAAATACCAGGTGTCAGGTTTCAATCCGGGATTATTTCTGACTATATGTCCGGTAAAATCGAAGTTTGTTTCTTGAGGAATTGGTGGGGGCGATTCTCTACGAATCGCGAAGCGCTCGACCGCCAACCCAATCAGAATCAATACGACTACGGCGGCTATATTTTTAAGCAGATTGAGTGTCATATTACTCTTTGTTAATCATCATTCCTCTTAGCGTCTTCGTGCTCAAGTAGATGGCGAGGAGAAACAACGTGGCTAAAAATTGATTGACAACAAAGAAGAAGGCACGAGAATCATTAAACGATTTAACTGCTGCGTATTCGAATACGACCAGGGCAATCGAAGCCACCAGAATATTGACCCAATTGACCCACATCTGCCTCGGATTAGTCAGGCCGGCTAAAAAATCTAAAACAAGAATCGCGAAGATGGAAATAAATACTGGCAAGGTGACGAGTGGACCGACAAAGGGCAAGCCAATCAGCATGATTGCAGCCGCAACGAAAAATAGTTGCCTCACGCGATCTCCATAATAATGTTGTGTTGGAATCTCATTCATAAATTTACTAATTAAATAACACTATTTGATTTCGGCTACGCCCTCATTATCTTATCGCTGAACAGAAACATTGGTGCTGCGAAATCCCAGCTCTACCTGTGGAGCAAATAACACTAGCGCATAGCCTAGATAATATGTCCACATCGTAAACAATCCAGAAACAAACTGTTGGCTAACTATTAGATCTAGGATAACCCCAACTACCACAAACACAGCGCCATAACCGAAGGCTGACATTGGTGCTGGGGCTCGAATATTTATAGCAAGCAAGTATGCAGCGATTCCACCGACAATTGCCAATGTAATTTCTGCCCAGAGGTTAATCGTGATCCCAAATCCCACGAAGATGGAAGCTGCTATAAACATGATTGCCCAAACCAGAGCACCGAAACCCACTGCCTTGAACCAATTAAATTTGTTCATATATTTTACTCCTACTTGTCCGCCATAGCTTTAGCGACGGCGGATTGAATTCGACCTTTAACCACTTCCTAAATGAGGGCGTAGCTATACCCTCTTTTTTTATACCATTCCTGCATAAAATAACAATTCAACTAATGAATAAGCCAACAAACTGCCAAATTTATCAATAAAAAACCTAAATAAATGACGGCCAATTCGCCGTCATTTGTCAGTACTTTGGTTCCACAAACTTTCGAAAAAAATCGACATGGTATGAGCTGTATCCGGATCCTCGATCACGATACCGGTCGGTTCTTTGCGGTTGAAAGAAATCATCGCGACTTTGTTACCGTAAATAAAATTCGCGGTCCGGCGTAACTCGAAATTATCAGGTAAAAATCTGGTCCGTCGTAATTGATCTGAGTCCCTCGCCTGCAACTCCAAAGCGGCAGGTGTTTTTTCTACAATTAAACGAATTTTCAAAAAATGCTCATATCGACGCTGGACGAAGGAATTCATAAAATCCATGCCCAAAATTTCGCGCCCATCACGAAAAGCGTCAACGCCTAGAATTGGATGTTTGGTCGCTATCATATCATCATAAATTTGGCGGATCTCTGATAAACCAAAAAAAGTTCTGATAATTGGTTTTTGTATTCCGCTTTTTTCTCTGATCGCTTCCAGTTCGGGAAGAATTGAACTGAGTGCAACTTCTTTTGCTTGTTCGTGAGCCAGGAGGCGGCTAGGTTCAACCGCTATCAAAATCGTTCGACCATGTTTTTCGAATTGATTCAAAAGACCTTTCTGTAGCATCTCGTCTATGTGTTCCCGAACAGTGGTGCGAGGAATGCTGACTTTGGCTGACAATTCCGTTATATTTGCCTGGCCCAATTCCAAAGCAGCCAGATAAATCTTAACTTCGTTTGGGTGGAGCCCTAATTGTTCTAAGGTTTCAGTAATCTTCATACTTGTATCATAGCACTCGCCCACTGACGACGAAAGCGCCGTCAGGATTTGTCCAGGTTTTTATAGATTATTTTAAATCTTGTAGGTTTTCTACTTTACTTTACATCTAGCTGTCATATACTTAATTTGAAAGGAGAGATGAATGAAGCAAAACGAAAGTTACGCACGTGATGTTTCCAAATATTGTTAACTCCGGGCAGTTCGCCCAATATAGTAAAAATCAACAATACAAACACATGGAAACACCCAACGTTTGCTAAAAGCCGGAAGTTATTTAACATCCGGCTTTTAGGTTATAATCTAAAACTCTCCCCAATCTTCCAAACACCTTTTTCTCTAAATGCTGGAATATTTTGTCTTCTCGCAGCGTTTAGGACAGCTGGGGTAGATTTTTTATGCTTCTTAGCATAATCAGCAAGTATGACAACATTGTCCCCTTTAAGATAAGTAATCCTTTTATGCAGTGATTCAATCAAACCCAGACCTACAATCTTTTCCATTATCTTTCCATTCTTATTTTTACTATCTCGATATTCTTTGAAGGCATCATAATATTCTTTTTTCTCTTTATCCCTAATAATAATAATTGGGAAACCAAGTTTAAGCAGCTGCAAATTAGTAAGCACACGCCCGATGCGACCATTACCATCACAGAATGGATGTACAGTTTCAAAATCCAAATGGAACTTTGCAACCTTATCCACAAAATACGATTCCAAATTGCTTGAATACTCATTTAGTATTTCTTCAATCATTCTCTCTACATGTTCCGGAGCTGGTGCTATATGAGTACCGACTCGGACATATTCCCCTTTCTTCCTGAATCGGCCAGCAATACTATCATCAATGCCCCCAATCAACATCTGATGCAGAAGCAATATAGTTTCTTTATTTATTTCAAGAGTTTGAACTTTATTACGAATATAATCTATAACTCTGGCAAGGTTTTTTGCTTCATAAACTTCGCGCAAAGAAATATCTCGTGAGACCTCCTGCTCCAATAAAATCTTTTCAGTTTCCTTAAGAGTCAAGGTTGAATTTTCTATAGCATTAGAGTTATAGACACTCTCTGGAATTTCAGCATCATCAATCATATTTAAAAGAGATTCTTTACCTTGTCGCATAGTATCAAATTCGCTCTTAAGAGCTTGGATTCTATTTCTAATAGGTTTAGTTATAGCCATATTTATAGTTAATTCCTATAACTATTATAGTCGATTAACGAATAATTGTCAAATATTAGTGAATTTAGCTTAGAAACAACAGATATTCACTAAAAAATAAAAAGCCTCATGCAAGGCTTCTATTTCTTTGTACGTAAATTATTGGGAATAAGGCTTATATATCGTCGTTTTTGATGTATCACTCTGACTTGCGTCAGAGCAATCGACCATCCTTCCCGCTTGCCAGAAACATCGAAATGTTGTCTGGTAGAGACGGAATTCTCCTTAGAAAGGAGGTGATCCATCGACAGCTTCCGCTACCGATGCCTTGTTACGACTTCACCCCAGTCATGATTCTTACCTTAGTTCTCTAACGAGACTTTTGGGTACTAACCACTTCCATGGTGTGACGGGCGGATTGCGATAACTGATAGTTTCGCATTCCCACGTAGTGTGCGGCGTTACCGCGCTACGCGAGTCCGAAGGTTCATTTGAGATTTTAGTAATCGAATTCGATCTAGACCAAATTTAGAATGATGCTTTCCCATTTCTACAAGCTTAGCTATTTTGCAAAACAACTCAAAGCTTTTCTTCTTTGAATAACTCTGCAATTGATGCTTGCGAAAAAACGGGATAATTACATCTAGGATTGCTCTATGTGTGTTTACTGTATAACGGTAACATTGACTATGATTTTCTCGACTTTCTGGTTGAAAGTATACTGCTCCGCAACCTAAAGAGTTACGAACTTTATCGAGCATAGCCTTATCTTGTTCCTGAACTTTTATAAAAAAGTTCAAAGTAACACGTCCGCCACCGCCCTTATTTAAGGGTGACTTTATTAGAACATAGAAACATCCTTCTCCATCTGTTAGACCGACGATATAATCATCAGAAACCATCGGTTTTGTCCTTCGGCTTGATTTTAAACCAAGCTTACTATGACGCAGCTGACTTCTCAAAACTTTTAAATTTTCCATAAGTTTATGAGATCTCCCTGGGTAACCATTAATACTATTCCAAACATCATGATCGAGATTTTTTGTGATACTTCCCTATTACACACCGCACTAAAAATAGGTCGTATCTCTCTTTTTATGATCACGCTGCCCTTTGCTACTAGGATCCTTCAGTCTATCCCTCGCGGAAGTAGACCTACCCGTTCGCTACACTCGAAAATCGAGCGAGTGGACTTAAACCACTTAGCTTTAATAGCCGCCAGGCGCCTTTAATTTGTGTACAAAACCCGAGAACGTATTCACCGTAGCGAGGCTGATCTACGGTTACTAGCGATTCCAGCTTCATGAGGGCGAGTTGCAGCCCTCAATCCGAACTGAGGGTAGTTTTTGAGAGGATTTGCTCCACCTTACGGTATTGCGTCCCTTTGTTCCTACCCATTGTAGCACGTGTGTCGCCCAGGGTGTAAAAACCACGCTGATTTGACGTCATCCCCGCCTTCCTCCAGCTTAAACGCCGGCAGTCTGTTATGAAAATCAACATAACATGGGGGTTGCGCTCGTTCTCCCACTTAAGGGAACATCTCACGACACGAGCTGACGACAACCGTGCAGCACCTGTGTATCACTCTCGAAGATCACACGTTTCCGTGCGCTTGAAGATACATGTCAAACCCTGGTAAGGTTCCTCGCTTATCGTCGAATTAAACCACATGCTCCACCGCTTGTGCGGGTCCCCGTCAATTCCTTTATGTTTTAGCCTTGCGGCCGTACTACACAGGCGGGATATTTAACGCGTTAGCTACGGCTCGCACGAGGGTCGATACTCGCGCATGCCTAATATCCATCGTTTACAGCGTGGACTACTGGGGTATCTAATCCCATTCGCTCCCCACGCTTTCGTCCTAGCAGTGTCAGGTGGCACCCAGAGACCTGCCTTCGCTTTCGGTGTTCCGAACGATATCAACGCATTTCACTACTACACCGTTCGTTCCAGTCTCCTCTTTGCCCCTCTAGTTTTGCAGTATTTTGAGCAAACTCAGAAGTTGAGCTTCTGGCTTTTACCCAAAACTTTCAAAACCACCTATCGGTACGCTTTACGCCCAATGATTCCGGATAACGCTTGAGGTCTCTGTATTACCGCTGCTGCTGGCACAGAGTTAGCAACCTCTTATCTATGGGTACCATCAGTCCCGCACCTTTTTGGCATCGTTGATGCTAGATTCTAATCTTTTCTTAAGTTCATGAAACCCTTTGCCATGATGCTTTAACTGTCGCTCTCGACGACCAGCATCTACTGGCGATAGATAAGCTTCAAAATAGATTAACCTCCAGGGACCAAATTTACTTGTCCACTGACTTAATCCATGATTATGCTGATCTACTCTTGTCGTTACTTTATCAGTAACTCCAATGTAGAACTTACGAGCAGATTTCTCGTCTAGATTTAAAAGTATATAAACGTAATACATACGCGTATTATACATTCAAACCCCAACCAGACCAAAAAGGTGCGGGATTTTTCCCCATCAAAAGCACTTTACAACCCGAAGGCCGTCTTCGTGCACGCGGCGTCGCTGGATCAGGCTTTCGCCCATTGTCCAAAATTCCAA
>MFEQ01000002.1 GCA_001777665.1 Candidatus Doudnabacteria bacterium RIFCSPHIGHO2_02_FULL_42_25
TAAACCCCCTCGACTTGCATGTCTTAGGCACGCCGCCAGCGTTCATCCTGAGCCAGGATCAAACTCTTCATATAAGAAAGTTTGAAAGTTGAAATGTTTCAAGGTTGCAAAGTAAACTTTTTAACCTTTTAACATTAAAACTTTTGAACTTAATTTCTGGCGAATAGTGATTTTTTAAAAAGGCTCACTATTCAAAAGCCCTGCTCCGACGTTTCAGTCGGAGCCCCGACTTCATCTGACTATTAAATAGTAGACGTCGGGGTAGAAATCAAAAGAATTTCCCGCCTTGGGGGCGGGATCCCGCCTACAATTAAATATTAATTGCAGTGGCGGGAGACGATTACTTACCTTACTCCCAATAAACTATGTACAAAGTAGTTTATTGGATTATTCAGTTGGGAAAGATCATTTAAAAACCTTTGAGCGCCGCCTTCGCCAAGGCTTCGGCGGCCAAGCAAGTAAAAAACACGTAAAAGCGTGTTCTCTGATATCCCGAATTCATCTGATGGGATCAAAAGAATTGCCCGAAACAATGTGTTTTCTGTTTACTCCTTTTATTAGGTTTTTAACGGTAGAGGTATTATAAAACTTTTGTTGAGCCTTGTCAAGAGAAGACCATAGTGCTATCTTGGTTTCACCACAACGGAGGAAGGATTATGTTTAGTGGCTGGGAGATCACGGTAAGCCGGGTGAATACCGGCATGGAGATTCCGGCGATTATCGGCCTGGTGACGGTAGTAATTGTCTGGCTGGTAACTCGTCGACGAAAAGAAATCTAAACGGAGGTCCGATGACAATTCTGATCGGCGAAGAAAACCGGAGCTACCTGCAGAGGATGCAGAAAGTCGTGAGCGAGGAAGGCCACGACGTCATCCCTGCCCGACTCATCATTGAAGCGAATCAGGCGATGATTCCTTCGGTCGATATCGATCTGGTCATCATCGGCAATCTCGGTCCTGGTACCGAAGCGTTTTGTCAGGAGATTACAATCTCAGGTTATCGGTTGATCACCAGGGACTGTGATGTCCAGGGCGGGATCTTGGTTCCGCGAGAAGCGACCAAGGACGAGTTCCTCGCCGAAGTTCGCAAGGCGCTGAATCAAGCCTGACCGTCTCTACAGCCAGACGAAGGAAGAATCGTGTTGGACCACTACTATTGGCCACCAATTGTTATTGTCTTGGTCGCATTTGTGTTTGCGATCCATGCAGTGCGGCTCATCTGGAAACTGCCAGTTGACGCCTCACGTCGGCTGCATATTCCAATCTACCGTGACATCGTGATCGTTTGCGTACTCTCACTGATTTCGTGGTTCATCTCTCGGTTTCGTTAGGGAGGGTTCGATGATCAGACGAAGATGCTCTTACTGCCGTGAACTGGGGCACTACGGTAAGACTTGCCCCAAGAATCCGATGAACAAACGGCCAGTCAAGGTTCAGGAGCCAGAAGGTCCGCATCTGAATACTCTGGAGTACAACCGGTTGGCGTTGTTTGCCGACTTGGTCCAAGCCGTCGATTCACTGTCAGCGGAACGGCGTAAACACGTAGACCTTTGCTCTAAATGCCGCACAGGTCTATCAGAATTGTTCGAAGTTTATGACGTAACTGACCCCAGGCGTTACCAAGACCACTGACGCCATAGGCCCTGATTTGCTCTCCTGCTTGATCCATAGCGCATCACAAGAGGGCTTTTTTTTATTGCATAAACTATTGCATAATGTAAATTCTGCATACGGTACCACTTTTTGCACAGGTGGGCGTAAAGTGGTACAATGCACTTACTATGAAAAAGAAATCAATTTCTAGAAAGATATTGGAAGAATTTTTGGATTTTCTTAGGGTTATGAATCCAGAGAACTTTGCTGAGTTGGGTCCATATGGGCAAATCAGGTACAAGAAGTTTCCCCGCACTACATACTACCGAAAAATCTACAAATTCGAAAAGCAAAATCTTCTAATAAGAAAGTCGACTGCCGCAGGTAATACTTTTATTATTTCAGAGAAAGCAAAAAAGCTTCGTCGTAAACCATCGAACAAAGTTAATCGAACAGATGGACTTTCCAGTTTAATTATTTTCGATGTCCCTCAAAAAAAGAACAACGCCAGGCATACCCTTCGCAGATTCTTAATTAGGAATGGATATACTCAAATAAGAGAAAGCTGTTTCTTGAGTCCATTCAAAGTTTCGTTGGATATAGTCAGCTTAATAAAAGAGCTTGGACTCGAAAAAAACGTTTCGGTTTTTTCAGCAAAATCTGACTATATTTTCTAACTATCCCAAATTATGCACAGCTGTGCAGATAATGGGGATTGGCATTGATGTATCAAAAGGCTTCTTTTTTTTGCCAAAGAATGTTATATTTCATTACCGTGGGGTTTGCGTGGAGGGTTGATATGCCGATTACTTGGATCAACGCAGGTCAGGGAAACAAGACCAGCGGTGACGAGAAGCAAAGGTTTAGAATCCAGAAGGTAAGCCACGGCTGGTATACCCTTATCGACAAGCAAGGTAGTCCTCGGAGTAACTCCAATCCCCATCTTCTGATGCGTGAGGCGGAAGAGATTCTGAATCGAGACCGAGAACGTGCGAACCGAGTGAGGTCAAAAACCAAGCTCACGAAAAAACCCAAACGGAGGGTTCGATGACACGAAAAAGGATCATGTTTGTCGCTGACGACGAGTCCAGGATTCAACCAGTCAGAGCAGCTTTAAGCAAGTGGGATCAAATCACGACCATCGGCCTCGACTCAGCCAAAACATGCCTGGACCAAGCGAGAATCCAAGATTATCACCTCGTGATAGTCATGGATTCCTACCGGTCGCGCACTGACGGCCTGGAGTTCGCCCGCCAGAAAGCCGAAACTCATAAAGTACTGCTGCTTATGAAATACGAGGAAAATCGGCCTCGTGAATTCAGAAGCGTGCAGCTCGGGGATTTTGAGTCTCTCACACAGACAGTGACACGCATTCTCGAAAACTAAAAAGCGCCCGGCTTCCCGCAGCGCTCTTTTTTTAACCAAAAATTAATTTACTACGAGCGACCGCGTTCCACTTCTTCGATGTCCCAGATTTCTTTTGATAGATATTGCTCGATCTCACCCAAATCCTTAAGCAACTGTTCTTCTTTCTTTTGTTCTTCTTTTGAGAGATCTTTGCTCATCTTGGCACTTTTGATTATTTCTAGTTCTGCTTGGATATCACGATTGAGCACGGCGAATCCGCGGCGGACGGATGCTTCAGCTTCCGTAATTTCTTTCATGAACATTTTGTGCTTGCGATGGCCGTGAATAAATTTATAAATAATATAAGCCAATAACAATAGCGACAACAAGGCGAACAGGACAAATAAGGTCAGATATAAACTCGTGTAACTAATTCTAGTCGCACCAAATTTAATAGCTGTGGTCTCTACCAGCAACTCGATTTGTGGGCTCGGCGGACTAAGCTGATTCCCAACTTTCGTCTGCGTCCATAATAAATAACTACCAGGGCTTAGAAACCCACTGTGACGATAGAACCACTCCCCGTTTTTATCCGCTTTCACAGTTTGGCTCAAAGTCGCTGACGTTTCCAGACTTTGCAGATAAATCACAACATCAGCACTGGCGACTCCGGTTTGACCGCCGACATAGAAAATATCTTCATCCGAAATATTCTTCGATACAGAACTGATAACTGGTGGGCCTAAGACTTCCAAACCCGATTCCTGCGCTTGAACCGTTCCCGATGCAAAAGTAATAATTAAAGCGAGCAAGACTGGAATAATTTTTCCATACTTTTGCCGGTATTTTTGGAGTTCCTCGATTTGTTGCTGTAAATTCCCTGGCAATTCTTTGGTTTCTCGCCTGTCATCTAATTTTCGATGCCACCAGTGTAGTTTGCTGATGATATATAGCAGCAGCATTAAAATTATTAACAATAACAGTAACAATAACCACCAGGGAACGGTAAGCCAACTCTTAAATTCTAATCCTTCCCCATTTACATATTTAAATATCGCTGTAACGATCTCCAGCCGTTCATTTTGCTCCCGATAATTCCCAGCTAAGTCATATGCTCGGACTAAAACATCGTATTTGCCTAAATCTAAATCTGTCGTGATATAGGGACTCTGGACTTCAAAAAATAATTCATCAGCATTGTCCGTCGATTCCGGAGATTTGTTGAGCGGAACAATTCGCATCTCATAGTGATCTAAACCAGACAGCACGTCAGTCGTATTAAATTGAATCACTGGTTGGCGCCGTGTGGTTTTGCTGTTGGGACTAATCTCGATCGGAAATTCCGCCGGTGGGGTTGGGTCAATATTTAAGGCAAAATGGGTTGTGCCTCCCCAAACTCCCCCCCGCAATGCTCGAATGTGAAAATATTGCCGGCCTTCGGATAAATTCCGATAGACGACATTATTTTTGTTGCCTTCAGAAATCTGATCAGGGACATCAACTGGAGTTGAATTTAAAACATAGCTAAATCCATCGGCTCCAAACTCTTGTTCCCATTTCAGCGAAGCTGCGGTTTCTTTATACCACTGTGTCTGATCTGGATGGGTATCGGAAACTACCACTGGACCAGATGGTGGAGGTAATGTCAAATCGTAAAGACTGTTGAAATTTTGGGTCAAAATTTCTGTCCCAAAACCATCATTTAGCAACACCCGACTCGAATCAAACTTCACTATGGCCGAGCCGACTGATTTGGCACGGAACGTAAACGTCGCGATCAGTCCCCGACTTACGCGAATCCCGCCAGGGACACCTCCGACTAAATGAATGGTTCCAGCTTGGTTATTATATTTCGGCAAGCTCGTCCAAATCCCGATAATGGATTTGCCAGTGGAGGAGGAGACCATCTGAAGTTTGTCCGGTGGAAATTTGACATTGAGTTCAATCGTATTAACTATTTGATCCTTTGTATCCAAATAAATAGAAACATCAAATGTACTCCCGACAACAAAAGAGCCGGACGAGGGTGTTAGCGAAAGGTTAGCAGAAGGAACTTGGGCAGCAACATTCGTCGTCGGAATAAAAAACAAACTCGCAATCAGATTTGCTGTAATTAGACCAAAAATAATTTTATTTTTGCTTTGCATTTTAAATTGCGTATTTTTTTCGTAAAAATCGATATAGTAGATATCCAAATACAGCCAGAATACAGGCCATTATAATTATAACCCATAGAATGTATTTCTGAAAGAATCCCTGATTTGGTAATTCGTTAAGATTTATCGTGCTGATTTGCTCGTTCCCTGCAGCATCCACAACTTTGATCGAAATCGTCTGGCCTAAAATAAAACCTGGGACTTGCAGTACCGAATCCGCCGTTTTTTCCCACCTCCCCCATCCTCCAAACTTCACTTCATAGTGATCAACACCTGAAATGTTGTCGCGAGTGTTAAAACTAATGAATGGTTTGCCAGCAAAAATCGACGGATCAGCGGCCAGATACGGCTGAAACTCTTGCGGCGGAGTGGTGTCGATTTGCACTCGAAAAACTGCCGCCTCCTCCCACGGGACAGGTCCTACCGTTTTAGAATTTAATTTGAAGTAATAAATGCCATCAGGTAAATCTTCATAAATAACATCCTCGACCGCATCCTGAACATCATCAGGGAACACTTCTAAATTTGAGGAAAAACCATAACTATACTCTGTGTTGGGTTTAGGTAAAAACTCAATCAAAACTTTGTTCTGTTTATACCAGTGATCTGGATTTGGGTGCGTCGGTGAAATAATTTCTATCGGGGCTAAGTCTGCTGGATGAATTTCAAACTTCAGTTGATTGAAGGTTAGCTTCTCTTCGGTTCCCACTCCATCGCTTAAGAGCAAGGTAGAAGTTTCGTCCATTACAATTTTTGCTTCCCCTTCAGCTATCGGCTTGAACACTGCTCGGAAAATTGGTAACTTCTTGGTATTTACTCCACCAGTCACACCACCGATTAATTCTATCGTCCCTTTCTCATTGGAAAAAGTCGGAGTTTTAATCCAAAGATTCAAACCCGAATTACCAGGAGTGGCTTCAATTACTTCCAAATTTTCATTGCTAAAGTTCAATTTCAAAGAAAGCGTATTTACTTCTTGATCCTGGGTATCCAGATACCACTCCACGAGGAAAGTGTGGTCGACAAAAACATTCTGATTCGCGGCACCAGAGTACAAAGTGATTGCTTGCGCAGTTGTGGCAGATAACAGATAACAGATAACAGATAACACAAGAAGCAAAAACTTCTTGGAATTATTAATTAAATTTTTATAATTTCTTCGCATTTTTTTCTGTTAACTGTTTACTGATCACTGTTATCTGATTCTAGCCGGTCCAATCATAAAGCATTATAGAAAAATCTCGAAGTCCAACTTTTCCCGATTTATCGATATCCGCTCTGGGATTAAACGGATTTGTATCATCCCAGAAATACAGCAATATTGAAAAATCGATGAGATTGACCCAGCCGTCACAGTTCAAATCCGACCGTTTACATTCAGGGGATGGCGTGGGTACCGATGTATCACCGACTTCGAAACTCAAGGTAAAACTATTTGGCGAGTTGATACTGCCAACCAAAGCGTGAGAAAAAACTTGATAAACTGCTTTAATCAACGCTGTCGTATCCAGTAGATAAGAATAGTAACCATTGGCGTCTGACGTCACGTTAACATTGGCTTGCCCGCTAATATTAATCGTGACCGGAACACTCGGCGCAGTATAACCAGAAATCGTCAAACTTTCACCCTGCTTGATGGTCGAATAACTCAAATGAATGGTTGGGGCAATTATCAAATCATTGACTACCACAGCAACGCCGCTAGAAATGGTTCTGCTGGTATTTAAATTCGGAGAAAGATTGCCGGTACTATCAGCCGCGTATAGCGAAAAATTATAAGTACCGTTGCTCAAACCGTTTAAGCCCATTGAAAAGTAACCAGAGGTAGCGGCAGTGGTCGTTGCAGCAATAGTCCCATCCTGAACCAATGTTACTAAACTGTTAGGATAAGCTATCCCATTAAATGTTAACTGGTTGCCATAGCCTCCACCCCCACCTCCACCGCCCCCAGCTGCAGTAGGCACAGCCGTAGCTTCGTTAGAAAAAACTAAGAAATTTCCGCCAGGACTAAGCGCTTTGATAATAAAATAATAAGTTGTGCCTGCAGTTAATCCCGATTTGATAAAAGTCGTCACACTGCCGACATTTTCAAATACATAGGATCCTGAAATTGTTCCTGTGCCGACTTCGTAACTCCCGACTGTAATGCCCAAAAAAGTTGTGGGGGCAGTCCAACTCAAACTCGCTTGGCCTGCTCCAGGAGTAGCCGTTAAAACATTCGCATTAACTTTAAAAAAATACTGGAACCCGCTCCAGAGTTGAAAATTTGTGGAAGTCGATTTGCCGATTCCTAGCTGACCAATCGATTGACCTAAGCCAAAATTAGCTGAACTGGTCGACGACGTGCCCTCATCTATCACCGGGTCTTTTACCGTAAAATTTGTCGAAGAATAATCAGTAGCAAAAACACTTTGACTTGCAAGTAAAGCCATAGCAACCATCAATAACGCAATAGCTTTTTTTGTTTCTTTCTTAAGCATTAGGCTAAGCGTAGTATAGCAAAAAACCCTCAGATTATACAGGTCTAGGTTATACGGTGTCGCAATGATTCCTCCCCTTAGTATAAGGGAAGGTTAGGAGGGGTTAGGGGTGGTAATTTAAAGCAAATCACGCAATCCTGATGACAATCAGGATCTCTTTACTAGATCGTCGTAAAGATCTTTCCATTCTGGATTATCTTTCTCTATTAGATCTATTTTCCACTGCCGTTTCCAGTTTTTGATTTGTCTTTCTCTTTCAAAAGCTTCTTCAATCGTTTCGCAAGGTTCATAGTACACTAATTTTTCTAGATTATACTTTTTAGTAAATCCAGGAACTAGTTTTTGTTTATGCTGCCAAACTCTTTCTAACCCAATACCAGTGGCTCCAGTATACAAAACTGTATTTACTTTATTGGTTAATATATAAACACCGGGATCTTTGTCTTCCATACATTTCGCTTTACTCTACACGCAATCCTGATGGCAATCAGGATCTCTGCCTGAGATGCTGAATTAAATTCAGCATTGCGTGTTATTTAATTACTTTGATTTGTTTAGTATTTCGATATTCAGATTTCGATTTTACAAAAAATCAAGCCGTTTCCGACTTGATCTTTCTATTTACTTATTACTTTTTACTTATTACTACTTCTTGGTTTCCTGGTACTTTCTGATTGCTTCCACAACTTTGGAATCATCCTTCATGTTTTCCCAGAAGAGGATTTTATCGCGATCGATGTTCATGACATCCTGTGGACCATGAAGTTCACTCCCCAATTTCACCAATTGGATATTTTTCTGTTGAGTCTGTGCTGTCGCATCCTGACTAGTTGGATCTGGTTGGAGTTGTTGGGTAACTTGCAGATAGTAAATATCACGCAATTGCATCCAATCCCCTTCGCCCATGCTTAGTTTACCGAAGTAAACCTGACCCGAGGTCAAAAAGACCGCTTGATATTCTGTATCCACACCCAAAACCGCACCAGAAGTGGAACCTGTGGTGTCTTTATAATAGTAACCAAACCCGGCAGCAGCAGCGAGGACGACGACTACAGCCACGACAGCCCACTTTTTGCCACCTCCCTGACCGGACTGGTCATCTGTTGGCATTGGTTGGGGGGAAGTGCTGTCTAGAAAATTTTGCATTTATTTGGATCCTTTAATTAACTTGTTTCGACCATTAGTTCTTTATAGGCCTAGTATAGGATAAAATTAATTGCTTGGCAACTCTGTCCTCTGGGGATTACTCACATCTAGTAATTCGTTGTTCGTCGGCGCTGCGAGTATCGTCAGGCGGTAGCGATATGCATCTTATCCGCTTGACGTTTAACGCTAACTTATACGCGCGGCGCTGCCGATAAACGTATAAACGCAAAAGAGACCTAAGCAATAGGTCCCCTTTCTGTTGTTCATTGTTATCTGATCATTGTTCATTGATTTAAGGTGATTTTCCCAAATTATTGACAATTGCTGGGCTGAGTTATAGATGCAGTTACTACTCCATTATTTGCAGTGATATAAGTTACTCCATTTCCGTCACTATCACCCATTACTATACAACCTGTCGTTCCTCCAAAATCCATACTACCAATATAAACTGTACTTTGATTAGAATTACTAACAAATTTATTAACTGAATTTCTAAAGGTGTTTGAACCTGTAAAAGTTTGGTTTGCCTGAAGTAAGGGTATTGTCCCTGATACATTCTGAAACGTAAAAACCTGTCCAGTAACAAATTTAAAATCTAAAGTTCCAGAATAATCATCTCCGATCAGAAATTTAAATGCTCCTGTATTCCCTTCTCCTGTCTGCTCACCTGCTTGCAAAATAATATTACCGCCATTCCTATTAAATCCAAGCCCAGAAGAGGCATAGAGTCCAACATCTCCGCCGTTTCCACTTGTTACAGTTCCTGCGCTAATAGTCACGTCCCCAGGATCACCCGATATAGTACCTCCATTTCCAGCCGCTATTTGCAAATCTACCCCGGGGTTGGTAGGCGAAGAAAAACGATTCGAGACTAAAATTTTATATGGATCTAAATTACCAGTATATTGGTCCATAAACAATGTTCTATCATCAAATACATAAGCGCCGAAACCAGTGTTAATGTTTACATATCCATCAACTCCTGTATTCTGAAAAGCATATCCTGCAGCCAATGATATATTACCTCCATCGCCACTGCTATTAAAACCGCTTGTACTACCCGCTTGTATCCTAATATCCCCAGCGTCTCCGGCTAAGTCAGTGCCGCCTCCTAAAATTTCTATCGCTCCACCATTACCACCAGTAAAATTATGTGCTGCGCTTATCCGAACATTCCCTGAATCAGCTGTTCCCGATCCTTTTCCTGAACTTAACCATAATGAATCACCGCTTTGATTTGTACCTATTGCATTAGCTATAGAAATACTTCTTGTGGATGATCCACTTGTATCATTAAAATTAACATCTCCTCCTAATTTCAATAAATTCCCTGAATTATCCCAAGAAAAATTAGAATTGTTCTCGGCAAGAATCCCTGGAGATTCAACGAATAAAATAGAACCTGCACTAGAGCCGGTAATAGGTATCCCTATACTTATTCCACTACTGCAAGGTTGCCATTCCAAACTGCCATTTACCCCACCATTTTCATATGTTAAACACTGTTCATCTACAGAAGTATTACCATTAACCAAATCAAACTTTGCAGAATTTATTGAATCATCTATTAAACCCAATGTCACATCGGCTGATTCAGAACCCGAGCCAAAAACTGAAATTGGGGATGATCCAACAATAGTGCTTATGTAGTTGCCAGTCGAATGAGTACCTAAAATAATTAGATCATTCAATGAATTTACTCCGGTTCCTCCCTGCACAGTGGAAAGAATACCTGTAATATCTGTTATAAGATCGATTGGACTTAGAGTAATTTGCTGATTAGTAAGTGATAAATAATCATAACTTCCAGCTAAGCTTACATCGCCGGTATTTGTCCCTGAAATTATTGCGTCATTTACGAGTGTTAAGGCTCTATTTGCATCGCCAGTCAATATAGTTAAAATTCTATCCGCTGTTAGGTCCGATCCGGATGATACAATTAGATCGTGTGAGACATTGGTATCTAAAAGGTGGAGTCCTGTATTATTCAAAGTCAGTGTCGAAAAAATAACATCTGACGTAGTAGCAAGATGTTGTCCAGTGTCATATAGTAATTGCGAATTGCCAATTGAATCTGAAACAGTGGTAAATGAATGGTTTGACCCCGTGGAAATGATATTAATAACACTATCGCTAGAAAAAGTCTGGGACTGAGGAGTTAGGCCATTTAAATTCTGGATAACAGCCTTTGTTTGAGTAGAAAAAGTAAATGAAAACAAAAATAAACTAAAAATAACCAATTTATTCATATTTTTATATCCTTAATTGCTACTATTTGTATTATTTCAAAAACAAAAATATATAGCAAATACAAACTAAAAACTCTGAATTAATCAGAGTTTTTAAAAAAATATTAGATAATTTTATGGGCTTCCGCCACCTCCACCACCACCTGATATACTCCCCGCATTCCAACTATCTCCTAGTGTGGTGGTCTGATCACCTCGTCCGACTAAACCAGGCTTTCCTGTTGAAAAAGTAGCGTCTGATACCGTAGTCAGTGTCGATCCGTTACGTTTCAAAACAATTGTCGAACCAGTTACTTCAAGCCTTAACAGGTCACTGGTAGAACAAGCACTGCCAGTATAATGTACAGTATCTTGAGCACCAGCGCTCCATTCTATTAATTTTATCTCTGTCCCATCACAGTATGCACCATAACCGCTATGAGAACCACTCTGCACTCTGACAGCCACACCAATGTGAGTTCCAGAAGCAACGGCGGTTACTGTCATTTCAGCATATTGGTTATCGTTGAAGCTGGCGGCATTCCAATAGGCCATAGTATCAGCAGCTGCAGCGTTACTGTGAACTGCGGTACTGCTTATTCCAAACGCTCCAGATGAGACAGTAGTCCAACTCCCACTCAAGACTGAGCCAGAACTAAATGATTCCGGTAAAGTTGAACTCCCACCAGCACCACCACCAGAACCTCCACTACCTCCACCGCCAGACGCGGTACCCGCAGTCCAGTTGTCACCTCGAGTTCCGGTACTATTGTCTCGACCCGACAATCCGGGTTTACCGGAACTGTAAGTGGCATCAGTTAGTGTGGTTACAGTAGAACCATTAACTTTAAGAACAAAACTGGAACCCGTCACTTCTAACCTTATGACGTCATTCACGGCACAAGCAGTACCAGTATAATGTACTGTTTCTGCCCCTGCATTCCACTCCAAAAGTTTTATATTAGTTGAGCTACAATTCGCGACATAGCCACTCATGCCTGAATCTTGGACCCGAACCGCGACCCCAATATACGCGGGATCAGCCGCCGCTGCCGCAATGGTCATTTCAGCATAGTGATCATTGCCAAATGATGAACCAATCCAGCGAGCCAAACTATCAGAAGATGCTCCGGTGGTACTGTAAACAGTATTAGTACTAATAGCAAAAGTTGATGAACCATTAAGGCCCCAATTATTTGTATCAAAGGTCGTGAATATATCTGGCAACAAGTTAACTCCACCGCTCCCGCCGCCAGAAGCGCCCGTTGGAGGACCTTGGGTGATGAGTTTCCAGCAAGAAGTATCATTATTTCCGAGATTTTGAATACTGGGATGTAAGACAATACTTTGTGTCCCGCCAAAACATCCAGCATCTTTCAAAATCAAGAATTTCAAATCCGTGGTACCACTCAAGTTTAATAACCATTGCACTCCGGCACTATCCGAAGATATCGTAATCGGACTATTGTTGGTGCCGTTCACACTGAAGTTCCCAGTAAACCCAGTTGATGCACCGTTTCGGAATTTGATAGTTTTACCTGCCGACGCATTGGTTACGGTAAAATTATAGAAATTCGTAGCAGCAGTACCGGCAATTATGGCTGTTGATCCAGTGGGAGCAAAAACTACTGTACCGTTGTTAGAAGTGAATGTTCCATTATTCGTCCAATTGCCATAAACAGTGAGTGCATTGGTACCTGAAGCACTCAAGGTATCAGTGATAATCACACTGCCAGCGCCAGTTGATGATTCTTCAGCTGAATAAGAATATTTAGTAGTATCGTTAGTGTATAAATATACTGCTTCAATCCAGTCTGCGGTGCGAGGGGTGCTCGAAATTCGAACTTCGTCCAAATCACCATTGAAGAATAAGCTATTTCCCATTCCGATTTTTGTATTATCGCTAGAATCGGTTATCGTTCCGCTCAATGCTGCTGAATCAGACTGGGTACCATTAATATACATACGAACATTTGATCCATCATAGGTAGCAGCAATATGGTACCATGTATCAGGACTTAAAGCTGAAGCCGCATCAATTTTTTCATTCCAAGCAGAAACATTCAGATAAATACTGGGAGTCTTATCGGTTGCTTCGCCAAAAAACAACGTGTACTCACCTGTAGCATCATCTTGTCTTGCCACTATGACAGGAGATGATTGATTTGTATCTTCCAACTTAGCCCATGCTTCCAACGTTAAACTACTACTACTGTCAAAATCAATACCAACTCCTGCCCCTACATCTATATAATCATCAGTGCCATCAAAGTCCAAACTACCGCCAATTTTTCCAGCAGCTTGTGCGCCAGCTGCCATCGAGCCATTGGCATCTCCATCATTGTCGAAATTAGTTGAATCACAAACTTCTTTCGTTCCAGTACAAGTAGTGGTTGGGTCTTCTTTCAAATGCCAAACGCCCTGATAATTAGCATCCCAAACTCCGTTTGCACTTTGACCATCTGAAGCGCCAGAATTGTTGTAGTACATCCAGATATAGTCTGTGCTGGATGCAGCATTAATTTGGGGAACTTTGACCCAAACTAGTGAAGTACCTGTTTCATCCCATTTCTCAATTTCATGAGAAAGCGAAGTTCCGTCCGCATCAACAAATCGAATATCTTGGCCTGAGTTTTGAGTTTTACTATCATCAATGTTACCTACTGTATCAGAAAGTGAAATTAAGACTGGGAAGTTGACCAAATTTTCACTGGATGCTGAATTGTTAAGAGTAATTTTTCTTCGGTTAAGCCAACTCGAATTCCACCAAACATCGCTATTCGATGATCCAACTGTTATCGTCGGATCATAAGTGTTCAGATCTAAAGTCCCAGCTGACACCGTCAGAGTATTCAGAACACTGTAAGTCCCAGCAGCTGGTTTAAAAGTATTGCTAGCTTTATTCAAAATCAAATTGTTGTAAGTTAGTGCTGGAACATCGACATCCCCCGATGCTTGCGATGGGATAAATTCAATCGTGGCGTCAGAAGTATTAAAGGTCCCGTTATTTGTAATCTGGCCTGTCGCTGCTGTAAAACTCAACGTATATGTAGGATTTGGCAACAATATTTGAGAAGCATCGATAGTGACTGAAGTGACTTTAAATGAAGAACCCATGAGTAAAGTACTCGCGCCAGAATTCGCGGAGATTTGAATAATACCTAGATCAGAATTGGTCGCGTTACTAGTTAGGGTTTGTGTGCTTCCCCCACCGATGGCAAATATGATTTTGTTTGCCGCACTCTTCGTGATTGTGGCATTAGTAGTCACTACCAAGTTACCACGCAAAGTTATATCTGCCGCTGGTAAGGTATAAGTTCCCGTGCCGCCAAGAGTTAAATTATTAAACGTCGTGCCGGTGACAGTAGCAGTAGTTCCTGTGTACTGAACAGTACTACCTGTGATTGTAAAGGTATTGCTTCCAGACAGAGTCAAAGGACTCGAAGTGCCGGTCAGCACTAAAGTATCAGAAGTAATATTCAAATTTTGACTGGCATCTACTATTATTGATGTTGCTTTAACATTGGTTGTAGTTGAAAGCGTAGTCGGGGTCCCAAATGCCGAAATCTGGACTGCGCCAATATCTTGTGAGGACACAGTATTATCTGTCCAAGTTTGATCGGTGTTCCCTTTCGCAAAAATTATAGTTCCGCTACCTTTCGTAACAGTAGTGTTTAAGCCAATCGTTAAATTGGCTCGCAATGTGATATTGGAGTTAGGTAAAGTGTAAGTTGCAGCACTTGCTGGAGAAAAAGTTAAACTATCATATGTAGTAGCAGTAATATTGGTCGCTGCTGTGGCATTATAAACTACAATTGAGCTATCCCTATTGAATACTCCACTGATAGTAAATGGGGTTCCGGAACCTGTTAATGTAATAGTCGAACTATTAGTAGTCAGAATGCCAAAAGCAGTAATGTCAATTGCACCGGCATTAAGTGCGTGATTGCTCCCTGTCGTATCTAAAGTATCATTGCCGCTGGAACTGGCATTGCCGATTGTTAAAGTCGACGAAACAGTGGTGGTTCCCATTAATTGATAAGGGGTAGCATTGGCATTAGCATCAGTGCCCACACCTAAGTTATTGTAAGTAGTAGCTTCGATGTCTGTTGACGTAGTTGCTACCACATAATTAACTGTGGCAGAGGAAAGGGTTACTGTTCCACCATTGTTGTATAAAGGACGAGATGTTCCTGTTCCCCCACCAGTTAGAGTTATGGTATTTGATCCGCCATTGAGTATCTGGGAAGCATCAATAGTAATTTTAGTTGCTTTAATCGAGCTACTCAAACTTAAGGTTGAATTCCCCGAATTGGCAGAAATTTGAATTAATCCCAGATCTTGTTTGGTAGCATTACTATCGGTTACTGTTTGACTAGAGCCACCGCCGATAGCAAAGATTAGAGTATTAGATGCCGACTTGGTCACCAACGATCCAGAGGCAACAACTAAGTTCCCTGTGATCGTGACATTTGAAGCTGGAAGAGTATAAGTGTTGCTGCCATTACCTAATGTTAGGTGTCCGTATGTTGCTGCAGTAATCGTAATCGAGTTACTGTAGTACTGCATCGTTGAGGTTGGCTGGAAAGTATAAGTAGTAAAGGTCGTCGGATATGTACCAGCTCCTGTTAGTCTAAAGAAGGCTCCATTGTTTACTTGGAAGGTTTTGGAGGAAGCTCCTGTGATACTACTACCAGTAACTAAAGTTCCAGCTGTAACAGTAAGATTATCCACTGGAGCTAAAGCAGATGCAAGTGTCCACTCCCCTCCTGAACCATTGAAGTTTAGAGTATCAAAGTTAGAGGTGCCGTCTTCTACATCAAATCCTGTACTGGTTGCTGTAAATGTGGTGGTTTGTCCTGACGAATATGAACAAGTCCCCGAACATGTGAAATCACCACCAACACTTAGAGTGTTAGTGCCCATTGTGAGGGTTGCACCGGATTGGATGGTTAAGTCTCCATCAACTATGGTATCAGTACCACTGGTGGAGACATCTGTGGTGACTGTTCCTCCAGGAGTAAAGGCAGTTGTTGTGGTCGCATTATCAAAGAGTAATAACATTGAACCATCTAATACTACTAATGTATCAGGAGCAGCGTCTGTGGCTGTAAATTTAATATCTGGATCTTCTACTGAATCATACCCATCCATATCCAGAATGGACATAGCTGCTGCTGTGGTTTCGGTGCGGATAGTGACTCGATTTTGATACAGATACATATCTGTGATGTTGGTAGATGTATCTTTCGCTTTGGTGATAGTAGTAGCAAATTCTGATTCACCATCCAGGTATGCAATGATAACATCGTTTTGGGCGCTGATTGTGACATTAGTTGAAATAGTGAAAGTCCCATCGGATAAGGAACAATCTCCTGTGTAACTCCCCGCATCGTTAACTTTGACTCTGACCGTCCTGTTGCCTCCGACTGAACAATCTAATGCGGTACTGCCATCGTTTTGGTAGATAATACCCTGGATAGTGATGCCAGCTGCTGGGAATGACCAACAAGCAGAATCGTTTATAGTTGCCGTGGCATCATTCGTCGATGTCGCATCCATAGACACCACTGCAGACGTGGAACAACCGGAGTGCTGCAGGAAAACATAAGTTGCTGTGTTCTGGGTATTCGTAAAATCAGCCAACCAAACAGCAGTGGTCGTCGATGTGATAGTTATTAGATTACCTGCAGTCCCTGTGACGATAAATGAGTTGGCCGCACCCGTGAAGCTGAATACTATCCCTGCTTCGAACTGGACAGTTTTGGCAGCACCGATCCCGGTAATTTGGAAGTTGAAAAAAGTCGATGCTCCAGTTATGACTGAAGTAGCAGTCGTGGCTAGTACAGTGGTATGAGTACCGGAAGCTGTAAAAGTCCCACTATTCGTAAAATCATCATTAAATGTATACGTGCCGCTGGATGGAGCAAGTGTACATGTCGAACCATTTGTGAAAAGTGTTTTAACAGTAAATGAAGTATTGGCTGTTACCGAAGTAGATGAACAAGAAGTAGTGAGGTTATTAAATGATAATAATGTTCCTGAATTAGTGATCGTTCCCCCACCGTTGATGGTGATCGTTCCGGAAGTTGGAGACAAAGTGCAAGTTGCACCGTTCGTCAAAGTATCTTTGACTGTAAAACTCGTGTCAGCAGTAACCGCAGTCGAGGAGCACGATGTAGTCAGATTGTTGAAGGAAAGCAAAGTCCCCGAGTTAACGATGGCTCCGCCACCATTAACTGTGACAGTTCCTGATGTCGGAGAATAAGTCTTACTTGCATTCAAGGTAAACGTTCCACCAACAGAATAAGAAGTATTGTATTGGGATTGAGCAGTTGGAGTTTCAGCAATAGTTAAGTTATTCAGGACCATTGAAGTACCTGAATTAGTAATTCCAGATCCGGTAGCGGACATGGTGATAGTTCCGCTGGTTGGTGCGAAAGTCTTAGTAGCACTTAGTGTCAATGTCCCGGCTACAGAATAGGAAGTATTGTATTGGGTTTGCGCAGTTGGGGTTTCCGCAATGGTAATGTTATTGAAAGTTAAAGTGCCAGAGTTGCTTATCCCCGACCCTACTCCACTCATGGTAATCGTCCCTGAAGTTGGGGCGAGTGTACAAGTCGAGCCGTTCGTCAAAGTGCCAGCAACCGAGAACGAAGTATTCGCTGTCACAGCAGTAGAAGAACAGGATGTCGTAAGGTTAATAAATGTTAACGTCCCACCATTCGTAATCACCCCTCCCCCATTTACAGTCAGCGTACCGGCGGTTGGGGTAAAAGTCCCAGTGACATTGAATGTCCCACCCACTGCCGCGGTCGCTGTGGATCCTGTAATTGATCCAGAAATTGTCAGGTTGCCATACGTCAGGTTCGATAGATCTTGGGTCGCACTAGCATAATCAACAGTAAGATTGGTTAACGTGTTAGTAGTAAACTTATATTGCGAAGAATAATCAGCTGTCGCTGTAGTACGGGTGACATTAACTTTACCAGATCCAGTTATGGTCCCGGCTGCTCCCGCATTATTAACGACAGTACTCTCATTCGGGACGAGTATAGCTCCACTATTAATTGTGAAAGTTCCACTAACATCAAAGTTTCCAGAAATAAAAATAGATCCAGCGGAACTAGCTAAAGTCAAATTGACAAAACTCATTCCTGAACCATTATTCGTTAACGATGCTCCAGAATTTAACGTCACTGTTGTTGCCGCGGCCATGGTTAAAGTTTTCGTAGAATCTACAGTCAGTGCTCCGGCCACACTAAAGCTGGCATTTGTAGAAGAAGCAGGGGTTGCGGCAATGGTTAGACCACTAAAGACCAAAGTTCCGGAATTGGATATTTGGAAAGAAGTGCTATTACCAGTCACAGTTCCCGAAGTCGCAGTAAGATTAGCTGTTGAACCAACTGTCAAAGTTCCGTTGACATTATAACTTGTGTTGGCAGTAACTGTAGCTGAATTCGCAATAGTTAAATTATTGAAAGTTAAAGTTCCAGAATTGGAAATGACAGAACCGTTATTAAAAGTAATCGTGCCTGAGGTTGGTGCCAATGTACATGTTGATCCATTAGTTAGGGTTCCAGCAACAGCAAAACTGATATTCGCGGTAACAGCTGTCGATGAACAAGATGTCGTCAGATTAAAAAAAGTTAGCGAACCGCCATTAGTAATTGAGCCTCCTCCATTAACCGTGATAGTACCGGCGGCAGGTGTAAATGTTCCAGTCGATGCAAATGTTCCGGCCACTGTGGCTGTTTGAGTCCCGGAACTAATCGTGCCGCTAATAGTTAAATTGTTATATGTTTCGTTTGTAATTGTCGGACTAGAGGCATTAGTGTAATCAACAGTACTTGTAGCTTCAGTAAATGCCCCAGTGATCACAAATGGTGTCCCCGACCCTTGTACGGTCATAGTGCTGCTATTCGCATTCAAAGTTCCGACTATTTCAAAATAATCTGACTGAATATTTCCACCAGGGGCCAAAGTGTTTCCTGTCAAAACCAAAACTTCTTCTTGAGTGGACGTGTCTGAACCGTCGACGCATAAACCCGTAAACGACCCTATGGTCTCACAAGTGCCTGCAGATAAAATATCATAAAAAACATCCGCGTCATTGGTCGTATCGTAATCATCTAGGTTCGTGTTGGCTACAGTTTGTGCGGAGTTGGCCGAGCCACTATCCGTTCCTATGGTTAAATGTTCTTTGTATAAACGCAATAAATCGACATTCCCGCTACCATCATATAATGTTACAGCTGCTGCCCGATCAGCATTGGTTGCGGCTCCGTCTATAAAAACGATGATAGAAGCTCCAGAAGCTGGTTGGTAAATGTTGCTGATTGTCCACGTACCTCCAACTGTGGGTTGAGTACTGTAAGTTTGCAAAGCACCATTGATAGCAACTTTTACTTCTCCAGTGTCAGTACAGTTATCCGACTGGTTATATGCGTGACACGTTCCTGAAATATCTATAAATGTTGCTGGTCTTAAAGCTAAGGTCACTGCACCCCATCCATCAGTATTAGCAGTTGCCCAGCTGGCCCAAGCCGCAGGATCTTCTGCGCCTGAAGTCCAAGCCTTCGATGCAATACCCACTGTACCAGCAGTACCTGGGTCCACAGAAATATCAACTTGATTACCGTAACCTGAAGGAGCAGCGATGGAAGTATCAGCAGCAGCCGTTCCTTGCAAAGCTGCGCAAATAACATAAGCACCGGAGGTTGTTGGAGTAATTGAACCACAATTAGGTGGAGCAGTACCATTATTACCTGTATCTTCCACATCAGTTACATCCATTGGTGTTGTTTGATCTACTCCTCTCCAAACATGGACGACACAAACAGCGCCATGTGCAGCATTACCACTACCTACACATGTAACATCTGTATCTGGCGTCGAACCCATAATCTTCCAGTTAACAGAAAAATTGCCATCGTTGCTATCATTAGCCCAAAGATCTGCTACTTCTGTATAACCAGCAGTACTAACCCCTGGATTTCCATTGCTTGTGCTTCCAAAACCAGTAGCCACGATGACCAAATCGCCCATTTTAGCAGCAGAATCTGAACCCCCGGTTAATCCTGTTAAACTAACAGCATAGTCAGCGCTATTACCACTTCCCTCAGCTCCACCAACGTAAGTTATTGCCGCTTGAGCAGACTGCGCATAACCAAACAATAAAAATCCTGCAACAAAAAAGACACCGACGTAAAGGACGGGTCTAAGAAAGCTTAAAGCTGAAAGCTTAGAGCTTAAACGATTCGAAGCTCCAGAAGGCATTTTTATTTAGGTTTTATTTTAGTTTCACTAGTTTGTCGGCTATTTTGGCCATCAAACTAGGTTTAAATCTAAATATATTATAGCATATCTTGAACCTTTTGTCTATATGTGGTAAAATTTAACTATGACTATACAAGAAATTAGCAATAAAATAATTCCCGTACTAAAAGCCAATGGAGTCGAGTACGCCGCGGTGTTTGGATCTATGGCTCGTGGTAAAGTAAAACCCGAGAGCGATGTCGATATTTTAGTGCGCTTCAGTAAAGATATTTCTCTGCTTGACCATATTGGAATTGCCCAAAAATTAGAAGATACTCTGCAAAGAAAAGTTGATTTAATATCCGAACACAGTCTAAGCAAATACGTGGTGCCAAATGTAAAAAAAGATTTAGCAGTCATATATGGACAAAGCCAACGACCAGATTTATCGTAAGCATATCTTTGGCTCGATCGAAAAATAATCGTTAAAAAAATCGCCATTCGGCGATTTTTGCTTTATTATTTCTTGCTGATTTATACCCTTTTGATTTCTTCTGCCAAATTCAAAACCAGAGTGGTTAGCTCTGGTTTTATAATGGGATCAAGGGTTTTAAAGACAGTAACGCGTTTGCCTACTGAATTGGGCTTCCGATTGTGTGTAGGTCGCGCTCGGCAGTGGTCAAGGTCACAGCTTTAGCAGTGTTGAAGCCCATAGCGCTAATTAAACTTTGATCACTGAAAGGTCGCAGTTGATTGTTATCTGTAATGTAATAAGTAGTCCCAATCTTGAATAAATCACCATTTGGTAAAGTTACCAACGGTCCATCTGCATAAGTCTCGCTAGATGGAAGGGTGACGACGTTTTTGGGATCATCTACCCACATGCGGTACATACTCCAAGTAGTAAACGGTCGCTTCAGGCGAGCCGAATTCAAGAAATAAATAGTGGGATTATTGGCGTACTTAAACCAAGTCCCAAACGGTCGAACATAATTGTAATCAGAAACAGTCGGGATTGTCTGAATCAAATTTGGATCATTGATTGTATACACCGCATCAAAACGATAGTTATATTGGGAAAATTCTGACTCTGAGAAAAATGGTCGTTTTTTCCCCTGAACTATCAAATAGACAGTCGGATCATTTACAAAGCGTACCATCGTTCCAGAACGCAATCCCAACACCGCACCCGATGTGAATGTCACTGAAGAAGGAATAACTAAGATTTGCCTGGTTGGTGGGACATTATTCAGGTACACCGTCCAATCCGTAATTGGTCGAGCGATATCACCTTCTTTGATATAAACCGTGGCATTGTTCGCATATTTGAAAATCGCGCCTGATGGATAATCCGCCCACACAATTGGTCTGGAACCTGTTGGTGGCGGAGGTGGCGGAGGTGTTACTGGATCAGTACCGCCAGTGATAGTAAAACTACCATTAGTCACTGCCGTTAACTTATCAGTTCCCCCTCCAGCGACGTTCGTATCAGCAGTACTACCAGCTGTAAAATCAAAAGCTAGTGTCGACGTTCCATTGGCGATACCTTTAAAGTTAATCGAAGCTACTGTGCCTGAACCATTATATGATGTCCCGGTTGTCGTGACTTGAGAAAATGTAATTTTCCCCGTAGCAGCGTCGACTGTGTTCGCCAGTGTCTGCGTGAGCAGAGTTCCAGGTATGATTTGTACTCCTGAAGTCGCAGCATCGCTGTCTTGGACTTGCAGAATCGCTGGATTATATTTCAAATAGAAAAAATCCACGCCATCAATCGGCTGACTGGTCGTATTCAACAGCACATTCACTGTAAACGTTTGTCCGGCGGTATAACTGCCACTGGCTGGACTAACTGTGAGGGTAGCGGCCGATGCCACTGACACGTAACAAAGAACAAAGAACAAAGAACAACCTAGAGTAATAATAACTTTTTTGATGCTTGGCATTGTTTGAATTAGTAATTAGTTATTCGTCGGCGCTGCGCGTATCGTCTAACGTTAACCGATACGCGTGGCGCTGCCGTATAACGCCCTTTATTGTTCACCTAAGACCAACCAGTGCCTGTTCATGAAAGAGTAGTCGATCGCATTGACCAATCCGTCTTGATTAAGATCAGCACTAGCATTGGTAGTAAACCAGTTAATATTAAGAATAGAAAAATCGACAGAATTGATAATGTTATCTTGATTAATATCACCAATAAATAGTTGAGGGGTACTAATGGCAGCAGTTGAAGCCAAATCAACACTGACCAATCGCGTCAGAAATGGTGCTGCGCCAATTTTGAAATAAACAGCTTGAGCGGGAAGTTGCAGGGTGATCGAGGCTTGGGCATTTACATCTGTAGTAAAACTAAATGGCGATATTAAAGCAACTTTGGAAAGATTTAACACAGATAAGGTGCCACTCAAACTAGCAGACGAACGACCTTCAGTTACAACGGTAAACTTTTTTGTAACGAAGGTTTGGGCGGAGCCAGCCAACAAACTGGTTTGGTTAGCATCGACAATGTCAGCTCCGTAAACATATACTGAATGATAAGCTCCGTTTTGGTAAGAGACCGGCACTGTATATTCAAAACCATGATTCCCTGTAATTCCAGCTGCAGCACGGACATCTGGTCGATCAATATTAGCAGGAATAGTAGCGATCAAAGTACCAGTACCCGATGGCCCGTCAATATAAATTTTGACTTGGTTAGATGAAGAGGAATTATCCGGATCATAACTCCAACCGCGAATAACGCTGGTTGTACTTACTGCATCCAGGTTTCCGACAGCAGAAGCATTGTTGTTAACTGTAACTGAAACTGAACTTGAAGTTGTAGTATTGGCTGCGGCATCTCTAGCGACAGCTGTAACTATATGACTGCCACTGGTAAAGGTGGTCGTATTCCAAGTCACACTGTAAGGTGAGGTGGTATCTTCTGATCCCAAGTTTATCCCATCGACTTTGAATTGGACTCCCATAACCCCGACGTTATCAGAGGCCGTTGCTGCAACTGTAACTGAAGTTCCAGAAACTGTCGCTCCAGCAGTAGGTGAACTTATACTCACAGTGGGAGGTGTACTGTCAACCACGACAGCGGTCACAGTGTAAGAACCATTGGTAACAGCGGACAGTCGATCATTGCCCTGATAAGCAACATTGGTATCAGAAGTACTCCCCAATGTAAAATCAAAAGTCACTGCTGATACACCGGCAGCAGTTGCTTGAAAATTAATCGTGGCCAAAGTGCCAGAGCCTGTAAAGCTCGTTCCGCCAGTGGTAGATTGAGAAAATTGAATAGTCCCGGCGGTATTATTTACAGTATTAATCGCGGTATTTGTCATGAGCGATCCCGGACTGATTTGGACGCCCGGCAGACTTGCGTTCGCGTCATTGATCTGCAACACAGCTGGATTGAACCTTATAGAATAAATATCCACGCCATCAACTGGGTTGCCGGCCGTATTTAAAGTTACATTTACATTAAACGATGAACCGACCGATGGCGAGCTACTTGATGGCGATAAAGCCAAAGTAGCCGTGGTTTGAGCTTGAGCGACCTGATCGTTAACTTGTGTTAAAACTAAGGCTCCGATACCAACGCAAAAAACCACGAGTAGTACCCAGTGGTGATGAGACGAATTTTTGTTTTTGTTTTTGTTTTTTTTGGTCATGGATGCTATTTCGGACTAATCATATAAATACCGTCCACGACTTTGCTCAACTGATCTTTGCCTTTGTAGGCAGCATTGGTATCAACCGTGCTGCGTTCAGAAAAATCAAATTTCAAGTATGCCGTACCTGAAGCCAAGGCTTTGAAATGAATAGTGGCCAATATACCTTTACCAAGGAAATGTGTCCCACCTTGGGACAATTGGCTAAACTTGATGGTTCCGGTCGAAGGAGAAACTAAATTTGCTGCATTCAGTTCCATAATTTTTCCAGGCTGAATCTGGACACCGCTAGTATCAGAGTCATCATCGATCACGGACAGCAGTGTCGGATCATAATGCAAAGCGTAAATATCCACACCGTCTACCGGTTCAGAAGCAGTATCTAATATTATATCGACACTAAACTTATCCCCTGCTTTAATATTTTGAGTTTGAGGATCAAGTGTTATTTGCGCTCTGGCTTTGGCTAAGTTCACACTGACTCCTGGATCATTAAAACTCATCCAGTCCTGAATTCTCAATGACACCGCAGCCCAAACCAGAAGCAAAACTAAAACGAGCACTATCCAATGGATATATGCGTGATGGTCATTATCATGCCATCTTTTGTACCAACTTTGCATTTTTGTTATTTTTTATTTCTTAATGATTAATTTATATATATATTATAGCACACTTTCTTGAAGTTGTCCATATTCACGTATCAAAGATCAATGAACAAAGAACAAAGCTGATCCTTGTTACGTGATCCTTGATCATTGTTTAAAGAGCCGGTTCGGGTGATGGTACTGGCTCAGGCGAAGGCGCTGGAGCCGGAGGAGGTTCCGGAGCCGGTGCTGGTTCAGGGATTACTTCTGGCGCTGGTTCTGGCGCCACTTCAGGTTCAGGCGTTGGTTCCGGAGCTGGCGCTGGACTTGGCGCTGGTGCAGGTGCTGGACTTGGAGTGCTCACGACCTGGACAGTACCTTGCGAATCATATCCATCTTGCTTCCCTATCACGACATAGTGAACGATTGAAGATGTGATAGAGCCGCTCAACCCAAAGGTCTTGATTTTGAACCCAGTGTAATTATTGTCCGCATCTTTGGTCCAGGATGAAATTTGAGCAAACACTGGTTGATCTGATTCAGGGGTTAATTGTACCGATGGTTTACCAGTTCCCAAATCATAGCTAAAGGTCACGGTTGCTTCACCATTCGCATCCGTAGCAATGGAGCCGGCAAATGTATCATCTTTAACTATGATGTTCCCCGCAATTGCGACATCCCCTCTGGCGTTGATATTAAAGACTTCTGAATCATTGGAACTAACAACTACAATTGCTTCTTCTGGATCGAGTGTGGTTGCAGAAATATTTACTGTGCCATTATTCTTGATTAAGAATTTATCAGTGCCACTTTGCTGAAGTTGCAATAGGTCACCGCTACCGTTTTGGTCGACGATGAACGCAGCGTCGTTGTCTGTAGTCGCAAATAATTTAGTGGATCCGCTTCTTTGCAAATTGATATTACCATCAGCATCGATTGAGAGGCTTGGATCGTTGTAGCTGGATCGAACGAAGACCATGACTGTATTTTCTGTTTGAGTTCCATCGTAGCCACTTAACGCCTGACCAATGACTGTCCCTGGTTGCGTAGATTTCATCCCTACTCCAGGGACTGACGAAGTGGTTACGTAATCCCCGACTTCAATCGGCCCGTTTTCCAAATTCACTCGGACTGGGACACGACCAACCAAAGCTATAGGCATCGGGTTGTCAGATTCTGGAACATTATAACCAGTTGAGGAAAAGTCACTGTAGTTATCAGAGACAATTCCTAGAGCAGTTGGATCATAAGGACCGACAGAGCGAACTAATTTTTTGATCGGTTGACCTTCATTGTTGACCACAGTTTCGCTACCAATGCTAACGATTTCGCCATAAGTAATTCCTGTTTCCACTGGATACATTTCCGCATAGTCACCAGTTGGATTACCTGAACAGTCATAGAGCTCGGCATCTGGTTCAACACCAGAGGTTTGGTTATCCGCACCTCCTGGTGCGACGAAACAAACACCTTCGGTCGAAGCTCCGGCATTCAAACTTACGTTAACTCGACCATCAGCTAAGACTGCAAATTTCACGTTATCTGTGGTGGCATCGCCAGTAACTGAAGCATCTGACTCAATCTGGAAAACAGCTTGGGTGTTAGTAGACTCTTCTGTGTTGATATACACACCAGTCGCATTATCGGCATCATCAATCAAAACATCAACTCGACCAGTATCATCGATTTTGAATTTCGAAGAAGAATTCTTTTGGAGATCCAGGAAATTACCATTGAATGTACCGGAAGCTACTGCGAAGTTCATAGCCAAACCAGTACCACTAAAGGTAGAGGTTTCTTGATAGAGACTAACCAAGGTCGAAGAAGTGATATTATCGGAATATGCACGTATGGCATTTCCAACTGATCCATCACCGCTGTTATTCAAATCCGCAAATACCGCAGCTGGTTGTGTGACAGTC
This sequence comes from Candidatus Doudnabacteria bacterium RIFCSPHIGHO2_02_FULL_42_25, assembly GCA_001777665.1. Taxonomy (GTDB): domain Bacteria; phylum Patescibacteriota; class Doudnabacteria; order UBA920; family O2-02-FULL-48-8; genus O2-12-FULL-42-9. The sequence goes on from MFEQ01000002.1 coordinate 26,379, forward strand.
GAAGCTTGAGCAGTAGTTTCAGCGTGTACTCCAAATGTTTTGGCAAATACGGCGATACCTTCGTTGGTTCCAGCATTGTTCGTGCCGGTGTTGGTTTGGATTTCCAAACCACGGGTAGTGTTTACACAATCAGTTGCAGAACAATCATTATCTATAACTTTGATATATTCACCGATATAGTTCGCATCAATTCCTGAAGCTGATGAAATAGTACTAATAAATCTGTTCCCAAACTGATAAGTACCGTCTGTAGTCGTGTTGGTCATAGCGTAGTTCCCGTACAAGCCGGCGACAGCATTGGCTCCTGTGGCCACTCCACTATTCAAACTTGCATCGATGACAACTGGACCATTCGATTGGATGCCACCAAGACCGACATTCAATGCATTGCCAATCGTCAGGTCATTGAAGACATTAGCATTGTCTGTCACGGTCAATGAACCAGCGGCCACTGCTCCAATTGTCGCTGCTGGAGCATCAACACCCGCTATATCATAAGCTCGGAATTCATTACCTGCTACTGTATCAAGGGCTGCAAAGAGATATTTACCAGCTAAGAATACTTCATTCACTCCAATCGAGACATCAACTCCAGCCACCATCGCCGGCGCTGCGGTATCTAGCACATCCGCAATTCTGATGTCGCTACCAGCAACAGTTGCAGCTCCAAGGTAGGCATATTTGCCATAATTGGTTACGGTATTCACGTCTGCTCCAACTTCCAATCCCCCAACTTCAGCACTGATCGCTGTCGGGTCACCAATGTTGTAAATTTGGAGCTCATTGCCAGCACCAGAATCAGTCCCAATATATGCGAACTTTCCAGAAGCAACCACGGAATTAACTTCTTTGGCGACATTCACACCATTTGCGGCGGCTGGATCAAATGGATTGGAAATATCATAAATGATAAATTCACAACCCGTGACTGTGGTTCCCGAACAGGTACCAGTGGAAGTGTCACGACCAATATATGCATACTTACCTTGGACGTAAACTGAATTGCCATTATAGTGAGTAGCAGCGTCTACAAAATCTTCGCCACCAAGTGCAACTGGTAACGATGGAACAGTAATATCGTAAATTGCAAACTCACAACCTGTCAAAGTCGCTGCCGAACACGTGCCATTATCATTTTCTTTGGCCATATATAGATATTTGCCGACTACGAAAATACTATTGACCGAACCCTCAGTTCCGACGTTGCCTCCGGTATCAACACTGCCTGTCAGCGAAGGTGATGATGGATTTGAAATATCGTAAATTCGAAGTTCAGCACCAGTAGATGCATCTCCGACAACTCCCACGTAAGCATACTTCCCAGCCACAAAAATTGTTTTCACGTTTTGGTTATATGAGGCTCCACCAACTGCAGCAGGGATACTGGCTGGATTATGGATATCATAAATTCTGAATTCATTGCCTGCACCTGCGTCAGAATCTAAACCAATATAAGCATACTTACCTTGGACAAATACTGTGTTCACGTCCAGATCAGGAGCCACTCCACCCAACGTTCCAGGTGTACCGTTGGTTCCAGAAGTTCCATGAGTACTTTGGATAACTCCATTTCGAGCAATCAATGGGGTATCATTATCTAGTTCAAAAATTGCATCACCGCTTCCATTTGGTGAAAAGGTCAAATCCTCGTTCGTGCTCGTAGTAATATCTATAGTCGCTCCAGCAATCTGAAGACCAGTGTCAGAATCACCAAAAATTACATGATTACCGGCGTTACCCACATCCTGGAGGAGTAACATGTCATTGCCAACATCATCTTCAAAGGTAATGCCTCCACCATTGAGCAGGACTAATTGAGTAGTTGAATCGTTGAAGAAAATGTTCTGATCCCAGTTAGCACCAATTGATAACCCAATCTCTGTTACTGCTGAAGCAGAAGCAAGGGAGCTAATGTTTAATGCAATCAAAGTGTCTGAATCACCAGTAGTCGCGGACGTGGTGTCAATATTGATTCCGGTAACTATATCGCCATCCACGTCGTCAGCTAAAGTTAAGTTAATATCTTGAGATTGTCCTGTGGTCAGTGATTGGGTTAATGTTAATCCTGTTCCATCAGTATCAGGAGCTATGGTAGTAAAGCCTTCAGCGATAACATCAAAGTCGTCAAAGTTAATGACTCCATCTGTTCCTTCAATCTCATTCGCTCCGATGTTGAGAGCATTGTCTATGTTAGCAGCTGAAGCATCAATCGCATCAGTAACACCAGCGTTGACTCCAGAGGAGGTAATGAGGATTCCATCAGGCATGGATCCTGCGGTATCATCGGCATTGTTAATGAAGATACCT
>MFEQ01000003.1 GCA_001777665.1 Candidatus Doudnabacteria bacterium RIFCSPHIGHO2_02_FULL_42_25
GTTCAACCCTTGTATATTTAGGTGTTCTCATAAATGTTTAGTTAACAGGTGTCACCGTTAGACTACCAGAATGTAACCGTATGGTGTTAACTGTACATTTCGTTGACAAAATCCCTCGATTTTGCTATTCTATGCTGTTTGGAACATTTCGTTTCTAACGGAGGAAATAAAGTGGCTGCACAAGACAAAGTCGTGATGGCATTTCCGGGAGCCCAATCAGAGCTGGATCGCATACTCGAGGTAATCCTCAAAGAACTCGAGGCGGGTGAACAACAGCTCCAGGGCACGGGGCTGCTATACCAACTCTTTGCGGTGTGGCTGACATTCTTCCGTCACCTCAAAGAGCATCGTTCGACTGTTGAGATCAGACGTGGACTGGATGATGTTGGATTGACCTACCTCGAGTATGCAAGCAACCTAGGCGTTCAACCGCTGAACTATCCCACTCTCGAGCAGCTCATCGCTTTCGCCCAGCAATTGCAGAACGCCGAGCAGAGGCTGGAATCGCTTGCAGATCTTGAAGCCAGGGCTTTCGGTGCGGAGACTGCGCTCTCGCAGCGGATCATCGAGAACGGTGAACTTCGAGAACAGCTCGATGAAAAGAGAACACTGGAAGCCGAGCTGGGTACGAGAATCATGGCCGCGATTCCGCAGATCACTGAGATCGGCGCGAAAGAGTTGGACTATCTCACCCGGCTTATGGATTCAATCAAAGGTCTCCAGTCGCAGTTGGCCAGATCCATACTTCAATTGGCTGATTCAACTGCACAGCTGAAGCCCGAGCCTCTGGATACAGAGCCCGTCTCCGTTCTAAAGGAAATCGAGCGTCGGAACGAATGGCTCAGCAGACTCAGGGCTGAGCTTTTGCAGGTCGACCATCAACTCGAGCTACTCGAAGAGCAGAACGCGCTAGGCACCGAGCGACCAGCTGAACTCGAAAAGTTCCGACAGTTACACGAAGCACTGCGAAAAATGGAGACCGTGGCTAAGTCGGATAAGGATCGTCTTACCAGGTACTTACGCGCAATTGAGACTCTTCAGGCTGGTTTGTCTGACGGGTTGATGGGAGGGCATCTCCCGAAAATACCCACGCTCGACGACTTGACTGAGCTCGAGAAAGAGGTGGTCAAGAATACTGGTATTGGCAAAGGCGAGCAGCCGTCTGCTAAGGTGATCGAAGGGCGAGCCGTCGAAGAAGGCGAGCCGGTCGAGAAACCTAAACCAGTTCCGACCGTAGCGATCGGAAGCGGTCAGCGTTATATCAAGATCGCCACGATCGCAGCTAAACACGGCATCAGTGCTGAAACCCTGCTGCTGATCACGCTGTTCGAAGTAGTTCAGGCGAAGAACCATCGTGGTATCGCCAAATTCTTCGCAACAGCGCGGGCCATCGGACTCTTCGGAGTATTCGGCTACGAGCCCAACGTGCGAAGAGTTTCGGAAGCATGGAATAAGGCACAGAACCTCGGCGACACTTCACGGTACTTACAGTACTTCGGGGTGATGGGAAGTTCGCCAACCTTCATGCGTACCGAACTACCGATCGAGTGGTCAGTTCGCGATGTACTCACTGAAGACGAGCTTGAGGCTTTTCTTCAAACGTACTCCGAAAAAAGGATCACTTAGGCAAATAGAAAAGGCGTGGACTCTCACAGATACTCTGTGGAGAGTCTACGCCTCTTTTTTTATTGTGTATGTCCTCCTATTTCTTGCCGTTAAAGTACTGCCGCATCTCAGCACTGTACTGACGTACCGCGATCGGATCCTGAGGATACTTGCTAATCCCCACGGCTTCGATCATCTTCATCAGCATGTGCTCAAGAGCAGCCCTGCTGTCCCGTGGCATAGGCCCATACACCCGATTGTGGATATACAGGATGTTCGGGTTGGTGTCGTCTACTTCCGCGAAAGTCAGACTCCCCAGATCCCGAGGAACCGCGTAGTAGGTCTCGTCCTTGAAATTCAAAGGGAAGACCCGCGGCTTGGGCGGTTCAGGTGTGTCCGGACCAGGGGGTTTCGGTGGACGCGGGGTTGGTGTTGGATTCGGATTCGGATTCGGCTTGTCAGGCCGAGGCCGACCACCACCAGGACCGTCTAAGCCCGGGAAAATGGTTAGCGGTCCTTTAGAGTCAGCTGCACCAAAGGTCTTATCGAACAAACCTTTGATATCCAGCATCATCCTTCCCAGCTTCTCCGATCGAAACGTGTCTTCATTCCCAAGCATCTGCCGAAGCTGCGGCAACAGGTGGCCATGAAGAACCAAGGCCTTCCGCTTCCAGTCCTCGCTCTTGAGGTAACGAGTGGTTAGCGTGCCCCGAGCCGTATCTTGGTAAGGGAGCAAGTTCCGCATGAAGATGTCCCCCGCCAGGTCAGCGCTCCACAACGGGTAAGCCAGCTTGGACTGCCTGGCTACCCGAGGTACAAATGCCACTCGAATCCCAGTCGCACTATCGGTCAACCAAATCCCCTCTGACGGGTCATCGGAATTCTTGGCCTTTTCGACATGGGCCTCGATTTCACCGTCTGCGATCGGGATGTTCACAGCAGATGCCAGACGAGGAGGATCCAACTGAACTCCCCCGACCAACAACTTGAACATCCGTCGTCTCGGGATAAACCATTTCAACTCCTCCCGTATCTCCTCGTAGCTCGAGAAGACCGGATCAGGAATCACAATGGCGCTGAACGACCCTGAGATCCCGCGCAGTGGCCCGAGCTCGATGCTGTTTGGCGTGATCTCATCCTCCTCAGGCCCTCCGTCGTCCTGAAGACGCTGGGGGATAAGGGTGATGAATTTCACTGGACCCCGTGAAGAAGTCCGGGTCAACACATAGAACCCTGACGTTAGATCTTTCTCGTCGTGGATCTTACGGTTGAGGGCCATACCTGCATAGCGACCGACTCGCTTCTGGGCCGCACCCCCGTGAGAACCATTTCCGTTCCTGAGGTCGAGATCAGTCGGGCCGACCGTGCAGTAGATATCCATCGACGGCTCAGTGAACCCCTTCCCTCGATCCAGCAAGACCAATGCAGTACTTTTGGGTGCCAACGGATGCTTCGGAACCAAAAGGATTTCCACGTTGCCCACGCCAGGAACCCACTTATCGCTAGGCATGCATGCGAGCACACCATTGCGGACCAGTTCCCAGAGACAGGCCCCACGGCTTTCATACAGGCCGCTGCCTAGAATCTCAGTGAACAGACCCGCGCCGAACTTCAATCGACGTATTTTCTTCATCGCTTAACTCCTACCGCTTTTAGCGGCGCGGATGATCATTTCCAGGTTTGGTCCGGCTTCTGTACTTGGTTCGGCACTGGTGAGACGGTTGATAGTTGCCTCATCGATGCCCGACTTCAAAAGGAGTTTGCGCACGAAGCGCATCACCTGCATCCGGTCGCCATCAGTGAACATATCGGGATCCATCCCCACCGCCTCGCACATTCTCACGAATGCGTTCAGCGATGTAATGAAAGATCCGATGAACGACTGTGGCTCCCTTACTTCGACTCGCCGTTCTTCGGAAGCACCTTCCGAAGACGCGGGTCGCGATGGGTGGTCAGAAATGTATTTCTGTGCCTTGCGAAGAATGGATTCAACGACCGAAGGCTTACCCTTGCCCGTTAAAGCGTTGCTCAGCGAATCGCGATGAACCCCGAGCTTCTCGGTCATCGCGTAATCGCTGGCGAACTGCGGCCGGATTTGTTCAATCGCTCGTTTTAACTCGATCTGAGTATCCACGTTCCGATCAGCCTTGGCTCTCTTGGGTTTCGATATTTTCACGACCTTCTTGTTAGCCTTGGGTCGTTGCGACTTGGCCGTTGTCCACTCTGTAGACGCCAACACCGAACGGATTTGGGAATCCAATTCGGCGGTGTAGTCTTTCAGAGCCATACGGTTCCTCATCACAACAGCAAGAACAAAAGCTCGGTTCTCGCCAAAGCAATCGGAGAATTGTGTAGCGCTCATGCGCTGAGACACCGAACGGAAGACGTCGATCACGTCAAAGACGAGGTTAATCGTCTCGACGGAATAGAAAACGAGACCCTTGTACCCGTCAGGGACGGTTGCAAGCAGCTCGACCGTTTCTGTACCCAACTCAGGCTGGTTCGACTTCTCAGCAATCGAACGAACGATCGTCCCGCCGCCAGGTCGGATTTTTTCCCAGAAACGCTTCGCCTTGATCCAGTCAACCCTGAAAGTATCTGCGACCTGTTTGACCGTCGGGTTGTCTGGTAAGAGCTGCTCCGCAGCTTTGTGTACCCTGTCCAGAAGCTCTTTAAGCCTCAGGACCCTTGTTCGATAATCGATGGCCTGAGACTGTAAGCTGCTCATTTAACTGTCCTCCGTAGTGAGAGAAATGTGCTCGTCTTGCGTAATGTCAGAACTAAAATATGGAAAAACAAGACTACACATCCTATGATATTTCGAGCCTTATGTCAATAGCTACGAAATCTGATTATTCTCAACTTTCAGAAGTTGTGAACCTTGAATGATTTTTGGTAAATGATGTTCTTCCGTGGAAGTGATAAAAATTTGGTGGCCTGTGAGGGTTTCTATTAATTTTGTGCGGCGGACTTCATCCAATTCTGAAAAGACGTCATCCAATAATATAATCGGTTTACTTTTTTGTCCCAAATATTCTGCTTGTAAAAGTTTCAGCGCCAATATTTGAGCGCGTAGTTCCCCCCTCGAGGAATTGAACAGATTCAACTGCTGGTCTTTGTATATTTCAAAGTCATCACGATGCGGACCAATCAAATTTTTCCCGCTTCGAAGTTCAGCACTTTCGTGTTCTTTTAAGCTCTCTAAGAATTGGGCTTCGGTTTGAGCTTGGGTTCGCTTATACCGAAGTTCTAACTGATTATCAAACCCGGTCAGCTTGTTGGTTGTTTCGATTAAGCGCTGGTTCAAAAAATCGACAAACGCTTGCCTGGCATTAGTGATTCTTACCGCCACTGGGGCTAGCTGTTGATTCCAAAACTCTAACTCACCCACAGTCCCTTGATTTTGATAAATTGACTCTAAAAGTTTAGCTTTTTGCTTCAAAACATGATCTAAAGATTCCAAGTCAATACTATAAGTTTGATCGATTTGAGAAATAGTTTCATCTAAAAATTTCCGTCGCAAAATAGGTCCGAGTTGGAACAAATTTAAATCATTGGGCACGAAAAGGACAGTTGAAAAAGTCTTCCAAAGCCCTCTTTTCGTTTTGAGATCATTAATTTTAAACTGTCTCTTTAACGCTGGGTTGATTTGGACTGTCGCTTCAAATTGATTTTCACCTGACCTACCTTTAATCGTAAAAAAATCTTCCTGGTTTTTGACCAATAAATTATCTGGGGCTCGAAAAGATTTTAATCTAGACAAAAAATATATCCCTTCCAATACATTTGTTTTCCCAGCGGCATTATTGCCCAGGATCAAAACTAAATCAGCACCGAAGTCGATGCTGATTTGTTTGTAATTCCGAAAATTTTCTAATGAAAGCTTCTCTAGTCTCATTAAATTAATTAAAGTTGATTGTTTTATTTCGCCTCAACTTGAGCGGCGAAAACTTTTAACATTTCTGCCAATCTTTTTGCTTCTGCTGGAGTCAATGAAACCGGTTGATTATCCTTCGTGATCGCTTTGAGTATTACCTTTGATCCTTCAGCCCAAACTCCAACTGAGCCACCGAATGATTGGTCAATTTCAGAACCTGATTGTGGTTTAGTATTCTCCATGATTATTTAATTTAATATTTACAATATATTTTCTTTTTCAACTTGCTCCAAAACCTCTTCAAGATACTTAACTATCTTTTCCCGATGATTCCAGGCTTTGACAGAAGCCGGAAGTCTATTCAACCAATGTTGATTTCGTATCGAATCCATTTCTTCATGCAATGACGGTAAATGTTTTTGAGAAAGCACTTCTATACACCTCTTTAATTCATATCGTGACGAAAATTGAAAAACAAAGTAGTTTGTTTCTACAAATAAAACTGGGAAACCCTTAGTCGGAATTTCCTTGGGGAAAGGTGGGGTGTATTTGGCCTTCATCTCATAAAATCCGGTGTCTGCCTTATGAACACTCAGACTCATAGGAGAAAACCTTTGCTCTTTAGGCACATGCTTGATATAGAATCTTTTCATAAATTTATAATCACAAAACGTACTAACTTAGTATCCACCCAGCCTAAGCTAACGTCCTTTGCTGGAATTAATTATAATTGGTGGTTTTGTTTTGTAATCAGTATACTCCCACCAAGTTGGGGTAAATTCCAAGAATAATTTTTGTACCTCAACGGGATTTTTGTCTATTACTGCAAGCTTTCCCTCAATCTGAAAAGTAAACCACTCTTTATCATTTTCAACTCTAGCCACTGCAAATGCATCAACTAATTTACCTTCTAAAAGCTTTGAGTATTTTATATTATTTTTTTCTACCGAAAAATATAAATTTAAAGGAACGTCACTCAGGCTAAATGACAAGGTTTCTAGTTCGTCATATCCTTGCCCATCTTTAATTGCTACTTGGCAAACTTGAGCCTTATTTAAACGTTGATATAATCCTTTTGGTATTTGACTCATTTTCATAAAGCTTGCCTTAGATTACTCTTTCCAAATACTGAAATGATTTCTTCTGTTTTTTCATAACAATTGTATCCTAGAATCCAATCTTAAGACCGCCAATGACGTAGATTATTACTACAATTTCGCTCAAAACAAGTAGTCCCAACCTGATCATCTTATCTTCGAGAGAGTAAGCACCAGTGTCAACAATCATCATAATCCCAATTACTACGATGGCCGCGATAACTATAGGCCCAATTAGTCCTAATCCCATATAGTATCTATCTAGACCTTCCCATCTGGGGAAAAATAACATAGAAACAAGACCCAATACTCCACCAATGATAATATAAACTAATAGCGGTATTTTTATAAACATTTCTTTTAATTTAATTATAAGCCTAATCAAAGGATACTGAAACTAATAAGATACGTCAAAAAAGCCCCAAGGGAGCTTAATTCTACAACTTAATTGGCATTACGATATAAGTATAGTTATCACGTCCAGTCGGAACAATTGCGGCCGGAGATGCGTCGTTGATCATTTTTAGAACAATGGTTTTTTCACTAAGATTATTTAAACAATCAAGTAAGTAGCGAAAATTAAAGATCGCGGAATTATCATCACCCTTCACTTTGGCATTAACCTTGGTCGTATTTTCTCCAGCAGCCATGGAAGAAGCAGTGACTGTAATCCCATCTGGTTTGATCTCTACGTTAACATTGTTTGAATCAGGAGCAAATAGTGCGGCGGCTTTGAGTGCGTGAATAAACTCTTCGCGTTCAACTGTGCTCTCTGTCTTAAATTCCTTCGGAATAATTTGACGATAATCTGGATATGAACCATCAATTAAGCGGCTGATTAGTTCTGTTTCGTCAAATTTGAACAAAACTTGGGATTCAGAAAAATAAATTTCTACTTCACCAGAACTAATGTTTAGAATTTTGTAAGCTTCAGAAACCGTCCTGGCTGGTAAAATTACTTCCTTTGTTCCTCGAGCTGGTTCAAGTAGGTGTGCGATTCGTTCTGCCAGTCGATAGCGATCTGTGGCCGCAATTCTGATCTGGTCTTGATCAAAACCCATGAAAATCCCGGAAATTTCTGGTTGGGTTTCATTGGCTGCGGAAGCCCAAATCGTCTCGGCAAAGGCGTTTTTTAACTCTTGCGCATCAATTTTAGCAAACGGCTCGTCTGAAACTTGAGGAATCAAAGGAAAATCTTCATGCGACAAACCCTTAATACTGGTGTGGTAGTTTTCAGATTCTAATTTTAAGGTTGAGTTCTCCGTGCTTTCAAGGGTCACTTTTTCAGTTGGTAAATTATTTATATATTCATTAATTAATTTTGCTGGAACTGTTAGGGCTCCGTCTTCTTCAATTTTTCCACCAACCCAAGTATTAACCCCGATTTCTAAATTAGTAGATGAAAGTTTAATTCGGCCTTGATCGGTCTTTAACAAAATATTATTTAAAACTTGTAGTGGGTTTCCTGATCCAACTACTCTACTCACCACAAACAATCCCTTCTTCAAATTTTCTTTGGTGCATTCTACTTTCATAAGTTTATAAATAAAAGTTAATAATAATAGATTGTGTGGGTTTGTGTGTAAGTGTTAAATCAATTGGTTTTATTGATCTAAATTTGTTTTATTAAACAATGAACTGTATTTAACTTGTTGGTAACACTGGGACAATTTTGATCTTTGATTTTTTGGTTTTTGATTACCAACAGCTAGTCCATAGGTTGTGTGGTCTTACTAACAGTTTATACAATTAGTTCAGATAAATTCGGTCCCGGATTAATTCAATCTCTTGCTTCAGTGCGACCCGCTCTTTAATTATGCGTTCAATCTTATCAATTGCGTGAATAACTGTGGTGTGGTCTCGGCCTCCAAAAAATTCGCCGATTGAGGGTAGGCTCGTTTCAAGCTCTTTACGAATAATATACATCGCGATCTGTCTGGGGTTCACGTATTCTTTTTTGCGGGACTGTTTTAGTAAATCTTCTGGTGTCACATTATAAAAATCCGAGACAACCTCAATGATTTTTTTGGCTGAAACCCCCCGTTTTTTGGGCGGAGTGATGACATTGACCAAAATGCTTTTGACCTGCTCGATAGTCGGCCGGGTGTTATTGAGTTGGCAGTAGACCATCAGTCGGTTGAGTGCTCCTTCGAGCTCGCGAATGTTGCTTTGGATGGTTTCAGCGATATAAGTTAGGATCTCTAACTCCACAGTGTAGTTTTTCTCTTTGACTTTGGTTTTGAGAATCGCTAATCTGGTTTCCAAATCCGGAGCTTGGATGTCAGCTATCATGCCCCACTCAAATCGTGAGACTAGGCGCTCTTCAATTGCTGGAATTTCTTTGGGCAATCGATCCGAAGTCATGACAACTTGTTTATTGTTTTGGTGCAGCGCGTTGAAGGTATGGAAAAATTCTTCCTGCGTGCCTTCGCGTCCAGCTAGAAACTGAATATCATCCACCAAAAGAATATCGACGGAGCGATAAATGTTTTTAAAGTGCTCGGTTTTGCCAGTTTGGACAGCAGAAACAAATTCGTTAGTAAATTTTTCACTTGTCACGTATAAAATTTTAGCGTTTGGATCTCTTTTCAGCATTTCGGCTCCCACCGCTTGCATTAAATGAGTTTTACCTAGTCCCACTCCCCCATAAATAAAAAGAGGATTGTAAACAGTCCCTGGTTTTTTGCTTACAGCCAAACTCGCCGCGTGTGCTAGTTGGTTGTTCGAGCCGACGATGAAAGTATTGAAACTATACTTTGGGTTAAGTGTCGTGTTCTCTGCTTTCTTTGCAGCCGGGGCTATTCTCGAAACCTCTTTCGTAGTTTGTGGGCTGACATACATCGGACTGACGATTTGGTACTTAACTTCTTTGATTTCAGCGGCAATGGCCTTTAAGGCCTTGAGGATATCCTGGTGATATTTGTTTTGAAGCCACTCTTTAGTGAAGGCGTTCGGCACCCCGACCACTATGCCAATGTCACTTTTTTCAATAATTGAGGTACTTTTAAACCAAGTTGTGAAGTTAGCTTTACTTAAACTGAGTTCCAGATTTCCTAAGATTGCTTGCCAGAGTTGTTGGTTCGTCATCCCAGTATATCAACTTCGATAATGGTTTTTGAGTTCGCTTTTGCGAATAAAACCATGTTTAAATTATTATTTACAGAAATCATGTTGATTAATCTTTAATTATCAAAAACCATTAGACAGCAAAAGCATCGAAGTTGTATTACTGGGTCATGTTTTCTATCATAACAGAGAAGTTATCAACATGTAAATAATCAAAATTTGGCTAACCTAAAGGATTATTTTATCGCCCTGTTAATATGATGTGGATTGCAGGTGCATTAAGTGTTACAAACAAACTTAGAGGTGACAAATTATCCACTTTATACTATAATCAGGAGAGTCATTAACGGGTAAGGCTATGCAACCTACATATAATCCGAAGAAGAAACACCGAGTCCGGGTTCACGGCTTCCTGAAACGGATGCGATCCAAAAGCGGCCGAAGAGTTCTTTCTGCTCGTAGGGCTAAAGGAAGAGTACGACTGACGGTTTAAGCATGCTTAAATTTCTCAAAGACGATAAAGATTTTGCCGCCTTCCGCACCAGTAAGTCATTTCAGAACAGATTTCTAAAAATCCGAGTCCGATATGCCTTAAACCAAAACATTCCTCGTTTTGGTTTTATAATTCCCAAAAAAGTTATGCCGAAGGTCGTGGATCGGAACAAAGTTAAACGTCGCATAAAATCGATTTTGGTTCAATCCATGAGTAAGGTTAAGGGAGCAGATGTTATATTCTATCCGCAAAAGGGTTTGCTGAAGCAAGATTTCCAAACCTTAACTCATGATGTTCACGAATTATTTACGAAAGCAAGACTATGGAAGTAATTAATATAATTAGCAGAGTAGTCGCCCTTCCCTTACTCGGGTTAGTTTTGCTATATCAAAAAACCCTATCGCCTGATCATGGACTTTTTAAATTTCGATATCCTTACGGTTATTGTAAATTCTATCCTTCTTGTTCTGCATATGGGGTACTGGTTTTAAAGAAAGACGGAATTCTCGGATTGCCGAAAATCATTAATCGCTTAATTCAATGTCGACCAGGGGTTTCACCGGCAATTGATCAGCCATACAAATGACAGAATTTTTTTCGTCCATTTTTGGACCCATAATCAAAGTTCTCAAACCAATTATTTATACTCCACTTTTAAATATATTGGTTTTTACATATAATTTTATTCCTGATTTGGGGGTTGCGATTGTTCTTTTGACCATCGTCATCAGGTTAATAATGTTGCCTTCATTCCATAAATCTTTGAAGCAACAAAAGAAAATGCAGGAGTTGCAGCCAAAGATTAATGAGTTAAGGACTAAATTCAAAGACGACAAACAGGCTGAAATGAAAGCCATGATGGAGCTGTATAAAGAACACGATGTCAGCCCATTTGGTTCCTGTTCGACCCTGCTTATTCAGTTGCCGATCTTGGCAGCGCTTTCCACTTTGTTTGCCAGAACCGGAAGTGATGCTCTACTGCACGATCTCTACAGTTTTGTCGCAACTCCAGAACATTTTTCCACGATGTTCCTCGGATTTATAGACCTCGCTGCGAAAAATAATTATGTTTTGGTGGGAATTGCTTCACTTTTGCAGTATGTCCAAGCCAAATTAAGCATGCCGAAGCACAAAGTCGAAGATGCCATGCAACGCAGCCTTCAGAACTCCATGCTTTATTTTTTCCCGATTATTTTGTTTGTTTCAATTCTTGCATTGCCAGCCGGCTTGGCATTATATATAGTAGTAACTACTCTATTTAGTATCGGGCAACAGTATTACATTTTAAGGCAAGAAGCGAAGCAATCTCTATGAATGAAACTCTAAAAAAGATGGTATTGGACTTACTCAAACAGATGGGGTTTGAGGCAGAAGTCTATGAACGACAAGAAGAAGGGCGCACTGTTTTTAATGTCAAAACTCATGACGCGCAACTTTTGATTGGCAAACAAGGTGCGAATCTGGAAGCCCTGCAACATATGATTCGAATTTTGTTTCGCAAACAAACCCAAGATGACAGGTTTCCATTTGCTATCGACATTGATGACTACAGGGATAAACGAGTGTTGTATCTGAAAGAGTTAGCCAGAAAAGCCGCTCATCATGTCAGACAAACTAGGAAGCCAGTCAGCCTGGAACCCATGCCAGCCTATGAACGACGAGTCGTGCATAGCTATCTTTCGCTTTACAATGATATTGGTTCAGAAAGTGTCGGAGTTGATCCAAATCGAAAGTTAATCATCAAACCGAAAGCCAAAGAAAAAAATCCCGATGACTTCAACTTTATTGAGAATATGTAGCGCTCTGTCCATTCCGAGCAAAGCGAGGAATCGCTCCTCCGAGGGTGACCCTCGTAAGAGGGGTCCCTCCGCTCCTGCTTGACTTAGCCCTTACGAGGTCGGTCGGGATGACAGGACAAGGTCACAAATTGTGACCTTGAATTGAATCAGTGTAAAATGTTTTGACAATTTTAGAAGATAGTTTTAAAATTAAAATAAGTCGGAAAGCCGACTTTTTATTTTTATACAATCATGAAAAATAATTTATTAATTTCTGAGCGAATTGAAAGCAAAATTTATCTTATCCGTGGGAAAAAAGTAATGTTTGATGGTGATTTGGCCGAGCTTTATGGGGTAGAAACGAAAATGTTGAATCGTGCGGTGAGAAGAAACAGAGATCGTTTTCCTGTCGATTTTATGTTTCAATTAAACCAGAAGGAAATCAAGATTTGGGAAAACTTGAGGTTCCAATTTGGCACCTCAAGTTTAGGTCATGGAGGTCGCAGATATCCACCAATGGTCTTTACAGAGCAAGGCATTGCAATGCTTTCAAGTGTCTTAAACAGCAAGGGAGCAATCCAAGTTAACATCCAAATCATGCGAACGTTTACAAAGCTACGTGAGATGCTGGCAACTAATAGAGAATTACGAGAAAAAATAGAAAAACTTGAACGCAAGTATGATCAGCGGTTCAAAATTGTCTTTAATGCGATTAGAAATTTGTTATCTACTGAAACCAAACCAACGAAAGAGATTGGTTTTAAGTAGTTATTGTTTTATATAAAATAGACTGATGGCGAACCAAAAGAGTAAGGCTAAGTCGTTTTTGAAATAAGAAGTGTCGACGAGGCCGTGAATTAAAACAGTTAGAATAAAAATACTCGCAGCGAATTTAATCAGCTGCGGGTGCTTGTCCGCCGAAGCTTTAGCGAAGGCGGATTTTTGATACTGCTTCAGGGCCAGATTAATTATCCATGCAAAACTTAGGATGCCCAATAATCCTAGCTCCACCCACAGAGCCAAAAATAAATTATGCGGATAGTTATGAATTTCTCCCGTGTAACCTGCTTCTGCTTGGGTTGTTCGAAATCCATAGAGACCATTACCCAAAAACGGATTATCCAGGATTTTATTGACCCCGATCCCCATTAGCTCTAATCTCGCATTGGTCGAGGAATCAGAAATTCCGAGTGTTATTCGATCACGAATCGAGCTGATCAGGAGTAAGGCCAGGACTCCTATAACTGCAGGAATTATTATTTTTTTTAAGCCAAATTGATTGATAAGGACGACAAAAATGCTCAAAGCTACGGCCAACCAAGCGCCTCTAGAAAAAGTTACGATTAATGCTGTTCCAATAATTAACAATCCAATTCCTGATATCCAAATATTTTTTGTTAATTTATAGCCATTGAGCCAGAGAGTCACAAAAAATGCAAACAACGGAGCTAAATATAAACTTAAAGCATTCGGATGAGCAAAAATCGAAACGATGCGACGTGGTTCATCTCCATAGCCCCAGAACTTGGGCAGTAAATGAATAAAACTATAATACTGAAAAATTCCAAAAGCAGAAATTAGCACTGTCACCCAGAATAGGGGTTTTATGATAACTGTTATCTGTTTACTGTTAACTGTCAGAACAATGGCGTAGAAAATTAAAATAGGTTCGATAATAAACGCTCGCAACAACCCAAGAGCTTTAATTGGTTCAGGCGAAAATGCCGTGCTGATAATTCCCGCAATTACAAAAAGAATTATCGCATAATTTATATTTCCCAAAGATTTTATTTTTTGCTTGATATCTGATAACTGATATCTGATAACTGACCCAACTAAAAAGCCCACGATCAGAATTTCTAGGAGCGTCGTGGGCAGTGGTCCGATTTGGAATCGGACCAGATAGATTGGAGCAAAAGCTAGGATGAGAGCTAGAAACCAGACCATAGTTATGAGCCAGTATTAATATTGATTCTTATTGATTTTTGGATGGAGCCACCATTCGTAAGTCGCACGAGGGCGGTAAGCGTCTGCCACCCATTTTTAGCTTGAGTTATTGTAAAGCTATAAGGTGCCGAAGCTTTGCTCCCAATAAATTCACCTTCCAGTATTAAATCCACAGCGATGACCGAGCCATTAGAAACATTGACCTGGACTGTCATTGGGAGGGAAGTAATTTCTTGATTATCGCTAGGAGTCACGAAGTTAACTGACTGTTCAATGATGAAGTCCGGATTGACACTTCCATCATCCAATTCATCTGGTGGATAGGTATAACCGGCTGATTTGGCCCAATAAACAACAGGAGCTTCCCAAGCAGCATTGTTCGGCATTTCTGA
This sequence comes from Candidatus Doudnabacteria bacterium RIFCSPHIGHO2_02_FULL_42_25, assembly GCA_001777665.1. GTDB lineage: Bacteria > Patescibacteriota > Doudnabacteria > UBA920 > O2-02-FULL-48-8 > O2-12-FULL-42-9. The sequence goes on from MFEQ01000003.1 coordinate 14,256, forward strand.
ATGGATGGGTGTGTAGACTCTGGTTTCGACTAGTTCAGGAGGCGTCTGATCAGTAGCTTTTTTCCCGTTTAATTTATTGATTTTCACAGCGACATGGACATCATCGAATGTTTGAGGCAATCCAAAGCTGGAAAAAACTTCAGATTTGGTGTTGGGGGTGTATTCAGTGGGCAGTTTACCCGAAATAGTATCGACGAAGACATGCTGGATCCCTGATGGTTCTAAGAATTGTTCAGGTGGCATGGATTTGGCTTTCAATGCTTCGCGCATAAATTGATTCCAGATCGGAGCGGCAACGATTACCCCATCAGCGCCAGCACGCATTTTTGTATGATCATTGTTCCCAGCCCAGACTCCGGCCACGAGTGAAGGAGTAAACCCAAGAGTCCAACCATCCCGCCATTCGTTGGTCGTCCCCGTTTTGGCAGCCACCACTCTGTCTGACAAAATCAGTGGAGACTTCGCCCCAAAGATAAAAGTTCTAGCGTCATTGTCTGTCATGACACTGATAGTTTGATAAGCGACTTGCGGATCGATTACCTGCTGCCCTGGATTTTCTTGGTATTCTTCCAAAACTTCACCTTTACTATCCTCAACTCGTAGAATCGGCGTTTGTTGTTGTTTAACTCCCATGTTCGCAAAAGTTCCCATAGCTGCGACGTGATCTATTAATTTAACTTCACAGCCACCAAGCACCAACGATAGACCACAGCGATCAGCGCTGATATCAGAAGTAATCCCCATATCTTTAGCGGTATCGATGGCATCAGATACTCCAACCAAGGCTAAAGTTTTCACTGCGGGGATGTTAAGGGAGCCTGCGAAGGCTTTACGAATATTTATGACTCCATAGTTGCTGCCATCATAGTTGTTTGGTGAGTAATCTTTCCCACCATAAGTGCCAAAACTAGTTTTAACATCCACAAGCATCGTGGCTGGGCTCATCCCTTCTTTGAAAGCGGTTGCGTAAATATAAGGTTTGATAGAGGATCCAGGCTGGAGCTCACTTAGTGCGACGTTGAGCTGACAGTAACCGCAATCTTCTTTAAAGTACTCTCTGGACCCGACCATGGCCAAGATTTGCCCCGTCTTTGGGTCTTGTGCCACCAATCCCGCATTGGTGGCTTTATTAAACTTTTCGTTGCGTGTTACACCTTCAGATACAGCTTTTTCGGCAATTTGCTGCATATCCCAGTCGAGAGTTGTGATAACTTTGAGTCCCCCTTCTTCTAGGGCTTTTTCCCCGTATTTTTCCGCGAGCAAATCCACAGTATAGAGCACAAAATGCGGAGCGAGGATCGCATCTCTGATTTTACTAAAGACCACAACTTCTTTTTTGGAAACATCTCTTTCTTCAGAGGTGATGTAGCCTTGTTCAGCCATCAAATCCAAGATTCGTTCGTGACGGGCATCGAGTGCTTCGCGGTGAGGGCCGTTGGGATTATAAAAAGTTGGAGCTTGCGGTAGGGCTGCTAAGTAAGCTGCTTCGGCCAGGGTGATATTTTTGGCTTGTTTGTTGAAATAAGTTTGGGCAGCAGCTTCCACGCCATAAGCGTTTTGGCCATATGGGATTTCGTTGAGGTAGAGTTGGAGAATTTCATCCTTACTAAATTTCTGTCCGATTTCGATGGCCAGTACTGCCTCTTTGATTTTACGGGTAAAAGTTTTTTCCCGAGTTAAAATCGCGTTACGTACAAATTGCTGGGTAATGGTCGAACCACCTTGGGAGGTACTACCACTGGTGATGTCGACCCAAACCGAACGGACAATTCCTCGCCAGTCCACGCCAGGGTTGCTATAGAAATTTTTATCTTCAATCGCGATCGAAGCTTGCTTGACATAGTCTGGCAAGTCGTCGAGTTTAATCAAGGTTCGTTTGGCCTCGCCGTGGACTTCATAGAGTAGGGTGGTGCCATCGCGAGCGTAGATTTTTGTGGATTGCGGGACGATCCGAGCGTTGAGTTTATTTGGATCAGGCAGACTCAACGAAATCATGGCAAAAGTTAGGCTGCCCAAAAGCAGCATCGCAGCACCAAAGTAAAGACAAGCCATAAAAATTCTTTTTTGCCAGCTTTTTTGTTGACGCAAATGATCCCAAAGATACTTGGGGAGTTTCAAAATAGTAGCCAGAACACCTTTCAGTGTAGGTTTGTTATTTCTGTTCCAATTGGAGTAATAGTATGACATGTTAACGCTTTCTAATTTTACCAAAAAATTGCTATAATATCCACATTATGACTGAAGAATTATTGACGAGAGGGGTAGCTGAAGTTATTGACAGGAAGCATTTAGAAGAATCATTGCGATCCGGCAAGAAGCTTCGGGTTAAACTTGGAATCGATCCAACCGGTGCGAAGTTACATTTGGGACATGCTGTAGTCTTACGCATTTTGCGTCGATTCCAGGATCTGGGACATACTGCAGTTTTGATTATAGGTGATACCACAGCTGCGATAGGTGACCCGTCTGGAAAAAACGAGACTCGACCACAGATGAGTGCTGAAGAGATTGAAAAAAACTATGCAACTTTTGAAAAGCAAGCTTTAAAGATTTTAGATAAGAAACTGCTCGAAGTACATCGTCAATCTGAATGGTTTGGTAAGTTTGGGTTAATTGATGTGATCAACGAAGCTTCGAAATTATCTGCTGGCTGGATTACTTCGCACGAAACTTTCCGCAGACGTTTAGCTGAAGGTCAACCTCTCGCCTTTCATGAACTCCTCTACCCGCTGGTCCAAGCTTATGATTCAGTGGCGATCAAAGCCGATGTCGAATTGGGCGGCATGGATCAGAAATTTAATTTACTTACCGGAAGAGAATTAATGCGCGCGCATCAGATGTCTCCACAAGACATCGTGCTTTCGAAATATTTGATTGGGACGGATGGTCAGAAGATGGGAAAATCTTTGGGTAACTTTATCGCGATAGAAGAAGAACCAAATGAAATGTTTGCCAAAGCCATGACCATCGATGACTCTTTGATTTTGGAATACTTCGAACTGGCTACCAATGTTTCTATGGATGAAATCCAAGTAATTGCCAAAGAACTGAAAGCCGGAACCAACCCTCGTGATATCAAGATACGATTGAGCATACAACTCGTAACAGAATACCATGATGAAAAAGCCGCGGAAGTAGCTGCTGCCGAGTGGCAAAAAGTCTTTTCTCAGAAAGAAAAACCAAGTGAGATTGAAGAAGTGAAAGTGAAATCGAAAAATATCGTGGATGTATTGGTTGAAACAGAATTGGCATCCAGCAAAAGCGAAGCGAAACGATTGATTGAACAAAGTGGAGTGAAAGTCGATGACCAGATAGCAAATGAAGAAACAGAAATCTCGTCTGGTAACCTCCTCCAAGTCGGCAAACGAAAGTTTATAAGAATAAAGTAGCCCTAATATGAACCACCCGGGACTTGATCCGGGGTCTTATTTATGGTAAAGTTCCTGACGTTCGGAGGAACTATGGATTTGGAAGCTGCGGTTAGTGACTTCCTGCAAAAAGTTGCGGGAAATGTAGATCTGGGTACTCGGCAGAAGATTGCACGGGGTTTTCTGCGGTTCATCGACGACGTCTCGGAGCGATCGCATATACCGAGAGAAGCATTCGAACACGCTTCTTTTGTCGAGGGGACCGACGAAAGCGGCAATCTGACTATTGAGACGCGCATCGCGGCACCGAGCAGGAGGTGGGCGGATAGCACGGAGCCGGGTCCGTAAACGTTCGCGGTTGGCACCAGTGCCAGCCTTTTTTATTTACTCGACCTATAATTTATTAGGCATTTAAAAAATCCTGACAGAAGTCAGGATTTAAGCAGTTGGATGGGATTGATGATGCTCTTCGTCGGCGAGCACCCAAAGTACCAGATATGCTATGAGCCCGAGTCCATTGAGGAATATTCCGAGGACAAATCCGAGACGAACAAGAGTTGGATCAATATTAAAATAGTGAGCTAGTCCACCAGCTACACCTGCGATTTTCCGATTATTTTTGGAGCGATAAAATTTTCTCTCATTCATAGAATCTTAGTATATATTTTAAAGAGTGCTTTGTAAACTATCATGCCACTGCTGTATCGAACATTGCTCGGCCGAGCAATACAGGACATAGATTACTTATTAAATTTTAGTCTTGAAATTCCGCTCCATGCGATGGCTACTGCGTCAGCTGCGTCATCAGGCTTGGGGTTTTTTTTTAGTTTCAAAACAGTCTGCATCATACGATGCACTTGAGCTTTGTCTGCTTTACCGTAGCCCGTGGCAGAAATTTTTACTTGTAGTGGGGTAACCTCGATTATTTTCAGTTTGTGTTCTGCGGCGGTAACCACGATCACTCCTCTGGCTTGGCCGACACTCATAGCAGTTTTCGCATTCGCGGCAAAAAATAATGATTCGATACAGACCGCATCTGGTTTATATTTTTTTATAATCGAATCCAAATCTTGCTTGATTTCCAGCAGTCGTTGATACTCTGCGTCACCGACTTTAGTCGTGATGCATCCGACAACTTTTAGTACGATATTATTGCCAGTTTGTTCGAGTATGGCATAACCAGTTCGCCCGATGCCTGGATCTATTCCTAGTATCTTCATAGGTTTACGTTAGAATGAATATTAACCACATCGTCATCGTCATTCAGTGCATCGATGAGGGTTTGAACTTTTTGCTTATCTTCCTCAGGAATCTCCACACTCTGTGCTGGGCGCATGATTAATTCAGAAGAAAGAATCTTTATTCCTTTGCTTTCTATAAACTTCTTAGTTTTTTCTAAATCTATAGGTAAGGTATAAATTTCTAAGCCTTCTTCAGTCTCTTTGACATCTTCCACTCCTTGATCTATTAGCTCTAGTGGTAAATCTTCGATTCCTTTTTGATGGGCCACCAGGATTTCCCCTTTGGATTCAAACATCCAAGCGACTGATCCTTGTTCCCCCATCCGGCCATGGTTTTTGGTAAAGATTGTCCGGATATTTTGAGTAGTCCGATTAGTATTATCAGTAACTCCTTCTACAATAAAAGCTGAACCAGCTGGACCATAACCTTCTACTGTGACCTTGGAAATAGCGTCTTTTCCTTCACCTGTTCCTTTTTTTACAGCACGTTCGATGTTGTCCTTCGGCATCCCCGCTTCTTTGGCTCGATCTATCGCCATGCGGAGTTTGAAATTAAATTCTGGATCAGGACCGCCTCCAGTTTTGACCGCAATACTAATGTTGCGACCGAGTTTGGTAAAAACACCACCGCGTTTCGCATCGATGATGGCTTTCGATCTTTTAATTTGCGCCCATTTCGAATGTCCAGACATGAGAATAAGATTGTTTATTTAGGATGTTCACGTAGGCTGTGAAGATAATAAGTATGATCCTCGATGGTAAAATAAAAGCGCCAGGAGCGAGTAACCCTGGCTTGCCAAAGATTAATTGTTTTATTAAATTTTTTAGCGCGTAGCGATGGATGTCGAAGGTTAGTAAGCAACAGGCGTTGTTGCTTATCGAATGCTTTTTGGACTTCGGCCGGAGCAGTCGCATACTGTTTTTCAAATCTGGCTGAATGGATGACCTGCATTATTTTTTTATCTGGTGAGTGCGAGCGGCTTTGTGAAGGGATCGAGCCGCTTTGTCAGCAGTATCAAATGGGCCAGAAAAGCGTCCGTTTCTGATATCTTCCATGCTCGCTTGTACATCTTCCAGGATTTTTTTATCAATCAGGGTTTTTGGTTTGAATATTACTACGCCCTTGGATAATTCTACCTGTAAGTAGTCTCCTGGCTGTAATCCTAAAGCATCATGAATACGCTTTGGAATTACCACCTGACGACTCGCCCCAATTTTTACTGCTGAACTTAAATTTTCTTTGACTTGTATTTTCATATATTCATATTACTATAAAATTATCACCAATGTCAACTATACTCTTTTACTACTTTCTCATAAGGCTCGGCTTGTGTCCAGGCCATGTTGAATAATGTTTTGAGAGATTGATAAATGGTTTTGCTTTGGATAACCACGGCAAAGATGTGTGGTTCGTAAGAGAAAAATGCAACGTTACCGTCGTAGAGAGCATTATCAGTTAAGAACTCTTCATCCTTTTTAGAAAATCTTTGCTGGTAGAACTCGCTTTGAGGGACTGTCTTCGCATAGCCGATGTCAGCTTCGTTTTGAGTTAGTATTTCTCTGGTCTTAATTTCTTTTCTCTGCGTTTTTGCTATTAGCTGAGAAGTGTATTCAGGATAGACATTTAAGAAATCTCGAATCGTCGCGAACCAATCCACTTCTTTTGATTCTAGAATTTTGTCATATAGATCTTTGACAGCCTGCCTGCCCTCGTAAAGAAGGACTTGGGGTTTATTTTTTGGTTCGTTATACACTGCTAATAAATTTGGTAGAAATCGTTTCATCAATTCTTGTTTTCGATTCAGGTCCGAAATAATTTTGTCCGGAGATTCTGGCATGTAAAGTATTTTTTTTGAACGTGGGACCAGTGTCGCTAACCCCTTTTTTTGTAAATCATCCAGAATCAAATAAGTAGTAGGTCTTTTAGTCCCTGCTTTATGTGCAATAGCCTCAACTGAAGCAGTGCCCAACTCTAATAGAGCCATGTAAACGATGGCTTCTTTTTGGTTTAAACCGGTTTTTTCAAGGATTTCTGGGATTTCCATATATATTAGTATATATTAAAATCCGTAAATTGTCAATATTTCTGACAACATATCACTAAATATCAAATATTACTTTATCTAAGCCAAAATTTGGCCATTATTTAAGTCAGTTTGATTGACTAGGAACCGAATATATGATATTATTTCCGGTTATGCTAGATAACCTAGCTAACATTTCAAAGCCCAAAGGAGGGCATGATGGATATTAGAGAGTTCGCGAAACGGCACGGGATTTCAGTCATCGTTCGTCGTCACTTCGGGTACCGCAAGCCGGTCACAGACGCTCAGCTCACCCCACCGGTTCGCGCAGCACTGACCTACTCGCGCAATCTCGACGATCGAAAGCTTGGTCTGTTGTCCTCTGAAGTTGTGAAGGCGATGGATCAGGGTCGTCTGCTCGTCGCCATGGGGATCACTCCGCGTCTCGTCATCGTCGGTGACAACCAGCGCAATTGGGATGGCGGTCGTTCCACAGCGGAAGCGATCACCGATCTCACCGGCCTCACGGTCGACGTCTGGACCTCGCCTGCCGTCACCTACCCCCACTACGCGAACTACGAGCAGAGCCTCGTCGAGTTCGGTGGGCCTGACAAGGGTGACTTTTCGCCCCACCGGTACCTCGCAGGCAAGACAGCCGGATCATTCTGGTCCGAGCCACCGCACGTCTTCGCCGATCGGGTCTCCCAGTCGGTACTCGCCGATTACGGTGTCGAACCCGTGCTCTTCGATCTCAACTTCGAGCAGGTGACACTGTGCTACTACAAGCACGTCAAGAAGTTGATGCTCGAGCAGATCCCGACCGAGGGCGCTTGGATCCCCACCATGGGTGGCGGGATCGTGTACTCCAGCGATCGCCAGATCGCGATGGAGTTCCGACCCGACCTCACCATCAACGAATAGTCGCTCCCCGCGACTCCCACCTTCAGGGAACGATTGAGACGCCAGTCTCTTCGTTCCCTCCCTTCCCTGAATTTGGTAATTAATACTAATTTGAGTGAAGGAGAATAAATATGAATAAATTAATGTTAAAAGGGTTACCAGCATCAAATGGAATCATTGAAGGAATTGCAAAAGTTTTTTTACCTGGAGATGACGCAAAAGAATTTCCTCAAGATGCAATCATGGTCACCACTCTAACAGATCCAACTATGGTTATGGCTATGATGAAAGCATCTGCTATTGTCACTGATATGGGCGGGATTACGTCTCATCCCGCGATTTTAAGCCGTGAAATGGGGATTCCCTGTATTGTTAATACTAAATTAGGTACAAAGCTAATCAAAGATGGTCAGAGAATTAAAGTCGATGCGATCACAGGAGAAATATATGACTTGGATTAAAGATTTTGCCAAAGCTTCTTATGGAATTTATGCGGGGAATACAATTGATGCATTCCAGCCATTAGATTTTTTCCATTTTTTTGGACTTTGGTATGATCTCTGGCTAATCGAGGTTTTAAAAGCCTTCGATAAGTTAGATGTCGATAAAAAACACTATAAAGACTTAAAGCACTTGTTACCAATGCCTTCGAACATGAGAGCTATTTTAATTAAAGCTATTCCTTCATATGTTGGGGCAGGCAAAAAGAACAAAGAAGTATATCGGAGATTTACTAATTTCAAAGCTAGAATGTTGCAAGAAGCATGTATCGAAGATCCCTTCGGGAAATATAGCACTCCGCTTCATAGACGTGAGGAAGTAGAACAAATTATGAAAACAATCCTGTGGAGAACAGCTACGGAGTCAGATGCCCGGGTATTAGGAAAGTTAATCACGGCTGCGGCATCGATCGTACATGGTTTATACAACGACGTGGTTACGGATTTTGGCTGGGACGCATATGGTCCTTATCATAAACATAGGGCTGGTAAAAATTTAACTTTATTGATTCGCGATTTCCCTGATTTGCAACCACACCCATTATGGCCCAAAGAATTGATGCCTGAAATAAAAAAGTTTCAGATCTACCAGCTTTTCGAAAAAGTAGAATGGGAAATAAGTTGTGTCGGCTGTCATACGATTTTGAAAAGTGGCAATCCGATTTCTGGATTGAGATACTTTGCAGTAATTGCTGATGGGAAACCTTTAACATTAGAAGAAATTAAAAAATTAACTTTTCATTTAGCTACAAAGGCCGAGAGCTTATATAAAGAAATTAGAAAGAAAGACTTTGAAGAATTGAAACTAATGGTTATGTGGCAAGAATGTTATCAGTTAAAAGCTTTATTAGAAGCAGCAGGAATGGATTGGAGACCTACTGCAGAAATGTTGGATGCAATCAAAAATCAGCCTCTACAGACAGGTGTTCTGCCACACGGTGTCATGATGACGAGCCTCGATCAATACATGAAAGAATTTCACTTGGAAACATTTGAAAAAGAAGTTCTTAAGAATTAAAAAAACTGCCCATGGGGCAGTTTTTTGTGAGCTATATCAATGTTGTAGTTGCGACTTTGTCGCCGGCATCCAGGGTCATGACCCTGACACCTTGGGTCGCACGTCCCAGGGTCGAGATTTTACCTACTGGGGTACGGAGAGTTTGCCCTAGTTTCGAGATCACCACTAAGTCATGGTCTTCGGCTTTGTTGATTACGTGGAGAGAGACGATGCGTCCAGTCTTAGGGGTGACTTTCAAAGTTTTGATTCCCGATCCCCCACGATGTTGGATTTTGTAGAATTTCAAATCAGTTTTCTTACCCAGTCCGTTTTCAGTCACAACCAAGATTTGGAGATTATCGATATTATCTTTTTCTGAAATCAAATCCATACTCATGAGATGATCATCTTTCTTGAGTCGCATACCTTTGACTCCAGCAGCAGTACGACCCATGGGTCTGACATCTTTTTCGTTAAAGCGGATAGCTTGGCCATTGGACGTGGATAGGATGACGTTATCAGCACCACCCGAGCGTTTGACCCACTTTAATTCATCTCCTGGTTTAATCTTAATCGCGATCAATCCGGAGCGTCTAACTTTTGCAAATTCTTCGATCGGGGTTTTCTTAATCAAACCCTGCTTGGTTGCGAGCATTAAATATTTGGCTGAAGTTTTTTTGGATATCGTCAGAATTGATGAGACAGTTTCGTCATTGGGGAGTTCCAAGAAGTTAACCAAAGCCTGGCCCCGGGCAGTTCTTGAGCCTTCTGGTAATTCATAAACTTTAGTTTGGAACACGCGTCCTTTCGTAGTAAAGAATAGGATATCATCATGAGTATTGGTTGTGTTGAGCCATTCCACGACATCTTCTTCTTTAGTAGTCATGCCGATCACGCCCTTCCCACCACGGCCTTGTGTTTTGTAAGTTTCAGGCGGCAGACGTTTTACATACCCAGATTTGGTGATGATAACCATGGCCTGTTCTTCAGGGATCAGATCTTCCACTTTGAATTCACCTATTGGCTGCTTGACCAAAGTTGTTTTGCGAGGATTGCCGTATTTATCTTTCAATTCTGTAAGTTCAGTTTTAACTACTCCACGCATTTTCTTTTCGCTTTTGAGCAAGTCTTCCAATTCTTCGATCAACGCATATTTTTCTTTCAACTCATCATTGATTTTTTTGCGTTCCAGTCCAGCCAATGCTCGAAGTTGCATTTGTAAAATAGCTGAAGCTTGTTTATCCGATAATTTAAATTTGCTCATCAAAGCCGCATGAGCTTCTTCTGTAGTCTCCGATTTTTTGATTGTCGCGATTATCGCATCAATATGATCGAGGGCTTTTTTTAAACCTTCCAAAATATGAGCACGATCTTTGGCTTTGTTCAGATCAAAAACCGTTCTGCGTTTGATGATTTCCAGTCGGTGCTTGATGTAGTATTCAAGAATATTTTTCAGATTCAGGACCTGTGGTTCGATGCCATCCACTAGTGCCAACATGTTGACGTGGAAGGTTTCCTGGAGAGAAGAAAATTTGAAAAGCTGGTTTAAGATTTTATTGGGCAATCCTTCTTTTTTCAGTTCTATCACTACGCGCACCCCATCTTTGTCAGATTCATCGCGAATATCTTTGATTCCTTCCACGCGTTTATCTTTGACTAATTCTGCGAATTGTTCAAGGAGGGATGCTTTGTTGACCTGATACGGAATTTCATTGATGATAATTTTATGCATACCCTTCTCTTCGATGATTTCCGTGCGGGCGCGCATAACCACTGGACCTTTGCCAGTGGCATACATTTGTTTGATCGTGTTCCAGTCGTAAATATATCCACCAGTTGGAAAATCCGGTCCTTTTACAAATTCTAATAAATCTTCAGTGGTTGAAGTCGGTTCATCTATTAATTTAATCGTGGCGTCGACAACTTCCCCCAAATTATGCGGTGGAATATTGGTGGCCATACCTACCGCAATGCCGAGTGTTCCGTTGAGTAAAAGTTGGGGTGCTTTTGCTGGTAAAACTTTCGGTTCTTTCTTGGTGGCATCGTAGTTGTCCATCCAGTCCACAGTTTCTTTATCGAGGTCAGCGAGCATTTCTTCAGCCAAAGCCATCATGCGAGCTTCGGTATAACGCATGGCAGCTGGAGCATCGCCGTCCATGGATCCGAAGTTGCCTTGGCCATCCACTAACGGATACCGCATAGCGAATTCTTGGGCCAATCTGACCATGGAATCATAAACAGCGGCATCACCGTGAGGGTGATATTTGGCCAACACTTCTCCGACGACAGCGGCGGATTTACGGAATTTGACGTTTGAGCGCAGTCCCAATTCAGACATCGCATATAGAATCCGACGATGGACTGGTTTTAGCCCATCGCGGACATCAGGAAGAGCCCTGGCCACAATTACGCTCATCGCGTAGTCGAGGTAGGATTCTTCCATCTCCCGCTCGATTGGACGGAGATTGATTTTCCCTATAGTGCTAGATTCTTTTGTTGGTTCTTGGTTGGCCATAGTTATTATCTACGAACTTACGAAACTTTTACGAAATTACGAAGTGGACTAACCCTTTTGTATTTTCGTAGTTCTTTCGTACTTTCGTAGCCGTCAGTTTCTGACATTGGCTGGATTATTTAATTCTTCTAGATTCAGATCAAGGGTTTGTTGAAATATATTTGACGCGTCGTTTTCTAGTGACATATTACTTAAAATAAGTTGCGCAGTTTTGGCATTGGTCGGCTCAAAGTAGAGGATGCCGAAATTTTGCGTCTTGGAGAGGATTTTTTGGACAAATGGTTTGCCTTGGCGATCGGTGATTTGTTGAGCTGTGATTATTTTATCATTAATCACCAAACTGATATCAGATATTTTTGAAACATTTAGAATGTCATTAGTATTGTTATTCAGATTAAAATAAACCTTGAGTCCATTTTCGCCCTGTTCGACTCTTTCAACTTTTGCAAATTCTTGCGGGCTATTCGGCAGGGTGGTTTTGGAATTATTAAGCTCAATTAAATTTTCACCGCTACTGTTCTCTACTGTATTGCGAATGCTTTGAGTAAATAAAATAATCAGCCCAATCGCTGCGATAGCCGATGCAACCCAAAGAATTTTTACCCGGGTATTATAAGGAAGTTTTTGGAGTCGATCTAAGGGAATCATCGTTGTGGGGTCAGAATAATTAATTGCGTTTGCTCCCCGACCAATTCTTTCTTCTTCAGAGTTAGTTTGTCCATTTCTTGGTGTTTTCCGCCCATTTCCTGTAAAAACTTATCTAATTTATCTAAATTCAAACTTACCCCAGGAATTTTGTAACTATGCGGGATAACGACAAATGGTTCTAGTTTGGTTGCTACTTTCGCTGCTGTCTCAAAATCCATAACATCTTTTCCACCAACAGGTACTAAAATAATATCTGCTCCCTCCAGGCTTTCTTTTTGGTCATCAGTGAGCTCGGTTTGTTTGATCTGACCTAAGAAAGCGATCCGGATCCCCTCAACCTCAATACTATAGATCGTCCCACCTTTTCCTGGGGCACCAATAATAAAGGCACCTTTAATATCATACTCACCAGGCCCAGTGATGATAAAAGGAGTTCCTGTAATTGAAGAAAAATTATTCGCAATTTCTAAGCTGGGATTAGAAGAAATAACGATATCAGCCCCACCCCGAACTGGCGACAAACCAGAGCCACTCCCAAATGGATCAGTGATAATAGTTAGATCTTTGCCGATGATTTTGAAACTTGATAGCCCGTACCAGGATATGGTCATAAAATAGCCTTATTTTCAACAAAAAATGCTGCTATAAAGCGCATCTTTCTGCCTCTATATTTTACCATTTTTCGGTCTTGATTTCAATGCTGTTTTGGAGTATAATGCCTCAAGCGTAAGACCTGCCTGCCGGCAGGCAGGAAGGGGTTTAGTCAATCGCAGCGCCTGCCTCGCCTTGAGGTAGGGCTCGTCTGAGTCAAGGCGGGCCGAATTGCTAAACACTAGAAAATCATGACAACTGCTACTGCCTCAGTAAAGACTATGCAAGACTTGCTGGCTTTAGAAGGAGTAGAAATAAAGGTGCCGAAAGTTGACGACGTATTAGAAGGTCGTGTTTTGTCAGTTGGTAAAAACGAAGTTTACATCGACATCGAAGGTTATGGACTTGGAGTAGTCCGGGGACGAGAGCTTTATGACGAATCAGTTCGATTAAGCAGTCTCAAAATTGGTGACCCAGTGGTGGCTTCGGTCGTTGAACCTGAAAACAAAGAAGGCAACATCGAGCTTTCTTTCCGCCAAGCTGGCCAAGAACGTGTCTGGCAAACTTTGATTGGTCGCATGCAAACTCGCGAAGTGATCAAAACCAAGATTATGGAAGCGAATAAGGGCGGTTTGATCGTGGAAGTTAACGGAGTAATTGGCTTTTTACCAGTTTCCCAGCTATCTTCTGAACATTACCCTCGCGTTGAAGAAGGCGATAAAACCAAGATTTTGGAAGTACTGAAGAGCTATGTCGGTAACCAATTTGATGTCCAAATCATTACAGCTGATCCTCGCGATGAGAAACTAATCGTTTCGGAAAAAGCTGTAGGTGAAGACGAGCTCCGTGGTAAAATCTCCAAATTGACCATCGGTATGAATGTCGAAGGCGAAGTCTCCGGTATTGTCGATTTCGGAATTTTCTTGAAGTTTGGACAGGGGTTAGAAGGATTGGTCCACATTTCCGAATTGGCTTGGAGCCGCATCGAGCATCCAAAAGATCTATATAAAGTTGGTCAGAAAGTTCAAGCTCAAGTAATTTCTATCGACAAAGATCGCATTTCTCTCTCCATCAAACGATTGCAACCTGATCCTTGGGTAGAATCAATCAAGAAATACCAAGTCGGTCAAATCGTCAAAGGTAAAGTTAGTAAAGTTATGCCATTTGGTGCATTCGTAGAATTGGACCCAGAAATTTTTGGGTTAGTCCACTCTGTTGAATTATCAAATGAAGAAGTCAAAGACACGAATGATATTCTAAAAGTTGGTGAAGAACGAGAATTTAAAATCATCTCGATCGAACCTCAAGAACATCGTTTGGGACTTTCTCTCCGTGCCGTAACAAATCCAGTACCTCCAGCTGAACCAGAAAAGCAATCATAACAAAAAACCGTCCCGATAAATCGGGACGGTTTTTTAAATACTTTTTTCGATATTGTTCAGATCGTCGTAGATGACTTGGACGTTGTAGAGCCAGTGTGCTTTTGCTGGCTGTTTATATAATCCATTCATCTGCTTAAATGTCATTTGTGCATACTTCACATTTGAGCGTAGTGGATAATTTTCTAAAAATTTATTCATTTCCATAATTCCATCACCGAGGTTATTACCCATATCCCAAAGATTGGATCCACCAACGCCCCAGCAATTTGCCAGACTCACCGGATATTTGCGACACATACTACTTTCAGCATTAGCTAGCGCGACTATTCGTTTCCAATTCGGCATAGTGATCAGAATATCAGTGTGCTCAGCAAGCGGAGATTTTTTAGTTTCCAAATAATTTTTTACTTTGATTCGTAAATGCCCCTGGCGGACTGCTTGCTTGCGAACTTCTTCGTTGTTTTGTTTGCCGCGAAGAACGTAATTAATGGAATCAATAATATCTTGGTAAGCTTTATCATTCTCATCAAAAACTAAAATTGGCTCTTTCGAAGTTGGAGCTTTAATTGTCCACGCATGCGATTGATGCGGGATTAAATTCAAGAGTAATGCAAACAAAAACAACTGCAAGAAAAATTTTTGTTTTGGTTTCATCGTGGCAAAACTTGCTTTGATTTGCGGGATACCGTTAGTTAAAGTAAGTTTTCGAACTATATCCATCGTATGTATTATTATAGCAAAAATTGCGCAAAATGTCAATAATACGCTATAATATTTGCTGCAACGAGGCGTGATGTCCGAGCAGTTAGGAAGCGGTCTGCAAAACCGCGTAGACGGGTGCAACTCCCGTTCACGCCTCCACGAGTCAATTAACCCTTAGGCCTACGCGTATCCGACTAGTCGTCGAATTCGCTCCGGCCTTCGGGATTAATGCCTCTTTCAAATAAAAATTTCTTGGAGAATGCTTCTGGTTAAATTTTTATTTGTTTTTAACTCAAATGCCCTGGTGGTGGAACTGGCATACACGCAGCACTTAAAATGCTGTGGCCGAAAGGCCTTGAGGGTTCGAGTCCCTCCCTGGGCACCAAATTCATGGAAATAATTTTAAAAGCCCCGCTTAGTAGCGGGGCTTTATGTTTTGTTTAATTGATTAAAGGTTCAACTGGAGCTGTTTCTGCAATTATTTTTGCAGAAGCTAAGACTGCTGGCAAATGTTTTAGGTAAGCTCCTTTAGTATAAGCATACCAAGGTTGGAATCCACGTCGAGAATACATTTCTAACGCGACATCCAAGTTATACTTACAATCCTGTAACTGTTCGAATGTGTGCCATGGATTTCCTGGTCTCCAGTTAATCTGGGCCAATCCGATGTCGACTGAACCGTTGCGGTTCAATCCACGATTATCTCTGGTACATTCATGAGTACCATTTTCTGCCTTGAGGACGGCAATAAAGATATTACATTTATTGATGTCGCCAATTTTTGGACAGATATATGCTCGAATTTCTGGTTCGTGCATATAGACTCGAGCGTCACCTACTGTTTTTGGAGGTAAAGCATATTTAGATGCTGACTTTGCAACTGGTGTCGGGGTCACAACTGGTTCAGGTTTTGGTTCAGTCTTTTTTCCTTCGAGAATTTTAGTTAAATCAGAAATTTTTATTTCAAAGACAAGGGTTGTTTTGTTTTCGGTAGCAGCTGACACATGAATTGGGAACACCATAGTGCTCACGACCATGATCAGCATTACCCAGACAAAACGTCTAGTCATTGAATAATGCTTTCTTAGCTTTGGTTATTCATAGCTCCTGGCTACGGATAAACAAAGTTGGTTAGACCTTATAATTTATAAAGAGCTTGATTTTGTTTGCGTAACCCTGCAAATATGGGCTTTTTGACAACATTAGGCTTTTATGGCGTAATGTTGCCTGCCCCGCCCTGTCCGGAGACAGGGTCGGGTACGCAACTATCAATCTTAGCATAAAACGCCAGCTTTGTCAAGGCTTGATCATTGCCCCATATTTGGGCTATAATCAACCAGTTGTATGCGCGGGTGCTGTAACTGGTAGCCAGGCTGCCTTGAGGTGGCAGTGCTCTTACGAGCGTGGAGGTTCGAGTCCTCTCCCGCGCACCACGGACGGTTAGCTCAGCTGGTTAGAGCGCCTCGTTTACACCGAGGAGGTCGCAGGTTCGAATCCTGCACCGTCCACCAGAAGAATTTGGTATAATGTACATCACGCCGCGGTAGCTCAGCGGTAGAGCGCAGCCCTAAATATCTTTGGGGCCAGAATCAGTAATGGTTCTTGAGAAAAATTGGGTGAATTCGGGGGAACCCCAGTCATGCTGGACAATCCCGAGCCAAGCCAGAAAGGGCAATGGTTTTCTGGAAGGTGTAGAGACTAGCAAGTGAGTCCCAACAATAATCTTGCAAACAGCGCCCAACTCCTTTAGTAAGGATGATGATATAGTCCACATAGCTTCGGAAGAGGCTGGCGTCGGGTGTTCGACTCACCCCCGCGGCACCAGAAATATTTGATGTTCTTTAAAAACCGAACCCTTAATGGTATAATAGACAGGTAAATAACTATAGTTTTAATTATGGCTAGAAACGATAAACATTTAGCACTGCTATTAAGAAAATCTGGGAAAAGTTATGGTTTTATAAGTCGAGAGTTGCAAATTCCCAAAAGCACTTTATCAGAATGGTTTAGTGGTCTTAAGTGGTCAGGTATTGTAAAAAATAAACTTATCACAAAGGCCAACTTGCTAGCACAAAAGCGGATGCGTTTAATGGCGAAAGCTAATCAAAAACGCTGGCTAGATTGGAGAGCAGGATATCGGTTACAAGCTATAGAAGAATTTGAGCTATTGAAGAATAACCCTTTATTTATCTCGGGTGTAATGCTTTATTGGGCAGAGGGAGATAATGGTAAAAAAAGTAGTAATGTTCGACTAGCCAATATTGATCCACGAATGATCCGAATTTTTATCAAATTCGCTTTAAAGATTTGCAAAGTTTCAAAAGCAAATATTAGAATCGGTTTGATTTTATATCCTGATTTAAAGGATACAGTATGCAAAAGTTTTTGGAGTAAATATTTAAAAATACCTATCGTTCAGTTTCATAAAACTCAAGTGATTAAAGGGAATCATCCTACAAAAAGACTCGAATACGGCATTTGTATGGTCAGAATTGGTGGAGCAGGACTAAAGGAAAAAATAAAAGTTTGGATAGATCTATGTTCAAAAGAAATTATGCGGGTATAGTATAGGGGTAATACACTTGCTTGCCAAGCAAGACAGGCGGGTTCG
Source organism: Candidatus Doudnabacteria bacterium RIFCSPHIGHO2_02_FULL_42_25 (assembly GCA_001777665.1). GTDB lineage: Bacteria > Patescibacteriota > Doudnabacteria > UBA920 > O2-02-FULL-48-8 > O2-12-FULL-42-9. The sequence continues at coordinate 31,735 of MFEQ01000003.1, forward strand.
AGTCCCGCTACCCGCTCCAACAAAGGCACTCAATGTTTCATTGGGTGTTTTTGTTTACAGGTAATAATAATTAGAACCGAAGCTAAATAATGGCATAGTAGGATGTGCTAAGTCGCTTTGCTAAGAACTTTCTGATAAACTATGAAATATGCCAGATAAATATAATCCAACTGAAGATGAAATGAAAGCTGCAGAAGCGATGCTGACTGATGAGCAGAGAGCAATGTCAGAGGAAAGAGAAAATGATATAGAAAAATTTAAGCCAGTTCCTATTGTAAAAGTTAGTGAACTAATAAAAGGAATAAACACCGAAAATCTGCCAGATGACTTGGAGGGACAAGCTAAGATAAATATGACGAAGATTAGAGAATTGGGACTAAACGAGGGGGGTGATTCAACATCACCATTCACTGATAGCCTAACCGCCTCTTTTTCCGCAGACCTAGAAAGCATTTATAAAGGTGAAAGAAAAATGAAAGAATTATTCAGTGACTGGAAAGACCAAATTGTTGTAGACTTAGGTGCAGGAAGTTATCCATCGGCTTATCATATTGCAGGGAAATATAAAGCCAAAGGATTTGTAGCTGTTGAAGCATTTCATCCTCATAATTTAGCAAGCTATTTTTCACGAGCACAGAACCCCTATGACCGTTCAGATAAAAGCGGAATTAACAAACACTCATATTGGTATAGGTTTCCTGAAAGAATTCCTGTGGCTATCGTGCCAGAGGATATGTTGTCTTTCCTGAAAAGATTGCCAGATAATTCTGTAAGTGTTTATGCGGGTAATATTGATTTAGACTTAATACCTCGGAAATATCATAATCAGGTCGCAGCAGAAATTGCCAGAGTTTTAGACCCTAATGGCTCATTTGTTTCAGCAGGGTCTGATTTTCACTTGGATAAAGACAATGATTTTTCAGTTGACCATTTTTCACAAGGTAGCGGTGGATATGATATAGATATTTTTAAAAAAAAGTGAAAGAACAATCTTAGTAATGCGGGCAGCCATTTTTAATTGATTTTAGCTGTTTCCAATGTTAGGCTTGGGATAAAGAAGCGGTCGGCAGTGGTCTGCCAATAGGTTCTAACGTTCTCCACTAACCCGCTCAAAGAAAAAACTCCACTTAGTGTGGAGTTTTTTCTTTGTAAAGTTATGTTACGATCCCTAAGACATTTTAACAATTGCCAAATAGCTTCTGAAAAGCTATTGTTACCATATGTTAAACATAATATTAATTTTAATCTTGGGCTTACTAGTCACTTTTTTTGCGATTCAAAATAGCGCCATAGTTACCATCAAACTTGGGAACTATAGTTTTGACCAAGTGCCTCAATATCTGGTCATTATTTTGTCCTTAATTTTAGGATTCCTTATTTCTTGGCTTTTAAGCTTAGTTGATTTTATTTCTTCTTGGTTTAAGATTTTTGGTAAAGATAGAAAAATCAATGAAAGTAAAATAATCGTGACGGACTTAAAGAATAAAATTCATGAACTGGAAATTGAAAATGTGCAGTTGAAGGAAAGAATCAAAACTGCACCTTTCAAGGGCCCGACACATCAGGTCTAAAAAGCCTCTCTGCCTCACCGATATAAAATATCAGGAACCCTAAAATTTTCTCTCTTTGCCGACGATCATTTTTAGGGCTTTTGGTAATAGCTCTATGGTCGCTGGAGTTTTGGCGACTATTTTTCCGTTGAGTGTCAGCGGCAATCCTTCTGGTAGAACTAGTTCCATTTTCATCACATGCAAAACCGATGTCAGAGCTATTTGCTCATAATATTTAGCCTTCAGGATTCGACGTTTGAGAAAAGCCGTGACTTTGGAAATTGATGGCATTAATAGAACGTCCAGTACCCCATCTGTCGGATCCCCGATTTTGCTGTAAGATTCATTATATCTCATGTTTATAATCGCACCGAGTGTGAAATTCTGGCGAGCTTGGAATCGATCATCAGCTCGAAAACTAATTTCAGAAAGAGTTTCAGCGTCACCCAGAGCTATTTGAGTTAGAAATAAATATTCATTAACCATAGCTAGATCGATAGATTCGACTCGCCGGAAAGCAATGGTTTGCGCTGCTTGCGGGATATCTTTGATCCCGAGGATTTTGGCAATTTCACTATCCACCAGGGGGATAAAGCCTATGACCATATCACGTCTGCCAACGGCGTTGATAACTTCATGGAGTGTCGCTTCACTCCCTACCGCCACTATTGTTTTTGCTTCGTGGGCAAATGCATTTTCGACTAATTGGGGAATGGTTCGGACTCCAGTTGCTCGCACGACTTCGCCAGAAATTCGAAATTCAGACAAAGACGAGTACAAAATACTTTGTACTCGTTCAAATTCTTTTTGTGTTAGTTGTTCTGGATCAACGATATAGTAGTACATATCATTCCTGCGGTTCCATTATCGGTAGCTTTGGTTCATTCATCTTACACGCACCAGAAAAGTATGCACCTTCTCTGACACTAAGCGTGCCACAACTGATGTTGCCGATAATTTTTCCGGTTTCGAGAATCATCAATGCACCTTTCACGATAACATTGCCTTGAATAGTGCCGGCGATGGTAGCATTTGCTGCATTCACATCAGCTTCGATTCTTGCATTTGGACCGATCATTAGATCACGACTGGTTTGGACTTTGCCATGAACCACGCCATCTATACTTATATTGCCATTCGATTTCAACTCTCCTTCAATCCGCATTGAAGATGAGACGACGGTATCTGGATGTTCTTGAATCTTGGCCATTATTTTGCTTTTTTAATTGCTTCTACTTCTTCTTCAGTGAGTTGTGATTCAGATAATCCGCTTCGAACTACTTTTGCGTAAACTCTAGTTCCATCACGACCATGTAATGAGGAAAGCACAAATCCATCATTGTGTGAATTCAGCAGAGCTAAAGCAAAACTGATATTGCCACCTGCATCATCAAACGGATTAAATCGGATAAAACCAATTTTTTGAAAATTTTGGGTGTTGTCTTTCTGGCCTTGAGCGATTTCTTTTTCGATTTGTCGAATGTCTTTATTGATAATACTGATGGAGCGGTTTTGCTCGACTAAAATTTGCTCCAAATCTTTCTTGATTCCAGAAGAAAAAAATTCTTTTCGGACTTGGTTGAGCTTGGTCACCCTGATCACTAACCAAATTACAGCCAATAGCAACAAGCCGGATAAACCTAGCGATAAATATAGCAAATTTGTCTCATTCATGCCGACATTATATACTAATGCAATGGATATAGTAAATCAACGGGAACAAGAAGAGTACGACCAGGTTCGCAGAGATTTGATTTTTGTGGTCACTATGAACGCAATTTTCTTTGCGATTTTGATCGGACTTTATTTCTTCAATCGTTCGACTGGTTCAGTCGACCAATTCTTCGCCCAAGTTCTGAAATTTTAATCTGAGGGCTTATGGTCCAGTGGTAAGACGCCACATTCGCATTGTGGAGACGTGGGTTCGATTCCCGCTAAGTCCAAAGCAGTAGATTTGGTTCAAATATGTATGGATTCCATTTGAGGTCTGTGGTATAAAAACAAACATGAAAATGAAAAATTTCAAACTCAAGAAATATTTACCGAACACCAAGGCCAGTGCGATTATTCTTGCGTGTTTTTTAATACTCGGCCTTTGGCAGCAGACTCGTTCGAGTTGGAGTGCAACTCTAATCCATCTCAATCGCCTCCTCAATAAAAATATTTTTCAATCGGGCGCTGTAAATGGCCATGCGATCACGACCAGACTAGATGTCCCATTCCATCGCCAAGAGCATTCGCTTAGCTGTGAAATTGCAGCACTAAAGATGGCGCTATCTGCTTATGGGTTAGACATTCCTGAATCAGAATTGATCGACAGGATGCCATTTGGTCCCATGAACTCTGATCCGAACGAAGTGTTTGTTGGTAATATTGATGGGCGCATGCCAACTACCGGGTATGGAGTTTATTGGTCACCGATTGCCAAAGTCGGCAATGCTTATTTGCGCTCAGAAATTTTTCAAGCATCGCCAGCTACTGTCGCGGAACACATCAATGCCGGTCGCCCCATAGTCATGTGGGGATACTTCGGCCGTGGCAGTAGAATTGATTGGACAACTCCAGAGGGCAAAAGGATCCCAGCGGTGATGGGTGAACATGCCCGAACGATTATTGGTTTTAGTGGTGATATCGATGCTCCAGATGGGTTTGTGGTCATGGACCCGATCTACGGTGAACAATTCTGGTCCACATCTGATCTATTTAGTAATTGGTTACCATTTGATAAAATGGGAGTAGTCATCTATCCCCATAGCAAATGGGTCAGAATTGAGGGAAGTCCGACAATTTGGGAAATTTCCTCTGATGCCAAGATTAAATACCCTCTAGCTATGAATTGGGCCCGATTTCTCGAATATGGCGGAGTCCCCGATGGAGTAAAGCTTATCTCAAGTCAGGAATTAAGCACTATGACCAATGGTTTCTTGATTTACTAACCCCCTATGAAACGATTAATTTTTATTATTCTACTTGGTATCGCTGCTGCGGCCGGTTTTAACTATTATCAGAATATGAGGGGTTCGAATGTCGATTTACCCAAGCCTAAACCATATACCACTCCAAATCCAGCTATTCCACCACCGACGACTTTGCCTGTGGAAATCAATCTCAAAGTCCCCTTCACTTCTCAAGCTCCACACGCGAACTGGGAAGATCCTTACGGAGAATTTTGTGAAGAAGCGTCAGCTTTAATGGCGGCGTTTTATTTGCAAAATAAATCGATCGCATCTGCGAATCTGGCTGATCAGGAATTACTGAAAATAAAAGCGTTTGAAGAGGGTTGGTTTGGTTATTACAAAGACACCACAGCCAAAGAAACTATGACAATTTTGAAAGAGTATTTTGGGATTTCTGATTCCAAGTTAGAATTGATATATCGCCCAAGTTCCACTCAAATGAAAGAATTTCTTGCCGAAGGCAAAATTATTCTTGTCCCAGCAGCTGGAAGATTACTCCCCAACCCGAATTATCGATCCCCTGGCCCTCTTTATCACATGATTGTAGTCAAGGGCTATACCAAAGATGACCAGTTTATCACGAATGATCCGGGCACTAGAAATGGTGCAGATTTCTTATTTGATTATAATGATGTCTTAAATGCCATGCACGATTGGAATGGCGGCGATGTCATGTTTGGCGACAAAGTGATTATCGTTGTCGGATAATTTCTCTTACAATTTTTCTATCATCCCACGGAATATAGCCGTCCTTCACGGCTATTTTTTGTTCAGCACCTTTGCCTGTGAGAATTATTAAATCATTTTCTTGGGCCAGCGAAATTGCTTTCATAATTGCTTGGCGCCGATCTAAAATTTTAAAAAGATTTTGATCCAGAATTTTATTTTTTTCTAAAGCCCCAGCAGCCACATCATCAATAATTTTTCGCGGATCATCATTGTATGGATCTTCGTTAGTGACGATGACTGTATCAGCATTCTCGCCAGCTATGTTGCCGAGAATTTTTCGTCGATCTATGTCTCGCCCGCCACCAGTGGAACCAAGTACATGAATAATTTTTGCATGTTGCCAGTTTTGTACTGTGGCGTACATTTGTGTCAATCCGATCGGTTCTGGTGCATAGTCGACTAAGACTTTGAAATTCTGTCCTTCATCGATTAGTTCCATTCGTCCAGGTATCCCCGGAATTTTTTCCAATGCGGATTTAGAAGTTGCCAAATCGATGTCAAAAATCTTAGCAGTAGTTATAGCAGCTAGTGAATTATAAATATCAAAAAGACCTTTTAAATGCAGGTTAAAATCAACATTTTCAAAAGTGAAACCAATCCCCGCTTCGGTATTATTTATATTCCTCAATCCGTGTCTACTAAACGTAATTTTTTTATCCACTCGGAAGTTTAAAAATTCTTGCGCATACAGATCGTCAGCATTGACCACGATCGCTTTTGGAATTTTTTTGTTGTCTATAATTTTTTCAGGCAAATTTTCTAAGTAGTGAAAGTATTCAAGTTTCGCCGCTTTATATTTTTCAAATCCACCGTGAGCTTGGAGATGTTCCGGTGTGAGGTTGGTAAAGACCATGCAATCATATGCTACACCAATCTGTCGGTGCTGCAAAATTCCTTCAGAGGACGATTCTATAATCATGAACTGACAACCGGTCGTAACTGCTTGGCGCATCAAGTGTTGGAGAAATAATCTACCAGGCATAGTCATTTTTAGATTGTTCAACTTATCATCATCCCCTACTTTAAAGTTGACTGTGGAACTAATCGCAGTTTTGTACCCTGCTTCTTCTAAAATTTTTGAAATTAAATTTACTGTCGTACTTTTTCCGTTCGTGCCAGTGACCCCGATCACAATTAAATTCTTCGATGGATGACCATATGCCAGCGCAGCCAAATTCGCCAATACTAAATGGTAGATACTTAGTAAAGAATTCGGAACAAATAGTTTAATGAAGTTCTTGAGTGTCATTTGTAATTTGTGATTTGTTATTTATGTTCGGCAGTGCTGCTAGCATTCCCAATACCACGCCGAACATTAGTCTTCCTTGTTGAATTGTAACAAAATAATGATCCATTTGTCCCAATGCTAAAAATAAAATGCCAAGCAACGTCAAACTAAAAACTAATGGGTCAGAGAAAATATTTTTTAGTTTGGAAAAAATTTCGTAAAGGATCATTATAAATAATCCCAAACCGAGTACTCCTAGTTCTGCTGCGGTAAAAATAAAAATATTATGCGGTGGTTGATATTGCCAAGGTTGCATGTGAAACAAATCTTGTTGTGCAACTGTGTAATTCCCCACTCCCACACCTAGTATCGGAAATTTTTTGATTATCTCCACCCCTTTATCATTGAAAAATTCTCTGTCAGTGACACTTCTTGGATCAGGATTATATATTCTTGATTCAAAACTCGAATTGTAAAGCAAAAATATAGTTACACATGAAACAAGTACTATAAAAAGAAGAAATCCTACTTTTCTTTTTTGGTCTCTTAGCCAAAAGAATCCCATGAAACTAATTATAGAGATTCCTGAGGCTAGCCAAGCCATTCGTGAAAAGGATGTAAAAATCCCGATTAAGATAACAATAAGCACACCCTCAAGGGCAAAATGCCTTATTTTAGCCTTTTTTTGGTCAGATGTTTCCTGTGAAACAAAGAATAAGCCCAGGATAAGACCCAAAATTAGGAAAGCTCCTAAAATATTTGGGTGAGGCATGGTTCCATAGGCACGGATCACCTTCCCACTAATAGTTTCAATGGTAGAGAGGCCAGCCGTGCCTAAAGGGGCAATATATTCCCCTAGCCAACCCAAACCAACCATATGTTGCATGTGAAACTGTGCCCATCCTAGTCCGGCTTGAAGCAATGCACCGATAAACAATATCCAAGCAGAAGCCTTAAATGACAATGTTTCATTAAATGTTTCACGGATATATAGGATAATTCCGAGGAATTCTAGCCATTTGAATGTTCCATACCATCCAAGTTCCACATGTTTCACGTGAAAGAGGGTGACAATGATGAGTGAAACAAGTCCTAAACAAAGTAAGAACAGCCTTGATTGGACAAGTTTCGTGAAACTAGGACGGTCAAAGATAAGCCAACTTGTGAAACAAGCGACAAGAATAATATCAGTTAGATATAAAAATATGGCTAAATGGTAATCAAAATACCATGAAACATAGGATTGGTCTGCGTTAAGCAGAATCCGAGTCTGAAACGGTAGAGTAAATAAGAATAAATAGAATAATAATCGATGAAGTTTCATGTGGAACTATATTAGACCATAAATTTGTTTAATTATCAAGTTTATGGCTTAGTAAAGAGATCTGATTAAATTATAGAATAGTTTGTATTGATTGTCTGCGATTAACTATTGATTGGAGAATCTTTTTATGATAACATTTCCACACTGTCACAACAGAAAGGAGGGTAGAAACGTGACTGACATTAGGCGAAAAAACAGCCTGTTCATACAGGGGCCTCTTATCTTGAATGATTCACCAGACGCCGAACTCACTGCAGGCGAATGGATTGACATCCTTCTGGATGAGAAGGACAACCTTGTAGCCGAACAGGTATTCAAGGCTGCCGAACTGCTTTCCAAACTCACCCAGAAGCTTTCCACCGAACTTGCTGCCTGAGGTCCAACATGTCACACGTCGTTCGCTCAACGCCAGACTGCCTACCGACAGGGAAAAAACCCATTTTCTGCATGCTGCAGATTACCTGTCAACCAGTCTGGCGTTCTCTTGTCTGGAAATAAATTGAAATAAAAATTATAATTAAATCGTGATTAATAACGGGGTGTCGTATACCGGTAGTACGCACGATTCGGGTTCGTGTAGACTGGGTTCAATTCCCAGCACCCCGACCAGTAAACGCTCGGCATATTTGTAAAAATTACCGGCCATAAAATTCTGCTGAATTTTTGGCCTACGCGCTCGCACCGTCGTGCTGCGCAAGTTAATTTATTACAAAAATGCCTCGCTACAGAAGTTTAATGTATGAAACAGGGATTTGATTTTATAGGGAATTCAGTAGTGTATTTTTGTCATGATGGGAAGGGGAATGTGGTTATGGCAAAAAGAAGTCAAAATGCTCGCGATGAAAAAGGACGGTGGGATATAGGTGGGGGAGCGTTGGAACTTTATGAAACAGTTGATCAAGCTCTGCGTAAAGAAATTAAAGAAGAATATAATTGTGAAGTTATAAGTTATGAGTTTATAGGTTTCCGTGAAGTCCATCGTGAGATTGACGGGCGAAAAACTCATTGGATTAGTTTAGATTTTAAAGTATTGGTTGATGTTTCAGATTTGAAAACCAATGAGCCGCATAAGTTTGATGAGGTGAAACTATTTCCGATTAGCGAAATGATACGCGAACCTGAACAGGTCCATTCGCAGCTCCCAGAGTTTTTAGAAAAGTATAAAGATAGATTGTAATGAAACAATGAAACATTTGACAAAGAACCCCAACAAAAAAGACTTCACTGGGTTTACAGGACATCACTTTTCCAGTAAAATAAACTGCAAGATGTTGTAGAGAATTTTGCCCTTATCGTTCAATGGATAGGACAGGGATTTCCTAAATCTCAAACCCAGGTTCGACTCCTGGTAAGGGCACCAGAAGCTCGCAATTTACCGTTCGAAACACGGCGTCAAATTTCGCTAGTCGCTAAATTTGCGCCTAAGCTCTCGTCCTCGTTGCGGTTATGCAACTTCGGACTGCGAGATTGTTTCTCACTCGGCAAATTGCTCGCCGGAAATTTATTGATAGACGTGGGCCCATAGTATAATGGTAATACGCGACTATGGCATAGTTGAGTCTGGGGTTCGATTCCCCATGGGTCCACCAAAGAAGACTTCGTGAAAGATTCGTGAAGTCTTTTTTGTTTTTGCTATAATACAATCATGAAATTTCCGACATATAAATACGAAACAAAAAAGATGGATGAGGGATTTCGAGTTGTGGCTGGATGTGATGAAGTGGGGATAGCACCAATTGCTGGTCCTGTGGTTGCAGCAACGGTAATTTTAGATGCGACATCGATAGGGAAGCAGAGATCGAAAAGTAAATGGTGGTATCGCGTGAGAGATTCCAAAACAGTTGATGAAAAAGAACGCAATGAATTAGTTAGTTTTATCAAAGATCACTGCATTGATTTTGGTGTCGGTGTCGTGTCACACGAAACGATTGATGAAATAAATATTTACCAAGCTTCACTCCTCGCCATGGAAAAATCTGTGAGTGAATTAAACACTGTTCCGGATTTTCTTTTCTTAGATGGCATCCATAAGTTAACAAAGCTTTCTATCGTGCAACAACCAGTCATCAGTGGTGACGCAAAAATTTTGTCGATCAGTGCCGCATCGCTCGTCGCGAAAGTTGCACGCGATAAAATTTTGCATGAGATGCATGAAATTTTTCCTGAATACGGATTTGATAAACATAAAGGTTACGGTACCCAGTTCCACAAGACCGCCCTGATGAAACACGGCGTGACGCCGATGCATCGCCAAACTTTTGGCTTTGTAGCTTTGTGTTTGAAGCGGATGAAGTCAATGAATAATTTTAAGAAAATTTTTCTAGCCCCAGAACCATCCCGGACTTGATCCGGGATCCATACCATATTAAAATAAGATGATACGGTGGGTTGTGCCGAATTGGCTAAGGCACCGGTTTCGAAAACCGGCGCCCCTCACGGGGCTTACAGGTTCGAGTCCTGTACCCACCGCCAGTAAATTTTTAACTTGCTCAATGATCTACAGATTCTATAAAAATGAGACGGGTTGGTTTATAGATCTGCCTAACTACCCACTTTCCAAAGCACATTTAGCCATGGTTAAAGGTGCCGATATACTGCTCAATCAGCTCTCGGAAAATGGCAATGAAATTTACGCAGAGATTTCCACCCAACCCATCCCTGATTACACGGACGTATTGGATAGAGTAAAAAAGCTCGGCCTTAGTAAAGGCGCGATATACAAAGGAAATAAAATCAAAATAAACTATAAAATCTTAGAAGAAAATAACCTTTGGTTATGTCCAGTGACGCTCTTTGTATTTTGGTATTATCCGAAGAGAATATATTATAGAATCCTCCCGTCTCCGCCAAAATGATATATCCAAAGGTCCCTTTTCGTAATTGACATTTGTATCCGTGTTTGCTATCATGCAAACAAATGAGGACAGTAGGATATAAGCTTAATAAACAGCAGCAGGAAGGGCTTTTTGTTAAATTGGCGAGAGCTGTAGCTTTGTTGCGCAATCCGGTCGAAGGAGCGGAGTTTATCAAGGATTTACTTTCTGAATCCGAAGTAATTATGTTGGCGCGAAGACTGCAGGTAGCGGAATTGCTGATTGAGGGTAAAACTTACCGTGAGATTAGCAAGGAACTAAAAGTTGGGTTAAATACAATAGTAAAAATTCAAACTTGGCTGAATCTTTACGGGGAGGGTTACCGAAGTGTTGTTGCCAAAATGAGTAAACAAGCGAAAGATCGCCAGGAACCCGATCCGCATAGGCCTTTTGCTGAACTTAAACGCAAGTATCCACTATATTTTTGGCCACAGCTGTTGTTAGAGGAATTAGTAAAAACTGCCAATAAACGTGAAAAAGAAAGACTGCGGAAGATTATAAGTCAATCAAAAGAAAAGACGCAGTTATCCAGACAGTTATCAAAACTGCTACAATAACCACATGGCAAAAACAAAAATTCTAGTATTGTGCACAGCCGTCGGATATGGCATCAAAGCCACAGCTGACAATATCGCCCAGCAGTTAAGTAAATCTGAAGAATATGAAGTCCGCTCGGAAACAGTGGAAAAAGTTGAAAGCGGCATGGCGAGTTCGGCGGTTATAAAAATTTATTTAATGCTCCTAGATAAAATTTCACCGGTCTGGGGGTATTTGTATAGTTCGCGTCTGGTTATGGCGATAAGTTTGCCGATGCGAAAATTTCTGGCATCATTCAAGGTCAAAAATGTTTTACAAATTTTGCGAGAGTTCCAACCAGCGATCGTCATCTCGACTCAAACCGTGCCATCCGGGATTATCGCTTATCTGAAATCCAAAGGTCTGTATTTGGGAAAATTAGTTATAGTTTTTTCGGATTATCATTTGCACTCTTTCTGGTTGTATGATGAAGCGGATTTGTATATTTGTAATATTCCAGAACAAGTAGACGAACTGAAAAAATTAGGAGTGCCAGAATCTAAAATTCGTTTGACTGGAACCTTGGTTGCTGAAAAGTTTTTTCAGGACATCAGTAAAGATAACGCACGTGATCAGCTGGGGTTGCTAAAAAGTATGCCTATGGTACTCATGGGTGGGGCGGGGAGAGCCAGAGCCTCGAACAAAGAAGTATTCAAACAGTTACTGCGGAGCTCCAGGTCATTTCAAGTCGTAGTTATATGTGGGAAGAACGAAGAGTTGCGCGAGGAGCTGTCAGCCATATCAGCTCCAGCGCCACATCCGGTTCGAATTTTGGGCTATGTCGATAACATGGAAGTACTGATGTCTGCGGCTGACGTTTTGATTTATAAAACCGGGGGACCGAGTATGGCCGAAGCTGTGATTAAGAAGCTACCTATGATCTTAACCGATATTCGGCCAGGGCATGAATTGATCAATCTGAATTATTTAGTAAATAATGGGATAGCGAAGTATGCCAGGATTCCCAGAGAAGCCGTTTTTATGGCTGAACAAGTTTTGGATGGAAAAACTGTATTTAATCACGAAAAAAATTATGAAAAAATCGTTAAGCCCCCTGGAGCAGTGACATTAGTGGAAGCTATCAAAGATATTATCCCCGAACCAGAGGGTCTAAAAATCAAGAATTATCAAGAAAATTGAACCATTTGACATTCATTGGCCAATAAATTAATATCAAGCTACAAGTTAAATCCTATGGCCAAAGATAAGAATTTAATCAACAAACTAATGGGGACACAAACTATGGAAGACGAGCAAGAAACCGATTTGGAAACCACCAATGTACAGCAGGAGGGGAGTTCGGAAGATTGGCTTTCAGAGTATGAAGGACAGCTGACTATAGATATGTATCAGACGAAAGATAATGTCATTATCAAATCCACAATTGCTGGGGTGAAACCAGAAGATATCGATGTCACGATAGCCAATGACATGGTCACTGTTCGAGGCGAGCGAAAGCGAGACTTCGAAGCTTCTAGTGAAGATTATTTCTATCAAGAATGTTATTGGGGATCGTTTAGCCGATCAGTGGTACTGCCAGTAGATGTAGATATCGAGAATGTCAGTGCTGATCTCAAAGATGGAATTCTCACCGTGGTACTTCCAAAGGCTGCGAAATCCAAAGCCAAGAAGATCCGAGTTGGCGCTCGAACCTAAATTTAGTAAAACAAAACTTAATAAAACAAACAATTAATGTGAGAGAGAATTAAAGGCGGCGGATAGTCGCTTTTAATTTATGTATAAAAATGATTTTGATAAATGGAACGAAATAAAAAAACGAGTTCATTCTCAGAAAATTTTTCACCATCCGTTCCCAAAAGAGGGAGAAGTCTGGATGAGCATCCTAGGTAGAAATGTAGGATTTGAACAGAATGGTGGAGGTAATAATTTTTCCCGACCGATCTTAGTAATCAAAAAGTTTAATAATCAAATGTTTTGGATAGCTCCATTAAGTACGAAACAAAAAAATTTGGACTTTTATTATAATTTTATAGATTCAGATCATCGAAAGGTATCAGTGATTTTAGCCCAACTAAGATTGATAAGTGTGAAAAGATTTAAACGTAAAATGTACGAATTATCAGCTTCGAAGTTTGAAAATATTAAACAGATTTTAAAAAGTTTCATAGCCTAAAAATCGAAACCCCGCTATAAGCGGGGTTTCTCGGAGCCCGAAGGCACTTTATATTGACATTATATAGTTAACGTATATTTTTGTCAATGAATGGTATATTATATTTTTACTATCAAACTCTATGAGCGAATTACCTTTTTGGAGAAAAGCGCTATTAATTATAGTCCTTGTAATTGCAGCTATACTAGCAGCAGCTTTTGTCCTGACATTTTTCTTATAAAAAAGGGCGAGTCGCAAGACTTGCCTTAGTGTCTGATCGTGGCAACAATGTAGTTGCGCATTATCAGATGTCCTCTGAGATCTGTATAAGCCACGGTGGCAACCGATAACCAGGCAATTTTTGGAACCGTAAAACTTATTCGCGGCCCCACAAGTGCTTGGTTTTTTATGTTCCCGTTCAGCCCGGTTACAGCTTCGAATTCGAATCCAGATCGGAACACGAAGTTTTTGATCTGTAAGGGAGATGTTACAAAGACACTGGCTAAGGTCAGATTCGGCCGAATCTGGAATTCGGTATAGAGGTCCGTCCGTTTGTTCCGGTTATAGGCTCGAACATTTATTAAAGGAGTCCGCGTACTTGCGGTAAAAACTCCACCGGACATGATCTCTAACCAATTCTGCCCATCTTTCATCAGCCAGCCTGCCACTATGACCGTGCGAAAAGGCTGTGTGATATCTGGGAAAATTGTCCAGCCAGCAATCCCTCTTCCTTCATTGTTAGGGATTTGCCAGTGAACCAAGGGACGGAGTTGATAGTCACTATGTTGTCCTGCAAAAAGCGGGGAAGTAACCAAGAGCAAGGCGAGCACGAGTTTGTACACGAATCCTCCTTTAAGCCAATAGTCAGTTTGACTCTTGACGCCAAAGCATATATTATGTATAAAGAGTGGCCAATAGCACCATATGGTGATAATTAACACCACATAAATGTATCAAGAAACATTCCAATTGTTGGGTTTAAGCCCAAATGAAGCTAAAATTTATGAAACTTTAGTTAGTTCCGGCGAATCTTCCGTTGGTGATATAGCGATTAATGCTAAGATTCACCGACGGAACGTATACGATTCGATCCAAAGACTAATTGAGAAGGGGCTGTGTTTCGAAATTCTTTCAAGTAGCGAAAACAAATATAGCGCAGTTGATCCAGGCAAGCTTTCTGAATTGATAGCAGAGAAACAGCAGAAACTAAATTTAATTCTGCCGGAACTTCAAAAGAAATTTCGACAAGGGACTTCGAAAGAAGAGGCTTATATTTATCGTGGTTTTGAAGGCCAAAAAAATATTTGGAGAGATATTTTAAGAGTGGGGAAGGACAGTTTTTACATTGGAGCCAAAGGCGCGTGGTTTGATCCAAAACTAGATAAAATAGCCCGTGATGCATTTTTCAAAGAAGCTAATCGCAAAAAAATAAAATTTATCCAATTATTTGATTACGAAGTACAGTACGAAATTCCTGACTTTCCACATCATTTTCCAGGGAATTTGAAATACAGATTTTTGCCGAAGGAATATTCAACTAGTTCAGGTCTGGGAATTTATGGGGATTATATTGTTACGTATACGGGTATGAGTATTAAACATATCAATGAAGACACGGTGTTTTTTATTATGAAAAGCAAAGATCTAGCGGAAAGCTATCGTACTTGGTTTTGGTACATGTGGGAGCAGTCAACACCAGCAAAGAAATGATCCTTGATTTTTGTTCGGGATTCTGGCATAATAACCTGTAAATTAATTTTACGGACGCATGGATATCTCTACACTATCTAAGCAATTGAATATGCCGGTTACACAGCTGCGATATAAAATTCGTGAAGCTGGTTTTTTCGTATCACCTAAAGCGAATAAGATTGATAATCAGATGGCGAAGCAAATAATCAATGCTTTGACTCAGACAAAGACTGAAGTCCCGACAGTTGCCCAGACGAAAGAAGTTTCTCTGCCAAAAGTTTTGAGTGTCAAAGAATTATCTACCAAATTGGGACTGGATGTAACAGTGGTCATCAAAAAGCTGATCCAAAATGGTGTGATGGCCACGATTAATGAAGAGATTGATTATGATACTGCTGCGATAATTGCTGCAGATTTGGGCTTTAATGTTTCTGAAAAAACCGAAACCACTACTCGCTTGGGATTAGGTTATGTTTCAGAAGCAATAAAAAAAGAATCAGAAGAGAAGAATGAAGAGTTTATCATTCGCCCGCCGATCGTGGCGATTATGGGCCATGTTGACCATGGGAAAACTACACTTTTAGACACTATTCGCTCGACCAAGGTCGTGGACACTGAAGCTGGCCGAATTACTCAACATATAGGTGCATACCAAGTAGAACGTAATGGAAAATTTATTACCTTCTTGGATACTCCAGGACATGAAGCTTTCGCGGCAATGCGCGCTCGTGGTGCAAATGTCACAGACATTATCGTATTAGTCGTGGCTGCAGATGATGGAGTGAAACCACAAACTATCGAAGTCATCAATCGCGCGAAGTTAACCGGCACACCATTAATCGTTGCGATTAATAAAGTGGATAAACCAGATTCGAATATTGAACGAGTCAAAAAAGAATTGTCTGACTATGGAGTACTGATCGAAGAGTGGGGTGGGAAGGTCCCGATTGCGAAACTATCCGCTTTAACAGGACAAGGCGTTGATGATTTATTGGATTTGATTTTATTGCAAGCAGAAGTTTTAGATTTAAAAGCCAATCCTAAAGGGGTAACATTAGCTACTGTCATCGAATCCCATGTTTCTCGAACTTTAGGATCTGTTGCTACTATTGTCGTGCAAAACGGAACTCTGAATCTGTCGGATTTCGTGGCGGCTGGAAAAGCTCATGGCAAAATTCGGTCCATGATGGATGCTAGGGGAGCGAAAATGAAATCAGCTGGGCCAGCTGCCGCTGTGCAAATTACAGGACTTTCTGATGTACCACAAGCCGGAGATATTTTGAAAACTTATGAAACTCAAGAAGAGGCACGAACTTATGCTGGAGATGTCATTAAATCTGATAGAGCTAAAAAAATTGCTGGTTCTAGAAGGTTGAATGTTACTGGCAAAGATTTGAATTTAATTATCAAAGTTGATGTGAAGGGGAGTTTGGAAGCCATCAATGAGGCACTGAATAAACTGAAAAATGAAGAAGTCAAAATCAATATCCTCGAAGAAGGTGTCGGTGAGATCAATGAAAACGATGTCTTGCGAGCGGCTTCGGCTGGGGGGACAATCATCGGGTTTCATACCAGACTTAGTCCGCAAGCTGCCAAATTAGCTCAAACAAAAAAAGTTATCGTCCAGCAATACGATATTATTTATGAATTACTCGAAGATATAACCAGACAAGTTGTCGAAATGTTAACGCCGGAAGTTCTCCGCACTGATTTGGGCCGGGTCAAAATTTTGGGGATTTTCCGCACAGAAAAAGATCGAATGGTTATTGGCGGTGATGTGGCTGAAGGAAAAATTCGAGACAATGCGCAGTTTGAAATCAAACGCAATGATGAAATAGTTGGTAAGGGTCAAGTTTTGGAATTACAGCAAAATAAAGTTGCGGCGAAAGAAGTTTTGCGGGGTAGCCAGTTCGGCGCCAGTGTCAAAGCCAGCCCGAACGTCGAAGAAGGTGATGTATTGGTTTTGTTTGAAGAAACGATTAAGAAAAAGAGCTTATAAAGTATTAAGGGGTGAGTATAAAGGGGTAAGGAACTCCTTAATACTTACTACTTAGCCCTTATCCCTATGTCACGAAGAACCGAGAAAGTGGCGTCATTGATCCAACATGAGGTTGGAGAGTTTATTATCAAACTCGAACTGCCAGCACTGACGACAATTAGTAAAGTGGAAATTACTCCAGACCTCAAGTGGGGAAAGCTTTGGGTTACCGTAATGGGTGATGATAAAGAGCAGAAAGAAGTATTAAGTATATTGGGTGAAAATTTACCAGAACTCCAAAGATCACTGAATCAAAAATTAGAAATGAAATTTGTACCCAGAATAAAATTTGTCCTCGATCACGGGGAAGAGTACGCGGCCAAAATTAATGAGTTGTTGAGAAAAGCTCATGAATCCCGTTAGAAATTTTACATCGTTAGTGAGTCGTAATATTATACTCGAATCGGGATATTATAATAAATTTAATTATTTAACTAATCATTATTTCTAACGGGATGAAGACCAATAAACTACCATTTAAAAAAGCTCTAGAATTAATTAATAACTCCAACAGAGTGCTGTTGACCATGCATGAAGGACCAGATGGCGATGATTTAGGTTCGCTTTTGGCCATGCGTTATTTCCTGAAGCAGTTGGGCAAAGAACCGACAGCAATCATCAAAGGGGATGTGCCTGATAATTTAAGTTTTCTTCCTGATGTAAATGTCATCAAGCAAGAGATCGATCATCTTAACTTTGATTTGGTGATTTTTTTTGGGTGTAATTTAGCAGCCCGAACTGGGTTTAAGCAATTAGAGAATTTAAAATTGTCTTCAATTAGTTTTGATCATCATCCGGACAATCAAGAATTTGCGATTGTCAATGTCGTGGATCCGGAGACTTCGGCTGTGGCAGAATTGGTTTATTATTTTTTGGAATTTGCTGATGCGGAGCTGACGAAAGAAATGGCAACGTGTTTACTAACGGGAATTTTTACAGACACCGGTGGGTTCAAGCATGCCAATACTTCGTCTGAAGCTCTGGAAGTGGCGGCTCACTTGCTGAAAAAAGGGGCCAGGATAGATAAGATCGCCATCCAAACCATGGGGAAGAAACGACCATCAGCCATTAAAGCTTGGGCCAAAGGCTTAGAGAATGCCCGATTTGATCCGGAAAAGAAAATGGTGTTTTCGGTACTAACTGAAGAAGATTTGCGAGAGATTGGGGCGACTGACGAAGATTTAGACGGGTTTGTGGAATTACTCAATAACATGCCACAATCTCGATTTGCTCTTTTACTTCGGCAAGATGGCGATGTAGTCCGAGGCAGTCTTCGTTCCGAACCCCAGAAAAAAGTAGATGTTTCGAAAATCGCCAAATCATTCGGCGGCGGCGGCCATAAACTCGCCTCCGGGTTCAAGATCAAAGGCAAACTCAAAAAAGAAGGAGACGCGTGGTCTATTCAGTAGTTTTTGATTCAGGCTTCACGTTTCAGGTTTCATGACTTTTATGGTAGAATTAGTCACGTATGGCAAGAAAAAAACATCAAGAACAATTCGATTATTCCAATTTTAAAAGACCACAGTTAAACCTCAAACGAGAAACCAGGCGGGGGGTGGCTGTGGTAGTTTTTATAGTTTTAGCGATTTTGTTCGCGCTTAGCCTAGCGAATTTAGCTGGTCCATTTGGCGGAATCGCTAATCAAGTTTTGAAATTAGCGTTTGGGTGGGTGGCTTATGTGACACCAATTATCTTTTTAATTGTCTCGATTGCATTGTTTCGGCAAGATCCTGATGAAGAATCGTCTACAGTTTCCACTCATGCATATGTAGGTGCAGTTTTGTTAACACTGACCCTGACTGGGTTTTTACATTTAATAGTCATTAGACCTGATATCACAGAAGCCTTTGATTTAGTAAAAGATGGCCGAGGAGGGGGATACTTAGGTGTACTGTCTTCTTACCCACTCATGAATTTTTTAGGGTTTATCGCCAGTCTGGTAATTTTGTTAGCCGGAATAATTGTTTCGGTATTAGTCACATTTAATATTTCATTTACTAATTTATTTAAAAAGTCAGTAAGCAGTAAACAGGAAACAGTAAACAAGGAACCCAGCAAACTCAAAATCAATAATGCGGGGAATATTGGGTTTACTAAAGAAGTAATTAGCGAACCAAACAAGGTTGCTTCGAGAGAAAAACAGGAAATCGAGATTAATGCTTTCGAAGATATCAAAGTTTCGAAAGTAAAAATGACTTCGACAATAGATAAGAATTGGAAGTTTCCCTCCATTGATTTATTGGAAGACGCGTCGAGTAAAGTTGATTCTGGTAATATCGAAACGAATGTCGCTGTTATTCAAAAAACTCTCAATGACTTCGGGATCGATGTCGAGATGGGTGAAGTCAATGTTGGACCAACAGTGACCCAATATACTTTCCGGCCAGCAGTTGGCGTCAAACTTTCGCAAATTGCCAGTCTACAAAATGATTTAGCACTGGCATTGGCAGCACCTTCAGTGAGAATGGAACTGCCGATTCCGGGGAAAGCTTTGGTGGGTATTGAAATTCCGAACAAAACTAAAGCCGCAGTTCGCATCAAAGAAATTATTGGGCATCAAATGTTCATGGAACAGCCCTCGAAGTTGGCGTTTGCTTTGGGCCGCGATGTTGCTGGACATCCGATGATAGCCGAGTTGGGGCGCATGCCGCATTTGTTAATAGCTGGAGCGACTGGCAGTGGGAAATCCATTGCCATCAATACGCTTTTGATCAGTTTATTGTATCGATCAACTCCACAAGAAGTGAAATTTATTCTAATCGATCCCAAGCGAGTTGAATTGAATTTGTATAATGGATTGCCGCACTTATTAACTGGAGTAATTATTGATCACCAAAAAGCCGTAAATGCTCTGAAGTGGGCAGTAGCAGAAATGGATCGACGCTACAAACTTCTTTCGGAAGTTCATAAACGAAATATTGGTGAATATAATAATGCATCTGCCAGCAAACTACCCTATCTGGTAGTTATTGTAGATGAGTTAGCGGATTTGATGTCTGTGGCGCAAAATGATGTGGAAGCGGCAATCGTGCGGCTCGCCCAAATGGCCAGAGCCGTGGGGATTCATTTGGTGGTCGCGACTCAACGTCCATCAGTGGATGTTATTACCGGATTGATCAAAGCCAACATCACGGCACGCATGGCATTCGCTGTCGCATCACAAGTTGATTCACGAACTATTCTAGATTCTGCAGGAGCGGAAAAACTTTTGGGCCAGGGAGATATGTTGTATGTCACTTCTGAATTACCAAAGCCAAAACGTATTCAAGGAACCTATGTTGCTGAAAAAGAAATTAAGAAAGTTGTGGAGTTTATTAAAGGCCAAACCGGTTCGGTGATTTATGACGAACAGATAACTGAAAAACCACAACGCGGTTCCAGTACTCCTGGATTTGATAATGGTGGTGATGATGAAGAAGATGAAATGTTTGCAGAAGCAGTGGAATTAGTCCGCCAAGCAGGTAAAGCATCGGCGTCATTACTACAAAGAAGATTACGACTTGGTTATGCCAGAGCTGCGCGCATATTAGACATCATGGAAGATAAAGGAATCGTCGGCCCTGCCGAAGGTGCAAAGCCACGAGAAGTATATGGAGTTAGTGAAGGAGCTGTCGAAGCATCAACAGATCCTGAAGCTGAAGAGTTTGAAAAATCACAAAAAGGGCAATACTAGCTCGGAACGAAATTTTAGCGAACGTAAAAATCTGCAATTTGTTATGTACTTCAGAGTGGATTTTTACTCGCGTTGCGATTTTTGAGGAAATACGCAAAGCGTCCTAAAATTTGTTCCTCGCTTGACACCGCAAATTAGCGGGAGCATAATAAATATATAAATGAATAAACAAAGGCGGTCGGAAGGCCGCTTTTATTTGTATGCCCGCCTCGTCTCGAGCTAAAGCTCGACGGCGAGATCGAGACGGGATATTATTTCTTTAATGGAAATAGTTGGTGTCGGAGAAAGGTAAAAATGTCAGAAAATCAAGAAAATAAGGGCGAAATCATTATTTATAAGGGACAAGATTCACCTCAAATACAGGTCAATCTTGTTGATGAGACTGTTTGGCTCACGCAAGCTCAAATGGCCGAGCTTTTTGATAAAGATGTTAATACTATTGGTGAGCATATTCAGAACGTCTATAAAACCGCAGAACTAAGCCAAAATCGAACTACCCGGAAATTCCGGGTAGTTCAAACTGAAGGAAAAAGGGAGGTTAATCGTGAATTAGAGCATTATAACCTCGATATGATCATTTCCGTAGGGTATCGGGTGAACTCCAAGCGCGGGACACAGTTTAGAATTTGGGCGACTCAAAGACTTCGAGATTTCTTACTTAAGGGGTATCTGATCAACGAAAAACGACTTCAAGAGAACCAGCAATTAAAGTTGAAAGAGTTGCAACAGGCGATCACTCTGATGCAACAAGCTCTGGAAGTGAAACGTCTGGAAGGCTACGAAAAAGAATTACTTCACATCATTACTGATTACACCAATACTTGGATTACATTAAACGAGTTCGATAAAGGGGATTTGAAGTTAGATCAAGTTACGAAGAAAGTTGTAAAGCATCTGGATTATGATCAAGTTAAAAAATCAATTGAACGATTTAAGACTCGATTAATCAAAGATGACGAAGCTTCAGATTTGTTTGGTTCTGAAGTCGGAAAAAAGTTGGCACAGGTTTTAGGCAGCATCGGCCAAACTTATGGCGGTAAAGATCTGTATCCAAGCCTTGATGAAAAAGCTGCGCACATCTTATACTTTGCGGTGAAGGATCATCCGTTTGTCGATGGCAACAAAAGAATTGGTGCGTTGTTATTTTTACTTTTCTTAATCAACAATAATTATTTGATTAACAAAAAAGGTGAGCGCAAAGTAAATGATACAGCACTGACTGTTTTGACTTTGCTCGTGGCAGCCAGCAAACCAGACCAAAAAGATGTTATGATAAAGTTAATAGTCAATTTGATAAACAAGAAATAGTAATTAGTAAATAGTAAGCAGTAATCAGAATGTCTGACCCCTTATTTAAAACCAAGCAAGTTAAGATTGATACTCTGGGTGAGTATTTGCAGCAAGTCCGGAAGCAACTGAATTTGGATATAAAGACTGTGAGTATCTTGGCTCAAATCAAACCTAACTATTTGGAGCTACTTGAAGCCGGGGCTTATTCGAAATTGCCCGCAGAAGTTTACATCCGTGGCTTTCTTAAAAGTTTAGCTGATTTTTATCACATCAAAGAACAAATGTTAATTGATCAGTATGAAAAAGAGCGAGGCGAGAATATCCAGCCAATTCCGATTTCGAAAATGGGAAAAAATAGTTGGCTGTCATTTACACCCCGTACATTAATTGTTGGATCAAGTTTGTTGGTTGCCCTGATCGCGATAATTTATGTAGGCCTGGAAATTCGTTCAGTGCTGGCACCTCCCTATTTAAATTTGGAAGAGCCAGGTTCTGATGTCACCGTGGACGGTAATAGTGTGGTAGTGGCTGGAACTGGCGAAATAGGGGCGGCGGTATTTATCAACAACCAACCGGTGCTGATGGATCAAAATGGGAATTTTACAGAAACGTTACTTTTGAGCCCAGGGGTAAATATCATAGAGGTTACGGAGAAGAACAAGTTTGATAAGGTCAGTAAAATCACCAGACAAGTCACTTCGCAAGCACTTCCAGAACAACCAGTTACTGCCCAAGATTTGAGTTTAATTGTGGAAATCGGTCCGAACAGTGCTTGGGTGAATTTACAAGCTGATGGAGTATTGATCTACCGCGGCACCATGCTTCCAGGTTCGACGAAGTCAATAGCTGCGAAAAATGAAATTATTTTAACTTCCGCCAATGCGGGGTCGACGAAAATTATCTACAACGGAAAGGATTTGGGATTAATGGGGCGGGAAGGTGAAGTTATTCGGAATGTTGAGTTTTCAAGTTCGGGTCAATAGAATATAATTAACTCATGAGTTCATGAAACATGGATCATGAAACATATATAAATTTATGGCTAAAGGTTCAAACAAAATTGATTCAAGTAATAAAAACCTCGAAGAGACTCTTACTTCTATAAGAGATAAATTTGGGGAAGGTTCAATCATGACTTTGCAAAAAGCTAAGACTATGAATGTAGAAGTTGTTCCAACGGGTAGCATATCGTTGGACTTAGCTTTGGGTGCTGGTGGAATTCCTATAGGGAGAGTCATCGAAATCTTCGGGCCGGAAGCGTCTGGGAAAACAACGCTGGCCATGCACATAGTCGCTGAAGTTCAAAAGAAGGGTGGAGTGGCGGCGTTTGTGGATGCGGAACATGCGCTCGACCCGGATCGAGCCAAAGCGGTGGGAGTGAAAATTGATAAGCTTTTAATTTCCCAGCCAGACAACGGTGAGCAAGCGCTAGACATTGTGGAGGCATTAGTCCGATCCGGAACTGTGGATATCATCGTTGTGGATTCAGTGGCCGCGCTCACTCCTCGGGCAGAGATCGAGGGTGAGATGGGGGATTCTCATATGGGACTTCATGCCCGACTCATGAGTCAGGCACTCCGCAAGCTGACTGCGATTATTTCCAAGACCAATTGCACCGTAATTTTCATAAACCAGATCCGAATGAAGATCGGCGTAATGTTTGGCAACCCTGAAACAACTACCGGTGGCCAAGCATTGAAGTTTTATTCTTCAGTTCGCATCGAAATTCGGAGATTGGCACAAATCAAACAGGGCGAATCGATAGTCGGCAGTCGAGTCAAAGTTAAAATTGTGAAAAATAAGGTTGGAGCACCTTTCAAATCCACGGAATTCGATATTATGTTCTCCGAAGGTGGTATTTCTCACACTGGTGACCTACTCGATACAGGTATAACCTACAAAGTGATTGAAAAAACTGGGAACACTTACAATTTTGGGGATAACAAACTCGGAGTGGGCAGGGAAAATGCTAAAACTTTCCTCAAAGAGAATCCAAAAGTTGCTCAAGAGATCGAAAAAGCTATCCGTCGCCAGGCCAAAGACGTAGACTTGGCCTTGGTCGACTCGAATCCAGCACCAGTTTTGTAAAAAAACTGGTGCTGGATTGACAGCGCTTATTTTTTTTGCTATAATAGTTGTATTGAAAGTCGGATTAGGGATTAGAACCTTGAAAACTGAATAAACGAGGATAGCGGGGAAAGCCGAAGCCTTAAAAATCTGAAATATTTGAGTCTTTGACGTTCTTCACTATTCGTCATAGCTGTTCTAACCCAGCTGCTTGCAAAACAAAAATAAAAATCGTTTGAATAAAAAAATAAAACAAACATAAAACAAAAATTGTTAGGGTGATTTCGATCACCACAAGAACAGTGAAGAAATCTCTTATAGAGTGGTTAGATATATAAGCGTTCTTTTTCGGTTTTATCATCGTGATGTTTACCACTGCTTCAGGCTTTGGAGCTTGAAACTTTTGAACAAAATTTTCAAAAGATAAATTTCAAGCCCCGGATCCTGTAAGCGGTGATAAGCTTGATGCTAAGGCCGCCTACAGGGCGGACTCGCTACAATATAAAATATTTAGAGCGGCATGTCCGCTCTGTAATCAACTAAACTTGTCCCGGACTTGATCCGGGATTACAGAGCACAGAAATATAAACACTTGAGCCTACAAAGAAGAAGGCTTTTTTTGTTGCCCAAATTTTGGTATAATAAGATTAATTAATTTTTGAATATATGACCTCGAAGAGTTTAATTGAAGAGAATAAGAAAAAATTATTAGCTGAAGCAAAACGGTTGCGAGCGATTTTGAACAAAGAAGATATCAAAGATGGTCCCGGAGAATTTCCCGGTGAGTACAAACCGAAGTATGATGATGTCGGTCGTGAGGACGGCGAGAACGCAACTGAAGTAGAAAATTTTCAGAACCAACTTTCCGTGACGTACGATTTGGAAGCGAAACTGCAGAAAATAAAAATCGCACTCGCAAGAATGGAAGATGGAAGTTATGGCACGTGTGCTGTTGGTGGTGAAGAGATCGAAGAAGAAAGATTGCGAGCCGAGCCATCAGCAGATACTTGTGTTGCTCATGCATTGTAGATGATGCTGAAAAAAATATTATTTTTATTTTTAGTTGATCAAGTCACGAAATTAATTTTTGATTATCGTGAAGTAAAAAACTTTGGGTTGTCGTTTGCGATAAACTTAGGACCGATACCAAATTTGATTCTGGTAATTTTGGGCCTAAGTTTTTTCATTTATTATTATTGGCAACGCCGCGAAAAATTTACTTATGTCGGCGAGCTAACTTTTGTTTTTATTTTTGCCGGGGCGTTGTCTAATATTTTTGATCGAGCATACTTTGGTTACGTCAGAGATTTTATGGATTTGGGCTGGGGTTTTACTTTTAATTTAGCTGACATATTTGTGGTGGTCGGATTGATTTTGTTTTTATATCTGCCTGATAAAGATAAGTATCAAAATTTTGGCTGAAATGCCAATTGTGATTTTGGGAAGTAGGAGTAGTATGAAGTCGAAAGGGGGTGGGCATCATGGAAAAATCACAAGGTCGGGGTTGGCATGGAGATTCTGAAGGCCATAGACGAGCAGGCAGACTAGGGGGTCGGGCAAGAGGCAAGAAAAGAGGGAGAACTAGCACAAGTCCTTAGGATTTCTTTAGAAACCCCGCCTATTAGGCGGGGTTTTGCTAATGTTATAATTAGTTCATGGCTAAAATTTTAGGAATTGATGTCGGGGGCACGAAAGTCGCGTCAGGAATAGTCACCGATGGTTTGAACGTGGAAAATTTAGAGATAAATAAAACTTCACAAGTCGATTTGGTAGGCCAACTTCAAGATATCATACGCGATAAAGGTAGTTTTGACGCGATTGGGCTCGCGATGCCGGGTCCTGTGCTTGCTGACGGGACAGTTATGAGGTTGCCCAATGTGCCGCAATTTCAGAAAAGTAATATTAAACAAATTTTAGAAAATCAATTCCATATTCCAGTGGCAGTCATGAATGATGCGAAGGCATTTGCTTTGGCGGAAAGTATAGTCGGGCAGGGCAAGGGTCATAATGTGGTGGCGGCTGCGGTCTTGGGTACAGGTATCGGAGTTGGGATCGTCATCAACAAACAAATTTATTTCGGGAAAGACGGAGTGGCTGGGGAACTTGAGCATGTGCAGTTGCTAGATGGGATGTTGTTTCGGGAGCACCGACATGCAGCAGGACCATTTGTAAAAGCAATTGATGCTAAAAAATATCTAAAGACTTTGTTGGACATGATCGTCCTTAGCTTCAATCCGGATATAATTGTTTTAAGTGGTGGCTGGTCGACACTGCCTGGAATGGAAGAGATGGCAAATGAGCTGACGAAAGGAGCTGGGAATTATGAGAGTCAAACTCCAGTTAAGATTTCTGAGCTAATGTATCCGTCTCTGATCGGAGCGGCTTTGATGGCCGAGCAAGGCCTGCCTGCCGGCAGGCAGGCTTGAAGTAAAATCGAGTTAGCAATATAATAATATCCACGCGCGTGTAGCTCAGCGGTAGAGCGATTGTCTTATACACAATTGGCCCCAGGTTCGAATCCTGGCACGCGCACCAGTGAAGTAATACGAGGGTGACCCTCGTATTTTAGAATCCTTCGAAGTCGAAGGTTTTTTTAATTTCTTCATTTCGGTTCTGATGACTCATGACAAAGTCTTCATAGTGGGTTGTTGAGTTTTCAAACCAACTTAGTAGTATAGAACGATCGCAAATCGATTCAGGCGAGATACCTAAAATTTCTTGAAAACTAGAGTATTCATATGTTTTGACATTAGAGGGGTTATTGTGAATATATGCTGAGAGGTATGAGGCATATTCACTGGTATCCACTAACTTGGCCTTAAATCTATCTTGAAATAAATTTCCAATACGAGAATATTTTTTATTTATATAGCATACATAGCTCGTGCATAACTTAAGAATTAGTTTATCAATATTTATCAAAGTATTTTGTTTGATAAGAAAATGGAAATGATTAGGCATGAGACAATATGCTAATATAGTGAATGTTCCTGGTGCAAATGGCTGAATTCTAGATTTACTTGGAGGCAATACTAACTTACCAAGAATAATTCTAAGGCGTTTTAGAAATTGAGTATAATCTTGATCATCAAAAAATATAAGTTGTTTATTAACCCCACGATTGAAAATGTGATAATAATTACCAGCGCTAAATAGTTTATAGTCTCTGTATTGCATAAAATAAAGGGATACGAGGGTGACCCTCGTGGATTATTCGACTTTCGGCCGGTATTGAACTGCTTCGGCAAGGTGAGTGACTGTAATCGATTGAGCATCTTCTAAGTCAGCAATGGTTCGAGCGAGTTTCAAAACACGATGGTATGACCGAGCAGAAAGATACATTTTTACTACAACAGCCTTCATGAATGCTTGTTCGGCTTCTCCTAGCTGGCAAAACTCTTTAATCTCTTTTATCGTCATCTCCGAATTAGTTTTAAGACCTGGAAGATTTGAAAACCTCTTTGTTTGAATGTCCCGTGCTCGCTGAACACGTGATTGAACTTCCTCGGATGATTCTCCACCAGCATCTGACGCTAATTTGTCATATTCAATCCGTCCTACTTCCACATGGAGATCAATTCGATCCATCATCGGACCCGAAATTTTCTTATGATACTTCGCGATTTGTGATGGTGAACAAATACAAGGCTTAGTCGGATCAGAAAAATATCCGCAAGGACAAGGATTCTGTGCTGCGACCAAAGTAAACTGTGCAGGAAATTCTACGGTGGCAGCAGCCCTAGCCACAGTCACGACCCCGTCTTCCAAAGGCTGACGTAAATTTTCCAAAACTGATCGATTAAATTCTGGAAACTCATCCATAAACAACACACCCCGGTGAGCCAGCGATATCT
Source organism: Candidatus Doudnabacteria bacterium RIFCSPHIGHO2_02_FULL_42_25 (assembly GCA_001777665.1). Lineage (GTDB taxonomy): Bacteria > Patescibacteriota > Doudnabacteria > UBA920 > O2-02-FULL-48-8 > O2-12-FULL-42-9. Next base: position 59,699 of record MFEQ01000003.1, read on the forward strand.
CTCCAGGTTTCGGATTAGAACCTCCTCCAACCAAAGCCACTGAAGAAGAGCTGTGATGAGGACTCCGAAAAGGTCTCATCGTGATCATAGTTTTGTTTAAATTGAGCAACCCAGCTACACTATAGATTTTTGTAATTTCTAAAACCTCATCGACTGTCGGTTTGGGTAGAATCGAGGGCAGCGCCTTGGCCAACAATGTCTTACCAGTCCCCGGAGGACCAGAAAGCAGAACATTGTGTCCACCCGAAGCGGCAATCTCCAAAGCGCGTTTAGCAGATTCCTGGCCTTTGATCAATTTCAGGTCAAAAATCTCTTTCGGGGTACTTAGAATCTCTTCCCAATCAATTGCTTGGATGGGTTTTATCTTTATCAAATTCTGTAAGTACCCGATTACTTCGTATAAATTTTTTATAGGAATGATCGTGATTCCAGAAACCAGGCTCGCCTCTCTGCTATTTTCTTTTGGTACAAAAACTTTTTTAAATCCTTGCTCTTTCGCTGACAGCAACATTGAAAGCACTCCTGAAACTGCTCTGACACTACCGTCCAGAGCCAACTCACCAAGAAATATTTTATCTTTTGGTTCAAAAAATATTTGACCAGAATTCAGTAAAATTGAAAGTGCAATGGGTAAATCATAATGCGTCCCATTTTTGGGTAGATCGGCTGGTGCTAGGTTAATGGCAACATGAGACCTGGGGAAAATTGCATTGGAATTTTTAATCGCAGACTTTACGCGTTCTTTCGCTTCTTGGACTGCGGTATCTGGTAACCCGACAATTATCGTTTTCGGTAACCCTCCCGAAATATCAACCTCAACCTCTATCGGAGCTGCGTCTAATCCTACTAAAGCAGTAGCATAAACTTTCGCTGGCATAAATTTATCTTATATAAAAGCCCCGCACTCCGACGAACAGGGCTTTCGCTTAGTTATTCTGTTTACTCATGAACCCCATAACATCTTCTAACGCTTTCGTAAACTCACCTACTTCGCTTTCGAAAACATTGAGATAGCTTTTCTTTCTCTCTTCCCCATTTAATTCTGATTGGGTAATTTTCAGAAATGGTTTGGCATTTTTAGCCGATTTCACATCGAAAAAATATGTTCGACGGCCGGCTGAAACTTTGGTAGAGAAAAGTGCTGGTGCAAATTCCATATGTTTTATACTCTAATTACTGTTAACAATCCGTTGAATCTATCATTAACGATCAGTGGGACTCCAGACAGTCTAGCCACTTCTGTAACTATTGGTTGCAGTCGGCAGTTGTGGCTTACCTCATTAGTGCAGTGCGCACACAAACCCTTTAACTGACTAATGATGGTATATTTTTGTTGTTCAAATTCGCTCATATTACTCTAGCCTTCTAATGACTCCGATTACTTTCCCCTGAATCGACCATTCATGTTCAGGGTATATATTAGGATATTCCTTATTTTCTGCTTTTAGATAAAACTTTCCTTCTTTCTTTACCAGTCGTTTAACTGTAGCTTCGTCTTCGAGAAGTGCGACGACGATGTCATTGATGTCTGCAATTTTTTGTTGTTTGACCAAAACCAAATCTCCATTCAAAATTCCAGCATCCTTCATACTCATTCCCTGAACTTTGAGTAAGAACACATCTTTTCGTCCTCGGACTAAACTTACTGGGAGATTTAACCAATCCTCTATCTGTTCTTCGGCTAGCATCGGCAGTCCAGCTGTGATGCGTCCCAACACCGGAAGACTAACCATCCCAAGTCCGATGGGGTCCCCTTCTGGATTGAGAACTTCTATTCCTCGAGCTTTACTCGATCTGCGGATATAACCCTTATCTTCCAAAACCCGAAGTAATTTTGCCACTGCATTTTTTGATTTGAGTTTGAGGCTCCTGGCCATTTCTGAAAAAGAGGGAGGTAAGCCTTTGTCTTGAATTTCATGCTGAAGTAGTTCTAATAATTGTTTTTGCTTAGGAGTAAGTTCATTCATAGTATTCCGGAGGATTTCGAAGGAATCAGTAGACTCGGGGCGGCTTCCTCACCCACCAACTCCTTCGTTTTTGTCATCCGTATAAGTAATGGTATACGATCGTTCACCTATTGTCAAGATAGGGAATTCTTTAGAAAAATTCAAAGGATTGATTAGTTATTCACAGTCGAGCTATAATATTGGAGTTATGATAAACGCTAAAAAAGTACGTAAGGCGGTTATTCCTGCCGCTGGGTTTGGAACTAGATTTCTTCCAGCCACTAAGGCCCAACCCAAAGAAATGTTACCGATTGTTGATAAACCGGTTATTCAATATGTAGTAGAGCAAGCGGTAGCAGCTGGAATTGAACAAATTGTGATCGTCACAGGTTGGCATAAACGAGCAATCGAGGATCACTTCGATCGTCATTTTGAATTGGAAGCGAGATTAGAAAAAGACGGGAAAATTGAACAATTGCAATCAATAAAAAAGATTTCCGATTTAGCTGATTTTGTTTATGTTAGGCAAAAAGAAGCGTTGGGGAATGGCCATGCAGTACTCATGGCAAAAGATATAATTGGTAACGAACCTTTCGTTGTCATGTGGGGTGATGAATTTTTTGAGGCAGATCCACCATCTTTGAAGCAATTAATTTCAGTTTATGAACAAACTGGTTCGCCAGTCATAGCTGGAATAAAAGTTGATAAAGCTGACGTATCACGTTATGGAATCGGAAAAGTTACGAATATAAAAGACAATTTATTCAAGCTGCATGAAATAGTCGAAAAACCGACCCCGGAAGAAGCCCCTTCTAACTTGGCAGTTCATGGCAATTATCTATTTACTCCGGATATTTTTGATATGCTCAAAGATTTAAAACCATCTAAGAGTGGAGAGATTTGGCAAGTTGATGCAATTAATAAACTTGCAGCACAAAAAGATGTTCATGTTCTGGAGTTAAAAAATTCCCACTACTATGATTGCGGGAATAAATTAGGATACCTCAAAGCTGTCGTAGAGTTTGGACTCAAACACGATGATCTTCGGGATGAATTTGCCGAATACCTCAGAAATATTGTATAATACAGGTAGTAAAAATTGATTTTTTCTGACACAAACATTAAAACATGGATCGCAAATATATCCTCATAGGCGGAATTGGAGTCCTGCTATTAATTCTAATAATAGTTGCAGTTTTTGCGTTCTCAGGCGATTCAAAAAATAATCAACCAACGAACGAAAATATCGAACTGATTTGGTGGAAACCATTTGAGGATTCCCAGAATGTTCAGGAATTAATTAACAATTACCAGCAATTACATGGAAACGTTCAAATAAAGTATGTCAAGAAAGATTCAGCGGAATATGAGAATGAGCTCCTAAAAGCAATTGCCACCGGGAATGCTCCAGACATTTTTTCGATACACAACGATTGGTTGCCAGCTTATGAAAGTATAATTGCACCAGCACCAGAATCCCTGATTAGTCCTAAGGCATACAAAGATAATTTTGCTGATGTAGCCTATAATGATTTTGTGAAGGGCAATCGAATTTACGGCGTACCATTATCGATTGATGCCTTGGCTCTGTTTTATAACAAAGACATTTTGGGTTCGGCAGGATTACTTCCTCCGACAACGTGGCCAGAATTGGTAAATATGGTGCCAAAGCTGACCCAAGTTTCGAAAACTGGAGTTTTTGCGCAATCGGGTGTAGCGCTGGGAACTTCGGAGAATGTTAACCGCGGTGTGGATATTTTGACTTTGATGATGCTCCAAAACGGCACGAAATTTTATTCCGATGATTTCACATCTGCAGAATTTGATCAATCACAGGAAGATTTTAATCCAGGCGTCTATGCTCTAACTCTCTACACACAGTTTGCCAATCCATCGAAGCAATCGTATAGTTGGAATGTCCGAAATGATCAAAGTGTTGACGCCTTTACCCAAGGCAAACTGGCGATGATGCTGGCGTATCAATATTTGCAGCCATTGATCAAAGCTAAAGCTCCAAATTTGGGCTGGGATACTGCCCCTGTTCCTCAAATCAGTCCGGAGGTTTTGAAAGTTAACTTTGCGAATTATTGGGGAGAAGCTGTCACCAGCGCTTCCAAAAATCAAGCCGCGGCTTGGGATTTTCTGAATTTTATCACTTCCAAGGAGGAATTGGAAAAGTATTACGCTAAACATAAAGTACCAGCATCAAGAAAAGATATATTGCCGCAGCAACAAGGGGATGCTGATATAGGAGTATTTGCCGAAGCCATCTTCACAGCCAAAAGTGTTTACAAAAAGGACGCCCGTATTTACGAAGGTGTATTTAAAACAATGATTGATAGTGTGGTACTGAATGGGGTCCCGATCGATGATGCTCTACGAAATGCCGCGGAACAAATCAATCTTAATTTAAGAAAAAATGAATAGAACTAAATTAAATATTATTTTTGGTATGGTTATTCTGGGGTTAGCCATTGCACCCATAGCTTCAGCCGCATTGGTCACATGTGGTGGTAATAATCCAGAGGTATCTTCAAAAGCATGCGAATTGGGAGATTTAATTCAGACTTTACGATTAATAGTAAATACTTTGTTGTCGTGGGCTTGGTTAGTTTGTATCTTGTTTATTGTCTATGCGGGTATTCGAATGGTGACTTCGCGTGGTAATGATGAAGAGGTGAGTAATGCCAAAACAATTCTAACTAATGCCATCCTGGGATTTCTTGTCATTTTGCTGTCATTTGTTTTGGTAAATTTCTTAGTCGGATTACTTACGGGTTCGGGTGGATTTAATCCTGGAGCAATTTTTGATGCTTTTCAACTAGTTCCATCAAGTAGCTCAAAACCATGATTAACTATTTAATTTTAGCTCAAACTGCCAACACAATTTGCAACAACACAGTCGATAAACTTTGCAATCCCGTTAAAGTTGCAACTTTGCCACTGTTTATTTCCAAGATTTTGATTGCCGCCGGTGCCGTTGTCGGTGTACTCACGATAATAATGGTGGTGTATAGCGGTACGAGAATGATTCTTTCTCAAGGAAATGAAGAGGACGTTACAAAAGCAAAAAGTTCTTTGCAATGGAGTATTTCAGGTTTTGTTCTAACACTGTTTGCTTACATTATTGTTTATGCAGTAAGTGGATTTTTCCAAACCAGACCTTTTGGAGCCAATCCAGGGCAAATAGAAAATCCACTTCAGAGTCCAGACATATTCTCTCTGATTCAAACCGTGCTAACTAGTTTTCTGGGAGTCGTCGGATTATTGGCGATACTGTTTATAATCATTAATGGGTTTCGATACATCACCTCCAGAGGGAATGAGGAGCAATCAGGTCAAGCTAAACAAGGTTTAACCTGGTCAGTATTAGGATTAATTGTTAGTCTTTTGGCTTACGTGATTGTGGCGGCAACCGCTAACTTTTTTAAATAAAATTATATGAAACAATTATTTATAAGTTTAGTTTTGGTGACTATTCTGATGGTTCCTTTATTTAGTGTAAATGCACAGGTATGCGATACGACTAAGCCAGTTACTAGTGCCGTTTGCAACCCAGCTCCTGGTTGGTTTATTTCATACCAGGATAACAGCGTAAGAGGTGTGATAACTATGATTATCCAGTTTCTGTTACTGATTGTCGGACTTGTAGCTATCGCCTTTATTATTTATGGCGGTTTCCAGTTTATTACTTCGAGAGGGGACGAAGAGCAGGCCACCGCTGGTAAAAGAACCTTGACTAATGCTATAATAGGTCTAGTAATAGTTATCCTGTCCTATATAATAGTAGCCGTAATAGTAAATGCCCTGAAAGGGAGTGCTTAATTAACAAAACTATTAAAAGGTCGAAGAATATTAAGAAAGGACTTATATGAAAAAAATATCAACATCTAAAATTGCTTCAATTGTGATGGTTGCCTTCGTTTTGACTATGGCTATCGCCCCGGTCGGATCAGCTGCGTGGGTAAATCCACAATGTACTGGTACTGGACTGCCATGTCAAACATCTATTACGGATTTCATCATGAACATCATCAACATTGCTTTAACTGTTGCTGGTTTGATCGCAGTGTTGTTCCTGATCATTGGTGGTTTCCGCTACATCACATCTGCGGGCAATGAAGAAACAGCGGAGAACGCGAAGAAGATTATCATCAATGCCATTATCGGTATTGTGATAATCATTCTCTCATTCGTGATTGTCAGAGTGATCTCTGAAGCTTTGGTAAGAGGTAATACTTAAACCAACATTTCATGAGTAGAATTAAATACATCTCGTTAATATTATTGTCTTTACCATCTGTTGCATTTGCGCAGATTATTCCGGATCGAATTCCAGGACTGCCTGGAGATCAGTATAGTACAGTTTCCAATGCATTAACTGAAATCATCCAAACAGTTTTAGTTGTGGTCGGCCTGATAGCTGTCGCATTTTTGATATACGGTGGGTTCCGTTATATCACATCTGCTGGAAACGAAGAGACTGCGGAATCAGCAAAAAAGACAATCCAAAACGCTATTATAGGGCTAGTAGTTATTATTTTGTCTTATATAATAGTAGTGGTTATATCGAACGCTCTACTTACAAGCGATATATAATTCCGAAATAAAAAAAGAGAGCCGGGACCCCTGTGGAGCCCCGGCTTTTTTGCGTTGACTTCAACGCGAGGATGCTTCGCAGTCTTTCTTTACAGTTGACTGGTCGAACACTCGCTGTTCCTTGAAGTGGTCGTCAGTTATGACGATGGTCATGTGGCGACCACCGACGACCTCGTTCTCAGCCTGTGAGTACGCCCTCACTGGCCAAGTGTAGTAATGCCCATCGCTGATCCGAACGGCAGTCAGGTCTGCGTATTCGCCAGCGATTAGCGGTACTTTTTGATCGACGATACCGTCGATCTGGTTCGCCGCACCGATGTAGCAACCCCGCAGGTAGATCTCGACACCTTTGGTCCTGCCCTGAGTCTTCAAGCCGCCGATCGTACCACGGTTCCTGACAGTTCTGGAGACCTCGGCGTAGAACGGGTCGACGTAGCCCACGGTTCCTGGCTGCATATAACCCACAGCTCCGTAGCCAACCGCAGCGGGGTAACCGATGCTGCCGTAGGCAAATCGATTCTGTTTGGCCAGGAAACTCTCGCATCCGTAATCGCCGTAAAAGCAGGGATTATAACCCGGCAAACTCCGGCGACGTCGGTACATCTCGTCTGGATCCATCTGCGGAGGCTGGATGGCAGCAGATCTTGCTTGAACTGCTGGACCTGACACGACAGGATTCGCGTTCTGAGTCGCTGTGACTTCTGGGACTGTTGCTTCCTGTAGGCTCCCCGGTTTGACTTTGCGAATGTAGGTAAGAGGTGGCTTCACCTCCACGTAGCACCCGATTCGACCCGCGACTTGCTTCAGCACCTCGTATACCGGGAAGTCATCGTAAGGCACGAGCGGCGGAACGATGCGCGATGCTTCACAGCCTGCGGTGTGAGCGACAATACCGATACGGCTGTTTGCGCCGTCACCCGAAAGCTCGGTCACGATCTCCCCGAACGTTTTCGATTTCGTGAGGTCGATGGTGACGCGCTCCTGCTGTGCCGCTGGAATCTGCGCGTAAACCGGCATTGCGAACGCCAGTGCGCTGAGAACGAAAAAGAAACACTTCATTGTTTGCCCCTCCATTGAGGCTGTTAACGCATACTTCGTTGAGAGCTGGGCGGGAAATTTAATAAAACAGTATAGCAAAAATAAGCAATTTTGTCAATAATAGCACGAAAATATTAGTTTGTAAGTAAAAAAAGACCGGCCTCTCTAAAGCGAGAAGCCGGGGCGACGCTACTAATGAGCGTCGAAAATACTCTTATTTGTTCATCCTCCTTGGATGCTACCTAGTTGATTTTGACTAGCAGTTCGCCCGGGTGGGCTTTGCAGACGTCGGTAGAAAACGTCTGTCCTAACTGCGGGTTGTCAGGTGTGATCACGAACTTGCGCTTGCCGGAACCGATGAAGTAACCGCTTCCTTCGGCGCCGTCTAGCACGACTAACCCGTTGAACCACCCCTGAAAGTGTCCGCCCTCGTAGTACTTCGGTCCGACGCAAAGTACAGCGTCAGAGAACAGAGGGAAACCGGCTTCGCAGGAGTCGCCGTCCTCGTCGCAGAACCGGCCGATCGCTTGATTGAGTTTGCCGGTTTCTGGAGTCGGATTATCGAGTCCGCGTTCGTGCATCAGGACTGTTCGGTCCCGAGCATTGGGATTACGTATCCACGTAATTCCATCCGGACCAGATTCGTGGGTCGGGTAGTACTTCGGTCGAACCTTCCCAAAAACCTGGATCCTTGTCGGTACTCGGATCTCCCGAAGGTAAGCCCAGTCTGTATCGTCGGCTTCGACCTCGGTAGACAGATACGACTCGTCACGGTCGGCGGCGTGAGCGTCCCATGCTTTTTCGACACGGACTAGATCCCGTGATCGATTGGCAGATGGCCACAAAATCGCCAGTAGTTCGTTCGAGTTAGTGACCTTCCGCTGTCTTTCGGCACGTCTCACGATCTTTTCGCTCTCGTCGTTGAGCTGAAGAGCGTTGACATGGTGTTCGCGGCTGAGCTTGGTCTGCATCTCCTTCTGCGCTTCCCAGTACCGCGGGCGGTTACGTTGCTCGTAGTACTGATAAAGCGCGAAGCCGATGGCAATCACTGCGAGGACCTTCATGATCGCGCGCAAGTTGACAGAACTGGTTTTCTTTTTGTCTTCTCTCGCCATGTCAGTCTCCTCAGTGATGATGACTCGTGGACTTCATGGACCCCGCTAGAATGACAAGGCCTACCAGAAGAAGCAAAATCGGATGCTCTTCGAAGTAGTTTGTCCCTCGCGAGATCCAGCCTTCGGAGCTTTGATCTTCTTCAGGTTTGAGATCAGCCTTGATCTCCTGGATCGCTTCCAGTTGCTGTTCGTCTTCAGCCGTCCAGGAATGACCGACTGGATCAAGTTTGTACTCGCGCTGTTTATTCAGCAGCTGGAGTTCTTGCTTGTCCACCCGTTCACGCCAGTACCGGTCGACGCCTTCCTTGGTTTCGATACTCTTCGCAGTCTGACGCTTTTCTGTCTGACTGTAGTGATACTTCGCCATGAGGTAGTCGTATGTTCCCGGTGCGATGGTCCGTACGGTCATTGGTCCCAGAAGGAACAGCGCGTATACGGTAACTGCGTATCCGAGCCGTCGCCGCCATTTCTTGATGTCGACGAAGTCCTCTGTAGCGACGAAGAAGAGGATCATCGTTGTGATCATCACCGTTGCGGAGAACCAGTCGTTCTCCCACACCGGGAAGATCCCACACACCATCAGGAAGACTTCCGACCACATGAAGATGGTCGAAATCAGATGGAACGCGATTCCACTGATGTACTTCTCGTGCCACAGGACTTCCTGACTGCCTGCGTGCACTTCAGCGTGTACTTCCGGAGGCTGACCCACGATGTTGCGGAGCCAGTTCGGAATTACTTCGTTTACTCGACGCCATATCCCAATAAAGAGATCGACGCCGAGGAGAGGAACCGCGATCTTGCGCGAGACGTAGAGGTAAATCAGGTACCCGGTGAAAATTCCAATGCGGGCCGGGGTATTACTCCCCAGGACCCGAGTGGCTGCTGCGAACACCACGATGTTCGCGATCATCAGGATCACGGCGATTTGCACGTCGCGAACCTGATCGCCGAACCAAACCCTGAACTCGGTCATTCGGAGCCGGCCAATTCGCGCCCGCTCCTGAAGGTTCTCCCACAGTGCTTCGAACATCTCGAACATTGCAGTAATCCTCTTAGGTTAACGGGAACGAATCCCGAAGTTGAAGTGAAAGCGCCGACGCGGCCGCTTGAGTTTCGTGACCTTGGTCACCCGATCCGTCTTCGCCGCTTCATGTACCCGGACTATCTCGACCTGGCTGTCAATGCGGTGTCTGCAGAGATCGTATTGACGCTTCTCCGCTCGCTCTTCACGCCGCAGTGCCCGCCATTCGCGGAATCGAGCCCAGCGCTGCTCCCACCAATTACTCAGTGAAGTCATGAGGTTGCGGTTGGCTCTGTGCTGTTTTGCAGCCAATTTTTGTTCGAGACCTTCCCGAACTCCACGCAGTCGCAGCGTGTCCTGTCGAACGCTCTGGGTAGCCTCGGTCAGTGCTTTCTGACCGTCTTTCTGGAGCCACTTCAGGAACGTCTGCCACGTCGTCTCCACTTTTGACTGATCGAGGTTCATGACATGCGCCCAGCGATCCCATTCGTCATCTGTCATGCGAGCATCCTTCTCGAGAGTATTCGCGATTTTCTCGGGAGTATCTTGCATGACAGTAATCCGATACCAGTCAGACTGCTCCGATGTGAGCTTAGCGAGGCGTTTCGACAACCTGGTGCGGTCGTTGTCTTCGAGGAGGTTCCTTGCGTCGTTGAAGCGTCGCTCGTCCTCGCTCTTCACGCCCCAGATCCGCAGCCCGATGTAGTCCGCTGCGGTTGCACTGATCTTTTCGCCGGTTTTCTCGGCGAAAGATCCGAGGAGCTTGTTTAGAATCGAAACGCCGCTCGCGGCCAGGAGCTTGACTATTGACGCGACGCCGATCGCGGAGGTGGCCGTACCGAGGTGCTTCAGGAACTCGAATCCGTCGGCGCCTCCATGGTCCTTCGGTTTTTCTTGCGGTGTGTCTGCCATCTGTCTCATGCCTCTTTGAGTAAAGTCTTCTTCACCAGCTCGTTGCTCTCCTCGTGGAGGAAAGAGCAGTACGCATCAGCTGTCAGGAGCTGGATATGAAGAGTGAGTTTGCCGTTGTCGAGAGTTTCGAACCCTTTTTCGCCGTCATACACCTCGTCATATCCACGCACCTTGAATTTCTGACCGGCGTTGATAGACACCGTCCCTTGCTCTGGCTTGCCGGTCTCGTCCTTACAAATGAACGTGACCGGATTCCAGTTGTCCAGGGACAGAGGATGGGGGATGACTTCGAATCGCTTCTTGTCGTCCTTCTTCGTCGTCGGTTCCGCCACGGGAGTGAACTTGCCCGTCGTGGGCAGAGGTTTGGTATCCTCCCAGCTGTAGACGCCGTGCACGGCAGTGATGTGCGTGAACTTCTCGTGTGCTGTCGTCAACGGGAATTTTCCCGCTGCGATGCCGCGCTCGTCGGTTTCGAGCACCCAGACACTCTTGCTCCCATCAGCTGCAGTCTTCTCGATCTGCTTCTGACGTTTCTGGGTATCGGCACCGAGCCAGAACCAGAGTTGTTCGCCTTTGATGGCTTTGCCGTCCTTCGTGATTCTGACAGAGAGTTCGACTGCTTCGCGCTTACCTCCGCACTCGAATTCGTACTTGAAGACGGGTGCCTTCGGTCGCTTGTCCTGTTGCTTCCCGCGATCTTGCTGACCGCGGTTTCTGTTCTGATCGCGCTGTCCTCCAGTGCGACCTTGGTCTCTTGCCATGTCTGCTCCTTCCGCATTTAGCGGGAATTTGATGTTGATTTTTCTGTGAGACTACCTGATACCAACCACACTTTCGTGTAGCCGATCTCAAACAATCTCGTGTACAAACCTAGGTTGTCAAAGGACTCTCATGTCCAAATGCCATATATGTGGCGGGCAGACATGATTAACGTCAAATGATAGCAGATTTTGGCCATTTTGTCAATAGTTAGCGTTATCTGAAAGGTTGACAAAATGGGCTGTTTTTGCTACTATTTGGGGTCGCAAGTTGGGAATGAGCCTGACTGCGCGTTCGTCCACAAATCACAGGGGGAAATAATGCTGCCAACTCGAATTAAGGTTCTCTGGTTGACGGCGGCGGAAATTATAGCGATGGCCGCAGGAAAACCCTCTGGGGTTTTCTGGGGTGTAGTCACTCACACTTCGCCACACCTCGACGAACTATGGGGCGTATTCCAACTTCGGCACTGGGGAGAACATCGATTCCCCGGAATCTGTAGTCCGGATTTCGTGCTCGTGCTCCTCATGGATCCGGATAGCATCACTTGGCAAGAACTCTCTGCGCTCGGTCTCATTCCCGTCGGTATCGGGGGAAAAGAAAATCCCTTCGATGAGCATGGTCTCGTAGACGAAGATGGCGAACGAGTCGAGACTTGCGCTGCGATGTTAATCGAGCGTGGTCACCGGCCTCGGTATAAGAAAGACCCGGGTGGTTACAAGGCCTGGTTTCAGGATGCAATGAAACGCGGACTGGATCTTCTCAATCGCGTGAAGTTCTTCCGGAGACTCTATCCGAACGCCCAGGTTTACATCCATGCCATCGACACAATCACCAAGTACGTCCGACAGGGTGATCTCAATCGGACCGAAGACAAGCACGCGGCCGGCAATGACGTGAAGGACCGATGGTCCGTATACGAGGACTTGGCGCGTAAGAAGCTTCGTCTACCGAAGGACATGACTCCGCTGGCGGAATTTATTCCAAAGGACGAGCGAGAAGCCTTAAACGTCCTTGGAACACGCGTCGTCAATGACACATTCAGGGACCTTTGGCTTTACTTGGCTCGGGGAATATCGTTCGCAGATTGCATTCGCCGAGTTAAGGACAACCCCCCGGAGAAGCGCAAGTTCTACATCGAAGGTATCAAGCCTCCGATGTGGCTGAAGATTATTCGGGAGCATCATCCGCTTGCGAATTTGCGTGAAGTTCCTCCCGTGCTTCGACATCTCGGTGCGGACTGGACATATAAGCGGAACGCCTCGGGCCACATCCACATCGGCTTCCCCGACTACGTCATTAAGATCGTCGAGGAAGACGAGATTGACTCGGAAATGACGACGACAGAAGAGGAGTACGTTAGTCGGACACGCATCAAGGTCAAGTTCTTCATCCAGAACGTTCTCCGGGCCTTGCGACGTCTGGAGAAAGTTAAGTTCGGGAAGAATTGGACTGAAGAAGAAATGGGACGACCTCAGCTCGAAGGTTCGCTGTTTTCGACACCGAACCTAGAGGCTGGATTCATCCTGTGGGGTTCGACTTTCGCCGGGCAAGGAACCATAGCTTGTCCGTTTGAAGATGATGATCTGATCCAGCTCCTCATCGACAACATCGAGGGCGAGATCGTCGAGTCGCGCGAACTCCATCACGCCAAGAAACTCGCAAGGGAGGAGGACGAAGTAAGGCAGCAGATCGCGATAACCGCAGTGACTTCACTGGCAGATATGCCAGTGGACGTAACTGTCGGCTAAGTCGATGGCCCGAGATTCTGTTTCCCCGCAAGGGAGCAGTTCTCGGGCCTCGTTTTTATATATTGGATATTTTGATACAATACCTTACATGCCGGGGTGGCGAAACTGGCAGACGCATCAGCTTTAGGAGCTGACGGAAGAAATTCCATGCAGGTTCAATTCCTGTCCCCGGCACCACTGCTTCGCTCCTAATCGGAGCTTCGCAGTGCAAGCACGTTCTTGCATTGGGAGCGAAGCAGTGTCCTCCGAAGCTTTAGCGAAGGAGGGCATTATTGGTCAAGTTCACTGGTTGACATAAACAGCGCTTTCTCGTAAAATTTATAGGCATTAGGAAAGAATAAACTATGAACAAGTTCTTCAGAAATCTATTTATAATTCTCGCGATCTTTTTAGTGGTTTCGGGAATTTTCATGTTATTTAGTGGGGAAAAAGAGCCACAAAACGAAGTGACCTTGGGCAAATTGGCTGATGAAGTCATAGCGTCCCAAGTTAGTAAAATCGAAGTTGCTGACAATAACCTGACCATTTATCTGAAAGATGGAACCAAGCAAGTTTCCACGAAAGAGCAGGAAGCCGCCTTGTCTGATACTTTGAGGAATAATTATTCAGTGGATCCCGCCAAAATCAAAGAAGCGAACATTGTTTCTGTGGACTCTGGTTCGTCTTCGATTTTTGTCTCGACGATTTTACCATTTGTCATTCCATTTTTGTTTATTGCCGCTTTCATTTGGTTCCTTATGCGACAAGTTCAGGGTTCGAACAACCGAGCAATGTCGTTTGGCCAATCCGGAGCCAAACTCATGGAGCAGTCTGATCGGCGCAAGCGAATAACGTTTGGAGATGTAGCTGGGATTAAAGAAGCAAAAGAAGAATTAAAAGAAATTGTGGAATTTTTACGATTTCCTCAAAAGTTTTTCTCTTTGGGTGCCAGGATTCCGAAAGGAGTATTATTGCTGGGTCCACCAGGAGTGGGAAAAACATTAGTGGCTCGGGCTGTAGCTGGAGAAGCGAATGTTCCGTTTTTTCATATTTCTGGTTCCGAATTCGTCGAGATGTTTGTCGGAGTTGGTGCTTCTCGAGTCCGTGATCTATTTAAACGAGCCAAGAAAAATGCTCCTTGCATTATTTTTATAGATGAAATTGATGCAGTCGGACGACAGCGTGGAGCGGGGTTAGGTGGCTCCCACGATGAACGAGAACAAACATTAAACCAAATTTTGGTAGAAATGGATGGATTTGAAAATGAAACTAATGTCATTGTCATTGCCGCCACCAACCGCCCAGATGTATTAGATCCAGCCTTACTCCGTCCGGGTAGGTTTGATCGTCAAGTAATTCTCGATCAACCAGATATTAATGACCGCGAAGCGATTCTCAAAATCCATGGAAAAAATAAGCCATGGGCGAAAGATGTAAATATTCGGAAAATTGCTGAACGAACCCCTGGATTTTCAGGGGCAGATTTGGCGAATTTGATAAACGAAGCTGCAATTTTGGCTGCACGCCGTAATCTCAAAGAAGTTACACAGTCAGAATTAACTCAGGCCATAGAAAAGGTCATGCTCGGTCCTGAACGCAAGAGCCATCTCTTAACCAAGAAAGAAAAAGAAATTGTGGCCTGGCACGAAGCGGGGCACGCTTTAGTTGCGACAGTGCTCGATCACGCTGATCCAGTTCACAAAGTCTCGATTGTTTCTCGGGGGCGCGCCGGAGGTTTTACGATGAAGTTACCGACCGAGGATAAGAACTTACACTCCAAATCAGAATTCTTAGCTGATATCGCGGTGTCATTGGGTGGGTATGCCACAGAGCAGATGATTTTCAACGAATTAACCACTGGCGCTTCCAATGATTTGAAAGTCGCGACAGCTCTGGCCCGGAAACTGATTACTAGTTATGGTATGTCAGAAACTTTAGGCCCCATGACCTTTGGCGATACTCACGAAATGGTTTTTCTGGGACGGGAAATTTCCGAATCAAAAAATTATTCGGAAAAAGTTGCTGCGAAAATTGACGAAGAAGTATCTGGAATTATCGAAAGAGCCCACCGCACCGCTACTGACATCCTCAAAAAGTATCGCAAACATCTCACTGCTATCGCTCACACTTTGATGAAACAAGAAACTCTGGAACGGGATGAGTTCGAAACTTTGGTTGCGGATATAATTCCCAAACATAAGATTGGGAAAAAAGAAGAAATTTCATTACCGTCAGATATTACCGCCACGGCCACAGCTTAAATAATGATTCCGTACGCTAAAATTTTTAGACAGGCTATTGAGATTACACGAAATAATAAATTCTTGTGGATCTTTGGCCCGCCCGCCATCGCAAGCCTGATTATAAGTCTTAAACTTGCTCAGGCGTTGCGGGCGGGCCTGTTTTTAAGTTTAGCGACGACATTTATCGTTCCAGAAGATGAACCAACAATCAATAATATTTCCCCTTGGATTTTTATTGCAGTTTTGATAATTTTTTTAGTCATTTATTTCCGCTGCAAAGCGGCACTCATGATCGCGATTAAATCGATTATTGATCAAAAAGAAATAACGATTGCGAAAGCATTCAAACCATCACAGCAATATTTTTTACAACTCATGGGGGTTTATTTTATGATCCAAGTTGCGATCGGACTACTGGGCATGGTTATGTACCTACCTATAAGGTCTATGTTCGATGCTGGGAATACTTATGCTGCTGTTAGTTTTACGGTCGTGGGGTTGTTGATTTTTATTCCATTTGCACTCGCTGCGGTTTTGTATAACGTAATCGTGCCGATGTTTATAGTAATTTTTGGTTTAAAATATAATGAGGCTTTGAAGAGAACTTCAGAGTTGCTAAGCAAGCACTGGCAGACGTTGCTGGTAGTTGGCTTTTTAATGTTTTTACCACAATTATTGATTCTTCTGGCCTCACTCTCGATTGTTTTTTTCCAAGATTTGCCGTATCATATGATAGGTTTAGCTGGAATTATTGGGACAGGTTTGCTATTATTATTGGCCCATGCGATTCTAGCCGTATTCCAGCAAGCAGTTTGGGTTTTGACTTTTTTGGAACTAGTGCGACCTCAAAAATTTGAGGAAGAAGTTCCTGAAGTCGCCCCCGAAATCGCAGGGTAACGAGGGTGACCCTCGTAAGCGCGATTAGCTCAGTGGTAGAGCGATTCTTTGACGTAGAATAGGTCGAAGGTTCGATCCCTTCATCGCGCACCAGAATAATTAACGGCTACGAAACTACGAAAAGTTACGTAAGTACGAAAAAAACCATTTCGTATTTTCGTAAAAAATTCGTACGTTCGTAGATAGATAATGGATTTAAGTCAGCTTGAACAAAAAATAAAACTTCAATTCAAAGATCGGAATTTGCTGCAGTCTGCAATGACTCATCGATCTTATTTGAACGAGAACCGTCGCTGGCCGCTTCCCCACAATGAGCGATTGGAATTTTTGGGTGATGCGGTTTTAGAATTGATCACCACGGAATATCTTTATCGGAACTTTCCAAATCCAGAAGGGGAGTTAACCAATCTTCGTTCCGCCCTGGTTAATTACAAAATGCTTTCTGAAATTTCTGCGGAACTGGAATTGGATAAATATATTTTGCTCTCCAAAGGTGAATCCAAAGATATCGGCAGAGCCAGACAAGTGATTATGGCCAATGCCATTGAAGCCCTGATTGGTGCTATTTTTCTCGATTCTGGTTTTACCGCAGCAGAGACTTTTGTCAATGAATTCGTGATTAGACATCTGGAGAATATCGTGACGGCTGGAAATATTCTCGATCCAAAAAGTAAATTTCAGGAATTGACCCAGGAAAAATTGGGCGTTACGCCGCACTATAAAGTTTTGGCGGAATGGGGACCAGATCACAACAAAAATTTTGAAGTCGGGGTCTTCGTCAATGAAAAACAAATAGCCAAAGGAACAGGATCGTCCAAACAAGAAGCCGAAATCGCCGCCGCCGAGAATGGCTTGAAAGTAAGCGATCTATAATTATAGAATGTACCTCAAAAGACTAGAAATACAAGGATTCAAATCATTCGCCCAGAAAACCGTTCTGGATTTCGAACCAGGGATTACTGCTGTCGTCGGTCCCAATGGTAGCGGTAAATCCAATGTCGCGGATAGTTTGCGCTGGGTCATGGGAGAACAATCTCTCAAGCTACTTCGTGGTAAAAAATCAGAAGATGTAATTTTTGCCGGCTCTGATAGGAAGTCGAAGCTATCCTTTGCGGAAGTCTCACTTACTTTTGATAATAAAGATCATAAAATCCCAAGTGATTATTCAGAGGTTGTGGTAACTAGAAGACTTTATCGCAATGGTGAATCCGAATATTTGCTTAACAATAATCGAGCGCGGTTGCTGGATGTTGTCGATATGCTGCTTAGCTGCGGTTTTGGCGCGACTAATTATGCCGTGATCGGTCAGGGTTTGATCGATCAAATGATTATGGCCGGTCCTGCTGAAATTAAAAATTTAGTTGAAGAAGCGTCAGGGGTAAAGCCTTATTATTTGAAGCGTGAAAAAACAATTCGAAAATTAGAGCAGACATCAGAGAATTTATCCAGAGTTTCGGAATTACTAAACGAAATAGAACCGAGACTGCGATCACTGAAGCGCCAGGCGAAACGCATGGAAGAGCGGGAAGTGATAGCGGCGCAACTGGCTAGTTTACAAATGGAATACTTTGGCAATCAATCATATTTGCTTGAAACCGAAATCAAAGCAGTGTCGGAAAGATTGGAATTGAAACGCGTGATTTTGGTAAAGTTAGAAACGGAAATCTCATCATTCCAAAAAACTTTGGAAAAAGAAGAACAGCAAACCGGTCAATCGAACAGCTTTTTAGAAGAACTGGAAAAGAAATTTAAGGTTTTGGAAGATAAAAAGCTTTCTCTGTTGGAAAAATTAGCAGAGATAAAAGGCAAACTCAAAGCCGAAGTGCCAATTACCCGGAATTTTAATGAATTTCGACAAAAATTTGAAGACATCATCAATCTGCTGCGACCTGAAAATATCGATGAAATCAAAACTAAATTAAAGAATTTGGTTTTGAGTTATAGTACATCCAAAAACGATGATTTATTGGGTCAGAAAAAGACTTTGGACACTGAACTGGAAAGCACGGTGAAGGAAATTGCCGAATACAACATCACCCGCAACAAATTATTGGCCGAAGAAAAGCAGAAGAAATCGTTTTTAACCGAAGAAGAGAAAAAATTTCGATCGAAAACATTTGAATTGACCAAACTCAAAGATGAGCAGAATTTAGTTTTGGTGGAAAAAGCCAAACTCGATACCAGATTGGAAAGTTTGGAAAAGGAAATCAAAGAAGCATTTGGTCATTTCCCAGAGACTTTGAAAAATTATAAGAAAGCACAAGTTGCTGCTGAATTGCCGAATCAGATTAGTAAACTCAAGCATCAGTTGGAATTAGCTGGGGGTGTCGACGAAGCGACAATGATGGAGTATCGAGAAACCCAAGAGCGGTTTGATTATTTGACCAATCAATCAAAAGATTTGGAAGGCGGTGTTACAGATCTTAGAAGTGTCATCGAAGAACTCGATCAAATTATCAAAAAACAATTTGATGAAGCATTTGGTAAAATCTCCAAAAAGTTTGAAGAATATTTCAGAATATTATTTAACGGTGGCCGAGCCCAGATGACGCTACTCCGAGCCCAAGCCAATGGCGAGGAAGAAGAAGTGCTCCCCGAAGAAGACGAAGAGCCTGTGGTGGATGGGTTGAAGAAAAAGAAAGGGACCATGCAGATAGTCGGGATTGAGATCAAAGCGACACCACCAGGAAAAAAATTGGCTACAATCGCAGCATTGTCTGGAGGCGAGAGAGCTTTAACAGCCATCGCTCTACTATGCAGCATGCTGGCTTGTTATCCCTCCCCATTTGTCGTGTTAGACGAAGTCGATGCAGCCTTGGATGAAGCCAATTCCATCCGGTTTGCGAAAA
The DNA here is from genome assembly GCA_001777665.1 of Candidatus Doudnabacteria bacterium RIFCSPHIGHO2_02_FULL_42_25. Classification (GTDB taxonomy): domain Bacteria; phylum Patescibacteriota; class Doudnabacteria; order UBA920; family O2-02-FULL-48-8; genus O2-12-FULL-42-9. The sequence goes on from MFEQ01000003.1 coordinate 78,811, forward strand.
TTTTAGGAACCCTGGCTCACCAAACGCAATTTATCACTATCACTCATAACCGAGAAACCATGCGCCAAGCCCATACCCTTTATGGAGTCACCATGAATGATGAAGGAGTATCTAAGATCCTCTCGGTAAAGCTTGAGAAAGCAGAAGCCATAGCTCAATGATTACAGATCTTTTAGTTACGATTTCGCATTTCATTACCTCGACTATTGATCAACTCGGCTATGTCGGGGTTGTTCTTTTGATGGGCATGGGAACAGCGGCAATTCCATTGCCTTCAGAGCTAGTCATGCCGTTTGCTGGCTCTCTTGTTGAAGATGGAAGATTTAGTCTATTAAGCTTGGCTTTAGCTGGCGCTATTGGTTCGACTTTAGGTTCATTGGTTATTTACTATTTAGCACATTATGGTGGCCGAAAGTTGATTTCCAAATACGAGCATATTATTTTCGTCTCGCAAGATGATTTGGATCTGGCTGAAAAATTTTTCCATCGGTTTCGCCATTCCGCAGCTTTTTTTGGCAGCATGCTCCCAGTCGTTCGCGCCTTTATTTCTATCCCAGCCGGGATTGCCAGAGTGCCAGTAATTCCATTTGCGGCCAGTGTTTTTAGCGGGGCATTTATTTGGTCATACTTTTTAGCTTGGTTGGGACTAACATTAGGTGAGAATTGGAAAAATTTAGAAACCTATTTTCGGAAAATCGATATTTTTATTGTTGCACTAGCTATCGGATTTATCATTTACTGGATCCGACGGCATATTAAGAATAGAGTTAACCCCTCCTAACCTCCCCTTATATTAAGGGGAGGAACAACTGCGGGGTCTTGCCAAGGCTTGATGATTCTGTTATACTCATGCGAGCTACTTGTCAGGTAGTGAAATTAGATTTATATCTAAAGCTGCCTGATGAGCAATAATTTATTATTATCTAATTTCTACTACCTGATGTTAACTTTAAGACTACAACGAACCGGGACCAAGAATCGACCGACTTTTCGAATTGTTTTGGCCGAGTCTTACCGCGCTGCTGGCAAGAAAGCTATCGAAGTCTTGGGACACTATAATCCTCGCAATAAAGAAATGGGGATCAAAGACCAAGAACGATTGCAATATTGGATTAAGCAACACGTAGCTCTCTCGCCAACAGTTCACAATTTGTTAGTCGAGAAAAAGTTCCTGGATGCGAAGAAAGTTAAAGCCTGGAGGCCAAAGGTTACGGAAAAAGCTCCAGAAAATGCAGCTCCTGCAACTCTTCCGACCCAGGCGGAGCCTGGCGTCGGAATTGAAGCCAAAGAATAACTTTGCTATAATAGTTTTACTCTGATTGGTGGCGAAAGTAGTCGAATCCCTGCTACGCTAAAGCTTCGCAGGACAAGCCAACATCAGTTTTGATAATTAAATATCACTGCAATGGAACAAGACCAAGAATTTGTAGAATATCTGGTCAAAGCTCTAGTCGATCATCCTACTGATGTGAAGACCGAACGAACTGTGGACGAGATGGGAGTGCTGATCACTCTTCACCTCAACCCAGAAGATATGGGTCAGGTTATCGGTCGACAGGGACAGACTGCTAAATCTATCCGAACGTTACTCCGAGTAGTCGGCGCCAAGCGCAAGTCTCGAGTCAATCTCAAGATTCACGAACCGGAAGGCAGCAGACGACCAGCGAGATCAGAATCAGCTCCAGATCTTACCTCCGATATAGACGAGTTTAAACTCTAACATAAAAGCCCCCGGCGAAATCCGGGGGTTTTGCTTTTATGTCTCGATGCTAATATACTAATGAATGCTAATTATACGAATCCCCAGCGCTATTTATTAGTATCATTAGTAAAATTCGTATATTCGAATCGCGACCCATGAAATTCATCATTCTCACATTATTTCCTGAAGCATTTGAATCTTACCTCAACGTAAGCTTGCTTAAACGTGCCTTGGCCAAGAAATTTATTAAAATAGAATTAAAAAATCTGCGTGACTTCGGCGTAGGCGCTCATAAAGTTGTCGACTTGAGACCATACGGTGGGGGAGCAGGTATGGTTTTGCGAGTCGATATCATTGATCGCGCTCTTCGCGCGATCAAAGCCAAACAAAAAGGTAAAAAGTCAAAAGTAATACTACTGACTCCACAAGGCAAGGTTTTTAATCAAAAATTAGCGAAACAATTATCGAAAGTAGATACTTTAATTTTGGTTTGCGGTCGTTATGAAGGATTCGATGAACGTATCCGTGATTTAGTCGATTATGAAATATCTATAGGAGATTATGTTTTGACTGGTGGTGAGATTCCAGCGCTCGCTGTGTTAGATACTGTCGCGAGACTAGTTCCTGGTGTAGTTGGTAAAGCCGAATCCTTAGTATCGGAGAGTTTTTCAGAGTCTGCCGGCCGGCGGATACTCGAATATCCGCAATACACCAGACCAGAAAATTATAAAGGGAAACGAGTGCCGAAAGTTTTACTCACTGGCAATCATGCGAAAATCAACGAATGGCGACAAAAAGAAGCGTTGAAACGCACGAAAAAGCGCCGGCCAGATTTGCTTCGTGGTCTAAGATAACATAATTATTGCGGTCGCAATAATTATGTTAAGTGTGTTCAAAATATTTATGCTCAAGTTTATTTCCGAAGAAACGAACAGGTTGGATAAATTTATAGCTTCGAAAGTCGAAGTCTCTCGTTCACGCGTGCAAAAAACTATAAAAGAAGGTCAAGTGATGGTTGATGGGATTATAATTTTGGATACTGATTATGATGTTGTTCCTGGAAACAAAGTTGAATTGCCGGAATTTGTAAAAGAAGAATTGAAAGCCTTTGATTTCGACTTGAAAGTTGTGTACGAGAACGATGACTTAGCTGTGATTGATAAACCCGCGGGGTTAGTGGTGCATCCAGGCGCTGGCAATATGGAAAATACGCTAGCCAACGCATTACTTCATCGATTTCCAGGAATTGAATCAGTAGGGGAACCTCATCGTCCCGGTATTGTTCATCGCCTGGATGAAGATACATCGGGATTGATTCTGATTGCGAAAACTCCGGCTGGTTATGAATATCTGAAGCAATTATTTTTAGATCATAAAGTTGAAAAAGAATATTTAGCTTTGGTAAATGGCGTACCCGCGAAGATGCATGATATTATCAATGCTCCTTTGGAAAGGCAACCATTGAAGCAAAAGATGAAAGTTGGCTCTGGTAAAGAAGCGATTACGGAGTATTGGGTAAAGGGGTCTAATGGGAGTAATGGGGAAAATGGGTCTTTACAATTCTCTCTGCTTAGGGTAAAATTGCATACAGGTCGCACTCATCAAATTCGAGCGCATCTGGCTCATATCGGCCATCCAATAGTAGGTGATAAGGTTTATGGCAAGAAAGATGACCAATTAGATAGGCCCGCCCGCCACGCAAGCCAGACAGAAGGCAATAAAATTGCTGGCGTTGCGGGCAGGCAATTCCTCCATGCTAATCGATTAAAATTTCAGCTGATGGATGGAACATGGATCGAACTGGAGTCCGAACTGCCAGAGGAATTAAAACAAGTATTAATCAATTTAGAAGTGCGGTTGCCGTTATAAGGCAGCGCCACGCGTATCGTTGAACGTTGACCGATACGCGCCGCGCCGACGTAACCCGAATAACGCATTAAAAACTATGCAAATCACATCATTCCGAACTGAACAGCTCAAACAAGTCCCTGTATTAAAATCTGGGTATGTTGTTCGCGTCCACCAAAAGATCAAAGATGTTTCTTCTGAAGGCAAAGAAAAGGAACGTATTCAGATTTTTGAAGGCCAAGTCATCGGTACCAAAGGTGGTAAGGGAATCAATGGCACGGTCACTGTCCGAAAAATCTCGTCCGGAGTTGGTGTGGAAAGAATTTTTCCAATCCACTCACCATCGATCGACAAGATTGAAGTCGTCAAAGCAACCCCAGCCAGAAAGGCAAAAGTTTACTACTCCAGAACTGGTCAAGAGGTGAGAGTACAGGAATAAGAATACATTTAAAGCTGCTCCAAGTAGGAGCGGCTTTTTCTTTACAAAAGTTCCGATTTGTGATATAATGATATTGCAGATTGAGAGAATCTTGAACCAGGTACTAGAAGTTTGATCGCCTATCGGCGAAAAAATAATCAAACTTCAGTACCTGACAAGACACAAAAATAAAAATAAATGAGAAAAAGACAAAAGGGGCAAAAATATTTAAAATTGGCCGGAATTAGTATTTTATTCCTGCTATTTTTCGTGTTAAATCGAACTGATATTGAAACTCCAACAGCTCAAGCACAAACTCCAACCATTTTAAATGGACGCACATTACTTGGCGGCTGGCGATTGTCGGAGGACTTTACTAGAGGCGCGATTGCCATGGATTTTAGCCGTAATAAACTTTGGATGGTGAGTCATCCTTACGAAAAGGAGATTTTGGAATACGACTTACCAGCAATGGGCACAGGAGATCCTGGGACAAATTTTGGTAATTGGCCGTATGTAAGCCCAGTGCGGACAATTCCTCAGTGGTGGCCAAATTGTGCTAACGCTAGTTTTGAAACCTATGCTCATGGTCTTATTTTCTGGCGAGACAAACTTTGGGTTTCCCCAAGAGATTTTTATGCTCAAAATGAATGTGCTGGGAAACCTTTGACCCTATATGCAGAGGATGGTGAGACTATGGCCTTTCCGACTTTGAGTCAGCAAGGATTTACTGGATTTGTTAAACGAGGTCCAGGACTTGATCCTCTTCTTGGTGGGGCAGGGTACACTTCAGGACAGGGTTCAACGCATGGACCATCTTTAGCCACACTTGATGGAACAGCTCGGATTAGCTATGGATTTTTAGCAGACCCAGGCCCAAACCTTGAGTACTGGGATAGGAGGGCTCCCAGACCAGCCAACTATTGGCCGGTTGGTGGTATGAATCCTATTGATC
>MFEQ01000004.1 GCA_001777665.1 Candidatus Doudnabacteria bacterium RIFCSPHIGHO2_02_FULL_42_25
AAGAGAATTCACACAAAATTAAATGGACTAACTCCAGTCGAGAAGTTAGCCCAAAGTGTCATCATTGACTGTTAACTCTACATGGCTGTGTAATGCGAATTATCACTATTTTTGACCAATTCGTTCTATAAGGACCTCAAGGGATTTTCTAGTATTCTCTGTTAAATTTAATTCGAGGACTTTAGTAAGTGGGATCCAGTCAAAATCCTCACCTTCATTTAAGACCATTTCGCTTTTTTTCAATTCACTCTCGATGACAAAAATATAGCTTTGTCTTTGAAATTTTTCGTTAAAATAGCTCCGTAAGGGTTCTATCTTTCCAGGATCAATCTCTATACTCAACTCTTCTTTCAACTCCCGGACTAAACATTGTTCTGGTGTCTCATTATTTTCGCTTGATCCACCAAAAAAACTCCACAATCCAGGATTGAACTCTGCCTTCATATCGCGTTTTTGTAGCAAGACACTTTTGGTTTTTGGATTGTATAAAAACCCTCCCACAAAAAATCCATCCATTATTGTTATCTACTGCTAATTATTAAATGCCGTGGTATTAAACAAACGTCAACTTGGCAAAGCAAGCGGTTCGTGCTGTAATGTGACTTAAATTTATTTAAATAAATCAGTTAGTTCGTATACCATTCTCAATGATGTTGCATATGCAATACTCAAGGGTGTCCGTAGTGACCCTTTTTGCGTTCTCCCTGTTTTATCATCAACGACATATGCTACATTATCAGCTCCCCAATTCATATTTCCATTAATTATACCAATGACTTTGTTACTATATTTACGAAAAAGAGGAGCACCGCTGTTCCCTCCTAAACTTATACTATTAATTTGTATGTGTTGATATCTTTCTCCGACCACCTCTGTATTTGGAAAACTTGAAACAATCCCTGTGTTAATTGCAAACGGAGTCTCCCTATTATCATAAGGAGGCGAAATAGGAAAACCGGCAAAAAATACATGATCATCATAATTAATTTCTGCGTTAAAATCTAAATCAAAATATTTTATATCTTTTCCAAAATTTTCATCACTCAATTTTAGTAGAACAATATCAAATTTATGATTATGTTTCTTAAGTTTTAAACTAGCAGTAGTTTTATCCGGAAATTCTATTATTACACTTTTTACCGATTGCGCGAACCATTTGTCAAGTTTTTCATGTTCATTTAGACCAATTATTTGCTGATACTCGCTAGTGTTTTTTAATTTCGAAAACCCTTGTCCAAAAGCCACATGAAAACAAGTTAAAAAATGGCCTTTATCATTAATAAAAAATCCGGAGCCAGTACTCCATCCATTATTAGTATAATTTATTGTTACTCGAAGTATTCTATCTTTTTTAAACGGGACATTGTTGCTAAACATATATATAAGGCAATAATATTATTTTCCGGATTTAGTTCGATTGTCTAATTTACATAACATCTGGCAGTTTTGTGCAATTGTCTTACCACCTTCGTGCCAAGGAGTGATATGATCCGCTTCCATTTCTTCGATATCATAATGCTTCTTGCATTTTGGACAAATTTCATCTTGCCGCTCATAAGCCTCGCGCTTCATTTTGTCAGTAAAGGCCCGGATATTAAGATATTTTTCTTGTCTTGTAAGCACGTAGGGATATATGCCGGATTTTTTCGTCACATCTTCATCTTGCATGAGATTCTTGATTTCAACTTCTAGCTTTTTTGGATCAAGTTTCTTATCTTTGAATTCATTATACAACTCGCCCCAATTCACCACCGCCATCTCGTTTCGATAATTCGGAAACGTTTTTCGCACCCACGCAACCACGTCTTGAAAATATCCCCACAGTTCGTCAGCATTTTTATCTTTCTGATGATTCGCCATATAATCCGCGATCTCGCCGTTGTTTATCCACGAAAGTGCTGTTTCCAAATACTCCTGTCGAATTGGCGTGCCGTTTACTAATTTTCCACCATCATTTGCCAAGCGATATGCTACGCAATTTGATTTACTAAATTTCATTTTTGCGTCGCTTAACCATGGACCAGTGTAAACAGCATTACGGATTTCCTGATCATTCACCTTCTCGCCATAAGTATTAATAATAGTGAACCAGTCTATTCGCTCCTTATCAGTCCCTTCGCAAAAATAAACCATAAGTTCGTAATCCAAAATCTCGTCCTGTTCCTCTTTGGTTAAATTATGGAAAAAACGATCGTTCAGAGAAAAATCACCCGTAACATATTGTCCGATACTAATGGTGCGCTGTTGACCATCTAACACTTCATATCCGCCGTCGTCCCTAATCATCCAGTACATCACATTTAGCGGGAAGCCGCTTTTGATAGTTTCGATCACTGCTTTGCTTTGTTCTGGCTTGTATACAAACTCACGCTGATATTTGGGCCGAATATCCAATTTGCCACCATAAGCAACCACGCCTTCTTCAGCGCTATCTTTATAACCCTTAACTATTTCACGAATTGCAATTTTATGCGGTTCAATTTTCATACTAATTTTCTTAATATTTAAATGTAACTATTTTTTCACTTCTTATTTTTTATGATGATTCTCATATAAATAAACCTGAATCGATTTCCTTCTTTAACTATAGGACTACCATTTAAATCATTAAAATTATCACCGTCTTCTTTGGTATAGATCTTTATCTTTAAATTATACGGATCATTTCTATGCGTTAATCCAATTATCTCAAACTGTTCGGGGCTATATTTATTCAAAAAAGTGATCGGCACACCTATTGCGCCATAATAATCCGTAGGGATATCGGAAACTTTCGAAACCTCTATTGCATCGTAATTATCGTATTTTGGAAATTCTTCTGAGGTGTATTTTTTATAAAGATCAAGCTTTTCATGTCGTTTCTCCGTATCAAGGTTTGTGTACCAATTGACAGCTGGGACTTTTACATATCCATCATTTGGATTATATCCTTTCCCTTTAACAAACTGCTTGTTGGCTTCAAGGTTGTTGTTATAAGGTGTCTTATATACCATTGACATATTAAAACCGTAACCAGACCACAATTTATTTTGTTTTATTAATCCGAAAACATCTTTATACGTAATAGCGTTCATGTTCCCTAAAATCAAAAACTTTTTATCGTGTTCAACAAGCTGAGCTAGGTATTCACGAAAAAGAGAAAATGGTGGATTAGTGACGACGATGTCGGCTTCTTTGAGTAGTTCGATACATTCAGCGCTTCGGAAATCACCAGAGCCTTTTAGCGGAGTGGCAACATTAGCATCGTTTTTAAGCAACCATTCTACATCAGATAAACCAACGGAACCGTCGGCGTCTGCATCTGGGACTTTATTTATTTCTATCTTTAATGGCTGTTTGCCTTTTGATCCAGCCACTTGGAGCAACGGCAACTGACCGCCAACAATTGGCGAACCGCTATAACTCGTGGTAATGAGCTTCTTGAGCTTTAATTCGTTGAATTTAGAAGCGAAATATTTAAAAAAATTGCTTTCAAATGGATCATCGCAATTACAATATACAACTTTGCCGCGAAATTGATCTTTGTAGTGCTTCAGCTCTTTTTCAATATCAACTAACTGAGTATAAAACTCATCTTTTTTGGCCTGGCTTGCCTTATGTAAATTTTTATTTGATGATTTTTTTTCCATAAATGCAAATCAAACACCACCTTGCTTCTTGACAAGATTATTTTTATGCTCTTCAGTATTCAATAGCCCGCATTTCTTCCATTTTTTACCACTACCGCAGGGGCAGGGGTCGTTGCGGCCGATTTCTGATCCTTGATCATTGTTACGTGTTACGGGGCTTACAGGCTGAGGAGTGACGTCGACTCGGAAAATTGTGTACGCGACTTGTCGATTTATTTCATCGAGTAATCTGCCAAATATTTCAAACCCTTCGTTTTTGAATTCGTGTAGTGGATCGCGTTGGCCGTATCCTCGGAGTCTCACTGAATCACGTAAATGCTCCATGGTGTCCAGATGTTCTTGCCAGAGGACATCGATGGCTCTGAGATAAACCACTCGCTCTAACTGACGCATCACTGGTGCTCCTAGTTTTTGCTCTTTCTTCTCGTACTCTCGCATCGCGAGATTGACGAAGTGTTGAGTCAGAACTTCCTGATCCAGGGATTTATTTTCATCCACATCGTGTTGCAGTGGGACTATGGTTCCGATTTCATGAAAAATCTTGTGGGAATCAACTTGTTCTTGGGCTAAACCAAAGTTTACTATGTTCGTAATTTCTTTTACTAACATATCTTTAATTTGAGCACTTAGATCGGTTTGGGGATCGAGAGATTGTTTACGCTTACCATAAATAACCGTGCGCTGTTTATTCATGACATCGTCATATTCCAACACATGTTTTCTCATGTCGAAGTTTAACCCTTCAATCTTTTTCTGCGCTGATTCGATGGATTTGGAAATTAACGCAGCTTCAATTGGTTGATCTTCAGGAATACCCAAAGTCTCCATCATCTTCCCTACCCGATCTCCGCCGAACAATCTCATCAGATCATCTTCGAGGGACAAGAAAAATTGCGAAGAACCAGGATCGCCCTGTCGGCCAGAACGTCCTCGCAACTGATTGTCGATACGTCTGGATTCATGACGTTCAGTTCCGATAACTGCAAGACCTCCTAATTCTTTCACACGAGCTTGTTCCTCCGGATCTGCCGGGTTTCCACCCAAAATAATGTCGACTCCTCGACCTGCAATGTTTGTAGCTAGGGTTACTGACCCCAAACGCCCTGCTTGAGCGATTATATGGGCTTCACGCTCGTTATTCTTCGCATTTAGGAGCTCATGAGGCACTCCGGCTTGCTTGAGCAATTGCGACAATAATTCGTTCTTTTCGATAGATATAGTACCAATCAGAATAGGTCGCCCAGTTGAGTGGATTTCCTTAATGGCGCGAACTAGGGCCGTGAATTTTCCTTTTACGTTTTTGTAAACTTGATCCGGCAAATCTTTTCTGATCATCGGTCGGTGTGTCGGGATCAATACTACTTCGAGGTTATAAATTTTATGAAATTCTTCGGCTTCGGTTTCAGCAGTACCAGTCATACCGGCCAATTTTTTGTACAAACGGAAATAGTTCTGGAAAGTGATGGTAGCGAGAGTTTTACTTTCTTGCTGAACTTTCACACCTTCTTTGGCTTCGATGGCTTGGTGCAAGCCTTCAGAATATCGACGGCCAAACATCAGACGCCCGGTAAATTCATCGACTATAACTACTTCCCCTTCTCGAACGACGTAATTGATGTCTTTTTTAAATAAAGTTTTGGCACGGAGTGCGGCATCAGCTTGATGTCGAAGTTTAGGATCATTATAAATCGCATCACCGTACTTTTTTTCTAATTTCACATTGCCTTTTTCAGAGAAAGCGACCTGCTTTTTCTTTTCATCTACAACGTAATCATCAGGGCTAAGTGAAGTAATGACTTTTGCAAACTCAGAATACATATCTGTCGAATCAGTATCAGGGGCGGAAATGATGAGCGGGGTTCTAGCTTCATCAATCAAAATCGAGTCGACTTCGTCTACGATAGCATAGTGCAAATCTCGTTGTGACATTTGATTCGGATCCCAGACCATGTTGTCGCGCAAATAATCAAACCCATATTCGTTATTTGTGCCATAAGTGATATCAGAAGCATATGCTTGTCTTCGTGGCACTGGGCGCATATGTTTGACGTCCAGGACCAATCCTTGCACTCCGGCTTCAATCTGTTTGATTTCTTCTTCTTCTGGTTTGAAAGTCGGGTCATAGATAAACGACTGCTCGTGTTGGATCGAAGCAACTGACATTCCCAAGTAGTGATAAATCTGGCCCATCCAAGAAGCCTGCCATCTGGAGAGATAATCGTTAACTGTGACCAGATGCACTCCTCGGCCAGTTAGAGCGTTAAGGTATAGCGGAAGTGTAGCAACCAAAGTTTTTCCTTCTCCAGTTCTCATTTCAGCGATAGCGCCAGTGTGAAGCACCATGCCACCGATTAGCTGCACATCATAGTGGCGCTGACCAATGGTTCGTTTTGATGCTTCTCTCACCGCTGCAAAAGCTTGAGGTAATAATTCTTCCAATTTGGCTTTTTGCTGATCTAAATCCAAACTCGCCAACTGTGCTTTCCATTTAACAGTTAGTGCTTTGAGATCGTCTTGTGATTTGGATTCAAATTCTTTTTCCAGGGAGTTGATTTCATCAACTTTTTTCTGGAGTCGTTTGACTACAGCCTGGTTCGAATCTGAAAATAAATTACTAAAAAATGCCATATAATCCGGCTACGAACTTACGAATAAATACGAAAGTACGAAAATTAGTTAATATTTAATATTCTACGAAATTTCACACCCTCTCTTGTAAAATTTGCTAAGATACCAAGCTTCAAATCGTTTGCTTTAAGATATGCCACCACTTGCTCGATATTTTTCTTTGAAAAGGGCTTATCTTTCTTAATTTCAATTGCTATCTTGGATTCGACAACAAAATCTATATAATATCTACCGATTGATTCACCTTTGTACGTTAATGGAACAAATGCTTGTTCTTGAAACTTTATTTTTCTTTTGGCAAATTCTAAAGCCACCGACTTTTGATAATATTTCTCTTGGTAGCCACTCCCTAGTTCTCTGAACACTTCGATCAAAACTCCGACGATCGCATAACTTAGCTCTGGATACACAAGATCTTGTCTACGAAGACCCGTCTGCATTTTTTCGTATTTTCGTAATATTTAGTACTTTCGTAGCCGTCCTATTATACAAAAACCCGGGCAAAAAGAAAAGGCCGAACTTCTGTGCGTCCGACCACGTGATTGCCTTCCACGGACCGATCATCCTTCGAGGAGTTCCAGCTTCTGGTTAGCATCCGTGAGCTTTTGCTGGAGATCACCAGCAAACCTCCGAAGAGAACCAGCGACCAGGGCCATGTCAGGGATTTCCTTGTTGATCTCGTTGTACGCCACTATCAAGCCATTGTCGGCAAGATAGCGTGAGAGCTCGACTCTCTTGTTTTCGGTAAGCTTTTCGCTCATATCCTCCTCCACGAGGATCAATATATGCTGTCTCTGACTTATTGTCAATCTAACTGATTAAATATACAAACGGCAATTTGCTACCATACTTGGTAGTATAGTAACATTTGCCCAGATGATTATTAGTCAAAATGAAAAGGCCACTATAGACCCTTTCGGGCTTATTGTCAATTCTAAACTAAAGTTTATTTCTGATCTTCGGGTGGACTTAAATCTACTTCTAAATAATCGTGAGGTTCGTTCCCCATCCATCTTTCCACTACTCGCAAACGTTTCGCGCCATGCATTCGTTGCATCAACTTACCGACCAACTCATCAGCTCGAGTATGCATAGTAATTGCTTTTAATCCCTGTTCTTTTGCTTTTTCAACTGTTGCTTGAAATATCTTCCCGAAATTTCCACTAGCTCTAGCCTCTTCTAAAATTGCAGCATCATATACATAAAGTTTATCTTTTTCGTTCTGAAAATCAGCATCTTGACCATATTCAGGGTCATCTTCTATAAAATCCTCATAGAATTCCGAGTTGGGTGCTGAAGCCATAAATCCGACCACTGTTCCTTCAGCATTCTTTAAAACAACGTTTATTGAGCCTGATTTCTCTAAACTAGTTTTTAAGTCTTCTTCATCCAACCGAAAATCCTCAGGAAAAACTTGAGTTTCCACGGCATATATTTCTTGAAAAATTTTTTCATCCAAATGCTCCAAAACCTCGACCCGATATTCTGGTCGTGTTTCTGAAGGAGGTAACGGTGGACGGCGGTCAGGATTCACCATACTAAGTATTCAAATATCCCCACGACTGGAGAAGGTCGGATTCGTTGAGCCAGCGCTCCCCGATGTCGACGCGATAAAACATGTTTTGTAAACGAATATTTTTTATACGATTGTATGCTTGCCTTCGAGCGTCTTCAACTGTGGTGCCAGTGCCGGTAACTACCAATGCATACCCAGAAACTCCGGCTAACTGCAAAGTATTGTCCACCATTTTCAAATCCCCGATGTGTATACCATCAAGATTTGGATTTGGTCGACGGAAAAGTATCGATAAATCTTTATATGTCGAAATATCATCTGGGTCATCGGAAAGATACGAAGATACGGCACAACAAATGCCGAGTTGGAATCCTTTTTTGGTTGGAATCTCAAATTTTTCTCCACTTGCCAGTCGGTATAGAAATTCTCCAAACGGTAATTCCATACCAGTTGTTTGGACACTCGCTGTCGGATATCCAAATCGCGAAGTAAATTCCAGTGGATAAATTCCACGGGCATTCACGATACAATTAATATCAAAATACCCGACATAATTGGCTTTAGCCAAATCAGTAACCATTTTATCGAGAGTCGCTTTAAACATAGCATTTGGTTGACTCCAAAACATCAGTGAACCCATGTCCCCTGTCAGGGGCCCTATGTCTCCTGGAAATAATCGTTTAAATTCAAAATTGACATTGATCGGGTACAAAAACTCTTTGCCATTAAAATATCCACCGACAGCGATCTCGACACCAGCAGCATAACGCTGGAGTTGAAAAGTTTTGATTTTACTTTTCCAGGCTTTTTTATTTGAAATCAAAAGTTCCAAAATATCTCGGCCATCATCTTCTTCCCCGATAAACAACAAATCTTTATGATTTTGAGCGTGCCCGCTAGGTTTGAAAACATAACGGCTTGGGTTTTTTTGGATAAACTCAATGGCTGCATCAAAATTCGTAAAATACCAATGCGGCAGAACATTCATACCAACTCGTTTCATTTCTGTCTGCCCAAATTCTCGGTTGTCTTCCAGACTGTCTGTATATTTGCTTCCGCCAACCACGAGCTTACCTTTTTTACGCAAAGCATCAGCTAATTTACCAAACCCGACGTCATCAAAAACGATGATATCAGCCCAGTCGACATGATCTTCCCATTTTTTTACTTTATCTAAAATACCATCGTAAACGTCGACATCAGCTTCTCGTTCGATGTAAGCTTTTACTTCATGACCTTCTTTTTGAACTTTCCAAGCAATATCGCCTGACAAGCTCTCAAAAGATACAAAAAGAAATTTTCGTGATGGTTTAGTTGGCAAAACAGCTTCTACGCTGGTCGTACTGCCATTACCGTTAGTGGTTCCCATTATTGTTTAATTTTTCCTCTTAGCAGATCGTGCCCCTCGACGAGTCAACGTTTGCTTTTTATCTTTAAACTTTCCAATTTGATCTTTAATTTTCGGGATTACCAAATCAATCGCGGCATAAACGTCTTCTGCTCGGGTTTCTCCACGCATAACTTTCCCGCCGACGATTAACATCACTTCTGCACGAAAAACTTGCCCGGATTTGTGATGTTTGTCACGCTCGAGCTCAACTTTCGCATCAGTGGCAACTATAAATTTTCCCAAGTTGCCAATTTTCTCATTCACATATTGTTTGACTGATGGCGTCAAACTCATATTCGTTCCTTTTATAGATATATTCATCCCGTTAGAAATAATGATTAGTTAATAAATAAAATTATTTAAGATTGTCCCGATAACTATAATCTACACGTAACTTTAAACTCTGTAAAATTTCTAACGGGATTCATGCACTAATATTATCTTAAGCAAGGGACTTTGTAAAATTAACTCGCGCAGGACGACGGTCCGAGCGCGTAGGCCAAAAATTCAGCAGAATTTTATGGCCGGTAATTTTACAATGATCCCGAGCGCGCTACTTTACCATCTTTCTTGCGAGGTTGTCTATATCTCCTGCGCCCATCATTAATACTAAATCAAAATGTTTTATTTTTTCTTTGATCAATTTTTCTGTTTGAGACAAGTCTTTGGCATAAGTAGCCTTAGCTCCCTTTTTTGTTAACTCTTCTACCAACTGCTCCGAACTTATATCTTCACCGTGCTCTCTTCCAGTTACATCAAATATTTCTGGCAAGATTATTTCGTCAGCAGTGACTAATGCCTCGACAAAATCCCCAAATAGCGCTTTCGTTCGATTCCTGTGGTGTGGCTGAAAAACTACCAAAATCTTTTTATTTGGAAAGAATTCTCGAGCTGCTTGGATCGTTAGCTCCACTCCTGCTGGATGATGAGCGTAATCTGAAATGACCGGTTTCAAATAATGATTACCGACTTCTTCAAACCTTCGCCATAGCCCATTAAATTCCGCTAGAGTTTGTTTAATCACGTCAAATTCTACCCCGAGCTTGATCGCAGCTAGAATCGCGCCTAATGCATTGCTCATATTAAATATCCCTGGGACTTTGAGGACTATTTGACCAATCATTTCATCATCGTAGTGAAGATCAGCTATTTGTTCTCTATTGCCTATTTTGCAATTTACAGCCTGCAAATCAGCATAATGGTGGATACCAAATGTAAATTTGTGACAGGCCACGTGTTTGCATACATCCACTGTATTATGATCATCAGCGTTAAAAATCAAAATCCCTTCCGGTCCGATTGATTTAGCATATTCCAAAAATGCGGATTTGATATCTGACAAATCATTGTAATAATCCAAATGATCTTCAGCGACATTAGTCACGATAATCATTTTGGGTTTGTTAAACAACATCTTGCGATGATATTCGTCAGATTCAACTACTAAATATTCACCTTTCCCATACCTAGCATTCGCCTGAAATTTATCCGATTCATTTTTGTGGGAAAGAGTAGAGCCTATTAACACTGTGGGGTCTAGATTCGCTCTTTCGAGGATTAGGCCCAATAAAGCCGTGGTTGTAGATTTGCCATTGGTTCCGGTCACCCCAATCCCATATTTCTCAACCATTAAATCGCCTAGAGCTTGAGCTTGGGAAATTTTCGGAGAGGTTATAAAATCCAAATCATCTTTCGGGATATCTTGAGAATAGATAACCAGATCTGGTTCAGGTGTAATTTTTGCGGGATTTGGACCTATGTCCACATCCATCCCCAAATCTTCCAGGGATTTGGTAATCACTGATTCTTTGATGTCTGAACCGGAAACATTTTTACCCATAGCAAAAAGAATTCTAGCTAGAGCTGAAACTCCAATTCCTCCAATTCCCAGACAATAAATATTTTTAGCTTGTTTGATATCCATCCCGTTAGAAATTTTGATTAGTTAATTTTTATTATAATTTATATTTAAATGCGCCAAGGTCTGTAAATAGAAAAAGCGACTAAAAAGCATTTCTAACGGGATCCATATCCGCTGCAATTTGTTTTTGTTGATATTGTTTGATTAGTTTTTTTATTTCTGGAACAGCGGCCTCCGCAGCCCTCCGACCTTCTTGATATATTTTATCCAAATTCGAAAATTCAGTTTTACCATAATGCTTAACATGAGGTTCGATCATCAGATCACAGGCGACATGGGATTCGTCCCATTGTTCCTCAATCCGGAATGAATGTTCGACAGCTTTGGTCATGACAGATATAACTCCGGGTATTTTAATATCTCTTTGTTCCAGGACGTCAGATTGGCTGTCTAATCGAAATAGCAGTCTGGGAGAGAGCTTAGGAATAATTTTTTCCCGAATAAACTGTAGCCCCATGACATTGGTCAAAAATCTGTAGCCTCGCCAGATCGGCATCTTTTTTTCGTATATAAATTTAGTAGCAGCGATATTGATGCCAATTACGATATCGGCTCCCATTTCTTTCACGGGAAGAGTTGGCACGATATTTACCAATCCACCGTCTACCAAAACATGCTTTTCCCAAACAACTGGTTCAAACAATCCTGGCACAGCCACTGAAGCTTTAAATGCTGTATTGATGCTTCCAGATTTAATAGTAACCAGTTCTCCTGTATTGATATCTGTTGCAGAAAAGCCAACTTTTGGTCCTTCGATATCTTCAAAATTCATGTTATGTGTAACACTATTCAGCAACTCCTCCATAGCCTCATTGTGCAAATGAAATAACCCGCCTTTTGCATTTTTCAAAGACCAAAATCTTAGTATACTCGGAAAACTCAACTCATAAAAAACTTTTTTCATGGCTTCCATGGTTCCAATAGCAAAACTAGCGGCAATCAAAGCCCCAGACGAACATCCAACTAAATAGTCTATCGTAATTTTATGTTCGCGAAACACCTCCAAAGCACCAATATGCGCTATAGCTCGGCCAGAGGCTCCAGATAAAGCGATCCCAATTTTCGGTCGGTTAGTCATTATTGTTTCGTAATTATCGCGGCAATCCTTTTACTCGCATCTTTCGGAATTAGATGGCTGATATTACTTCCCATGGCTTCCCCACGCTTGGCGTTGAATTTGAGACTATTCAGAATTTGCTTGAGATTTGCAGGTATAGCTTCTTTTGCATTCAATACCACAGCAGCATGGGCATCCATAAGTATTTTAGCATTTTCTTCCTGATGTGTCTGAGGCATGGGGATAATGATCGCGACCTTGCTCAATGCAGATAATTCTGCGATCGTCGATAACCCGGCCCGAGCTATAACCAAATGCGCTGCTTTTAATATCGCGGCATAAGGTTCAAAAGGGATCAACTCATAAGGATGATAATTTTGATGTTTAAACTTTATTCTGTTTTTGCCCGAACCGGTTTGGTGGATAATTTGATGCGCTGTGACTAAGTCTGGGAGTATCGCTTCGATTAAATTATTGATTTGGGCAGCACCAGTGGCTCCGCCTAAAATCAAAAGGATCGGCAACTCGTCATGTAAATTAAAATGTTTTTTTGCATCAACTTTTGAATCAAATAGATCAGGTCGAACAGGATTTCCGACCCAAATCGCTGGATGCCAATTTTTATTAAACAAACCAGAGCCTGAATGAAATTCCTTTGCTGTTTGTTCGAAAGCTGTAGTGATCTCGGAAGCTAAGGGTGCTATCAATTTATTCGCAAGCCCAATAGCAGCATCTTGTTGATGAATATAAATTGGAATTTTCTTGAGATAACAAACCCAAGCCAGAGGCACGGCCACAAAACCACCCGCTGAAAAAAAGACATCTGGTTTAAACTTATTAATTATTGAATATGCTTTCGATAGCCCACCTACAAAAATAAACGGTGCAAACAAATTTTTCACACTCAAAAAACGACGCCACCGAGCGGCTGGCACGGTCTTAAACTTGATCCCGGCTTGTTCGACCATCGTCCGCTCTGGTCCTTTTCTGGTTCCGACGAATAAAAATTGAACTTTCGGATGTTGATTTTTGATTTCCATGGCAACAGCGAGAACCGGCGAAACCGGACCTCCAGAACCGCCACCAGCTAGTAAAATTTTCATTTGTACACCTCTACAGTTTCTTCAGCAGCTTTTTTCCAGCTGAAATGTTTTGACCTTGCCAATGCTAAATTTGCTAATTCTTCCAAACGAATTGGATTATTCAATAAATTTTTCAAAACATCTATCATGTTAGTTAAATTATTCGGATCAAAATATTCCGCTCCCTGACCTGCGACCTCATGCAAAACCGGAATATCCGAACAAGCGATCGGGGTCCCACAAACACCCGCCTCGAGAATCGGCAAACCAAATCCTTCCATGTGTGAGGGTAAAACAAAAAGTGTGGCAGCATTGTATACTGCTTTCAAATCGTCATCAGATATTCGGCCCAGTGCTTTGATACGATCCTTGTTTTTTATATTATACACTTCTTCCTTTATTTCTGGATAAAAAGGATCTGGCTCACCCACTAATACCAGCTCCAGGTCCAGTCCTTGAGTAACTAATTTATCAAAAGCTCTCGCAAGCATTGGTAGGTTTTTATATCGGCGCCAGGTTCCCACATACAATATATAGTGTTTAGTAATTCCAAATCTATTGGATATTTGCTGGAAAGCCAATTCTTTGTCCATCATTTGGTAAGTTTGATTAAACCCTTCGTAAACTACTTTTATTTTACCAGGATTCAAATTCTGATAATAATCCAAAAGCGCTCTTTTTGTAGCTTCTGAGACAGCGATGATTTTATCCGCACTTCGAACTGCGTTCCAAAACACGAGATGATAAGCCAAGCGATGAAAAAATCGCGACTTCTTTTTCCCAGGAATCAACGTGTGAGTTAAATCATGAATCGTGACTATAAATCTTCCTCGATAAAATATCGGGGCATTGAAATGCGGGAAATGGACTATATCTAATTTTTCTTTTTTCAAAACAGATGGCAGATGTAATTGCTCTGCTACAGAATAATGTTTAATTCCGGTTATGACTATTTTTTGATTGTATTTTTTAAATACCTCGGTCTGTGATTCTTCGCGGAAAAACAATACAAACTCATTCAATTTATCCTGGTTGAGAATTTCATGAAAAAGCTCGGTAATGTACCGATCTATTCCCGTTCCCCCACCAATCATTCGTAAATCAATTCCTATGCGCATATTTTTCCTCTACGAATTGCTTAATCTTTCTTTGGAATTCGTTTTTATCAAACTGTAGGGCATGGTTTCTGATTGTTGTGCGATCAAACTTAGTGGCATCAAAATTCCTAACTTTTTCGATAATTGCTTCTTTTGTCTGTTCAGCAAAAAATTCACCCGTGACTCCCTCTTTTATCGCTTCTAGTGCTCCACCCTTACCGTAGGCGATTACTGGCGTACCGCAAGACTGAGCTTCCAAAAAAGTAATTCCAGCGTCTTCATCTGCTGCAAAAACATAAGCCTGTGCCTCACTGTAGTGTCTTCGCAATTGTTCATTCGACAGTACTCCCAAGAATTCTATGTTTGATTTGGCCTGGGATTTCAGCGTTTCCATTTCAGTACCAGATCCTGCAATTTTTAGAGATAACCCCAATTCATTGAAAGCCTGAACTATAACATCTACTTTCTTGTAAGGTTCAAGTCTACTAGCTGTAAAAAAATAATCTTTTTTTTCACCCATTGGTTGAAACGCTTGTGTGTCTACAGGTGGCGGAATCACAACTGAATCACGATTATAATATTTTTTTATACGCTCCTGGACATTCTTTGAATTCGTAATTATATAATTGGGTCTCTGAGCTGCTTTATAATCCCATTTTCTTAAAAGCGGAACAAACATTTTACCAATTGCTTTGAAAATTCTAGGATATTTCTGAACGTCTAAATATTTCGATTCTGTCCAAAGAAATCTAGTTGGTGTGTGCATATAACAAATATGGAGCTTGTCGGTCTTAATTCCTTTTGCAAACGAAGAGGAATCAGAAAGAACTAAATCATACTCTGCAAATTTAAAACTCTCGATTGCAGACGGCATCCAAAGCAAGAGCAACCTATGATGGGTTTGGGCCAATGGAAAACTATTTAACCAGCTAATTTTCTTTTGATATTTTTCAAACTCATTACGTGTTTTTTCTTTATTGTAGAGAATCAAATGGACTTTAGCATCAGGCCAAATTTCAAAAAAATTCTGCAACACTCTTTCAGCACCTCCGATTTGATTCAAAAATTCATGTACTAACGCTACCTTCATTGGTGTAACTCCGCAGTTGTTCCCCTCCCTGGAAGGGAGGGGTTAGGGGAGGGTCGAAGAGCTAACTTAAGCGTTAGGTCTGCAAACACTCCATCTAGGTTATTGAGAATTTGGGAGTTATCATAACGAATGATTTGATAACCTTTGGATATTAGATATTTCGTTCTGGTTTTATCGTAATCTATTCCTTGTGTTGTAAAATGCGAATCCCCATCTATTTCGATAATTAGATTTAAGGCTGCACAGTAAAAATCTACTATATAGGGACCTATGTCATGCTGCCGACGAAACTTAAGGTTATTAAATTGCTTTGCAGAAACCATAGCCCAAAATACCTTCTCTGCTGGAGTAGAGTTGTGTCTTAATTCTCTTCTTTGCTTTGTTCGAGCTAAAACCATGTTAACCCTTTACGCTCCTCCCCCAGCCCCTCCTCAAAGAGGAGGGGTGAAACTGCGAGATTAATAGTCAACCTTGGGCTTACGTCCAAGCAAAATCAAAAAAGTTTTAAAGATGATGTATATATCTAACCAGATCGACCAGTTTTCGATATAAAATGCATCAAGCTTGATTTCTTCCTCCCAAGATAACTCTGGTTTTTCTGAAGCCTGGGTAATTTGAGTAAGCCCAGTAGCTCCCGGCTTTAACACAAACAAATGTTTATATTCATTACGGAAATGATCTACCTCTTTCACCATGTGCACCCTAGGACCGACCAAACTCATCTGGCCGATAAGGATGTGCCAAAGTTGTGGCATCTCGTCGAGTTTAGTTTTACGTAAAAATTTCCCGATCGGGGTAACCCTAGGATCATTTTTAATTTTTACGAAGTGGCCTTGCCTCGCGTTTTGCTTCTCCAGCTCTTCTCGCAATTTGTCACCTGACACTGTCCCTTCACTCATTTCATAAAACATGGTTCGGAATTTATAACATTCAAATTGCCCTAAGCCCGCCGCACGTAGTTGATGAAAAAATACAGGACCTCTGGAACTTAACTTGATCAAAATCGCTATGACCAAAAATATCGGACTTAGAATAATTAAACTAATCAATGAAATTATAAAATCGATAACCCTCTTCAATACCCGCCCCCAACCTTCGAGAGGTGTGCGTTTCAAAATAATAATCGGAATTCCGGAAATGGTTTCGACGTCTATGTTCGTCACCGAGGTTTCATACAAATTCGGGACAAAATTAAACCTGATTCCATAGTCTCGACAAAATTCAAGTAATGCTTCACTTACGTCTTGATGGAGTCTGGTGTCGGCTTGGAGGAGCTCGTCTATCCCTTCGTGATTTTTGATTCGATTTAGTTCCTCTAATATCTGTTCCTTCGATAAATTCGAATCAATTTTGGCGACAATTCTATATCCGAGCTCTTTCCGTCGGTCAATATCCGATATCAATTCCAAAACATCTTGCGGTTGAATTATAACCAGTCTATGCTGACCAATTCCCCTTCGAAGCATATTGACTTGGACCTGACGTAAAATAATTCTCCCCAAACTTATAAGAACAATCGTCAGAATCCATGTGAACAAAATAATTAACCTGGAGGGGAAAACTGTTTGGTTAAAAAAGAACAAAATCACGACCAGCAGTAGCCCCGAAGAAACTGCTAGTGTAATTTTTAGAAGCTCGGCCGATGTTCGTCGCGTGCCTTTCAAATTGTAAAGCCCGGCAAAAGCCAAAATCAAGATAAGTCCGGGACTGATTAGAAACAGAATTTGCATAAAATCAGCCAACGTCATCTCGTAAATAATCGGTCGGAATTTGTCGAATTCAAAGCGTAAATAAAAAGCGATGATACCCGCAAAAATGATCATCAAAAAATCGACGAAAATCGAGATTAAATTGAAATATAATTCGGACTTCTTCATTGATTTAGGTAATTAGTATAGCAAAAAGCCTCGCTTTTCGCGAGGCTTTTTTTATGCGTAACGTTTAGCGTCTATCGTAGTCCCTACGTGGGCCTTCGGTTTTAGGACGTGCTTCGTTAACAGCCAATTGTCTTCCGCCAAAATCTGTACCATTGAACATCTCAATAGCTTTGTCAGCTTCATCATCGCTGGACATTTCCACGAATCCAAAGCCTTTAGATCTGCCAGAAAACTTGTCGGTTATGATTTGCGCGCTTACTACATTACCAGCACCTGAAAAGTGATTTTTCAACTCATCAGAAGTGGTAGAGTATGGCAAACCACCGACGAACAATTTCTTAGCCATTTACTAGCCTTCAATACAAAGGGAAACACACTAATATGCGAACCCCTATTGTCTAATTAATGAACTTCCCTTCGACTAAACCCAGTATATCAACTTCGATAAATGGCTAATTTGCTTTTGCCTATTATCAAAGCTTGTTTTATAAAAAAATTATTAATCTATAAACCAAATTTTGACGTTAAGCCATTTGAAGGGCAAAAGCATCGAAGTTGTATTACTGGGAAAGGAAACAGGAATAAGTATACACTAGGTTGACAAATATGTCAATATCCGCTATACTATACATTGCTTTCTAAGTAAGTGGGTAATCGCCCTGACGGAAACGTCCGGGAGGAAAGTCCGAACACGTGTGAATTGGATGAAGTCTCATGAGTTCATGCAGTTCAGCAGGTAGTGGGTAATTCCCACCGGGAGTAATCCTCGAGATGCGAACAGAAACGCTTCGATCAGAAATGGGAGAAGTATCCAGTAATGGATAATGCTCGTCGTAAGGCGAGAGTGAAACGGCTAAATTCATACTTGTCAGTGCAATACCGAATAGGTCCTTCACAGGACGGGTAGGTAGCTAGAGTTCTACAGCAATGTAGATCCCAGAGAGATGATTGCCTCTCCCGACGTAAGTCGGGATCAGACAGAATTCGGCTTATAGCTTGCTTAGAAAGCATTTTTAAAATCCGATCAAAAGATGGGATTTTAAATTGTATTAATTATTTTTATAAATGAAAAGACAAGACATCCGTAACATCGCTATAATCGCTCACGTCGACCATGGCAAAACTACACTTGTAGACGCCATGCTCAAACAAACCCATGTTCAGAGAAATGTAGAAGAACTTGGGGTTTTGATCATGGATTCGATGGACCTCGAACGTGAACGCGGAATCACTATTAAAGCCAAAAACGCATCAGTTACTTACAACGGAACCAAAATCAACATAGTTGATACCCCAGGCCACGCTGATTTCGGCGGAGAAGTCGAACGTACACTCCGAATGGTAGAAGGTGTGTTGCTTCTGGTAGATGCCAAGGAAGGCCCGATGCCTCAGACCAAATTTGTGCTCAAAAAAGCTTTAGAGCTCGGCCACAAAGCGATCGTGGTTATAAATAAAATCGATCGATCTGATGCGCAAATAGATGAAGTCGTGAACAAAACTTTTGATTTATTTGTTTCCCTCAAAGCCACAGACGAACAACTGGATTTTCCCATTATCTACGCTTCCGGTATTGCTGGCCAAGCCTCCCTCGATTCACACAAACCGGGAACTGATCTCAATCCCCTTTTCGATACAATTCTTGAAAAAATTCCTGGACCGGAAGTTTTGGAAAATGAACCTCTGCAAATTCTAGTTTTGGCACTAGCTTATGATTCTTACAAAGGCAAACAAGGAATTGGCAAAATCACTTCTGGGGTGATTAAGAAAAACATGCCAATCATGCAGATTGCCCCAGATGGAGCTAGACTCTCTGGTCGAGCTGTGGATATTTCGGTTTTCTCAGGTCTTGATAAAAAATCAGTAGAAGAAGCAACAGCCGGTGAAATCGTCTCTGTCGCAGGACTTACAGAAGTCACTATCGGTTCCACTATTACTGGTCACGCCAATCCTAAACAGATTGATCCAGTTACTGTCGATGAACCGACAGTTCAAATGACTTTTGCAGTCAACAACTCGCCTTTCGCAGGCAAGGAAGGTAAGTTTGTAACCTCTCGTAATCTTCGCGATCGACTATATAAAGAACTGGAGACCAATGTCGCGCTTAAGGTTACTGACACTCCTAGCCCAGATACTTTGCTTGTGGCTGGCCGAGGTGAATTGCATTTAGCTATTCTCATCGAAACCATGCGACGCGAAGGATACGAGCTCCAAGTTTCTCAACCAGAAGTTATCTTTAAAACAATAGATGGGGTGCAGTCTGAACCATTTGAACGCCTATCTGTCATCGTCCCAAATGAATTCCAAGGAGCTGCTATAGAAGAGGTCGGACGACGCAAAGCTGAACTCGTCACCATGGTTCATACTGATAATGGTGAAGTGCATCTGGATTACGTTATGTCTACACGGAACTTGATTGGGCTCAAAAGCAAACTCATGACCCAGACCAAGGGCACGGCCATTATCAATCATATCTTTGATTCATATAAACCCGCAGAAGCACAAATCCAGTCAGCCAGCGCTCATGGTGCTCTCATCGCCTCTGAATCCGGGGTCTCGAATGCCTATGGTCTAAATAACGCTCAAGAACGAGGTGACTTATTTATCAAACCAGCGGTGGAGGTTTACCAAGGCATGATCGTCGGTGAAAATTCCAAAACAGAAGATATCGAAATTAACGTCAACAGAACTAAGAAACTGACAAACATGCGTGCCTCTGGTTCAGATGATTCAATTATTCTGACCCCACCTAAAGTTATGAGTTTGGAAGAATCTTTGGAATTCCTGGCTTCTGACGAACTGCTCGAAGTCACTCCTCAAAGCCTACGACTACGCAAAAAAATTCTCGACCCGACTAAACGCAAACGCGAAAAAGTCGCTCAAGAAAAAAATCCCGCCTAGGCGGGATTTTTTTCTAACCTACTCGTCAGAGCTAGTCTCTTGTCGATTCATTTCCTCTTCTGATGAGTCAGGACTATATTCTCTATCAATCATATTCGCTCCTTTCAATTAATATCAAAAAGGTATCTTAACTATTTTGAGAGCCACTTTGAGTTCCACTCTGGCCTTGTTTCTTCAATTCATCATCATTGAACATAAAGTCTCCTTTCTATTTAATGATCTCCTGTTATTTAACCAGGAAAAAAAGATATATAAAATAACTAATTAACACTAAGACCATCAAGCTTTTCAGGCTTTGCTTTTGTGCACTTCCTACAGCGCTAGCTTAAAAGTTGTGATATACTCATACATAACGTTGCCAAACGGAGGCACATTTTATGCGAAGGAT
Organism: Candidatus Doudnabacteria bacterium RIFCSPHIGHO2_02_FULL_42_25; assembly: GCA_001777665.1. GTDB lineage: Bacteria > Patescibacteriota > Doudnabacteria > UBA920 > O2-02-FULL-48-8 > O2-12-FULL-42-9. The sequence continues at coordinate 20,574 of MFEQ01000004.1, forward strand.
TTACGAGATGATTAAATGGGTTCGAGAGCTTAGCAAAGTCAACCAGTGGATTTTCTGGTTGGCAAGCGCAATCTTCGTCTTCGCTTCCACCACCGCGCTCGTCATGATTGCTCACATACTTGGGATTCATTCCCAGATCTCAATTCCACTGGCAATCCTGATAAGTTGCATTTATGTCTTCCTGGCTGCGACATTCGCGCCATACTCACCTCTGAGTCTGAGAAAATCCACGGAAACCAAGATAAATGTTAATCCTGGTGGAACAAGCTTGAACGAGGAGCCATTCTCCAGCGATCCCAGCCGTGGAGATTGAAGCCTGGTTACGCTAAAGGTGCACCCTGTCGTGCCACCTTCTTTTTTTATGCTTAAAAATAGACCCCGGATCAAGTCCGGGGTGGTTATTTTGCTATAAGATTAGCGCTTGCTAAATTGTGGAGCACGCCTAGCTCGTTTCAAGCCTGGTTTCTTTCGTTCCTTCACGCGAGGGTCGCGTGTGAGGAAACCTAATTTCTTCAGGGTTCTTCGTGATTCAGGATTGTAATTTATCAATGCTCTGGAAATAGCATGTCTGACGGCTTCGGCTTGAGAGTGAATACCTCCGCCACTGACTTTGGTTTTAACATTTAAACCCTTCTCAACGCCAATCGATGTCATCGGATGCATTACGATATATTGCAAATCTGAAGTTTGGAAATAACTCTCTAGAGGTAACTTGTTAATCGTGATCTCCCCTGTACCGACACTGACCAGAACTTGAGCTACGGAAGTTTTGCGTCTCCCGACAGCATAAAAATTCTTGCCATGGGCAACTTTGTGAGCTGCGGCTACAGGAGCTGCTTCTGGTTCAACATGCTTTACTTCATGATGCTTAGTTTCAGGCTTCACATGAGGTTTAGCAACCCTTGGTTTCCGAGTTGCGTGAGGCTTTGCAGTAGGCTTTTTAGTTGTCGGCTTTTTCTGAATCATAAATTCTTGTTACGGGTTATATGTTACGTGTTATGGGAAAACTATGCTTATCCCCTTTAACGACTTTTAATCTGCGCATGATATCTTTTCTTAATCGATTCTTATCTACCATATTATATACGGCATCACGGATAACTTTCTCTGGCTCTTTTTCCATGCGCTCTTTCAAACTCTTTTTATAAATTCCACCAGGATATCCTGAAAATCTGTAGTATTGCTTTTGGTCTAATTTGCGGCCGGTAAACTTAATCTTCTCTGCATTTTTGACCACAACGAAATCCCCGACATCCATGTGTGGTGTAAACGTCACTTTGTGCTTGCCACGAAGAATCGTAGCAATTCTGGTAGCTAGGCGGCCTAAAGTAAACTTGGAAGCATCAGCTTCGTACCAAGCGCGTTTGATCTCTGAAGTTTTAGGTAAAAAAGTCTTCATATAAATTAATCAACTAACTCCAATTGAACTTTCGGCATGCCGTCTTTGGATTTACCGATACGGATAATACGAGTGTAACCGCCTTTTCGTTCTTTATATTTCGGTCCCAATACTTCAATAACTTTCTTTGCAGCGTTATTAGGAAGGGCTGCAAAAATCTGACGCTTACTGTGAAGAGTTTCGCTCTTACCTTTGGTAATTAATTTCTCAACCACTGATCGTGTGACTTTAGCCCTGGCTTCTGTGGTCTGAATTTTTTCGTAAATAATTGCAGATGCGGCCAAAGCACGGACCAGTTTTCTGCCGTGATTTCTACCGCTACCGATTTTTTTCTTCTTCAAATGTCTCATGTGTATTGTTACGTGTTACGTGATCCGTGATACGTGGCCAATAATCTTTCAATCTCTTCGACTGATTTCGCGCCCAATCCTTCCACAGTCATCAGTTGTTCGTGTGTCATGGCTGACAGTTGAGAAATCTTATTGATCTCATTCTTAAGCAAAGCATTGTACGATCGGTTGGAAAGTCCGAGGGATTTCAAATCATCTTCTTCTGGGGTGCGCAGTCCTTCTTCGACTGCAACATCCATAACTGGAGCTTCCATTTCACTGGCAGCTTGCAAATTATTTTTACCAAGCAATGCGAAGTGATCCATCAAAATTACTGCAGCTTGGTCAATAGCATCTTTACCTGTGATCGTGCCGTCAGTTTCAATAGTCAAAATCAATTCATCATAGTTGGTGATTTGGCCAACACGGACATTGTTAATGTCATAATTCACGGTTCGGACTGGGGTGTAGATGGCATCCACAGCAATCATTCCGATTTCCAATTTCTCATTCTCACGTTGTTCTACAGGAACGTAGCCACGTCCAGCTTGGACGACAACTTCCATGTCCAAATCCGCACTCTTGTTGTCGAGAGTGGCGATGTGAAGATCTGGATTGACGATTTCGACTTCTGAATTCTTTTTAAAATCAGCACCGGTTACGGCTTTCTCCCCTTTAACTTTGAGTTCTAATCTTACCTGGCCTTCTGAATGAATTTTCAAACGCAACTGTTTGAGATTTAAAATAATTTCGATCACATCTTCTTTGACATTTGGGATAGTGGAAAATTCATGATCTACACCTTTGATCTTCACAGCGACCACAGCAGCTCCTGGAAGTGAAGACAACATAACTCGGCGAAGACTATTGCCCAGGGTTACCCCATAACCTGGATATAGAGGCTCCATAACAACCTTGTATTTATTATCGCTTAGATCTTCGAATAAAACTTTTTTTGGTAATGGAATATTTTCCATAAATTTAGATTAAAGATTAATGATTTAAGATTAAAGTTACCTAGAGTAATACTCAACAATTAACTGCGTATTGAGTGAGCTGTCGAGCTGATCTTTGGAAGGTTTGGACAAAACCTTACCGGATAAATTCTTTGGCTCCAGAGACAACCATTCTACTGTTTTGTAATTAGCCAAGCCTTGAGCCATGGTTTTGATATATGAGGAATTCTTCTTTCCCTCTAAAATTTTAATCTCGTCGCCGACTCGGACTTGATAAGAAGGAATATTGACTCGTTTGCCATTAACTTCAAAAAATCCGTGAGAAACGATTTGTCTGGCTTGTGGTCGAGTTTGAGCAAATCCCATTCGGAAAACGATGTTGTCTAATCGAAATTCGAGCATTTGGAGCAAAGCGTCTCCGGTTACTCCAACTTTTTTAGTAGCAGTTTCGTAATATCTGCGGAATTGCTTTTCCATCACGCCATAAATAATTTTGGCTTTTTGCTTTTCTCGAAGTTGCATACCGAATTCAGAGACACGCTGTGGATTTTGTCCATGTTGTCCTGGTCGATAATTTCGCTTCGCCAAATACTTTTCAGCTTTCTTAGTTAAAGCTATGCCGAATTTGCGAGATTGTTTAATTTTGGGTCCGGTATGACGTGCCATATTATTTAAACTCTACGTGCTTTCTTAGGACGCACTCCAGCGTGTGGAATTGGCGTTTGATCTTTAATTGATAGTATAGAAAATCCTGAACCCTGTAGCGCGCGCACTGCTGATTCTCGGCCAGTACCTATCCCTTTGACGAACACATCTACTTCGGACAATCCGACATCTTTGAGTCTAGCTAGAGCTTCTTCCATAGTTTTCTGAGCGGCGTAAGGGGTAGATTTTTTGGAACCTTTAAATCCTGTGCGGCCAGATGAACCCCAACCAATGACGTTGCCATTCACATCTGTGATGGTAATAATCGTGTTGTTGTAAGTCGATTGGACATAAATTCGGCCACGCGTAACTTTAATCTTCGATTTCTTACGCTTCGAAGGTGTCGCAGCAGTAGCAGTGCTTGCCGCTGCTTTCGTTTCTTCTCCTGGAATTGTAGTGGTTTTAGTTTGTCCCATAGATCATGTATCCCGAAACCTGAAACCCGAAGCAATTCTGTTTCATGTTTCATGCTTCATGTTTAAGTTTTCTCGGATGATGCTTTACGTCCTGATCCGGCTGTTCGTCTAACGTTACCTCGACGAGTACGTGAATTAGTTTTGGTTCTCTGTCCTCTTACTGGAAGTCCTCGGATATGTCGGATGCCTTGATATGAACCAATTTCTTTCTTCAACTTGATATTAGAAGAAATTGTTTGGCGAAGAGCTCCTTCGACGCTGTAGTTCTTTTCTATAAATTCACGAATTTTCGCAACTTCGGCTTCGGTCAATTCTGAAGTTCGTTTGTTCGGATCGATTTTGGCAGCAGCTAAAATCCGTTTGCTGGCAGGCCAACCCACACCAAAGATATATGGGAGAGCGGCTTCGATTCTTTTTTGTTGTGGCAAGGTCACCCCTGCAATTCTTACTAGCGCCATGTGTTTTTGCGTTAATGGTTATTCGGCGGAGCTGCGCGTATCGGTTAACGTCTGACGATACGCGTGGCGCTGCCCGATACCGTCAGCCTTGTCTTTGCTTATGTTTAGGAATTTCGCAAATAATATAAACTCGACCGCGGCGGCGGACAATTTTGCATTTCTTACAAATCGGTTTTACACTTGCTCTAACCTTCATAGTTTATCGTTATTCGTCTGCGCTGCGAGTATCGTCTTACGGCGGCGTTGTGCGTTGAGATCCGGTTTACGTTTGACGTTTACCGATACGCGCTGCGCTGCCGTTTAACTTTTAACGCAACCTTCTAATTACGCGACCTCGGGTCAAATCATAAGGGGTTACTTCAATGATAACTTTATCCCCTGGTAAAATTCTAATTTTATTTACTCGCAATTTACCGGCTATATGAGCCAAAATAATCTGCCCCGACTCAATTTGCACACGAAAAACAGCGTTGGGCAGAGTTTCTACCACTTTACCCTCAAGTTCGATGGTATTTTTTTGTGGGCCTTGCGTCCCTAAATCTTGAGTGCCTGTAGAAATATGAGTGGGTTCTTACTTAAACCCCGTTAGAGATAACGAATACTAGTAAAATGGGGTCTAAAATTTAAAAATATCTTAGATAATAACAAATTACTTAACCGTTAATTAATCTCTAAACGGGGTAATTTGCTCAAAAATGATAACAAATTCTGACAGATGTGTCAACTCGAATTAGAATACCCCTCTCCTTGAGAGGAGAGGGGCCGGGGGTGAGGTAGATTTATAGCTAACATTAGCCATTTTCTATATCTAAGGCCAGCCGACACTTGCAAAAATATAGTCAGAATTCGAAGCGAGCTGTAGTGTTGCGACGGTAGAGGTATAGGTCTTCTGAGCAACATGAAGAGAGTAAGCGAGCTAAGAATTCTGGTATATTTTTGCCGTGTCGCCAATTTTTGGGCGGATCGCTAAAACGCGATCCGCCCTTTTGTTTGGTACAAAAGGTGGAGAATAAATAATAACTTGAGTATTAATTATAGAAATGGATCCCGGATCGCCCTTCACCCTGGTATATTCCAGGGAACGTAGCGTCCGGGATGGACTTATTGCTTAAGCACTGTTTCGATATTTATTTTCCCGTTGAATCTTGGGGCTTTGTGGACGAACCACTCGGGCCAGAACTTTACTTCTACATCATCGACTTCTGGCTTGCTTAGCAAAATTTCTTTTATTTCTAATTCATTTTTTCCAGTCAGAAGCTTTGAGAGATTATCAGTATCCATTTTGTACGCAGCGACGGTTTCGAAATGCACTGACAAAACACCTTTGGTCTGGGCTGGATCTATTGTCTTATAGACGGCTTCATACTTCGACTCTGCAGACTCAAGGAGGTATTTATCATCTGATAAGACTTCATTGATTTTTGCCAAAACAACTTCGCTGACATCATCTTCACGGAATGCCAGTCCACTGACCCGTGCGATTATCGTCATATCGAAACTAGTAACTTCAGCACCAATATTTTTATTCGCCGTTTTTGCCAATACTTCTTTTTTGGAGCCCGAATCCAGTAACTTCATTTCAACAGAGTTGGTTTGAGATATTTCAGCAGCAGCCACAGATACAATTTCAACTAGCATGGCATCTGTCGCTTTATCGATGTCTTCCTGGGTCAGGATTTTTGTAACTGCGCCCGTTGTTCCTCCAGTCAATGCCTGGGGATTAGTAGCATATACATCAGCATTACCCAGGGCCGCATTGGAAATTTGAAATCGCGTATTCGCGGCGAGATTCGAATCCGCTCCCCCATCTTGGGCAATAATTTGGATTCCGGTTGTAGAAGCGCCGTTACCCCGAATTCCACCGACATCACTCACGAAATTAAACTTTTTGCCATTCGCAATCAAAGTCGTAGTAGCTGCTTTAAGTGTTAAAGTATTCGGAGTGTTATTAACTATTGTTACTGTTCCTGTGGCTTTTGTACCTGACGACTTAGTCCCTGTTGTATCAAATGTTTTAGTTAATGAAACTTCTTTCGAAACTACTACACCAGGAATAGAAAGTGCCGACGCATTCACTGCTTTATTTTCTTTATCAACACTGACTTCGAAATCTCTCGATATAGCTTCTGATCTCGCCGTAACTTTCACATTGGCTTTTGGTAACAGCACTAGTGCCCCAAACACTGCCACTATCACCACCACTAAAATTAAAATAAAAAATTTGGAAAACTTGGAAGACTTCTTGGCAATTTCAAATTCGAGCCTGGAACCGCTGGGTTCATACGACTGATGTACGACATGATGTTGTGGTTCTTCATGGACTTTTTTCGACATCGTGATATCGCCAAATTGGGTCCCAGGTTTTGGACTAGCATTAGTCCGACGAGTGGGCCTCACGGCTTTTACTGAAGTCACCTCACCGGGTAACATCCCAACTTTCTTTACGAGCTGCATCCCCGCTTCGTCAGAAGTTTGAATTTTTACTTCTTTACCATAAATCTCACCAGTCTTCTTTAGTAGCCTCAAATGGTTCTGATTCCGTAAGATAGCCGACCCAGATTCTAACTCAAAAACCACCCCATCATCCTTTAGGGATTTGATCTGCTTTACTGCTTCAACCAGATCGTTTTTCTTATTTAATTTAAGGATTTTGAGGGACATGTAAGGTATTCTAACACATCAGGAAGAAAGTGAAGAAAACTGCACTGCGTACTTAATCGGATTGTTGAGAAACTCGAGAAGTTTAGGATTTCGGATAGCTGCAGTATACATTGGTTCCTGGGCATCAAATCCGAAATCGGTTCGGACTTTGTCATTCATGGTTAACTTGCGCATTAAAGGTTGGTTTTCATAATTTTCATTTTTTACAAAAGTTGGTTGACCATCTTTGCCCCTAATTACATAAATTGCCATACCCTCCTTCTCTTTTATCGGTTCATAGAGTGGTTTGTAATCGGTCGATATCCAATTTGCAGTAACTAAAACCTCCGCTCCGATGTTGACGATAATATGACCATAATTAGGTGGGTAAATAACTTTATCACCGGCTCCAGCCTCGAATGCTAAAATTGTAATAACATTCTTCATCTCTGGATCCATTTTTTGGAGCAAAAATAATGCTTTTCCGTTTAAGACTTCGTAAATTTCTGGATGAGCAACTGTGGATCCTTCAATATTCTGATGATAATGCCCAAGTGTTTTGTTATACTCGTCTCCAAGCATTATTGGTGGAATAATAGTAACGTCATACTGAATATGGTTAACCGCAGTAAGGGTTTTATCTGATTCGAGAGATATTCCGCGGTACACATGATACAGCTCTTCTTGTTCTGGTTTGGCTTTGCGGTCAAACAGGACAGGCTCCATTTCGGATAATTTGCGGACGAATTTTTGACCACTTTCCACTACACCCGGCTTTAAATTGAGCTGAAAGTCATCTGTGACTTCCATGGGAAGACCGGAAACTTTAGTTAAATCGATCATATGGATGTTAATTAATTATCGCTTTGATTCGGCGGACGCCAGCAGAAACGGCTTCTTCTTTCTGAATTTTTACCTCGCCTATCGCTCCTGTGTGTTCGACGTGGGGACCTCCACAAAACTCTCGAGAAACGACCGCATTCGACTGAGGGTCATATATAGTATATACCGAAACAGTCTCTGGGTACTTCTCACCGAAAACCCCGATGGCTCCCAGATTTTGCGCCTGGTCAAAGGACATTTCTTCCCGTTTTACCCTTAAATCCCTTTTTACCCACTCATTAACAAGTTTTTCTACTTCGGATTTCTCTTCATCCGTCATCTTCTGTTTATGTGTGAAATCAAATCTAGTTCGCTCTTCAGTGATATTACTCCCTTTTTGCCAAACTTCTGACCCGAGCACCTTTCTCAAAGCTGCGTTAAGTAGATGCGTGGCAGTGTGCAGTCTGACAACTTTTTCGGAATGATCGGCGAGACCGCCCTTGAACTGACCCGCAGACGCAGTCCTGGATAATTCTTGGTGCTTTTTAAATTCTTCTTCGAATTTTTCTCTTTTTAAACTTTGGGCTTTAGGACCAGCGACCTCTTTGATGACTTCAAACGGCAAACCGAAACTTTCATAAAGTCTAAAAGCAGTTGCAGCATTTAAGTCCTCTGTTTTTTCTAGCTCTTTCAGTCCTAACTGCAGAGTTTTATAAAACTTGTCAGATTCATTGCGCCAAACTTGAATTATTGCCTTTTCTTCTAAGTTATAAATGCCCTTAAACTTTAGAACGAATTCGTCAATAATCAAATACGGGGAAATATCAATATTTTTTTTATTATACAGTTCCTCCAGCGTAATTACTCGACGCATAAGTCTACGCAACACATAACCCTGTTCTTTATTAGATGGAATCACGCCATCATCAATCAAAAAAGTGGCGGCACGGATATGGTCAAGAATAATCCGCTTATCTCTAGTTGAGATTTCAGGATTTAATTTTCCGATTGGACCATCAAACAAATCCGTCTCGTATACATTTTTTATTTTTTGAACAACAGTAAGCAGTCTTTCCAATCCCATTCCCGTATCAATGCCAACAAATTTTAGTGGTTGAAATTTTTTATTTTTAGTTTGAAAATATTGATTGAAAACAATATTCCAAATTTCTAAACCATTTACATAAATCTCGGTAGTCGGACCACAAGGCCCTTCGTCACCAGTGGGTCCCCAAAAATTATCTTGGCGACCTGATAGTTTGACTATAATATTTGAATCTATAGCTTTCCAAATTGATTCTGACTCGGTATCAGCAGGAATCCCCTCTTCCCCTTTAAAGACAGAAACGTAATCGATGGTTAAATTTAATCCCTTAGTGATGAATTCGTGGGCATATTCGATCGCTTCTTTCTTACCATAACCACCGAATGAAAAATTTCCCAACATTTCGAAAAATGTTAGATGGGTGTCGTCTCCCACTTCGTCTATATCAGAAGTGCGGATACATTTCTGTACTGAAGTTACACTTTTTGCAGGTGCACTATCAGGATTTAAATAATATGGTTTAAACTGCTGCATGCCAGCAGTAGTAAACAGAACAGAGGGGTCATTGACGGGAATTAGAGAAGCCGAGGGCACGATTTTATGCCCTTTGCTTTCAAAGAATTTGAGAAATTTATCCCTTATCTCGCTTGAATTCATTACTTTAGAAGTTCTAAGGCCTTGTCCATTTGTGGATCTTTGTCATTTTTGGCGTCATCAGCTGTCATTTCGACTATCACATCTGGTTCCAGCCCGAGCTTATCAATTCCTCGACCATTCGGAGTAAACCATTTGGCCACAGTAATTTTGATTTGAGATTCACCACGCAACTCTTGTAGTTCCTGGACTGATCCTTTACCGAAAGTTTTCTCGCCAACAATAGTGGCTGCACCATAATCCTGTAAGGCGCCAGCGACAATTTCTGAAGCTGAGGCCGAGCCGCCATTGACCAATACTATGGTTTTTATCCCTTTCAACCTTGGTACTCCTTTTGTTCTAAACAGCCTTTCGTCATCACCATATCCCATTTCCTTTACCGCGACTTTATCTGCATCCACCCAGTTAGAAATAGTCGTGACAGCTGTGTCTAGATAACCCCCAGGATTATTCCGGAGATCCAGAACCATTCCGTCATACCCACCTGTTACTATCTTATCGATTGTTTGATCCAGCAATCCTTTCGTACCATCACCAAATTGATTCATTTTGACTACGGCAATTTTTTTACCATTCACGGTCTTGTCTTCCAACTTCACACTTTTAATTTCGATCTTCGCTCTAGTGATTGTAATTTCCACGGGTTCACTTGTTTCTTTGTGAACGACTGTCAATGTCACTTGGGTGCCTGCCTTGCCACGAATTTTGCTCACTGCAACATCTGTGGTCATACCGATGGTGCTTTCGCCATCGATTTCCAGAATCGTATCACCTGCTAGGATACCAGCGCGTTCGGCTGGAGTATCTTCCAGCGGGGCCACAACGACGATCTGTTCATTTTTCTTTCCGATTTCAGCCCCAATGCCATCGAATGACCCACGAAGCTGTTCACGAAACTTTTTGGCATCATCTGGACGAAGAAAAGCTGTATATGGATCGCCAGCAGCTCCGACCAATCCTGAAACCGCGCCATACATTAATTCGACCTGGTCCAATGGACGATCGACGTATTCATTATTTAATCGATCAAGCGCTTCCCAAAGTAATGAATAATCTGCAGAAGTTGCGGGCGCATTCCCTTTATTTATTTCAATCTTACCGTTTGTAACTGTAAGACCTGATTTACCTGAAAGAAATCCCAAAGAAAAAACTCCGACAACCAATAGCAGGATAAGAAAATATTTTGGGATCGGACTTTTCTTTGCTTCTGACGTCAATTCTTGATTAAGCATGAATTAACTTTACCATAATCAGGAAAGGTCGTAAAATGATAAGCCCTGATAGGTGTTGACAAGCATTTATTGCAGCTTTATAATTTAGGCAAGAGCCGATGTTTGGCTCAAACACTCAAGAAACAAAGCACAATCTCAAGTTAGAGAGGAGGATTTACGGCCATAAACCGCAGACCTCGCTTTCGACGTCTCGCACGTAGGCGACCGTTTTTCCTGTTGATCTCTCCACCGACGCCACCCTACGGCGTCACGCTCCTCACCGCGCGTTCGAACGGAGGCACGATGAGTACATCGGCACGTGGATCGCCCACACACCTGCGCAGAAAAGCGCGAGCACCCTAGTCATCTGACGATCGCTCGCGATCTCTCTTCCGGCTCGATGCTCGACAGCCCTTTCTTTGATGGGTGTAACGCCTAACAACCTGCCGTCTGCAGTGGAATGCCCCCAATAGTGATGACCAACCCGCGTCGCCTCGGCGTACGCAATACGCACCTTGTGCGTTGGTCTACAAACCCGTCGAGGGGCTGGACTCTGTCCCGCCCCTCACCTCTCCTCGTTCTAACGAACGCTTTTTTTATGCCTATTATTTATCGTACTTCTCGACTCCACTAATCGCTCTGCTCGAAGACTATTATTCTTCGACCAAGTGAATCGCGTGGAGAAGTCCTCTCAATGCACTGTCTTTTTTTTACGAAAAATATTTACAAGCAAAACCAAATACATTCGCAAATTGATGCCGAGATATACAAATACGTTGAATAGCGAATTGTACTTCGGAGCATAATGTTTTCTATAAAAAATCTTCATAGCTTGGTGGGCCATTTTGATGGTACGAAATGGAATCAGCTGTGACGATCCATACTTGTAGTGGACAATCTCTGCTTTTGGATAATACATAACTTTATAGCCAGCAGCTTTGGTTTGCCAGCACCAATCCAAATCCTCGCCGTACATAAAGTACTCTTCATCAAGTAATCCGATCTTATCGACAACGGTTTTTCGAATCATCAAATACGCGCCCATCACGGCATCAACTTCGACTTCCTGATCAATCGGGGTATCGATGTTGTAGTCACTCAATTTGGCCAACCCGAATAATCTCAAGAAAGAATTCCACGGATTAGGAAATTTTCTTCGACAGGCTTTATCCAAAGTTCCATCTGGCAACAATACCTTCGCACCCATAATTCCAACATCTATATGATCATCCATGTACTTGATCGAGAGATCAATCGCATCTGGTCTTACTGCTGTATCAGAATTCAATAGCAATATGTACTTCCCTATTGCTTGTTTAATCGCGACATTATTGCCTTGAGAAAAACCTAAATTCGCATTGTTTTGAATTAGTTTGACTTGGGAAAAATTCGTCTCGACCATGGTAATGCTGCCATCAGTCGAACCATTATCCGAGACTATAACTTCCATCTGCCAACTGCCAACTGAATTTAAAACCGACCCCAAACATTTTCGGAGCAGTTCTTTCGTATTGTAATTAACTATTATAATTGATAAATCCATATTATTGATTTGCAAACTTTCTTTTTTTCCAGATACTAGGCAACTGGCGAAATAGTTCTGGAATAACTTTTAAAGTACTTGTTTCAAATATTATAATATAACCCAACATCGCAAGTTCACGCAAAATAAAAGCCGGGTGCCAGACATGCTTCGCGTTTTTGATATACATCAAAATATGATTTTTGTAATTCCATCGTAAAATTTGTGGAGATAATTTTTTATGATGTTTGATAAAACCAAGAAGGTTTTTGTATCCGCCTTTGCTCTGGCCCGCCGATCGACCGTGATAAGCAATCGCCGTCGGTATATATTTAGAAATAAAACCCGCATTTTGTAATCTCCAAGACAAATCCGCATCATCCCAGTACATCACGAAATCTTCATCCAAATATTCATCTTGGTATTTTACTTTATCTAAGGCTGATTTTCGGTGCATGGGGCCAGCACCTGAAACTCCAAATATTTCTCGTGAGGCTTCAGACTGACCTCGGTCAATTTCCAGTTGAGCGATATCCCTCACTCTTCCCGACCTATCTAAAACCAGTCCTAAAGTATCAATAACTTTTGTTTTTGCGTGATTAGCAAAATCATATCTTAGGATTTTCCCAGTTGCAGAAGCGACTTTTGGATCACTGAATGCTTTTAAAATCTCTTCGATATAGTTCGGCTCCAGAATCAGGTCATCATTTACTAATTGAATAAACTCCCCAATCGAATTATTGATGCCCAAATTAACTCCTTTAGCAAAAAACAGATTCTGACCAGGTTCCAGAATTTTCACTTGCGGATAATTTGCTTGGATTATTTCTCTCGAACCATCGTTCGAATCATTTAGCACAGCGATCACTTCCAAATCTTTGTGCGTTTGCGCAAAAATCGCATCAAATACAGGCTTGATGATCTGCGTTCTTCGAAATGGCAATATTATCACACTAACTTTCATTTGCACCACCCCGGACTGAGATCCTAGGGGTCCATACTAATATTAAATAAATCAAAAGTAATAACGCAAGGTCTAGATACATTTCAGCGCGGACTGTGAATGACAAATATACGGTCATAACTATAAAGAACATGGTGTAAGCATAAAGATTGGTACTCAAAAAATTGGGTCTGGTTTCCCAGTACTTCCAAGCCCAAGTTAAGATACCGGCGATGATAAACGGGATGAAATAAAACGCAACTGTCCCGAAATCTTGAACAAAAGGAAATAAGTAAGTGCCTGTGTTCCACCAAGGATGAAAAATCGCGCCTAAATCATAGTTGGATTTAAATTGATTGAGTGGTTTGATAACTTTTCCAAAAATATTTGTAAACGGATCTAAGAAAACCCTACCCTTCTGGACTTCATGATCTTGGTAATAATTTTCAGCGTGGAGCAATGCTTGCTGGTTGAACGAAACCCCGACATAAATCGGAACCAAGGCTTTTTGGACGACATTATAATTACTGGTATCTATTCCGGTAATGCTGCCTAGATAGTCGGCGCCATAACTTTTATAATTCCGATAGAGTGGGACAGCAGCTAATACCAAAACCGAAACAAGTAAAAAAACTGGGTAAAATTTTAATGCCTGCTTGAGGTTTGGCTTCCGCATCAAAAGATAAAGTGCCATAATCCACAAATCGATAAAGAAAATTTGAGTTCTGGAAGCAAACAATATCAAGAACCAAACCCCAATGACACAAATCCCAATCAAATCCCAATGTTTCTTCCAGGAAAACTTTTCTGCAAAAAATACAAAAAAAGATAATGGGATAAAAATTCGAGCGAGTTGTGATAAATAATTAATCAGTCCTGGTACTGATTCATCAGCCGTAAATCGAAACGCATCGGGATCAGGGGCTAGAAGCGGAAAATTTCCTGCATTTTGGTAAAAAAGGTAAAGAGCTAAAAGTGAAATAGCGAAAAGAATATAAATTACCCAGCGTAGCTTACTCGAACCCATCCCAGCGGAAGCTGGGATCCTAGAAGTGGACCCCGGATCAAGTCCGGGGTGGTTAAAAACAAAAAATCCTAAACAAAAGCTTATGAGTGAAATAAGTAGCAATCCCCAATATTTCCCTGACCATGGCAACTCTAAAGTTGATAAATTAAGCTGTGAAATAGCAATTGCTATAAACCACACTGAAAGCATTAACCACAACGGGCTTAATTTATATTTACCTCGCAAAAACAACCAAAACGATCCAGCAGATAAAAACGTAAATAAAATTATTAAAAATAGTTGCATTATTTCAAACTCTCTATCACTTCTAGCGTTTGTTTGGCGGCATTTTCCCAGGTAAACAGCTTGGCTCTCTCCAGTCCTTTGGCAATCATTTGTTTACGCAAATCTGAATCGATGATCACCTTCAACAATCCGCCTGCAATTGAATTCACTGAAGTCGGATCCACGAGCACTCCTGCATCCCCCACCACTTCTGGTAATGATGAAATATTTGAAACTACAGTCGGAACTCCAGAAGCCATGGCTTCCAAAGGTGGAATCCCAAAACCTTCATAGGTGGCTGGTAGAGTCAATAATTTCGCCCCTGCGATTAGGTATGGCAAATCTTCTTTGGGTATGTAGTCCAAATATTTTACCGATCCATCTATACTAGCCGTTTTAACTACTTTTAAAATTGGTTCCCATAACCAACCACGGCCTCCGGCAATAATTAGTTTTTCTTCAATTCGATTTTCTTTTCTTACTTTTTGGAATGCTTCTACAAGTTTGGGAATATTTTTGCGAGGCTGAATAGTGCCCAAAAACAAAATGTATTTTTGATAAACAAGATTGTATTTATCTAAAACAGGTTGACACTCTTCGTAACTCATCGGTTTGAAGCCTTCGGCAGAACCTAAAAGCGTAACCGTAATTTTCTTAGGATCGGTATTATAAACCCTGACCAAATCTTTTTTAGTAGCCTCTGAAACCGTGATCAATCTCGAAGCAAATCTCGACGCATACCTCGAACTAAATTTCTGAAAGTATTTCATATACCCTGTGTATATGCCATCGAACAGCTCATATGCGATGTCGTGAATAGTAACCACTGTTTTCCGAGGATGGATCAATGGTAGTGTTGCGGCTAAAATAACCAAAACTTCCACAGGTTTTATCAGCATCTCCCATGAGATTCTGATTTGAGTCCAAAATTTCGGAAACGGAATAACTTTAATCGAGAAATTTTTCGGTAGCTGATAGAACCAGTCCTGGGGTTTGGTTCTAAAATATAAAATATATTCGTTGGTATGATCGAGTTTGGCCAAATTTCTGATTATTTCCGCGGCGTACCTCTCGGGTCCAGCTGGGTTTGGCATATTTGCTCGTTCGGCTTCAATCCCGATTTTCATGGAATTTCAACTTTCTTTCGGAAATTAAATGTCGTTTTGATTAGATCAATATCTTCTTTCGTGAAAAATCGCATCAGGAGTAATCCTGCTAGGTAGATAACTCCGCCGGCAGGTAAAAGCAGATAAATACTTCTGTCCTTGAAATAATAAATCGCTACGCCCATGATCAATCCTGCTATAAATGGTTTCAAGAAATTTTCAAAATATTTAAAGTTTAATATTTTGGTTCTAACTATATATGTATATCCGGTTAACTGGATTAATTCACTAAAAAGCGTGATCACTGCTGCCATGACAAATCCGAATTTCGGTACCAATAAAATATTCATGATTAAATTAAAAGCCAAAGTAATCCCTGTGATTTTTGTCGCGGTTTTAGTTCGTTGGGAAATCATAATACTATTTACTGGTGCATAAACCATCAGCACTGAAACCGCAGCAACTAAAAGCCAAAGCGCTGGAGCTGCTGGAGCGAATTCCGTGGTTCTTAAAAGAGTTTCTAACAATCTCTCTGCAAGCAAAGCAGCCCCTACGGTGAGTGCGACCCCTAACGCGATCATAAATTTGGTATATGTCTGGACTACTCTCCGAGCTTCAGTCAATTCGCCCATAAATAATCTACTGGCAAAATATGGATACAGGACTGCTCCCACAGCGCCAGGAATAAATGCCAGCAAATCCCAGAACTTGTACGCAACAGTATAGAATCCAGTTTCGGTAAAATCACGCAAATGCGGTAATAGTAGCGTATCGACTCTGTTATAAATACTAAACAAAGTTAGAGGGATGAAAGGCAGATTCCAAATAAACAATTGACGCCAAAAATCATAATCAAATTTAAACTTTAAATGGGCAAATCTTTTCCGGACGATGTAACTATATACTGCTATATCAAATAATGAGACTATGACTGGAATAAATGCCAGAAATAAAATATTGCGATGCAGGACAATGGTCAGTAAAATCATACTGGCATTGATCATGGTATTCAAAAAATTGATCGATGCAATGACTTTGAATCTCTCAAATGCATTCAGCACTGACATGAATGGCATAGTCATCGAGGACAAAAACAAACCTACTGTAGTGACCAGCAAAGCCTTGGTTACGATCGGAGGGTAATCCGCAGCCAAAACTATCACTGCCATAATTGCAGCGAATGCTAATCCGAGTAAAAATTGAATGCCGAAGTAGTTACTTAAATATTTACTAGCTTCGTTTTTATTTTCGCTGATTTTTTTTATGACTAATTGTTGCATACCCAAGTCAACGAAGTATGCGAACACGATCAAATAGGACGCCTGCAGTCCATACTTTCCCATCGCATCCGCGCCAAGGTATTCAGGCAATCTAAAATATATTAAAAGAAGGATGATCGCGGAGAGCACCCTCGAGGTAATCAAACTCAAAATATTGCGTCCAATATGCAGCATTTGCTATTATTATAACATGGACTGGGGTTTTATACTTAAAACAGGAGCGATTGTATTTATCGGCATATTGCTGGTAGTTTGGGATATCTATTTATATCATAATCCCAGAAAAAATAAAGACTCCGACGCCTCCCACTGAGGCGTTTTTTATTCCCACTCCATGGTACCTGGTGGCTTATTCGTAATATCGTATACTACTCGATTTACTTCTTTTATTTCGTTTGTGATCCTCGTCGAAATCTTTTCCAAAATTTCGTAAGGCAATTTTGAAAAATTTGCAGTCATACCATCTTTTGATTCAACAATCCTTAAAACAAGTGGGAATTTATAACTTCTTTCATCTCCCTGTATGCCCACACTCTTGATTGGTAAGACTACGCCAAAACTCATCCAGATCTGTTTCCAGTATTTGGTGTTGATCAATTCCTCTTCAATAATTACTTGCGCCTTGCGGACAATCAACGCACTTTCTTTGTTTACCTCACCAATAATTCTTACAGCCAAACCAGGACCCGGAAATACCTGACGTGAAGTTATTTCATTGGGTAGTTTTAATATCCTTGAAATTTTTCGAACTTCATCTTTGTATAAATCTTTCAATGGCTCATGCAACTTTAACTTCAAATCTTTCGGAAGTCCTCCGACGTTATGGTGTGATTTTATATTAGAAGAATGTTTAGTTAACCCACTCTCTATTCGATCAGAATAAATGGTGCCTTGTATCAAATAATCAGCGTTTGATTTTTTTGCCTCTCTGTAGAACACATCAATAAATAATTTTCCGATAATTTTTCGCTTTTGCTCTGGAGAAGTGACACCCTTCAACCCTTTGAAAAATAATTCACTCGCATTTACTATTTTTAAATTTAAACCTTTATTTCGAAAAGCTTTTTTTATGTACTGTGTTTCATTCGCTCGCATAAGACCAGTATCGACATATACGGCCGTTAATCTCTTGCCAATGGCTTTGCTGACAATCATCGCCGCTACTGACGAGTCAATTCCTCCGGATAGGCCAATTATAGCTTTGCTACTGCCTATAGCTACTTTCGTCTCCTTTATCAATTGAGAAATAATATTTTTATCGCTTCTTTGAGGCTTTGACCTGCAAATCTTAAAGATAAAATTTTCTAGAATTTTATCTCCTTTTTGAGTATGACTGACTTCTGGGTGAAACTGAACTCCAAAAATACGAAGTTTCTCGTTTGAATAGGAAGCAATTGGGCTATTCTTTGTGTGCGTTGTAGGTACAAAACCTCTTGGAAGTTTGATTACTATATCTCTATGATTCATCCAGACTTTTAATTTTTTGTTTAAACTGGTAAGTAATTTATCTCGTTTGCGAATTTCTAAATCCATCAACCCATACTCACCTGATTTACCCGAACGGACTATCCCACCAAGTTTGTGCGCGATGAGCTGATGGCCATAACAAATACCAAAAACTGGAATTTCTAAATCGAGAATCCTTTTGTTAAATTTGGGTGGATTTTTCTCATATACTGATCTGGCACCCCCTGACAATATTATCCCCTTTATTAGGGGATCTTTTCGAATCTCTGCTGGAGTTATCGAAGATTCAGTCACTTCAGCCAAAACACCGAAGTCTCGAATTCTTCGAGCGATCAAGTGACAATATTGGCCCCCAAAATCGAGTACTATAATTTTATCCATATTAAAATGATACCAGTTTATTTCTTTTTCTTGAAATACTTTTTCCCTTTTAGTTTGTCTGGCAATAAATCCTCTTTGGTATACAATTCATAGCCCTGATGATAACCCAATTCTTTCATCAATTTAGTCGGGGCGTTGCGGATCATCATTGGTATGGGTAAATTCCCTGTATCTCTGACGTCGTCTACTACTTCAAAATATGCGTCGTAGGATTCGCGACTTTTAGGAGCCAAAGCTAAATATGCCACACCGTGGGATAGATTGATTGCACACTCCGGATATCCGATAGTCTCACAGGCTCGAAATACGTCATTGGCTAGCTGTAATGCCACCGGGTCTGCGAGGCCTATATCTTCTGACGCAAACACAACCATGCGACGGGCGATGAATTTCGAATCCTCGCCTGCTTCGACCATTCGAGCTAAATAATACAGCGCTGCATCGACTTGCGAGGCGCGCATAGATTTAATGAATGCGGAAATAGTATTGTAATGCTCATCTGCTTTTTTATCGTATCTTAAATGTTTACTCTGTAAAGTATTCTTTAAATTTTCAACAGTAATATCCTGATAAAATTTGGCCGTGTTCTCGAGCATAGTGATAGCTTGTCTCGCATCGCCATTGGCCATGCGAATCAACCAATCTTTGGCTTCTTTGTCTATCTGGAAACCCGTACTCTCAATTATTTGCTCCATTTCTTTTTCTGGGAGTTCATTGAGGACAAATACTCGACAACGAGAAAGTAGAGCTGGGATGACTTCGAAACTAGGGTTTTCAGTGGTGGCACCAATCAAAGTTAAAACACCGTTCTCAACATAAGGTAAAAGAAAATCTTGCTGGGCTTTATTGAATCTATGAATTTCATCTAGAAATAATATTTTTGGTTTATTGCCCGTCAGCAAATCGGCTTTCTTTTCAACTATGTTTCGAATGTCTTCCTTTCCTGCAGAAACTGCGGAAAGTTCGTAATAATCGGCTTCCAATGCTTGAGCATAAATTCGAGCCAGAGTAGTTTTGCCTACTCCAGGTGGCCCCCACAGAATAAAGCTAAACAAATGCTTGCCTTCGATGGCAATTCGAAGAGGCTTGTCAGGACCAACTAGGTGTTCCTGACCGACAAAGTCTTTCAAACTCTTAGGGCGAATTTTGGATGCGAGGGGTTCCATTCAAGAGAATCCTGACCCTCTCCTTCCAGGAGAGGGTGGCGCGAAGCGCCGGGTGAGGTGGTTTAAGGTGGTTAATGATTCAACAAACGATCAATTGTCTCCATTACACCATCAAAATTATCAGAGATATCACTGTTCCAGAATCTTACCACTTTATACCCAGTCGAGGTCAAGTAATTAGTTCTTATTTGATCTTTAATAATATTTATCTGTTCGTTGTGTTGCCCACCATCAAGCTCAATTACTAGTTTCTTCTCAAAACAACAAAAGTCTACAATATATGGACCAATAACAAATTGGCGACGGAATCGATAACCGTTAAATCTCTTTCCTCTGAGATAATGCCAGAGAGTGTCCTCCCAAGGAGTTTGAAGTTTCCGAAGTTGTCTTGAACTTGATAATAATCTTTTGTTGATTCTCATGGTTGTAAAACTCTCTCCTGCCAGGAGAGAGTGGCCGAAGGCCGAGAGAGGTGCTTTAGCCACCCCACCCCGTCCGGTCAATCGACCGGACGGCCCTCCCCTGTTAGGGGAGGGTGCGTTATTCTTTGGAATAAAAACAGCGACGTTGCCGCCGCTCATCTTTATTAACTCCCCTATTTCTAGGGTTCCGAATGTGTTACTAAGATATTATACCCCATGAAGGAGAATTATGCAAATTTGCTCTCGATTTGTTATTGCTATAAAATATAATAAATCAGAGGAGGCAACCATGGACGAGCCGACTCGAACGAAGTTGACCGAGGAAATCTGGGAATGCCGTACTTTTGTACGGGCCTTGTGCTATCGGTCCGTATGGCGCGAGACGGATGCGGCCGGCCTTGCTGAAGATTTGACTCAAGAAATCATGGTCAAAGCGTGGCGAGGCCTCGACAAGTTCAAGCAGAATGCCAAAATCAGTTCTTGGATGCACCGCATCGCGATCAATCACTGTCTGACCTACCACAGGACACATCGCCGTCGATCAGTTTCGACTGACGACGTACTCTATGCCATCGAGGACTCGACAGATCACGTCTTAGAATTGCTCAATACCGGCGACTCTGAAAGCCGGTACATCAGCGACTTAAACGCACTTCGACAGGCCAGACGCTATTCGCAGTACCTCGACCCGTCTGAAAAAAAATTGTTCCACTCCTTATTAGTGGACAAAACTTGGGTTGAGTCCGCTCGAATGTTGGGCCTTAAACTCAGCGCCTACAAGTCACGGGTTCGTCGTCTAAGGAAACGACTTCAAGAGCTGAATGCAACAAATCCACGCCTTATGTAGCAGTTGCTCGCAGGCGTTTTCTTTTTTCAATTTGAAAATCTTTTTATTAATAAATCTATATATGGCATGGGAGACCATTCAGCTTTATTGTTTTTATTCGCTGCGACATTTTTTAAATCCATCCATTTGACTTCATCTACTTCCTCTTTTTCTAGCTTCAGATCTTTCAAATCACCCTCCCATCGATAAACATAGACGTATCGGAATTCTTTATTTAAACCATTATCCCATTTAATCGTTTCGACGAATTCTAAATCCTCTGGCTTTGCATTCAGTCCCGATTCTTCAAATAATTCCTGTCGAGCGTTTTCCAAAATATCTTGTCCTGCCAAACAATGCCCGCCAAAAGCCGGATCCCAACATCCAGGCGAGTGGACTTTCAACATCGAGCGCTTATTGCAAAGAATTTCGTTTTTGTCATTCATAACAATAATGTCCGTGCCCCTATGCCAAATTCCTTCAGCGTGAGCTTTTTCTCTAACCACTGATTCTATAGGCTGATTGTTTTCATCCACTGCAAAAATCAATTCTTGATTGTTGATCATAGACTTTTAATATCTTCTATAATCACGGGTAATTCTGGAAGATTAAAATGGCCAAACCCATCAAGAACTCGGACGGTTGCTTTTGGTAGAGCTTTGCGATAAATTTCTAAATCAGAAAACGGAACCATGTTATCATCTTTGCTGTGATATAAAAATATTTTATCTGCTTGAGATGATAACTTTTCTAGACTTTCAGGCAATGAAAAATCTAACAATCTATACTCGGGCAAATTATCTTTGGCTGGTCCCGCTAAAAGAAAAACAGCTTTTATTTTCTTAGGAAAATCGTTCTCACTTAAATATTTCGCAAGAAATAACGCGCCTAGTGAACCGCCTATTAAAATAACACCATCATTTAAATACGAAATAAACTTTTCAAACCAAATTTTCCATTCAATATACTTGGCATTGCGCTTGCTCGGCATCTCTGGTCGAATAATTTGATAATCCGTCCCGAGTCGATCAGCTAAATTATCTTGCCAGCCCTTAACCCGCAAACCGTGCTTTTCAAAATCAATCTGCTTATTTTTAAGATAAGCTAAATATTCCTCGTGTGTCTCCCAATTATCGCCGCCATGAACCAATAAGATTTGTTGCATACAATAATCATAACAAAAAATCGCCCGCGAGGCGACTGGGCTATTTGCTACCATACTTGGTAGTATGGTAGCATTTGGCTATTTTGATGTTTGGTCTGAACGAAAAAAAGACCTGGCGTATGCCGCCAGGCACGACCGACTACTTCGTTGTCACGGCGATGATAGATCGGGCACGATCGTTTGTATTCAATGCCCGAAACCTCGCGTAGGACATCGAGTCCAGAATCGTGGCACCAACCTCATCGAGCCTGCTCGACGCCGAACTACGGATGATCCGATCAACCTCGGTAGGATTAGCGTGATGTGCATATTGGCGTACAGCATTTTCGAGTAAACCTAGAGATAACTCGTCGAACTCTTCTGCTCTTAAACCGTAGCGATCACTGATCAGTCGACACGCCTTCTCGACAAAATAACCGTCGTCGTTTTTCCGTGTACCAGCTTCGCAGATCGCTGCTATGCCGAAGAACAACCCCGGCAAAGCTCCCATCACAAACCCCGAATTGTGCGAACGGTCAGGATGTTGAACGAAAGGACACACAAAAGTCCCAAGCCAATCATCCTGGTGCTCTGGGAACAGACGGTAGAGAGCCACGATGGCGCCCACTACGCGGTTTCTGTCTTGCGCCCTTGCCAGCACAGGATAGATTTCTTGCGCGTTGGAATGCGTCGGATTTCGGGCCTTAAGCGCGATAGACACGACCTCGTGTGCGAGCCGACTGTCGACCAGATACATTACTTCTTTCAGCACGTCACGTGGAATACTCAGCATATTCCCTCATTTCTTTTGTCGAACTCCCTCTGCAGGAGTTTCACTCCTTAGGCACTGACACTCAGCATGTCAGCACCATGAGGATAGCATAACAAAAAACCGCCCCGAGGGCGATGTGTAAAAAATCCATTAACCTGGCAGCGAGGCACTTGGTAAAATTAGCTCTCGCAGGACGACGGTCCGAGAGCGCAGGCCAAAAATTCAGCAGAATTTTATGGCCGGTAATTTTACCAACGTGCCGAGCGTAATTATTGGCGTTTTTCTTCGAAGGAGAAGGTCCAGTTGGCTAAAATTACCAGGATGATGGCCCAGCCGATCATCCACCAAATATCAGTACTGATTTGCGCAAAACTTGCGCCTTTGGTCATGACTTCCCTCATTGAGTGTGAAAGAAAAGTTAGCGGTAAATATTTCGCAATGTTCATAAGCCATGTCGGGAAAGATTCGATAGCAAAAAATGTTCCGCCCAAAAACAACATCGGGAAAGCGATGAGGTTTGCAAACACCGGTACTGACTCAACTGTCGATGCCATGCCTGATATGGCAAACCCGAGACCCAGAAACATCAATGAACCTAAAATAGCAATCAATGCTATCAGCCAATACGAACCTATAATTTGGACATTAAAAAATATAACTGCAATGCTGATAAATATTGCGGTTTGGATCAATGTAATCAGCAATCGCACTATGACATTGGAGAGAACAAATGTAGACGGTCGCATCGGGGTGGCAATCATTCGCTTGAGGATTCCTTTTTCTTTGAAAGTGACAAACAAAAATGCCACAGTGAAAATCGTCATTTGCATGATCGAGAGAGCCACTAATCCCGGTAGCAAAAAATCGATATACTTTAGATGATGAGAATTAATCTCTTCTTTATTAACAGTGAAATGATTGGCACCGCCACTTAGAGTTAGCGCAGTTTTATCGAGCATACCACTGATAATATTTACTGCGGCCGCTGATTCTGCAGGTTCGTTGGCATTGGCCAAAACCTTGATTTCGCTCGGACCCGGAATTAAATCAGCTGGAATGATAAAAACAGCAGCACGCTTATCATCTTGAAGTGCTTTCCGCTCTTCGGACTCGATTCCTTCGTGGATTTCAAAAACCGGAACTTGTTTAATGCCCTCGATGAACTGCTTTGTTTGTGCACTGGGCGGTGCATTTAAAACAATTCCGACATCGAATTTGGTGGCACTGTCAAAATTGATTAAACCCAAAACTACCATCAGGAAAATTGGGAAAAAGAAAGTAAAATACATTGCCTGCTTGTTGCGGACAAACATTTTTATCGCGACGACAGTTAGTTTCCAAAGTGTAAACATCCCGTTAGTCCCTTAATCCATGGCCCGTTAGTTTCAAAAAGACATCTTCCAAAGTCGGCTGATGAAGTTGTAAGTCTACTAATTTTACTCCTGCTTCTCTGCTCAATTTAAATAAATCGGATAACGTCGCTTCAGAATTATCTGTAGTTAATCGATAAGTATGATCTTCAGACTGAACAGAAGTAACCCCTGTTATTGCTTTTAGTTGTTCTATATCCAAAGGCTTATCCACCAAAAAATGAATAGACGTTGACAAACCAGGCAATTTCAAAAGATTTTGTGTAGTATCGAGAGCTATAATGTGAGCATGGTCCATGACCGCAATTCGATCACATAAAATCTCTGCTTCATCCATATAGTGGGTTGTCAGGACGACGGTTTTTCCTTTTTTGTTAATCTCTGTAATCAATTCCCAAAGATTACGTCTGGCTTGAGGATCTAGGCCCGTGGTTGGCTCATCCAAAAATAAAACTTTCGGATCATTGACTAGAGCAGCAGCTATAGAAAATCTCTGCTTCTGTCCACCAGATAATTCTTTGTGCTGAGATTTTGCTTTTTCCTCGAGTTGGACTTCACGCAGCAATTCCATGGCATCAACTTTGCGGTTATAAAGAGCGCCGAAAGTTTCCAATAATTCTAATAAATTTAATCCTTCGAAAAACGAAGACGACTGCAACTGCACTCCAATCAACGATTTTACAGTTCGAGTATCTTTGCTGACATCGTGCCCATCCAAAAAGGCCTGGCCAGATGTTATACCCTTCAGCCCTTCAATCATTTCTAGCGTAGTAGTCTTCCCTGCTCCATTTGGCCCGAGAATACCAAAAACCTCACCTTCATTAACCTCGAAGCTGATATTATCAACGGCAGTTAATCCGCCAGCTGGCGGACCGTATTTTTTCTTTAAATTTTTGACTTCAATAATTGCCACAGTTAAATATTATAGCGTATTTTGGAACGCCTGTCAAAGCCGAGTTCTTATTACTATTTACTACTTACTAGTTACTAATTTATTATTTCACCGGCTGGAAAACCATCAACATCGCCTTGTGGTAAGATAGTCGGTTTCGGATACCTCGCCCGTTTGTATGACGCGGCAGTGTACATGCGCTTCAAACCATTTTCCATTTTATATATGGCGGAAGACTGATCGCCTTTGATCACTGTCCCATCGCGAGGTGGGAACAAACCTCCATTCGGAATGGCCATTAACTCCTCCGAGGAAACTGTCAACAGTGGGAAGAATCCAACCCCTCGTTGCTTCCAGACAAAAGCCGTCACTCCTCTTCGAGAATTGTCACGGAACCACCAAATCGTTGGGTCATCCGGAGTTTTCAGAGCGACCATATTAGGCGGTGTTAGAAACGGTCCAGATGCCATAGAAGACACTTCAACATCGGACAGTTTCATAATTTTCCCGAAAGAATATTTACGAGCAACAAATACAGCACCTGATATTGGTCGTTTTAATCCGGTATCAATAATATATACCGTGGGATTCGTCTCACTCATGATCAGGGTTCCATCTGTTGGAGTTTCATAACTACCGGTCGCATATGAATCGACTTCGGCTTGGGGTAGTATCATCACGTTGCTAGCTAACAATTTTCGTTGGGCGAATACTGGGGCAGAAATGGGATGCTTTACTCCATCGCCAATTACATACGTTGTCGCATCGATATCACCTTTGAGCAAAGTGCCCTCAAGGGGAACCATTTGTTTTTCAGTTGGATATGAATCAAATTCTGTTTGGGAGACAATTATTACATTTGCAGTTTTGATGCCCCTCTGTCCCGCTACAAATGCAGAGAACGGCCGCTTCGTGCCATTATCTATGACATACTGTTGAATGTCGCCAACACGGATAATAACTGTTCCATTCGGGTATTTAAACCAAGTGGAATAAAATTTCCAAAAATTATAATTGCCATTGTAGACGTGAGGGGTATATCGATAAAGCGCAGCCGTCGCGTAATTGCCCAAAGTTACTGTTTGCTGTTGTTGGACTCCACTATAACCATTCAAAGTATTATCAAGCGTAATACTATCGCCCACTCTGGCGGTTCGGACTACAGGACGGCCATAGGTCGTATTTTGGGCATCTACCATAGGTCCGCGGCCGACTCGAGCACCACCAACTTCAGCTCTAAATGAGCGCATCAAGGAAGCTGCAGCGCCTAGCCATCGATTACCTTCTCCGTCGAAAGTTCCAAATAGTTGTCGATAGAAACCTAGGAAAATATCGCCGCAACCTTCGTAATCAGGACAGCCAAATCCTAACGAACGATCAAGCGCTCTTTGCAAACTACTGTCAGAATTAAAAGTTCCAGCAATTAAACTTTGTTCTTTTTGCAAAATTACTAAGATGACTTGAGGATTTAGCCCCCACTTCGCACCGGCATCGTAAATTAGCTCTGCGGCTGTACGCAGTCTGGTTAGGTTTGGTTGTGGATCTTCAAGCCCGACTTTCGTCAATGTATCTGCTTCTTTGAGTTTGATTAAAAATTCCGGAGTGGTATTGGCTAACACTGAACCCTTTAATTCCAAAAAGCTCTGAATTCCCGCAGCGGAACCAAACGTTCCGACATCAGCAAATGCTTCGTCAGGAATAATCAATCCGGGATTAAATGCAGAATCAGGCACCGCTTGAGCTAACGCTTGCAGGGGTGAAAATCCAATTTCCAGGCTCCAAAACACAATTAGCAACCATTTGATATTTTTCATTTATGATCTAATTTAATATTGGCAAGCCAGGACTAACAACCTCCACTTCAGCCTGGGGTAAAGTTTTTACGCTTGAAAACAGATAGCCCCTTCCAGCAAATGCTTCAAACGACATTAATCTTTTGGTTCCATTTTCGATAACGTAAATTCCAGGATCTGTGTCGGATTTAATCAAAGTTCCATCAAGTGGTGCGAGCCAATAATTATCTCTCGGCACAGGGATGTGGCCAAATTCATCTCGAGTAACATTCACAACATTCTTAAAAGATAAATTTCTTTGCGTAAAAACAAAATATGTTGACGGGCGCCTGACTCCCTGATCCATGACGAATACTGTCGGGTCATCTTTTATCAAAACCATAGTACCGTCTGGTGGCCAATACCATTCCCCTGTTGTAAATGCCGCAACTTCTGCTGTTGGTAAGACTTTTATGTCCGAAAATTTATAACCCCTAGAAATAAAGACGAGGTAAGTCAGAGGGCGTTTCATTTCCGAATTAATTATATAGACTTGCTGGTCATTCGATGATTTAATTAGCGTTCCTTCTGGTGGGGTTAAAGCCAAAACCAAAGAAAAATTGGCTAGCTCGTTTTTCGTATCGCTAACCACAACATTCAGATCAAATCCACGTTCTACAAAAACACTCGGAATCACTAACCTCTTCGTGCCGTTAACCAAAAAATAAATATCCCCTGTCCCTAAATCACGCATCAGAGTCCCATTTGGAATTGGCTGGGGCTTGATCGCATTCAATGCATTTATCCGACCCTTACCGAGCAACCCATTACAGCTACTACCCAAACAGGATGTTTGATTAACCCCATCTATATTATCGACCGAGCGAAGCAATAAGTTACGGATTTCCACGTTCGATAAATTTGGATTCTGCGCCTTTAACAAGGCCGCAACACCTGACACTATCGGTGTGGCCAGTGAAGTTCCTGAACCATAAATCAAAAGATTGTTTGCTGGATCAGATGGTAGATAAGTGGTTGTGATAATTTTTTTGCCCGGAGCTGCGATATCGAGACAGATCGCACCGAAGTTGGAAAAACCTGCTTTTTGATCATTGATGTCGGTTGCCGCCACCCCAATAATCATATTTTCTCCATTGTCACCACACACAGGATAAATAGGATTTTTGTCCAAACTATTTCCTACGTCAGCTGTATCGTTACCAGCAGCAGAAACTAATAGCAACCCTTTATTATAAGCGTACGAAATTGCATTACTCAAAGTCATATCGTTGCCAAAACCCGGGCCTCCCATGCTTAAATTGATAATGTTTGCGCCATTATCAGCAGCCCAGACAATTCCTGCTGCCACGTCTGAGGTGTCCCCTGTGCCATCTGCGGCCAAGGTTTTAACCGGCATTAATCTAACATTCCAATTAACTCCAGCAATTCCTTTTTGATTATTCGGAATGGCGCCGACGACTCCAGCTACTGCGGTCCCATGTCCATTGTCATCTGAATTGCCACCTGATGGAATAATTTCTTTTTTAAATACATCATAGCCAGGTCCCACTCTGCCGTCATTTAATTCGATATGGCTAGCATGAATGCCAGTATCTATAATGGCCACTGTCACCGCTGTCGAACCCTTGGTATATTCCCAAGCATCGGGAATCTGGGTTTTCGGCAAATACCACTGCCTATCTTCTTTCGTCGCATCCAAAGTAAAAAACGGATCATTGGCAGTGACCAGTTGAGTAACAGAAATCTCGGCAGCAGTCATTTTACTATCCCGCTGAACATAATTAATTCTCGGATCCGAACTCATCAAATCAAAAGTTCTCGTAGAAATTTCTGTTTTATAAATATTTTGAAATAAATATGAAGCGTCCAAAGAATAATCTGAAAATACTGCCTGATTATATTCAGGGCTTTTTATTTGAAACGTAACCTCTACCAATTCTTGATCAGTAATTGCTTGCGGTATGGCCGTAAATAAAAAAATTGGCACCAAGATGCTGCCTAGAGTTTGTAATTTGAAATTTGTAATTTGTAATTTACTCATTTGATGAGTATTTACCAGTTAATGCTTTCCATTTAATAATAAACAGGTCGCGAAGCGATTGTAAGTATGCTTTTAGGGGCACATGCGAACCTCCATGTTCTTCCCAGGACACTGGCACTTCCTTAATTCTATAGCTTAATTTCAGAGCAATAGCAAGTAATTCCATGTCGAAAGCCCAACCAAAAATGGTCAGGTGCTTGAAAATTTTTGTTGCCGCTGATGTTTTAAATGCTTTGAAGCCACATTGCGTGTCCTTGATATGTGGTATTAATACTATTTGGATGAGCATATTACTCATCCTGGACAAAAGAATTTTATAAAATGGTTGTTTGATTTTTACTGTAGTCTGATCTTGGTATCGGGAGCCAATGACAACTTCTATTCCGGATTCTAAATACTGCCAAAATTTTTCAATCTCCGAGATAGGTGTTGCGTTATCCGCGTCCATAAACACAGCAAATTCGCCTCTCGCTTCAGCGATTCCTAGTTGTACTGCCGCACCTTTCCCCCTCACCCATTGTTTAATTGCTCGGGCATTTTGGACTGTTGTCGTCTCTAATTTTCGAACAACTTCAAAAGTTTTGTCCTTACTATTATTATCGATAACAATAATCTCATACCCAAAATTTTGTTTCTCTAAGTAACTATCAACAGCGCGCAGAGTTTTTTCGATACGCTTTTCTTCGTTATATGCAGGGATAATGACTGATAATTTGATCATATTTTGAGGGCAAATCAAAAGTAATTATACCAAAAATTGCTTTGATTGTAAATTATTTTGTTTCGAATTCGCGTTGTTTTTCCACCAATAACTTCTGATGCCAGGCCCAGGCAGTTTTTATGATTGTTTCGACATCAGAATAGATAGGGTTAAATCCCAATTCAGTTTGGATTTTGGTGGGATCTGCGACTAAAACTGCTGGATCCCCTGGCCGTCTGGGTGAATACTCAATCGGGATCATTCGCTTTGTCACCTCAACACAGGTGTTCACGATTTCATTTACTGATCGGCCCTTACCAGTACCGACATTGTAAGCAAATACGCCTTGGTCAGAATCTAATTTATGCAAAGCGAGATTATGTGCTGTCGCTAAATCTTCCACATGAATATAATCTCTGACGCATGTTCCATCAAAAGTGGGATAGTCGTTGCCAAAAATCTTTAAGACTTCTTGCTGCTTGGCTGCAACCTGTAAAATTTTCGGGATCAAATGTGATTCGACTGGATGACTCTCGCCGATTCTTGCATCCGTGCTGCCACCGCAGGCATTAAAATATCGGAGGCTGATCGAGGACAGCCCAAACGCTTCGTGGTACCACTTCAATATTTTTTCAAACACCAGTTTCGTTTCACCATATGGGTTGACGGGTTTTTTGGGATGCTCTTCGTCAATCGGAACATAATGTGGCTCACCGTAAATGGCTGCACTGGATGAGTAAACCAATTTCGTGACTTTGTGGCTGACCATGGCATCGAGTAAATTTCGGCCGTTATTGACGTTGTTATCAAAATATCGATTCGGGAACAAAACTGATTCTTCAACTATGATTGAGTTGGCAAAATGGATTACAGAATCGATTTCATGATCATCAAAAATTTTATCAAGGAGTTTTTTATCAGATAAATCCCCGACTATCAACTGACAATTAATTGCGTTGGAATGCCCGGCCGAGAGATTATCAAGGACGATAACCTCTTTCCCGATGGATTGCAATAATTTCACGGTGTGGGAACCGATGTAGCCCGCACCACCAGTAACTAAAATTTTCTGCTTTGGGGAATCCATAGTTTATCTACGAAATTACGAATCTTTTACGAAAATACGAAAAGGGTTCTCTCTTGTTCGTACTTTCGTAACCTTTCGTAATTCGTAGACGAACAAAAAACCGACATCAGCGCGGTTTGTTTTTGTTTTCTTTATGTTGGATTAATCATAGATGACAAAAAAAAGTGCCGCAAGATCTGCGGCACTTTAGTTTTTTTGATTAATTACCGGAAGTTATCCCCACTAACCGTCTCCGGAATATAAATCCGGCAGTCAATAATGCGGCCAGGAGCACTGGAACAAATTCAGAGGCACCTGATGTTGGTGCAATGTAGTTTGAAGCAACTTGCTGCATGGCAGAACCCCCAGAAACTACTGCTGTTGGTCGAATCTCTACAGCTAGTTCGTTATTGAAGCTGATTCTCATCGTGGTCGATGTACTACCAGAAGGCAGCGAGTTAACTTTGACCGAGAAAGTTTGGGAGATGGATTCGTGTGGTGGAATATCGCGAGGTGTCCAGACGAGTGAATTCGTCGCAGAATTATAGGAAGCACCTGAAGCTTCAACTAGTGAAGCTTGATTGGTAACATCAGAGATGTTTGCTTCCATAACATAACCCGAGATAGTCTCATCATTTGGATTTTCAGCATTGAGAGTAAACACAACACTGTCCCCTGGTACAGCAGTCGTGGTAGAAGCCGAGACCGAGAGTACTGGAGTTGCTTTTTCTTTCTCGTCCCAATTAACGAACCAGACAATTGCCCCAATGATGAGGATTAGCGCCACAAGGCCAATAATTGTTCTTTTGTCCATAGTTTTCCCTTTCTAATACCTACGTATGCTAGCACAGCCAGTGCGGCTAATGCTAGTGCGATAATGGTTGAAGTAGGCCCTGTCTTTGGTGCGATGTATGTAACCCCAGCAACAATTGGAGCAGCAACACGAACATTGAGTGTATTGCCAAAGATGTTGGTCATGGTCAAATCAGAACCAGTTGGGAAACTGCCATTAACTTTCACACTGAAAGTTTTTTCTACTGTTCCGTTTGCTGGAATGGTGGTTGCCGGCCAGCTCAAACTTAGATTGCCAATATTAAACGCAGCATCACCGAAAGTTTGCAACATGGATAACTGCAAAACATCAGAGATGCCATCCTGGAAGACATAGTTAGTTGCAGCCACACTTCCGCTGTTACGTACGCTCAAAGTGTAGATAATAATGTCACCGGGTCGTGCAATGCTAGACACAGCATCAATATTTTGAGTTTGATTGAAAGCTCTTTTGCTCAAAATAAGATTGATGCTACCCCCGCCTGATACAGATCGATTGACCACCACAGTGGCAGAATCTGATACTGAACTTGCATTACTAGAAGTAACTGTAACATTGTTGACCCAGTTCGAAATTCCGGTCGGGAAATTTCCTTCTGAAGCAGCTTGTACTGTAATGAACACAGTTTGAGTGTTCCCAGCATTCATGCTGCCAAAATTCGTAACTGTAGAACCTGAGACCAAACTAAAGTTATTCGGGAAGGTGTCAGTGACTACAACATTATTGGCTGTCGCATTGCTGACTGAAACTTGAATCTGATATTGAACTTGATCACCTGGGTTGGCATTTACTGTTTTACTAAACCCTGTTCCTTGGGTGACATTTTTTACTAATTTAGTTACCAAAATAACTGGAGTTGGTGAACCACCGCCACCACAAGATTTGCTGACAGTGATAGCTGCGGTATCAGAAGCTGAACCAGCGTTGGTTGAAGTTGCAGATGCAGTGTTGGTGTGATTAGTAGAACCACAAGCAACATCTGGGACTACAGAAGACAGAGTAAAGGTATGAGAAGTTCCTGCGTTTAGATTGCCTATATTGTTCGCAGAGTTTGAGCCAGTCACAAAGCTCCAGCCTGATGGCAGAGTGTCTGTAATAATTACATTTTGGGCATGAGTATTACCAGTAGCACTTACTTTGATTTGGAACTGAACGATATCACCAGGAGCGGCATTGGTAGAATTGCTGAAACCACTATCATTTTTGGTGATATTTTTTACTTGTTTATCTAGACTCAAACTCACATTCGTAGAAGGTGGGTTTATAGTCACAACGACGTTCGCTGAAGCGCTTGCGCTATTGGAACTAGAAGTAACTGTTACATTGTTAGTCAGAGTAGATGTTCCGACACTAAAGCTTCCTGAGCCACTAACTGTAGCGCGAATAATAATTTTTCTGTCACTGCCAGCAACTTCAGAACCGAGTCCGATTTGATTGATTGGGTCGGAGCTAGGAACGCCGTCCACAGTCAAAGAGTTTGCCACATAATTCAGTCTGTTTGGCAAAACATCATTGATAACAACACCAGTGACTAGTCCAGCATTTACTTTCAAATTGATTTGAAATTCCACTTGGTCACCAGGATTGGCAGCAGTAGAAGACGTAAAAGCGCTTTGTCCTTGGGTTACGTTACGAACAGTTTTAGTTATGGTCACGGTCCCAGGGGTAGGTGTTGGTGTAGGAGTCGGAGTTGGTGTCGGAGTAACAACTATAACAACAGGTTTGTATCCGAAGTTATGGACGAAATCCGGACAAACAGTAAAAGCTATACTGTCATCAGTAGTTCGAGTATATCCAGTTGGTACAGTGTGTTTAACGCGGTAAGTTCCGGCAGTTAAGTTATTGAAGGAATAGAAACCCTGGCTGTCTGTTCTAGTAGTTGAGATCACTTGAGTATCAGCGGAATTAGTCAAAGATACTAGTTCGTTACTTTGAGCTTGATCATTGCCATCAAATATTCCGTTACCGTTGTGATCTATGAATACGCGGCCAGTAGCTTTGGCTATACATTGGCTAACTTTAAAATCATATGTGACTAAATGCAAATATTCATAGCATCCACGCATATCACCTATTGAAGCCCCGGTTGTGACTACGGAATCCGATAATACGCGAACATTTGTCATGTTGCGATCGTATAACTTAGCAGAACCAGCAACGTAATTCAGAGAAGAACCATTTGGCATACCAATTGTGACATCACCACCTTTTTGAGCAGAATTGATTCGATCAGCATTGTTGGCCCAAGCTTCGGCAGTGATGGTTGATCCTGAAATCGCTGATTTCACTATGACATTATTAGCCACGTTCACATCGTAATCTAGAGTCCCGTTATGAACATAAAGTTCTGCTCGAAGAGTATCACCAGGATTGGCGTTTACAGTGCTACCATTAACCCAGTTACCACCTTGAGTAACATTCTTTACAGAAAGCAGAGGGTAGTCTGTACAATCCGCACCGGTCGTGGCAATAGGGAAAATGTTGAGCATTGGTTGGCCCATTGGAGGTGTTGGCGTACAACCATCTGGGCTTGTGTTTCCGCCCGTGCCGCCGCCGCCAGTTATATCCATACGAATCATCGATGCTATCCATTCAGTATCCATATCAGCGAGGATATTGGTATAGGTTCGAGAATAGAACCCGGTTGCAGTTAATTCAATATCAACGTATCCAGGAGTTATACCCTGAAAAGTATATGCACCTGAACCATCCGTAACACCTTGTAACCCACTATTGAGTTTGACATTTACTCCTGAAACTAGAGTGTTGTTCGCTGGGTCGCCTTCATAAACTCGAACAGTCAAGTTGACTGGGTCCGCAGCGAAAGAAGTGGCAACAGCAGAAACTGTACCAGCCAATACTAATGCCATCGCAATTGTTTTTATGACTTTTGTTTTTTGAAGACCTTTGATGAATTGCATATAGATTCCTTTCTTAAAATAATAAATAAATAAATTTTTTATTTGTTTATCACTTGAAAAAAGAGAGTGAGCAGGGTGGTGATTTTCATCAACCACCCGCTCGGGAAACGCGTACTTACCGACTACCCGGACTACCTGTCTTGCTGGGTGTGTTGTTGCCGTCAGGACCAGCACGTCCTCGAATGACGGGCAGGATCGCTGCAGCAGCACATGCAGCCCAAGTGTAGCTGGACACGCATGGAATCCACACCTTACCCCGCTTCTTCTCGACAACCGGGACTGGTGCTGGCTCTGGGGTGGGTCTCGAGACCAGGAGCGGCGGCAGATCCTTCGGCAGGAGCGGCTGATACGTGACGATGTCAGGCTCAGGTTGCAACGGCTTCTCAGGCCTAACCTCGCTCGTCTGTGTCAGTCCCTCCCGAAGCATGTCCAACGAAAAGTCGAGGTTACCGCAGATTAGGTAGAACCAGCCTGTCTGCCTCTGACCCATCTGATGTCCTTCTGTGATTTCGAGTTCTGAAGTCGCGATCACTCGGACACCACACTCGCCTGCTTCGGTCTTCACTCCGACTTCGCAGAAGCCGAGAACGACCGCCTCGTTACTCCACATGCGGGCCCACGGAATCCGAGATCCGTCAGGCATCACCCGATCGGGAGCCGCCTCTGACGGGAACCAAACAGTGGTCTTACCGCAAGGGACGATCTTCTCGACGAGCTTGACCGAGCGTAACGCCGGAAGAAACGAAGCCGGCGGTTCCACTGCGACCTTGTCCATCATCGTACCAGGCGGTGTAAACGCCTGCTGGACGAAGAGCGCATTTATCCTGACACGAGCCCTAATCAAATCAGGTTCTGTAGTCGGATCGAGCACGGGATCCGCCAGTACGCGACGGATGTACGAAATTGCCTCCGCCGTCTGCATCCTGCGCAGTTCTGGAATCACGGGATTGGTACCCGCATGATCCTTGGTCCAGCGCG
Source organism: Candidatus Doudnabacteria bacterium RIFCSPHIGHO2_02_FULL_42_25 (assembly GCA_001777665.1). Taxonomy (GTDB): domain Bacteria; phylum Patescibacteriota; class Doudnabacteria; order UBA920; family O2-02-FULL-48-8; genus O2-12-FULL-42-9. Next base: position 56,122 of record MFEQ01000004.1, read on the forward strand.
GCATGGTTTCGAACCCAGGCCGGTACTGTGTCACAGGACAGTCCTGGAGCTCGCCGACCTGTGCTTCCGCGGTGGAAGCCAAACACACACAGAGCGCGATCAGCATGGGGAGTATGCGTCGCATCTTGCCTCCTTATTGGCATTGCGCTTCCTTGGGTAAGAAGCGACTCCCAAGCCCTCTTTTCTTGGGACTCACTTCTTCATAAACGCAACTTAGAACTTTACCACAAAACCCTAGCAAAGTCAATGTGATTTTCTGTTTGGAGAGGAGACGGGGAACCCATAGTGGGCTCCCCTTTGTACTTGCCTATAAGGCACCCCTGATGTACGTGTAGTAGCGGTCCACCAAGCCGCTGTCGTCGTACGTTTCGCGGACCAATTCCAGCGAAACCGGATCGCGCCGCACGTGTTCAGCAAACGGGAACCGCAGCTCCTTGATGCCGCTGCCGTCAGCCGCTTCGACACGAATACGGATCCGCAGGATGTTGCCGGGACAAAGAGCAACGCTCGGAAACAATACCGTGCGCTTTTTCGTCACTGGGTCGACCGAGTTGCTATACTCGGTCCCGACCTGGGTCGCCTTCGTTTCATCGTCGCACTTTCGTACGACGTAGATCTTGGCGCCATTCCAGTCGGATAACCCGCCGTCGTCTCCGAAGGCCCAGTTGAAGTTCTCGCCCAGTATGAGCGAAGCCTTGCCTTCTGCGATCTTCTTCGCCGTGATGGTGATCACGTCGACCTCAGCGCTCGGTGTCACCGCACGCTGTTCCGGCGTCATCTCAGGCGCCAGAGGTGACTTCTTGTCGCAACCCAAGGTCGCGACGACGAACAAAACTATACCTACGATCCGCATGTCCATTCCTCCGTTTGGAGGGCTCTGGGGGGAGCCCATGACCGTTACAATGCTACCGGAACTGCTGATACAACAAGCCTGTCTTTCGTGGTTCCTATCGGCCAGCAGGTTGAAAGATTCAACTTGCTACCCGATCCATCCGTAAATTGAGATTGGTCATCTGGTCTGTATGTCTTGCTGCCTGTAACCTGATATCGAAAATTGTAAGTCTTGCCGTCGTTACCATAAACTTCAACAAAAATGTCATCACCTGGGGCAAGGTTATTTAGTCTAGAAAAAACGTTCTGCATTGGGTTACGTTTCCAGAGGTAATCTGAAGAGTGTCCAGAAACATAAATGATTCCATTCTCTCCTGGTAAAGCTGTTCCAGGGTAATGGATTATACCTTTGGTTAAATCAGCATCGAATTGAGAAACATCTTTGGACCAAATCAAAGGCACCTGCAAATTTAATTTGGGAATCGAAATTCTACCAGGTAAATCAAGATTGTAAGCGATCATACTACCTCCGCTGACAACTCCTTCTGGAATTTGGGAAGTACTAAACGAAATTCGGTTGTTGATTAAATTCAAATCAATACTTTCAGATAATTTTTTCTGATTAGCAGTCATCTGTCCTCGACCCCATGGGTTATAACCATTGAGGAGTTCTACCCCATCAGTAAAATTGTCAGAATCCGAGTCAGCAATAATAGGATTGGTCCGCATCACGAATTCATCATGATTAGAAAGCCCGTCTTTATCGATATCATTGGTTGGCTCTAAAAACTTATCATCGCCTACGGCATAGAAATAATTACCAATCCATTTGTAATATTCCTGAAGATCTTCACCCAAAATTTGTTCATCCTGAGGTTTAGAAAACCAGCCCTGGATTTGGCTCCAAAATGCACCAAAATTTATAACACTATAAAAGAATACAAAAGCGGCTAGGAAAAGCATAACATAGCCAACTAACATCTTTAACGCTTTGCCCAGTTTGGAACCAACCTGAACAGAAACTTCTTCTATCGCAGCGGTGCTATCTGAAGCCATGCTCAATTCTTCTACAGCCTCATGCGGTGTCATGTGTTCTTGGCCAGAACCAAGATGATGGACCTCCTCTGCAGGAGCCCCTATTTTCAAAAGTTTATGAATTTCTGATTCGTATTCCATATATTTAACTTGAAGTGAGGATTAAAAAAATTCAATCCGAACGGTAAATATTAGCATAAATCAGTCCACTTGTCAAGAGCAATAGGCAGTTTGTATAATACCATCAGGCCTATTCTAACGGGATGAAACTAAAACATTACCTAATAGCTTCCGAACAAAACGACTATAAACCCTGGATTATCAAACCGAGCGCACTTGGGCTTTTTTGTCTCGTTATCTGGAGTTTACGGATCCTAGTCCCAGCAACTGTCACTTTGGCTGCCAATTCTATCGATCCCACTGATCTGATGGCGAAAGTCAACGCTGAACGCAGCCAGCGTTTCCTTTCCACACTAAAGACAGATTCCAGACTCTCTACCGCTGCCAATGACAAAGCCAATGACATGATTACACGAAGCTATTTTGCGCACGTTGATCCAGATGGTAAATACGTCTGGCCCAGAATCGAAGCCGCTGGGTATAAGCCTTATGTCACGTTAGGAGAAAATCTGGCCATGGATTTTGATTCAGCGAACAAAGTTGTAGAGGCTTGGATGAACAGCCCGACTCATCGAGCAAATATTGTAAACACAAAGTTTGAAGATCAAGGACTGGCTGCCGTCGATGGACTTTATGAACCAGGGCATAACACGATTATGATTGTTAGTTTGTTCGGGACTCTGGTTAAAACTCAAACGAATCCTCCAGCGCCCGCCCCTAGCCCCACTCCAACCACGACTCCGCCGCCCGCCCCAACTCCGACACCTACATCACCAACTCCTACACCCACCCCTCCTCCTGTTACTGCTGTCATTCCAGTAGAAATTTCAAAAGATATAAAAATAATTAGCACGTCACTTTCAGGTCATACCATGGTCGACATCACTGTACCCATTTCAGGAAATCCGACTTTAGTCACAGCGCAACTCAATACCCAATCCATTTCGTTAATCCAAAGTCAAACAGCTGGAGAATTTTTGGGCACATTTACTTTTAACCAATCTGAAGATCTGACCCAGTCCAAACTTTCGATTGAGGCCAGAGATAGTTCAGGAATTAAAACCAATCAAGAATTCCCAGTGAACATCGAATCACATGTAACAGGCTCAGCCCAATCAGAGACTGTCCCAGTTTCAAACGAAGCAGGAGTGATTAAAATATTAAGAATTATATTCGGAATATTTGCTGTTATATACCTGGGTTTTTTGATTCTAGACGCAGTAATTTTACATCGGGATAAAATAAAAAGAGACGGGATTCGACCGAATGCCCATCTCTTAATCTTTGTTATTCTAGTAGGCGTAACGTTATTTACGCTATAAAATTCGTTGGTTGAAATTGTGTCCAGCAAACACTAACGTAACTATAAATACCATCATCGCCAAATACTCAAAGGCGACTTTTTTAGTTAAAGTGTTATCCAAACGATGATGCAAAATGCCCCAGGCGGCGTTGTACACAGCCAACATCACTAGTCCGGCAGTGAGGTACTCACTATTCCAATTGCTATAAACCCAAAATGAAACCAAGGCCATCATCACAGCGATGAGTAATATCCAGAAAAAAATCGTAAAGTTCAGTAAACGGTGCTGGAATAGAGCTTGATATACCAAAAAAAATGTCAAAGTTAAAACACTAAGCGATAAAAAGAAGGCATTGAAACCGAAATAAAAAGTTACACCAACGGTTGAAGCAAAAATAATATATGCTCCATAAAGCTTGACCAAAGATAAAACTAAAATCCAATGGTCTTGGTGCTCTAATTTTCGGCTGACGTGTTCTTTCATATACCAGTAAGCAACAGCCATAGCGATTGTTGATGAAAAAACTAAAATCTGTTTGAGTCCAATGTTAAATGGATTCAATAAAAGCAGGGTTACAGTACCCCAATAAATTATTCCCGGTAAGACCAAATAGTTCTGATAATGACGAAAATAATGCCAGTTCCGTAAATGTTCAAACCTTTCTAATAAAGCCATCCAGAGCATTCTTACACCAGTATGATTAAGTTTCGCGTTGGCTAACACTCCACGCTTTTTTAAGTGTAAATCGAACATGAAAGTCAACCAGATCAAATGGAAGGCGTAAATATAAAGCGATAAGTAAAGTCCAGAGTTTAGTTGGTAAAGCGAAAGTGTGGTGCTGATCGCTTGAAATCCAAAAAATGCACCAAGCGTAACGATCAAAACCGATAAAATTTTATTTTTGGTTTCGTTAAGTAATGGTTGCATTCTTTTTGCGAGCAAGTTCCCCTGCCTTAAATAAAGATTCGAACGTCCCAGCATCTATCCATTCACCCTTCAAAACGTCTACTTTTAACTGTCCTTTTTGTAAATAAAAATTATGCAACTCTGTAATCTCCAGTTCCCCGCGTGCGGATGGTTTCACTGCTTTGGCTGCCTCAACTACTTGCGAATCATAAAGATACAATCCGGTGATCGCATAATCTGAAATTTTTATTTCGGGTTTTTCAGCTATCTCCACAGCATTCATGCTTGCATCAAATTTAACCTGACCAAATCGCTCTGGGTCAGAAACTTTTTTCGCAAATATATGTCCGCCGCTTTTAAAATTCTTTATAGTTTCGGATACATTGTCCTCAAAAATATTATCGCCAAGGATCATACAGACATTATCATTCTCTATAAAATTTTCACCAATGATAAATGCTTGAGCCAACCCTTCTGGCTTGTCTTGCACTTCATAGGCGAATCTTGCGCCGAACTCTTTTCCACTTCCTAAAAGATTCAGATAATCCCCAGCGTGATATGGAGCGACAATAATTAAGATGTCTTTGATTCCTGCACTCAATAATGTTTGGAGAGGATACATGATCATCGGCTTATCGTAAACAGGTAAAAGCTGCTTACTAGTAACTTTTGTAAGCGGCTGCAATCGTGTACCCGAACCTCCCGATAAAATTATGCCTTTCATTTGAGATGATCTTTCAGTGCTTCGTGCCAGGGACGAAGCTGAATAAATTTCGTGTTGTTCAAAATACCATATTTAGGCCGCTCTGCTAGTCGGACAAATGCGTCACGACTTGCTGTTTCAAGTTTGATATCCAAGCCTTTGATCTTGAATATTTCTTTGGCCCAATCATACCAACTGGCCATCCCAGAATTCACAATGTGATAAATGCCAAATGGTTTTTCTTGGTCTACCAAAGCCTTGGTCGCTTCAGCTAAATCTTGAACAAAAGTCGGTTGGCCAAACTCATCAGAGATGACTTTAATCTCTTTTTGGTCCTTACTTAACTTAAGCATAGTATCGACAAAACTCGGCTTGCCTCGTTCACTCAACCGGCCATAAAGCCAAGTTGTACGGATTAAGTAATAATTCTCACAATTCTCGGGCAGTTCCATCTCGCCCAAAAGCTTTGATTTGGCATAAGCCGAGTGCGCACTAGGCTTATCATCTTCATTATAGCCTTCTGGATTGTTTCCATCAAAAACATAAGCAGTGCTGAAATGAACCAAGGTTGCATTAACTGCAGATGCGGCTTTGGCGATGTACCCCACCGCAGAACCGTTGAGGAGTTCAGCAGTGGCTCGATCTTCTTCAGCGCGGTCCACCGCGTTATACGCAGCACAGTTAATGATCAAATCTGGTTTCAATTCTGAAATTTTTTGCATGACCATTTCTTCATCTGTGATGTCGAGCTCCTCGCGGTCCCATGCAAAAATCTCTTCTCCCTTATAGACATCAACAAAAGTTTGGCCCAGAGCTCCTTTAGCTCCTAAAATAAGTACTCTCATTTATAAATATCCTTGAGCAAAGGATGGCTTTTATCTTTTTCAGAAATAATAGCCTGGTCAAGCGGGATCGGCCACTTGATAGCCAACCCTGGATCAGCTAAATTGACTGCTAAATATTTTTTATCAGGAGACCAGTGATCATTGATCAAATATTGATAATAAGTATTTGGTTCCAATGTCTGGAAAGAGTTTCCGACACCGCGAGGAACGAAAACTGACTTAGATCGGTCAATGACTATTTCGACATGTTTGCCCATGTCAATCCCTTGTCGCAAATCGACAAAGACCGCATGGACTTTTCCACTGACCACACTAATGTATTTATCCCAAGGTTCGGCATGAATTCCTCTGGTCACGCCAACCTCTTTGTTAAAAGAAAGATTTTCCTGCACTGGAACAAAGCTTTCAGGGAAGCCTGCTGCTACTAATTTTGCCTTTTGAAATTTTTCCTGAAAAAAACCTCTACCGTCTTCTACTAGAGTTACGTCAATTTCCAAAAGACCCGGAATCTCCCGTTCAGTTATTTTAAATTCAGTCATCTTTTGCATGCTAGTAATTTACTCCAATACTCTATAGTATTGGAGTATTTTTCTCTATAAATTATTATAACCCTTTTTCTAATCGATCGACTAAGGGTTGCCACCATTCTTGATTTTGCTTATACCATTCTACTGTTTCGGCTAATCCTTTTTCAAACTCGTAATCTCTTTTGAAAGCGAGCTCACGTTCAATTTTGCTGCTATCAATCGCATACCGTAAGTCATGGCCTGGTCGATCTGGAACGAGTTGAATGAGGGTTTCGGGTTTACCCAACAAATTTAAAATTTGACGAACTACTTCCAAATTCGCCTTTTCACAATTACCACCAACAAGATACGTTTCGCCTGTTCTTCCAGTTTGGAGGACCATATCAATCGCTTTACAATGATCCTTAACATGGATCCAATCTCGAACATTGCGACCCTGGGCATATACAGGGACGGGTTTGTCTCGAAGTGCGTTAACAATCGTTTTCGGGATTAACTTTTCTGGGAACTGATAAGGACCATAATTGTTCGAACAATTGGTTATAGTTGCATCCAAACCATAGGTCCGACTATACGCATGCAGCAAATGATCACCAGCGGCTTTGCTGGCGGAATATGGTGACGATGGAAAGTAAGTGCTGTGCTCGGTAAACTTTTGTCCTGTGCCCAAAGGCAGGTCCCCGAAAACTTCATCAGTGGAAATATGATGAAGCCTTTTTTTGTGCTGTGTGGCAGCATCAAGCAAGGTATGCAATCCCACAACATTGGTTTGAATAAATTCCGACGGGCCAGTGATCGAACGATCGACATGAGTTTCAGCTGCAAAATTCACGACAAAATCCACATCTTTCATCAACTCATCCACTAGTTTCGCATCCGCGATATCCCCTTTTACAAATTTGTATTGAGGGTTCGCTTCAAATTTTTTGAGATTCGCAGGATTGCCAGCATAAGTTAACTTGTCCAGATTCGTCACATGGACATCATGATATTTCTCAAACAGATAATGAATAAAATTCGAACCGATAAACCCAGAACCTCCAGTAATCAAATATCTCATCCCAGTATATCAACTTCGATAATGGTTTTTGAGTTCGCTTTTGCGAAAGAAAAACGCATTAATTTAATATTTTCTAAAATCATAGCAATTATATTTTAATTATCAAAAACCATTAAAGCAAAAGTATCGAAGTTGTATTACTGGGTCATAGATGTTTTTTAATTTCTTCGGCTAATTGTGTTCGTGTTCGTGGCTCTGTTTCTTGATGCGGCCAGGGCTTGAGTCCATCTTTTCGATACCTCGGAATGATATGGAAATGTAAATGAAAAACTGTTTGACCAGCTGCCTCGCCACGATTAGTGCTAATCGTAAAACCGTCAGCGTTCAATGCATGCTGAATTGAAACCGCAATCCTTTTGGCCTGTTTCATCACATCAGCAATCACATCATCAGGTGTTTCCACAATATCTGCTGCATGAAGCTTAGGTAGGACTAAGGCGTGGCCTCGACTCACAGGGCGAATATCCATAAAGGCAACAACTTTGTCATCTTCATAGATTTTATCCGATGGAATTTCACCAGCTGCAATTTTACAAAAAATACAATCCTTCATCATGGAGTCGGTTTAAGATTTACAGTTAATTCTATTTCTTTCGTACCTCGTAGCAATTTTATTTTCAATTGGTCAGTTGTATTTGATTGATTTAAAATCTGCTCAAACGAAGTATTATCAAAATTTTTACCATTTACTTCGAAAATCAAATCCTTCGCCAAAATCCCAGCTAGTGCTGCAGGGCTACTTTTGCCCACACCTAAAATCACAATTCCGGTCTTTGGGCTGTTCTGAATTCCTGCCTGGAGACCCGACAGGGTTGTGTATTCTATTCCCAACGTTGGACGAGTTATTTTTCCACTTTGCAAATAAGAATTAAGCGCGGTTTGCAAATTCTCTGCAATGATTATTTCGTTTTTATCATTCGCAATCATTCCGACTAACCGCCCATCTAAATTGGCCACGGGTGCTCCAGAATAATTGGATAAGAGTCGTAGATCTGTCCCGAACCCATCTGCCAATCTCTCTGAACTAATTGTTTGAGCCAAACCTTTATTATTCAAAACTGAATTGGTCACTAGTCCCGAATTAAATTCCCTTTCCAGCACCCGATTGGCGATACCTGTGGTCACGACTCGCTGACCTGTAGTCAAATCAAAACTCGAACCAAAACTTGCCGTCGGCAACCCTTCAGCTTGGATCGTCAATATTACCAAATCACTTTTTGGATCAGCGGCCCGGACTAAGCCCTCGAAAATTCGGCCATCAGATAAAACGACTCTGACTTGATTACTTTCTCGGATCGAATTGCGTGATGTGAAAATCAAGCCATCAGAACTCATAATCGTTCCCAAACCTTGGAAAATGCTGTCATTATAAATCGAGACTGTGATGCCAGTGAGTTGTTTGCCCAGTTCGACTAAATTTACTCCTTCATTTAACTGAACTTCAGTTGTCCGATTAATTATTATTGGCGAGGACGTAACCAGACGATTTAAAGTCTCCCAACGAGTTACCGAGGCCATCCAAGGAATAAAAAATCGGCCGAGCAGAATACTACCTAGAGCGCCCACAAAAAATGAGATCAAGATAATATTGAGAGCTTGTTTTTTATTCATAACGATAACCTTCCTGTTTTAGCAGCTTTAGCTTCTGTTTGAGCCCTCCACGCGCGCTATATCCGCCCATACCATTATAGCCTACAACTCTGTGACACGGGATATATGGCGCATCTTCGTTTCGGGCTAATGCATTCCCCACTGCTCTCGCGGCTTTCGGGTTACCAATCTTTCGGGCAACTTCCGAATACCTCATCACTTTACCAGGGGGAATAGTTAGCGCCACTCGAAAAACTTTTTGCTGGAATGATGTATATTTATCCTAATTGATTGTCATCTTATCGGTCTCCACGGGGCTGTGCTCAAAGTTACGATAAGAACAATCGCTGCCAATGTTAGCTGCCAATAAACTTTCTGTCTCGTAAGCTTCCCGAAAAATGCTGAAAAAGAGAACAGCCACATGATATAAAAGAAAACAAATAGTATAACTCCTTGAACGAAAAAGTGCGTCGGCCAAAAACTTAAAGCCCAAGTCACTTCTGCTGTAACTACCGCAATCAAGAGGTGGAAATATTTTTTCGACGGCAAACTAAATCCAGCAAATCCCTGGACTGCTAATAAATAACTAATAAGGAAACTGATCGGGACGATATACCAAACTTTGACATCGAAATAAAATTCAAAAGCAAACATGGACAGAAAAATCGCGAACACAGAAAGCAAATAAACGTTCTGGAGGAAATGACTTTCTTTGCCAAGCTTTAATTCAAGCAGATAAAAAATAACCGAGATGCAGATCAAAAATAGGATTCGGATCGTTAAACTATTGATGATCACAAAAATACTTCCCGTCGCCATTAAATAAATCACCGGCAGCATCAAATGTGGCCAGGTGAAATTTAGTCTTTTAAAATTGATAGCTAGAGACGCAAAAATCAAAACGACCAGTGAAGCCACAAAAACATATAAATTGGCAGCGCTTCCTAAGAACACAAAAAACAATAAAATCGCCAATATTAAAGATGAGATTTTCGTGAACATGTACAGGTATTTTATCAGTTTTTAGCTACTTTCCGCAAGATGAAAAAGCCACTGATAACAACCAAACAAAAAGCGATGATTTGGTCTACGCGAAAGTTGCCGACAAAGAAACTGTCTTCACGAATCCCCTCGATGAAGAATCTGCCCAATGAATATAGAAAAAGGTAAGATAATCCGATAATTCCACTTTTAACTTTTCCTAAAAGCTTAAACAAAATCAAAAATATCGCTATGTCTAAAATGGCTTCGTATAAAAAAGCTGGATGATGGTATTGTCGATCTGCAGCGATGTACATTTTCCAAGGCAAATCTGTGACTAAGCCATAGGCTTCTTGGTTGACGAAATTCCCAAACCGACCGATTGCTTGTCCTAATGGCAAACTCAAAGCGATCAAATCAAACAAATGGAAAAAAGTATAAGCTTTTCGTCGGGCGTAAAAATATGTAAAAATTAAACAAGATAAAATCGCACCATAAATGGCCAGACCTCCGTGCCATATTTGATAAATCTCTGAAGGATTTTTCGAATAAAAATCCCAGTTAAAAATGACTGTATAGACACGGGCTCCGAGTACTCCAATAATTACTAGCCAAAATGCATATTCATCTAAATTTTCCTTGCTGACTCCAAACTTCCACGAATTTTTTCTCGCAACTAAGTATGCACTAAAAATCGCTCCAGCCAAAATCAAACCGTACCAACGGATTTCGAGATTGCCCAAACTGATCACCGGGTTAATTACTATCTCACCGGCAAACGCTGGGATGAAAAAGAAAAAAACTGCGAGAGCAGCTAGGACTATGCCGGTTAAAATTAAAATATATTTTTTCATGAATAGACGCGAGCCTTAAAATAACGCAGCTTGTCTGGCAATTGGTTTTCGCATCATCGGCTCGCTGAAACGCATCTGTAACTCCCTCATCTCAAAATAATCCTTATACATACACTTCTCATATCGTAATATATAATCGTAGAGATCTTTGGTGATTCTGACATCATCTAGGCAATATTTTTTCAACTCTTCTATCTGTCCCAGTTTGTAAAATTTCAAAGCCTGCAATCCATCCCCGCTTTTCCCAACTCCCAAAGTAGATTGAGCTAAATTATCTAGCTTCAATCGACGCCCAAGTAATTTTTCGATTTCCTCAAGGATGTCTAAGTAAGGAATGTCAGATAGTTGATAATTCAAATACGGTTGAAGGACTTGAAAATCGAAATTCTTGATATTAAAACCGATCACCTGATCAGCTTCTGCGAGCATCTCACCTAACCGATAAAGTTGGTCTTCAGTAAAACATTGATATTTATTAGAAGGATAAGAGTAGACTCCAACTACAGAAACTTTAAGTAAGTGATTTTTACCAAACCCCCCAACTTCTTCAAATGATTTTTGTGTCTCTAAATCGAGAACGATTTTGTTTAACATACATTAAGCATTATATCACAACCTGCTGCAATTTGGTCAATGCCAACAATTATGGTAAAATAATCAATATGAATCGCACGCTTATTAAAGATACAATCAACAAAACCGAGCAGGAAGTTTTAATTAAAGGCTGGGTCAACATCAGAAGAGATCATGGCAAATTGATTTTTTTGGATATCCGGGACCGATCTGGTTTGATTCAAGCCGTGATCAATCCTAAGGTTTCTGCTGAAGCGCATGCGGTTGCCTCTGAAATCCGCAACGAATATGTAGTCGAGCTGATCGGAAAAATCAATCCACGCGGCGAAAAACAAATAAATCTAGACCTCGAAACTGGAAAGATCGAAATCGAAGTTACAGGGCTAAAGATAATCAACGGTGCCAAGCCACTCCCCTTTGATATTACTTCAGACACGAGAACGGTTTCCGAAGAAATACGTCTAAAATACAGGTATTTGGATTTGAGAAATGAGCGAATGAAAAAAAATCTCAAGCTAAGACATAATGTCATCCAATTCATCAGAAATTATTTGATGGGACTTGATTTCACGGAAATCCAAACACCAATCCTTACTAAATCAACACCTGAAGGAGCAAGAGATTACCTAGTACCATCGAGGATTTATCCTGGTAATTTTTTTGCATTGCCTCAATCTCCACAACAATACAAACAGTTGTTAATGGTTGGTGGAATAGAACGATACTTTCAGATAGCTCCGTGTTTTCGTGATGAAGACGCCAGAGCCGATCGAAGTCCGGGAGAATTTTATCAACTCGATCTTGAAATGTCTTTTGTCGAACAGGAAGATATTTTAGAGTTGACTGAAAAATTGTTTACCGATTTGGTAAAAACTCTTACTCCAGAAAAACATATAACTTTTTCTCCTTGGCCAAGAATTACCCACAAAGAAGCAAAAGCGAAATTCGGAAATGACAAACCAGATATGCGTAAAGATAAAAATGATCCGAATGAATTGGCTTTTTGTTGGGTTTTAGATTTTCCTCTTTTCACTGAACAAACCGAAGAAGATTTCTTTCACGGAGCAGGAGATAAATGGGGGCCTTCGCATCACATGTTTACTGCTCCCAAATCGGAAGATATTCCATTACTAGATACAGATCCAGGAAAAGCTAGAGGGTTACAACACGATTTGGCTTTGAATGGTGTGGAAATTGGCGGAGGTAGCATCCGTATTCATGATCCAAAAATTCAGGAAAAGATTTTTGATTTGATTGGATTTACTAAAAAGCAGAAACAACGATTCAATCACATGCTAGAAGCTTTTGAATATGGCGTTCCCCCTCATGGTGGCATAGCTCCAGGAATAGATCGATTAGTTAGAATTTTAGCAGGGGAAGAAAAAATTAGTGAGGTCATCGCTTTTCCTCTCTCTGGATCAGTTCGCGACCCTATGATGGGTTCCCCTTCCGACGTGTCAGACAAACAACTCAAAGAATTACACATCAAAGTGGATTTACCAAAGGAGAAAAAAATAGATATTTAATTCCCCCTCTTAGAATAAGAGGGGGTTAGGGGGGAGTTAGATCTCAAGCGTTAAACAGCAGCTTAATCCTTAAAGGATATAACCCCTCCTAGCCTCCCCTTAATATAAGGGGAGGAACAACAGCATACACTCACCACCCTCAATCCCATCTCGAACAGAGTGAGAGATCCCTCTTAAGAGCGATTTCTCGACTCGTTTCACTCGCTCGAAATGGTTTACAAATTATATGCAATATCTTAAATCGGTCATAAATATTCTTTGGATCATAACTCTGATTATTGTAATAATTAATGATATCCAAACACCAGGCACTGCACCTATACACTATTGGTATTTTTATGCTGCTTCAGTTATGATAATACTTAGGTTTATTGACGATAAATTTTATAAATCAAATAGTAAAAAATAACCGCTTTCCATGGTTAATAAAATGATATCAAAACCTTTAGAAAAACTACTTAAAGCAAATAAAATCAAATACGAAATTGCGGAACACCGAAAAGTGTTCACGGCTATTGATGCTGCTGCAACGCAAGATTTAAAAACTGCTGAAGTCGCCAAAGCTGTACTTCTCAAGGGCAAAAACAATCTTTATTTGGCAGTTTTGCCTGCCGGTAACAACTGCGACTTTAAGGCGTTGAGTAAGCTTACCGCGGATAAAGTTTCCATGGCCAAGGAAAAAGATATTTCCAAAAATATCAATGCCAAAATTGGTTTAATTCCCCCATTTGGTTCACTTTTCAAACTTCCCGTTTATCTGGATAAAAAATTACTGAAAAATAAAAAAATAAATTTACCAGCTGGATCATATACTGAATCTGTGGTTTTGAGTGTGAAAGATTATCAAAAACTGGAAAATCCGATTCTGGGAAACTTTAGTATCAAAAAATAATGGTCCAAATCAAAACCGATCAATTTGAAGGGCCGCTCGATTTGCTTCTGACACTGATCGAAGAGCAAAAGCTCGATATATCCACTGTAGCATTAGCAAAAGTCACAGAACAATTTTTGGATTATGTAAAAAATCTTCAGGTAAAAAATCCAATTAACTTAGCCGACTTTTTAGTCATCGCAGCCAAACTTTTAGTGATCAAATCCAAATCGCTTTTACCAACTCTGGAATTGGGAGATGAAGAGGAAGAAGCGGCTTTTGATTTAACTGAAGCTTTGCTGCAATACAAAAAATACAAAGAGGTTGCGAGGCATTTCAGACGCATTGAACTTCGTCACACTCAATCCTGGACTAGAGATGTTGATTTCTCCGATCGAATCACTTTTGTCCCTGACCCGACCATCACTCCGCAAATCCTCTCCCAGAGCTTGCAAACACTGGCTATGGAACTGAAAGAGATTATCAAATTCCCTCGCCAAATAATGAAAGAGGTGGTGTCCATCTCTGAAAAAATCGCCCACATCCAGCAACTAATTTCGTCTCAAATTGAAACTTCGCTCGCTTCCCTCCTTAAAGAAAGTAAAAGCAAAACCGAAGTCATTGTAACTTTTCTAGCCCTGCTCGAACTGACCAAACAACGGATAATCCAGCTCGAACAAACTGAACATTTCGCCGACATCATTATTAAAAAACATCAGCTCCATGGACCCAGTCAAGCTTAAATCCCAAATTCTCTCTATCCTCTTTGTGGCATCCAATCCAGTTTCCATCAAAGAAATTCAAGAATCTTTAGGGGTTAACGAAGACGAAATAAAAATAGTCATTGAAGAACTTGTTGCAGCCAATCACAGTTCTGGCATTATTCTTTTGGCGCATAATAACAAATTACAACTGGCTTCCAATCCAGATAATACGCAGGTTGTAAAAAAATTCTTGTCGCTGGAATTAAGAGAAAGATTAACTGATTCAGCTCTGGAAACTTTGGCCATCATTACCTACAAACAACCTGTCTCTAAAGCAGAGGTTGAAAACATTCGAGGGGTAAATTCCCAGTACATTTTGCGCCAACTGCTCATCCGAGGGTTGATTGAAAAAATCCCGTCCTCCTCTGACAAAAGGATGCAACTTTATAAAACTACTTTGGAATTCATGCAGCATTTGGGGATCAAGAGTCAGAACGAATTGCCAAACTTCGAAGAATTAACTAAAAATATTACTCTTACCCCCCAAGCCCCACCCGAAGCCAAAATCGAGATTTAATCGATTGGCGTTGGGGTTCCAGCATTTCGGTTCCTATCATTTCCAAAAAAACTTTTAAAATATCAGGGTCAAAATGTGTTCCGGAAAGTGAAAGCATGTGCTCGATGGCTTCCTTATCATTCAAACTGCTCCTGTACGGTCGATCCGAACGCATGGCATCCCAGACATCCGCAATTGCAAATATTCGAGCGCAAATAGGAATATCTTTACCTTTGAGCCCTCGCGGATAGCCTGTGCCGTCAAATTTTTCATGATGGCAATAAGGGATGTCTTTAATGGTGTCCGAATATTCAAAACCTTCCAAAAATTGTGTCGCATATAAAGGGTGCTTCCGCATTATAATCCACTCCTCTTCAGAAAGCGGGCCTGGTTTATACAAAACATTGTCTGGAATTGCCATTTTTCCAATATCATGCAGCAGCGCTCCACGACGAATGTAAGCCTGCTCTCTTCTACTAACCCCCACTTTCTCTGCTAACTTCACGGTTAATTCTGCTACTCGCAGAGTATGCCCTTCTGTTTCTTTATCCCGAAGGTCCAAAGCTTTTGACCATCCCTCCAGCGCATGTTCATACGCCTGCGAGAGTTTAATTTTACTTCGATTTCTTTCAGCAACAGTGGATGCCAGGAATAAAGTAGTTATCGCAATCACGATCAAATACCCCAGAAGCATTACATGAGTATCTACAGGATAAGTTTTTACAAATGGACCAAAGCCTTGGTATGTAGCTATAATTGCAATCACGGCAATTAAGAGAGTAGAATTTGCAGCTTCACGCTGGGTAAATCGAAGCCCGGCCCAGACTAAAAGCGGGATTAGCAAAAACCCCATGGGATGATTCTCTAGAACATTTCCATATACTAAATAACATACTGTAACAAGGCTGATAATAAATAATAATCTTTCTAAAGCTTGAACACCTCTGTAGATTTTTAATTTGGTATCTGCGATCAAGAGCAGCGACGGAGTCAAAATAATTGCTGCCCCTAAATCACCGAGCCACCACCCAAACCACGCTTGCGAAGTCTGCGTCCAGGAATCAAAATCACTGGTGGATAAAGCCAAAATTCCCACTGTGGCGCTCACAGCAGTGGCGATAACGCTAAAAAATACGAACATTTTAACGTTGACAGCCCGATCGTAAAAAAATCTGCCGCCAGCGAATTTGTTAATTAAAAATGTTGCCAGCAAAGCTTCTGCTGCATTGCCAATTGCAATTATGGCTGATGATGTAATATCACCAGTGGTTGTAACGTTAACAATAAAAGCACCTATCAAAACGGCCGGCCAGAATTCAATGCCAAAGTATAACAAAGCAGCCAACGCAATTCCGGTCGGTGCCCAAACTGTGCTTATGCTGGGATTTATTTCAGCAAGCGATAATCCGAACTTACCAGCAGCGATGTAGATTAAAGAAAACAAAACAAAAATGGCACTCTGCTTCCAAGTAATTCTGTTTATCATAGACTATTTTAGTAGGCGAATTGTTCGCGCAATCGGAATAAATGGATATTGGCTACCTTCTCGATCGCAGTATCTTTGGAATTAATAACTATCTGCTTCAGCCATTTTTCAAATTCTTTGAAGGCTTTTTTCGATTTAACCCTGGCGGCTTTATCTGCGATTTCATATAGGACTAGTAAGTTGACTGACATGGTGGTGTGTTTTCCTTTTAATTTTAATTTCTTGACCTAATTCCGCCCAATTTCTCCGAATATCCTCACTAAAAGTGCCGAAAAAATTGCGAACTGCTTTTTCAGCTTCATTCTCTAGTGAAGCTATTTTGTTGGTTCTTGGTAGTTTCATAACTCCTCCTCACCAAGAATGATATACCTAATCGCACCCCGATCAAATTATGCAATTCGTACAAAAAAGTCCGAATTTAGATTTGCTTTACCGTTGCTTTCTCCAAATATAGCACTTTGTTTAAAATTAGCGCAACTTTCAATTCCATCGCATCATTAAATTTTCGTGGGTCCAGTCCTGTGACTTTTTTAATTTTATCCAGTCGATACAAAAGGGTGTTCCTGTGGATACTCAATTCCTTCGAAGTTTGAGTTAAGCTCATATTTCTATCAAAAAACTTTTCTAGTGTTTCGAGTAGATACTCTTCAGATAACAATTTCAGAAGTAATCGACGGACAAAATTATCCTGCCACTTTCGGTTACCTCCAGCTAGTGTGGCTACCATTCCCAAATCATCTATATGATAGAGAATTTTGTTTTCCCCGATACTCAACCCTAAATTCAATGCACGTCTGGCTTCTTCGTATGCCAAAATCGCACCATCTTTGCCTCTGTAAAAACTTCCGATACTTATCAATAGACGATTATATCCATCTTTTTCGAATTGTGAAGCAATTAGTTGATTTAATTCCTGGGCTCGATTGCGTATATTATCCACCATTTCTCGACCTTCCATGCTGTAAAGTTCGTCGAGCAGTACTACAAACGTATCAGATCCAAAATAGGACACAGAACAACCCGATAATCTTCCGAAAAATTGACTGAAAGCTTGAAACAACTTTTTCTTATAATTGCTCAAGGCAGTTTGTTTTTCTTCCTCAGATGCAGTCGAATTTTCTCCAAATAGTGCTGACCAAAATCCTTCCACGGTTATAATTAAAACAACCTTATCGCGATTCAGGTTAATATCAAACAAATCAGCCTCTTCA
Source organism: Candidatus Doudnabacteria bacterium RIFCSPHIGHO2_02_FULL_42_25 (assembly GCA_001777665.1). Taxonomy (GTDB): domain Bacteria; phylum Patescibacteriota; class Doudnabacteria; order UBA920; family O2-02-FULL-48-8; genus O2-12-FULL-42-9. The sequence goes on from MFEQ01000004.1 coordinate 73,805, forward strand.
CGAACCTTACTATCTTCCACTGATAGTTTTCGGTGGAGCAGTCCAAACACAAAGTTATCTTTGATTTTATCTTTGTAGGGAAAATTATCAATAACCACATTCTGCTGAATCATGAGTTCGGCAGTGGTGCCGATGATGTTGCGATAGTGTTGGTATTCTTCCGAATTGTCTTCAATAAATAAAGCTCCTGCGGTGTCCCCTCCATAATTAATAGGTATAGCTATGCCTTGGGCTAAGGTTGTTTTAGTTGCAGGCCCCGCTGTCTCGATTTCCTTGCTTGTATCGATAACTTTTTTGAGCTGCTCGTAATTCTTACCCGTTTCAGACAAATCAGTCGAGGCGAGGACATCCCCATTCACATCAGCTACAGTAACTTTCTTTTTCAGGATGGAAGAAAGTTTATTCACTATACCTTCAGCTATAATTTCGTTAATTGTCATATAGTTAAGCCTTTGTATGTATAAATATACAATCATTATATAGAAAAGCAAGCGTCAGCATATAAAAAATGGCTAATTTTTGTGCATTAGTACAAAAATAGGCCCTTTTAACTAGTAGCAATTGTGCAAAAACTTTTTGCTTTTATACTTATCGACAAATTTAACTGGATAAGTGCATTTCCCTAATTGTTAAGTAATTCCTTCGCTTTGGCCCACATACCCCAATCATTATTGCGTTTGGCCATCCAATACCACCATTCGACCCCCCATAAATAGTTATCCACAAGCCCGACGCTTGAAGCGTAATCTATGTGCTCCTGGAAAATCTTTGGGTTCATCAGGGTTTTTTGGGTTTCGACATCAGTATTGAGCACACCAGAAAGCAACCAGGGTTCGGCCTGTAATTCAATTCCTACAATTGGAGTCTGGTGAAATTTCTGCAAAAAACCAGCTCTGATTTTATAAAACCACGGCCCAATAGGATACTTATAATATCCAAGTTTATCATTATAAACCAACCGATACATGGTTACTCCTAAAATATCTGCTCCCGAACCCGCAGTATAATTCCAGTTACCTTGTTCACCGCTGTCAGTAAGTATGATCGGTCTGGAATCCAAACTTCTGAGTATCTCAATCTCTTTCCTCAAACTCTCACGAGTTTGCTTCGGGCAATCAATGCCAAATACAAAATAGGGTTCATTTTCAACTTGCCAGTATTTAATTGCTGAAAAGTTCCGAAAGTGTTCCACTGTTTTTTGAATCATGTTTAAAAGCGCTTGATCTTTTTTATCTTCATCTAAATTTTTATACCAATCTGGGTAATGGCACTCGGGCCAGCGCGGCTGTTTCTGCCCGATGACCAAAATCACCTCGACTCCACGATTGGAAGCTTCAGTTAACATCTCATCGATTAGTGCAAAGTCAAACTGTCCCTGATTTTTTTCAGTTTCGTTCCAATAAGTCATTAATCGGATTTTTTTTGGTTTCAAATCAGTAAGCATATCCAAATAGACCTGTTTCGAATCGAATCCCAGCGAGGCTGCCACGGTATGCGAAAAAGTTATGCCAAATTCAGGATTAGCAACCGGTTTAAATTGCAAATAAAAATAAAGAACTACACCTATCATTAGCCCGACAACAATTATTCCTAAACGAAAAGGAGATATAAGCCGCATGAAATAGTTCCAATTGCTATCAATTTCAAAGTTATTATTTCAGAAGAAATTTTTTCTTTCAAAACTTTCGGGAAATATAGCGAAAAAAAGCTTGTTAGTATCAACAAAAATACAAATTGTAAACCTTGCAATGCATTCACGACACTTACACTGCCCAATGATACTGCGTAATTTTGCAAAAAACCGCCAACAGTTCCAGTTGCCCGAGACGAATAATATAAAGCCACGTTTTTTACTCCAGCTTCTTTCGGGGCGCTAAAAATCGCCGACCGGTTTTTGGCTGACATCAAAATAAATGGGATCGGGAGTAGAAACCCGAGCCTGGTCCAGATCATACCTGAAATAAAGTTACTGTGATCAAAAATATACTTAGTCAGTACCGAGGCGGTAGCGAAAAAGAAAGCCGCTGAAATCGCATTGAACAATGCTTTCAATGTCCAAACTCCGTGTTCTTTTTTTAAAGAGATCATTACTGCCCCCGCAACCAGGAATATAAATCCTATAGTTTGAAAAGTACTTAGACGTTCATTGAGCATAAAAAAGGCCATTCCAAAAGAAAATAAAGGCACAAATCCTCCTAAAATCGGCACAACCCTGGAAACCGAAGTTAAACTAATCGCCGCATATGTATGATATATAGCCCCGATAAATGCGGCCCCGGCAATAAGCGCAATAATGAATCCTTGAAGATTTAACATCTGTGCCCCAAACGGGAGAAGTAACAAGGAAAACGGCCCGGTGATGGCAGTGTAGAATGCATAGGCAATTGGCGCCTTCACAACTTTTGAAACTAAAAATTTATCGGCGATCCCTGTGAAGGCCAGAAGAAAATACGCACCAGCTGCAATCAGAATCCAACTAACCAATTTGCACCTCCTTCAAGACATCCGCGCTTTTTCTAATTTTTCGCGTTTGCGTCGCATAATCAATTTCCACTAATCCAAATCTCGGGCCATATCCCTCGGTCCACTCATAATTATCAGTCAGCGCCCAGTAACAATACCCTCGGACATCGGCTCCATCAGCGATGGCGTTTGCCACAGCTTGTAAACTATCTCGAATAAATTTTGGCCTTCGACTATCCACAGCATCTGCAATCCCGTTTTCTGTGACGTAAATTGGTTTTTTATACCACTTGAGATCCTTCAATAAGCGATGTAATCCTTCCGGATATAAGACCCATCCCATATCCGATCTTTTATTCTGGTCAGTCAGCTTCATCTGTCCTTTATTAAAATTTTTATTCATTTCTTCGTAGCCCCGGCGCCAGCTCAATCTAACTTTGTTGTGAAAGTAATAATTAACCCCGATAAAATCCAATTGTTTCTGAATTTTCTCCAAGACATAATGATTGCTAATACTGTCAGCAAAATACGACAAAATTTTATCCAAAATATTATTTTTTCTATATGGTTGGTAGAATGAACTATTTTTAGCAATCCCAATTTTTGCTTTGGGTATAGTTCGTTTGATAGCTTTATATGCTGACTTATGTGCTGCAATTAAGTTTCTGATCACAATCCAAGTTTGGATTAAATTTTTTTTAAATGGCGGATGCGATCCTTTTTGATGCGATAATCCGGCGTAGATTTCAGGTTCATTTAATGTAATCCAAAGATCGATGTCTTTTCCTAGATTCTGCGCCACAAACCAAGAATAACGAGCAAAAGCTTCGACTCCAACATTTGTTTCAAACCCGCCTTTCGCAGCCAGCCACTGCGGCAAGGTCCAGTGCCAGAGAGTGACCATCCGAGTTAATCCATGATCTTTCATGGATTTTAAAACTTTTTTGTAATGCTCGATAGCGGCTGAATCCCACCGACCTTCTTCTGGTTCTATTCTCGCCCATTCAATCGAGATCCGCATGGCGTTCAAACCAATCTGTTCGGCTATGCCAAAATCTTCATCATATCTGTGGTAATGATCAGTAGCGATACCAGATTTAGGAACCTGTCCCAGTTGTTCCTCATGCCACCAATCCGAATTGATGTTGTTACCTTCCACCTGGTGTGCCGACAAGGCTGCTCCCAGCAAAAACCCTGTGGGGAAATGAATCTTTGTCTGCACTTTTTCCTTGGTTTTGATTTCAACTAATAACGCCATATTTCTTACATTATAGCAAGTTTTTATCTTATTTGCGTTTTATCAAATATGTATTATATTAATGACGTAACCAATAAGTTGAAAGGACTAAGAAATGAGAAGATATCTTGCTATAACCTTGGTTTTACTGGGTGTTTTCGTGTTCGTTCCACAGGCAGAAGCCCAAGGCTTGGTCTTAAGCCAATATTCTGTAAATGTGAATATGGGGCAGTCGCAAACGATAACAGTGACCACACCAGCTGGCCAAATTCCAAATTTAATCTCTCTGACCAATGGTACAGTGGCTTATGCTACCGTTAATAGCTATCAAATTACGATTTATGGACTCAACAACGGTAGTACGCAGATGACTTTTTGTACTTATGATAATTCTTGTGCTTCAGTAAGCGTTACAGTTGGTGGAGGTAATACAAATACTTATGGCCAGATTACATTTAGCCAAAATAATCCAATCCTGACGGTGGGTCAATCGACGACTGTGAATATTTTTTCCAACATTAGCAATCCCAGTTACTACATCCAAAATAACACCAACTCGGGAATTGTATCCGCTTCACTCAATGGCTCTACACTATTCATCACAGCACTCAATACAGGTAGCACAAACGTAGTGATCTGTTCTAATAACATTAGCAGATGTGAAAGTGTATTCGTCATGGTCAGGACTTCGGGAAGTATTGCAGGGGCTTTAGTTTATAACAACGGCACACTGATCAATGACTACGGGACTATCTACATTACTTACAAGAATTCTAAAAGCGGCTTTACCTCGGCTCAAGCATTCACAAGCCTTGGCTACAAATGGGCAAATATCATTTCAGGCTCTACTGGCAATATTCCACATTCCGGTTACAATATTTCTTCTGCTTCTGTAGCGCATCCTTGGGGATCCTGGATTAATAATGCCGGAACGATCTATTTCGTTCATGATTCTGGATTGATCCCAATCCCGAGCATGGGTATTTTCACCAGTAACGGTGGCGTGCTCAAAAGTGTCGTCGAAGCAAACAGCTACGACTTCAACAGACCAGTCCTGGCCCAAATGGACAACAACGACTGGCGATTGAAATAAACTAAAATAAAAAGAACCGCTAGTTTTACCCAGCGGCGTGAATGTATGGTCGGCGCATACTGATTGTTTGCGCCGACCATTTCGTGAGGTCCTGTGCTACAGCAGGATATGGCAGGCGTCGACTTTGACCGACGACTCCGTGATCTCCTTCACCAGGAACAGGCCGTACTTGCCGGATTCCGTTGTCACGGCAAGGATCGTTCCCGGCGTCAGCGTCACGATCTGGTCGTTTCTCGAGATCGCGACACGAGCAACGCGTGCCAGCGCTGACCCATCCTTGAGCTCGCGGAGCTGTTGGAAGGTTTGCTCGGAAATACCCGCCGACGAAATCCATGTCTGGTTGAGCGCCCCGGCGACGACGCGGTCGTCCAGCAACTGGAGAGAAAGCAGCGCCTTGGGCGAGCAGACGCGCACGCCGTTGCCGAACACGAACGTCAGGTCAATCTCGTTGGCGTTCTGCTCCGCATCGTTGATCGGCCGGCTCTTGTTAGCCTTGCATTTCATCAGGTAGCACAAGGGCCTTTCACCGGTGAACTCGGCGCTGTAACGGTAAAACACCCCTCGCTCCGACGGAATCACCGGCTCTGACACCGGATTGGATAGATCTTGCGTTGACTGGTCTCTTGGCTCGACTTGCACGATACACCCTCCTTTGGGCTTCGCTGATTTACTGCGGTTAAACTGAAAACTAGGGACACACTGAAGTGCCCCTAGTTTACCAAGTATCGGTAGGGCTTGCAACTAGCATATTTTAAACAATTTCGAATCCTATTTAGTCCGCTGTGTGTTCGATTTTATCCCCAGCTTTTTTAAGGCCGTCTTTTACTTTTTCTTTCGTTTTCTCGTAGCCTTTCTCAATTTTTTCATCAAGATCACTAAATGAACCCATGGAATCCTTTCCTGCCTGCCGGCAGGCAGGCGTTAATGATGTAAAAGGATTCTATCATTTCAGGCAATTTAGAGAATTGGTATTTAGTCCAATGTGATTACCCAACCTCCAAAGAATCCAGAATTGCTTGATTGGTATCAGGAGTATACTTTTTAAGCGGCACTAGATTCTGTCCCCATGCTGTCATGATCGGATCTATAAATGCCCACATTGCCTTAACTTCAGCGGTTGATACAAACAAAGTTTGATCTCCAACTATACAATCCAGCAATAGTTTTTCGTATTCTTCGACATACTGCACTCGTTGAGCTGAATCACGCAAAATAAAATCAATCGTTCGTGACTCTTTTACCAAAGTAAGCCCGGGTTTCTTTGACCAAAACTCGATTGCAATGCCTTCAGTAGGTTCCAGCGAAAAAGTAATCTTATTTTTATAATGTATTCCGCCTGGCGGGCAAAAGCATTCCTTGGGATGTGCGTAAGTGACTATTATTTCCTTTCTCTGTTCGTGCATCCGTTTACCGCTTTCGAAAATAACTGGCACGTCTTTCCACCGAGGATCGGTAAGTGTGCCTTTAATCTTAAAATACGTCTCTGTATTAGAATTCGGGGGAACGAAGGCGATTGTCTGGTATCCCTCATACTGTGCTCGATAAGTTTGTGATTTTATTTCCTCCTGTGTCAAAAGCTTTAAATTGTTTAAAAGTTGGGCTCTTCTTAAATGGAGAGCGCTAGCTTGAAAGTCTAAAGGGTAATTCATTGTGATAAACGCCAGCATCTGCAACAGATGGTTTTGTCCCACATCTCTAAGCGCTCCCACACCATCATAAAAACTTCCTCTATGCTCCACTCCCAATGTCTCCCACAGTCTGATCTCGATTTTTTCTATAAAATCCTTGTTCCAGGTCTTTTCAAAAATATCATTTGAAAACCGAAAGGTTAAAATATTTTGCACCATTTCTTTAGCCAGATAATGGTCAATCCTATAAATCTTGTTTTCTGCAAATAGATTTCCTAAAAGACTATCGAGTTTTTCAGCGGTCTCGGAATTTTTGCCAAATGGCTTCTCCACCAAAATTCTGGTTTCTACATCTGTATTTTCGGGTCGGTCGCTTAGCCCCGAAAATTTCAACTGTTCGAAGATACTCTGATAAACATCCGGAGGCACGGCCAGATAGAACAGCCTGTTGGTTTTTGCTTGCCACGGCTCTTGGATTTTATCCAATAATTCTTTCAACGCTTCATACGATTCTTTTGATTCAAACAAACCGTGCTGGTACGAAAACAGTTTTGAAAATTCTTCAACCCTTTTTAGATCCGCATTTTGGATTTTGGCTCGGATCATTTCTGAGACAAAAGATTGAATGCTTTTGTCATCGAATGGTTTGCGCCCGAACCCCACGATCCGGAATTTTTCCGGAAGAGCATTTTTTAAATACAAGTTAAAAAGCGCTGGTGCTATTTTCTTTGCAGTTAAATCTCCAGTGATACCCAGGATTATTAAAATAGTTGGTGTGTGCTTGTCTGTCATTATTGGCAGCCCCACGGGGAATCGGACCCCGATTTGGTGGATGAGAACCACCTGTCCTAACCATTAGACGATAGGGCCTTGTTTAAACATAATTATAGTTTAATTGTTTTTAAAAATAAAGTCTCAAAGTTGACTCTATGTGTCGTCATCGACTACAGTATATGTAATTACAATGCTTGGTTTTACAGTGTAAAACTGATCCCTTCAGCCGGAAACTGCAGGATTGGGCGGCCGGAAACCGACACTAATCAAGCGTGTAAGGAGGGTTTATGTTTTTCGGAAACAGCGGTCAGATTATCAGCATGTCTCATCACCTAACGCTTCCAGCGCAGTTCCGCCCTCAAAGACGTGAAGTGTTCTTCTGGTGGAGAATGCGCGTTCTCCTCCTATGGGGGATCATTGCTTTGAGTCTCGCAGGAATCTGGTGGTTCGGCCTAACAGGGCTGGAACCTGCCTTCGTATTCACTGCAGCTTTTATGTATTCGTTGATCGATTGGCGGATATCAAAAGTTGTGGTTCTTCAACAGGCTGATCATCGTCTGGAACGATATAACCGGATGCTGAAATTGCTGGGTAACTGGAGTCCCGCTGGCTATGTCGACGCGAGGCAGACTGTAGACTATCCGACTGATCCCTGCAAATCAGCTGAATCCCTACTTTACGAACTTGCTGCTGTGCGTCGGAATCTGGAAAAGGAGTGGGTCCAAACACCGTACGAAGAAAGAACGGAAGCTCACGACCACAATCTCTGGAGGTCACGAGAACGACTCAAAGAAGCGTACGACCTATTCCTCGAGTTCGGGCTCATTAAACCGACCGGTTACCAGAAATACTTCGATAAACCAGCGGCTTAGTCACTAGCCGCTGTACCCGCCGACCGGTTCTCGGCGATTTTTTTAAACAAAAAACCCGACCTTATGATCGGGCGTTTTTGTATAACTTACTTGGAAGCAGAGTTATCTAAATAAATTTACGATTTTCGCGATCAGGACACCTGCTTGGGTTTTGAATTTCACCCATCCAGAATCACCGACTTGGACATCAGCCATAGTTTTCACTTCACCATTGATTTTGACTTTCGTGTCGTCATTAACAGTCAAAGTTTGAGTGGTGTTAGTTAAACTATTCTTAATCGTAATGGAGTTATCAGTCTTCGCTGTAACTTCGCCAAACGCCTTGGCTTTCCTGCGAGCTTGTTCTTCAGTTTTCTTATCGACATTGATGTGAACACTGGTCGCAGTGAGAGTAGTTCCACTAACTGTACCGATAGCAATTACTTTGTCTCCCACAGCGATATCAGCGAGTGTGGAAACTTTGTTGTTGCTGGTAAATTTCGTATCAGCATTTACATTAACTGTCGCCAAACTATTTACTAGATTTGGGACATTGGCTGTAGTTTTGGCTGTAATCACCAAACTTCCTGAAGTCTTCGATGAAACTGTGCCTAAAACTACAAACTTCGAATTATCAAGATTGGCATCTAAGAAATGGTCCAATCGAACTCCGAGTTTTGCTCCATGTCTGTTTTCGTTTTCGCCTCCATCATGTGCGAATGCTGGCAGTGCTACAGCAGCAACAACAGCCGCAATCGAAAAAGCAACTATATACTTTTTCATGGGTTTTATTCCTTTCTTCCCTCAAATATATTGAACGAAGAAAGAAAGGTTGTGTTACCACACATTTAAGCCCATTTTTCGCCTTGTCTTACCAATAATTCAGGGGCATGTTCTGGATCAGCCATGATTTCTTTGACGATCTTTTCCATGCGGGCTGACTGTGACCCTTTGACTAAAATAGTATCCCCTTCGATCAATGCATTTTGGATCGGCAGCCTCGCCATATCAGAATTTTCAAACATAATTATTTTCCCTCCAAAGGATTTTTTCTTAAGCTCATTCGCAGTTAATTTAGTTTTCGGACCAACCAAAAAAACTAGATTAACTCCGGCTTCCACAATTTTCCCAGCAATTTCTCGGTGTCCCCAATCACTTTTAACTCCAAGTTCAGCCATATCTCCGATAGCTGCTAACTTCCGACCGATCGCAATGTTATTTAGGACATCTAATGCTGCCTTTACCGAATCCGGTGCGGCATTATAGGTATCGTCAATAATTTTCGTATGCTTGATTCCATCCAATAAACGCAGTCGCCCTGGAGCTGACTGATAGTTTTTTAGGGCTTCTGAAATTTGGACCATATTCATGTCCAGTTGTGAACCAACCCCGACTGCGGCCACTGCTGCATAAATCGCTGGCTTACCTAGGGCGTTTGGCAAAAAAAACGGAACGACATTGCCTTTATAGTGAACTTTAAAATTAGCGCCAATTGATCCTTCGGAGTTGATAATATGAAAATCAGATATTAAAAGACTGGCTTGATAATCAAATCCGTAGCCAAGTATTTTTGCATTCGTTACTGATTTGGCTTCGAGTATTTTGGGATTATCAAAGTTAAGGACAGCCACCGATTCTTGGGTTAGTTTTTTGATCAAACTTAATTTCTCTTTGGCCAAAGATTCCGGATGGGCAAAAAATTCTAAATGTGAAATGCCGATATCAGTCAGCACCGCAACATCAATTTTGCCGAGTAACCTGACGAGATACGAAATGTCGCCTGGTCTGTCTGTTCCCAATTCCAAAACTAAAACTTTTGGATAATCATTAGCAATTAATTTAAAAATTGCTTTAATAAAAATTATGGCCCACAAAACTATATTTCTACCACCGGTCTGTTCTCCGATAATCGTTAGTGGCACCCCGATCTCATTGTTGTAATTATCAAAACTCGCCCTAGTCGAATACTTGGATCCCAGGACCGTGGCAATCGCCTCTTTGGTTGAGGTTTTTCCCACGCTACCCGTAATAGCAACAACCCTTGGCTGATACCTAGCCAGGGTTAATTTCGCTAACGCTCTTAGAATAGTTTTTAGTGTATTACTCATTGTCTTGAGGGAGGGATCTGCATGTAGTTTAGGATAAAGCCGGCTATTTCACCAAACGCCGGGGCCGCAGTCGATTCAGCAAATTTCACACTGGTTGGATTATCTATACGGACTAGCATTAGGAACCGAGGGTCATCCACAGGACCAAATCCGATAAAAGATCCAATATTCGTGTTCGGATCATAGCCTGAACGATCTTTATAAGCAACCTGGGCTGTCCCTGTTTTCCCAGCAATATAATATCCAGACACCGCGGCTTTTTTGCCATGGCCACTCTCTACCACTTCGACCATCATGCCTGCGACCTGGACTGCGGTTTGGGTATCCAGGATCTGCTCTTCTGTGTCTGGCCTTGGTTCATCAATACTGCCGTCAGAATGCACTATTTTTCGCACAACGTACGGAGTCATCATTTTGCCACCATTGGCGATGGCTGTAAATGCTTGGATCAATTGAATCGGAGTGACTGTAATCCCTTGACCATAAGACGCGGTGGCAAAGAAAATATCTCCTTTGCGCTTAAGATTGTCGAGATTTCCTTCAACTTGGCCGGATAAACCCAAATCAACTGATTTACCAAACCCAAACCTCTCCACATACTTTTTAAATTTGTCATTGCCAATTTGCTGTTGGGCGTACACCGCTCCGGTGTTTAACGATTCGGTCAAAACTTCAATCATATTTTGTTCACCACGAGGAGTTGGGTCAGAATTTTTAATTAACTTATCATCGATCTGTAATTCCCCTGCATCGACATATGTAGTTTGGGGTGTAACTTTTTTCTCATTGATCGCCGCAGCCATAGTAATTGGTTTAAATATTGACCCTGGTTCATAGTCTCCGGAGAGCACCCGATTGTTGAACACTGACTGGTCCACGACCTTCCCGTAGTTGTTTAAATCAAAACCGGGTTCCGAAGCCATGGCTAATATCGCTCCAGTTTTGGGTTCCACTATCACAATCGATCCTGATGGCGCATCGTGTTCGGCTAAAGTTTTTTTAAGCACCTCTTCGGCTTTGAACTGAATAGTCCGATCTATGGTCAGATAGATATCATCGCCATCGACAGCAGGCACAAAGCTTCTGGAAGCCGTCGTAATCCACCGACCAGAAGGATCAGTGTCAGCGTCCAAAATACCAATACTTCCAGCTAACTCTTTTTGATATTTACCTTCTACCCCGTATTGTCCAACCCTGATGTCATCTTTGAAACCTAAAAATCCGATAACCTGGCTGGCCAAATCTTTTTCTGGATAAAATCGGACATCTTCGGCCTGCAAATAAATACCTGGAAGATCCATAGCTTTCAGGGTTTTAGAAACTTCATCATCCACCTGTTTTTTTATGATGGAAAAATTTCCACTGCCTGCCACTTTGTTTGCAACTTCAGTCAGATCCATCTCCAAGAGCTTGGCCAGCTTCGCTGCGGTATTCGGTTTATCTGTAACTTCTTTCGGCACGGCAAAAACCATATTTTTCGCAACATTCGTCGCCACTAAAACAGGAACACCATTATTGATCGGACTAAAATATATTTCCCCGCGATTCGCATTGATTGCTTGCTGAATCCCATGCTGATTCTCAGCTAGCGCTTTGAAGTAATCCCCTCTCAGAATTTGTAAATTAAACACCCTAAAAATAATCAAGGCTACAAATAAAGTGATAAAGAGCAACAACAAAAAAATTCTTATAGTGTAAGAATTTTTGTTCGGCTTAGGATAAGAGGTTATTGTGTTCATCCCGTTAGAGACAGGGTCCGTTAGAAATCTTTATAACGGAGTTCTTGATTAAATTAATTATTATTCTATTAACAATCACTTGATAGGTCTTCTTAATTTCTAACGGACCCGTAAAATCACTAGTTCATCCAGTATATAATCTTTTATGTTCTAACTTAGTAATATAAACGCAAGATGTTTAGTTGTCTCTAACGGGATTCATTTCAAAGCCACGTCTGAATCCTTAAGATAAGTGACATTACTTGCCGGAACAAAATTCAGGAGCTGCGCATCAGATTTGATGCGATTGATAGATTGTAAATCGGAAACTTGTAATTGCAAGGCTTTTTGCTCTTTTTGTAAGTTGGTCAATTGTTGGTCCAATTTCCGGATCTCATAACCTTTAGTGCTCAACGCATTCACACTGTACAAATATACGAAACCGATTAAAAAAATAGCCGCGATAGTACTCAAATTTAAAATATAGGTCGAAACAAAAGATCTAGATTTCTTTTTGCTAAAAACCGGAATCGCTAACGATAAATCACGCATTTTTGCCGCCTGCCTTTTTCTTTTTATCCAGCACCACTTTTTTCTAAAGTGGTGCTGGATTTAATTTTTTTCTAAAGCTCTTAATTTAGCTGGCTTACTTCTAGGATTCGCTTCAGTTTCCAAATCTGTCGCTTTGATTACTTTTCGAGTGAGAATTCTTACTGTCGAAGTTTTACCACAGACACAGGTCGGAAATTCAACAGGACAGATACAATCCTTGGCTTCGGAAACGAAGAATTCTTTAACAATTCGATCTTCAAGAGAATGGAAGGAAATAATTACCAGTCGTCCGCGTGGGGCTAGCGCTGACACCATCTTCGGTAAAGCAGATTTTAAATTCTCTAACTCACGATTGACCTCGATCCGTATTGCCTGAAAAACTCGTCGGATATTATCATTGGCTTTAAATCGGATGGATGATGGGACGGCACTTTTGATAATTTCAACTAGCTGACTGGTGGTGGTAATTCTTTTTTCTTTACGCGCTGCTACTATTGCTGCGGCGATTCTGCCATTCAATCGTTCTTCGCCATAATTTTCAATTATATCTTCCAAATCTTTTGGCGAATATTGATTGACTACTGATTCCGCACTCGCCGTCTGCGACCGATCATAGCGCATATCCAGTGGTCCATCAGTGGCAAATGAAAAACCGCGTGACGAGTCTTCTAACTGTAGAGACGAAAAACCCAGATCCAGAAGAATACCGTCAACTTGATCCCAGCCCACTTGCTGTAAGATTTGATCAATGTTTGCATAATTTCCCGAAACCAATTTGGTTTTTTGGCTCAACCCTCCTGCCGTAAGCTCTGCTTCGAGTTTACGTAAGGAGGCTTGATCCAAATCAATCCCCAATACTTCATTGGATTTGTTCCGAGAAAGAATTGCGCGCAGATGTCCGCCGCCGCCGACAGTGCCATCAACGAACTTCCCACCCTTATCCGCATTCAAATATTCTAATGTTTCATTTAAAAGAACTGGTATGTGCGCCATTTAGACCCCAAGTTCTCCGAGTGCTTCTGCGATACTGGTACTTTCACTTTCAGTGGTTTTCTTGTATGCTTCCCAGGTTTGTGAATCCCAAATTTCAATTCGGTTATATAAACCTGCGACCACAACTTTTTTTCCGAGACTGGCAAACTTTCTCAAATATTCTGGGATCATCATTCGTCCTTGCTTGTCTAATTCGGCATCATAAGCCCCGGCCAACATCAATCTGGCAAAAGCTCTGGAATTGGCTTTCGAAAGCGGTAAAGCTGCCAACTTCGTGGCAATTGCTTCCCATTCGCTTTTCGTGTAAAGGAACAAACTTCGATCTAGTCCCCTCGTTACTACGGCAGCTGCGGAAAGCTTGGATCGGAATTTAGCCGGAACCGCGATTCTTCCCTTCGCATCCATACTGATTGTATACTCGCCTATAAACATTCTTGTGATCGCGAGTTTCCTACGAAATACGAATTGGTACGAAACTACGAACTGGGCTTAATTCTTTCGTATTTTCGTAGATTTTCGTAGTTCGGAGAGAAAACTCCATTAATAGCTACAGGAACCGAGTTTTCCACATTTCCCCACTTTTATCCACAATTCACCACTTACAAGTTAGTATAACCCACCCTAAACCACCCGTCAAAGCGGTTAAACATAACAAAAATAGGCTTAAATAAGCCTATGAAGTTTCACGTTTCCACACAAAGTTTTCCACTAAAAAACTGCCCCAAATAGTGGGCAGTTTATTATGCTAAGCAGCAGCTTCGTCTTTTTCTTCAGCCATATCTCCGCCTTCTGTTGGCATAGCTGGTGTTGCTGGTGTTGTGGCTTCATCATCCATGAACATGTGTTTGTAAGCTTTCTGTCCTTAGGACCATTAATAGCAGAAACATTATAACGTATTGCTGATACCTGGTCAACCCCTTAATGGCTCGGTATTATTTTGCAAAATTACCGGCCATAAAATTCTGCTGAATTTTTGGCCTACGCGCTCGGATCGTCATCCTGCGCGAGTTAATTTTACAAAAAATACCTCGCTAACCTCTTGATAAGAGGAATTTGATAATACCGGAGACACTTTCCCAGACATTTTTTAAAATCGGTATCGAGGCTGGTAAAAGCACAACCAGGAGGATTAGATAAATAAATTCTCTCTTAATAACCTTAAATACTCCGATCACGATCAGCACCGCCAGCGCTATCGAAACTATGCCGTGAAGGTTGGAAGGAAAATAACTAAGAAATTGGTTGTAGATTGAATAGATTTGATCCATTTATTTATAAATTAGCCTGGCTAATGGTTTACGTTGTTTGGTTTTATCTATCACTATTAGCGGATTGTTCTCGAGAATGTTTTTCACAAACCGATCATTCAAAATCTTTCGGTATTCAAACTCTTGAATCGAAAAAATAGTGTAACTAATTTCTTGCTCGGCAAACTTCTCAGCGAGAGTGATAAAAGTATTCAATCGTTTCGTCCCGATTTTACCGACAATCAAAATATCGGTTTCCAGTCTCGGCTTACCGACAAAGACTCCGGTTAAGGCAATCAGCTTCGCGCTTGTCAGTTTCGATGCAGCTTTGGCTAGATTGTCAGTCGGGATCTGTCTGACCTTTCGCAGCAGCGTGACTAATTCCGGATAGAGAGTAAAATGCTTGTTCATCTGGTAGTATCGAACTTTATTTTTTGCAGTCATGTTTATGAACTCAATTTTATCAAGTTCACGGAGAGTCTGCTTTAGAATTTTAGAAGGAGCATTTGAATTGACCCGAAGTTCGGTAAATGAAAAACTTCGCACCGGGTGTGCCAGAAATAAATTAATGACGTTGGTTTTGAGCCTGGATGATAATAGTTGGCTTAACATGAACCAAATATAGCATAAAATGATTATATTTGCTATACTAAACAACGTTATGGCCCGACTAGAAACACAAATCAATCAAATTTATCTGATCAACCCCGAGTCGAAAAAGAACTCGTTAGTCCTCTACGAAGAACAACTTAATAATTCTCTACAGCTCTTTATCGTCGCTGAACTCTGGAACATGACACGCAAAACAGAGAGCAATGATTTAAAAAAAATCCTGGAAATTATTCTTGGTTCGTTTAAAGAAAACAAAAAGTTACCGGCAGAAACTTTATTCGAAACTTCACTCTCGCAAATCAATCAGAATTTAGCCGACCTCGCTCACGAAGGGCGTAAATCTTGGGTCGGCAAATTTTCGTGTGTGATTTGCGCTCATGGCGGCGACAATAACATCTATCTGGCCAACAACGGCCAAACCGCGGCGTGGTTAAAACGAAAATCGGAAATGATGGAGATCTTACCCGCAGAAAAGCGTGGAACTCACCCACTCAAAACTTTCGTGAATTTTACACAGGGCAAACTCACTGACAAAGATAGTTTAATCCTGACCACTTCCAATATTTTCAATTACATTTCGTTTGGACTGTTTACAAAAATCTTAGATCAAAAACCTTTAGACGAAGCCGGTCAGGAAATCACAAAAATTTTACAGGATGCCAAAGCTCCTGACATGGCTTTTTGCAGCTTTATGCTGCACTTTGCAAAAGCTATGGAGATCTCACCGCTCTCTACGCCTGCGAAAGATATCTATGCCCCTCTGCCTGAAAACGAGGTAATAGAGGATAAAAAACCTAAATTTAAATTAAAACTACCAGCTTTTTCTCTTCCGACTTTTTCTATTCGAAAACCAAATTTTGAATGGTTGCAAAAAATTAAAGGTTTTGGATATTTTAAAAACTTAAGTAAACCTGGAAAGTTTTTTGTTATTTGCTTCGGAATTTTTTTATTGCTGTTTTTGATTAACCTCAGCATCTACGCCAGTAAAATCCAAGACAAAAAAACCCAAGTCCAAATCACTCAACTTGTTGAAAAAATTAATCAGGATGTTTCCGCAGCTCAATCCGCTTTGATCTATAAAGATGAAAACCAAGCCATCACTTATCTCAATCAAGCGATTGAGGATTACAACCAACTCCTGGCTTTAGATCCAATCAAAGCTCAAGAATTAGATCCAAAAATCGAGCAAGTCAAAACCGTCATCAATAAAATTAACATCATTGAGAACCCGACAGTTTTTTTGGATTTGAAACACAGTCCTCTCTTTATGTCCAAAACGCCGATTGGATTTTTGTTTGGCAATCAGGATTCCAATTCGCTTTCACGCTTTGATGAGACCCTTACTGACTATTTTCTCCTCAACAGTCTGACTGATCCGATTACTGCTATTGATCACACTCAAACCACGGGCGTGATTGTTTTGGCTGGAAGTAAAATTTATCGGATAGATCCGATTCTCAAACAATTTGAACCAATTGTCAGTGTGGAAAATGGCGATCTCACTACGATGCTGGTCGGGAACAGTGCTATCTACACCCTGGACAAAGCCAACGACCAGCTACTAAAAATTCTTTATACCAAGAGCTATCGCAAACAAATCAGTGTCTCGGGTAACGTCCGCGATGCCCGCGATTTCGGGATTGATAAAGACATATATATTCTCTATGCAGATAAAATTACTAAATACGTTTCAGGTCAGCTTCAAGCTTTCCCACTTCCAAACATGTCCGATCCTCTAACTAACGGTGATAAAATTCAAGTGGCATCTAGTCTTTATATTTTGGAAGCAAATAAAAAACGCGTACTAATTTTAAACAAGAATGGGACTTTAATAAATCAAATCTATTTCCCAACGACAAATGCGCCCACTGATTTCTATGTCGACGAAGCCTCGAGAAGTCTCTACCTCCTTGATGGAAATAAACTTTTCAAAGTGACAATCTAGCAGTTACTCTCAAGCACAGAAATGTAGCGTGCCCATTTATGGGCTCGAGCTGATAAATCAGCGCGCTACAAAATCTACCCCGCCTAACCTCCAGCCCCCGGCGGCCGATGAGGGATGGAACATCTGTTCCAGGGGAGGAATTTTATAACCCAAATAAAAAAGGCGGGTCCGGTGCAGAACCTGCCTGAAGCAAACCACAACGGCTATTACGCCGTTTTTAGTTCAGGGTAAGCCCGAAGTCGGTCGCAGAGAGCCTGGAACTTATCCCGATCTACCGGAAGTTCCGGGTTCGGAGTGCCAACCGGCTCAACGTCGTTAACGACCCGACGGTACCAGGACAGGAAATCTCGAATGATTGAGGTTTCCTTTGTATGACGGCTTGCGACGGGATAGGCCGTCATAAGCGCTTCACGGAGCGCGTAGCAATGCTTCAATGTCGGCTCCTCGATGTTGACGACAAGCATTTCCTGCAATTCCTGTATGCTCACGAAAATCCTCCTCCCAGAGACGAGTTATTTTAACCTTTTATTAAAAACTGATCAACTATTTAGGCTTAGTGGATTCCAAAGCCGACCGTCTGGATTCTAATTTTTGAAGATCTGTTCTCATTTTCTGAAGCTCTGTCTGGTTCTTGTTTAGAATGCTACGTTGAATTTCCAATCTGTCATCTGCCCGGTAGGAATCACGCATGAGATTACTTCCTAAACCAAGTTTAATTCCTTCCTGTTTTTCTTTTAACGTCGCTAGTACTTGCTGCTCTTGCGGCAATTCTCGCCCGATGTTTTCAATTTTTTTAGTCAATATCTCTTGTTTTATCTTATCTTTTACCCCGCCGAAAAAACCTTTAGGTAGATCCCGCAGTGTTATTTGAGTTTCAGATAATTCTTTTTGAAGTCGGACAATTTTTTCACCTTGCACTGTCACTGCACGACCTGCTTTGTCGTAGTCTAGATTCTTTTGCAATATAACAACTTGTTCCTGAGTGCTGACTATCTCCCTTTCTATTTCATCTATTCTTACCACTAAGCCTTCAATTTTCTTCTGGATGTCCTTCAACTCTCTTTGACGATTAAACTCCCTATCTTCAACCAGAGCATCTTCTTTAATTCTTCCTACGGTTTCTGGATTAAATTTGAACCCTAGCGAGGTTTTCAACTCTTGCATCGGCATATTGGTATCTTTAATCGCCGCTTCCAATTTTGCTTTTTGTTCATCGGATAACTCCCAAGAATAAGGTAAATGAGGCATTCCCGCAGCACTAACGTCTTTTGACTCCCATTTCTCAACTCCTCCCCAACCTACTGCACCATTCCAAACTTGAACCTTAACTTGGTCTTTACCTCCTCCAATTATAAGATTCAAGCTGCTATTTGCAGCTTTCACAGCTTCTTGTTCATGGTTATCTCCGGGTTGACTGTGGTTGGACGCAAAAGTTTCTTGAATTTTCTTTAAAATACCTTCTTTGATTCGCTGTAAAAGTTCGGGATTAGATACGAGTTTCGATGCTGCTTCAGTCGAACCGAACTCTCTAAAATTTAAATCAAGATCATATTCAAAATCTCTTTTGTCAGACCATTCATTTCGATCTCTTCGACTTCTTTGAGTTCCAGTAATAATTTGAGAATAAATTCTTTCTACGAGTTTATTAATGTCAAACTGCATCTCAACTTCTTTTGCTTGAGCAGCAATTTCTCTTCGCTTAATCACATACTCTTGAAGAGCCGGAAAAATTTCTTCTTGTCGACGAACTTCAGGACTCAAGCCCATTATTTTTTCGGCTTCTGCTGTGGTTTGGTCTATCTTTTGTGTTTTTGATGCTACAAGTTCATTCGCTTCTTGGATTGCTTCTCTAGTTTGTGCAATCTTTTCGTCTATTTGTCTATCATCAACTCCAGCTTGTGTTTGCACTTGACGATACAAAGATTTTACCTCATCAGGAGTCTGCTCATCTGCTATCGCAGCATCAGCTTCCTTTTTACTTTCGAACACCTGTGTCTTTTGATTATTAAGCGCTCTTATATGTTGCCATTTTAGGTTACTCGCCGTATTGGTATTAGATATATCCGAGTTAAGCGCTACCTGTTCTTCACGGTCAGCGTAAAGCTTATCCACTTGTGAAGTAACAGCGGCCTGTTTATCATCCGCGGCTTTTTGTTCTCGCTCTTGTTGGATAGAAGCCGCTTTATCGCGAGCTTGAGCTAAAAGTTCTTCCATGTTTGGTTGTGATTCGCTCATAGATATTTATTAATAATAGCCTTGGGAACTGCAAGTTCCCACGTATTGATTAACTTCTCCATTAAAAATCGCCAAACAGTAGGATTGGCCGGTTACGCCGTCTATGATTGTGCGCCAAGCTCCAGTCGCACTACCAGCTACCACAGGTGTTTCAATGGTTTTCACTACTTCTCTGTAAGGAATGAGGTTATATAGTGGCTCTTCCGTCATGAAATTAGGCACAGTTTCTGCTGATGGGAGTGGCCCGTGAGCCAAATTCGAATCGGATTGATCAAAAACGTCGGCAAATATCTGGTAAACAGACCCCCAAACAAAATAGATATCAGCATCCGCTTCCGAGTCCTCTAGAAACGCAATGGTGGCATCAGCTGATTGAGTATAAAAATTTTGGACTGTATCGTATATAAAAAATACTTCTTCAAACCAGGCTCGATCTCCGATTGTTTGTTGCCAACCGATATCGAGTCGCTGAACCATATCCTGCTGAACTGATGCAACTTCTGGATTTGAAAGTGGCACAAACAGAAAAAACGCTGTCGAAACAACGATCGCCGCCAAACCATAATAAATTGGTTTTGCTTGCGCGTACATTTTTGTTTTTGTTTAAAACGTCGAAGCTCTAGCGAATGAAGACAAATCCAAAAGCGTAGTTAATTCTTCTGCTGCGCTTTCGTAAAAGCTATTCGTGTATTCAGTCAGCTGCAGAATTTGATCGAAAGGATTTTCTGGGAGTGATAACAGCTCTGTCATCGCCGTGGCTGATTCCTGATAAAAAGTATCGATTGTCTTTATCGCATCAACAACTGGCTGCATGACGACGATTGTATCAGTGACTGCTTCAGAAATAGCTGAACTCATGTCCAGCATCGACAGCCCGCTTTGCCAATCTGCAATCTCTGCACTTCCCATCAAAAATCCTTCGAGCAGCAAAACGACTGCCAAGATGATCAGGAGGTATTGTGGCTCGTATTGTTTTGGTTTTTTTGATTTTGATTTTGATTTTTTTGTCATATTTTTTGTTCTCCCTGCCTGCCGGCAGGCAGGTTAGTACGCCTCGACCTTGGCGAAATTATTCAAAAAATTAATATTTGGAGTTTCAAATTTATAAGGCATCTCCAACTCCAATTCATAAGTTGGTTCGGTATCTATAGAACCAATCTCTATTATTGCTCCCAAAACCTTTCCTTGTGTATCGTATGAAATCTGTTGTTGCCCCTCATAACCCGATCTCACCTGGTCAGTTAAATGATTAATCGCGAGTGAGTAAGCTTCTATTGTTGGTTCGAAATCCTCGAATGGAATTGTTGCAACTTCAGTGAAGGCCAGATAGAATTGTTCATAAAAATCATTTTGCGCATCCCAAACGAAGGTAACCGTATCGACAACTCCCTGGGCTTGCTGATTCATATCAAGAATCGTAACTGCCTGCGCTACATCAGACTGCATTTGAGGAGTGAGGCCGGTGAAAAAAACAATTCCAACCACTACCACACCGACAAATCCCCAGGCAACTAATGAAGTCTCAAACCAATTTAAATTTTGATAATCTGTTTTCATAATATGCTTTTTGTTTTTGAAGATAATCAAAAAGATCGGACTTGGTGATTACCCAATCCCGTCCAATTTTACGCGCTCTGATTTTACCTTTACGCGCTAACAAATTTAAATAGTCCGCGCTGTAAGGACTTAAGCTCGATGCGTCCTTCAAGCTTAAAAGCTCAAGGTCCGATGCTTGGCTGTTCATTTATTTAATTTTCTTTTTGTTTTAGACCCTTTTTGTTTCGATCAGGATCGGCTAGCCGATACTATATCTACTTGTATTATAGCAAAAAATCGCTCTCTTGTCAACAATTCAGGCTAGTAATAAGTAAGGAGTAATTAGTAAATAGAAAACTGCGGGGTTGGCCGCAGTTTCTTATTACTTTTTACTTATTACTAATTACTTGAGCGTGACTTTCGCGCCAGCTTCTTCGAGTTTTTTCTTTAATTCTTCAGCTTCGGCTTTTGCGATATTTTCTTTAATCGCTTTAGGAGCAGCATCAACTAAGTCTTTCGCTTCTTTCAAACCCTTGCCAGTAGCTTCGCGTACGACTTTGATGACGTTGATCTTGTTGGCCCCGGCATCGGTAAGCTCAACTGTGAATTCAGTCTTTTCTTCTACAGCAGCAGCTCCACCTGCAGCCGGGCCTGCGGCCATCATCATCGGAGCCGCAGCAGAAACACCAAACTTTTCTTCCAAAATTTTCACCAATTCAGAAAGCTCGAGGGCCGTTAACTTTTCAATCTCTGAAACGATATTATCAAAATTTGCCATATGTGTAATCCTTTCTAATTCGACCTTTTGTCCTTAATTGCGTTAAGTACGTTAAGAAGATTTCGAGTATTCCCGAAAAGTACAGTGACTAATCCCCTAGCCGGACCCGCGATAACAGAAACTAATTGGCCTAAGAGTTGTTGTTTGGTTGGAAGTGTTGCAAGTCTGCTGACAACTGTTGCGTCAACTAATTCTGAATTGAAAATTCCACCATCGAGAATCAACTGCGGATTTTCTTTTGTCATACCTTTGAGAACTCTTGCTGGAGTTGTTTCCTCTTCTTCTGAAACCGCAATCGCGACTGGTCCTGTATATTTCATTCCGTCAGTTTTAATTCCAAGTGCTTCCATCGCTTTCTTGAGTAGAGTAACTTTTACAACTTGGTACTGCACATTTTCTTTACGGAGATTTCTTCGTACGAGGTTCATTTGCTTCACAGTCATGCCACGGTATTCCGTGAATACAACACCTCGAGCTTTTTTCAAAAGCTCTGTGAGTGAAGCAAGTATTGATTCTTTCTCTTTCCTGGTTATAGCCATAGTTATTATCTACGAACTTACGAAATTTTTACGAAAGTACGAAGAGCTAATTTTTTTCGTATTTTCGTACTTGTTCGTACTTTCGTAGCCGTTAATTATATAAAATAAAAACTGTCAGATTCAAAGACAGTGATTGCTTGCCGATTTATCGGCTCTCATCTGCTTAGCGAATTAAGGCATATAGCCAGCTAAGGTCTTTGAATTAAGTTCTCACATAGTATAAATGATTTTCGGCATCAGGTCAAGAGCGCAACCTCGATAAAAAATCGGGTCCCATATAGGAACCCGGCGGGTCTAGTACCAAGCAGCTCTTCGCTGAAGTGAACCGTAATTGATACGATCCAGCTCCGCGTCAGAGAGTCGCAGCGCTGGGCCGTGCTGAGCGTCTTTGAGATCGACTTTCTTGTTTTTGATCTCTTTTCGTCGCGCCCGTTCAAGAAGACGCTTGTGTCTTGCTCGCCCCCGGACTCGTTTCCTCCGTATTCGCCATTGTATACTCATCTTCGCACCCCTGTGGATAACAGCTTAACATAAAAACCCCAGCTTTCGCCAGAGTCCCTTTTTACTTATTACTTTTTACCTGCCTGCCGGCAGGCAGGCTTATTACTATCTCAAGTATTTCGCCCTATTCTCCCCATGCTCTTCCAGAGTCTTGGCAAAATATGCTGTTCCATCAGGTGAATTCAAGAAAAATAAATAATCAGAGTTCGCGGGATAAATTGCTGCTTTGATCGAATCAATTCCTGGATTGCCTATCGGTCCTGGTGGTAATCCACGATTAGCATAAGTGTTGTAGGGAGATTTAATTTTCGTATCTTCGATGGTTACAGACCGATCGGATTTCCCTGTCACATAATTTATCGTTGCATCTGATTCTAACGCCATACCAATTTCTAGTCGATTATAAAACACTGATGCGACCAGTTCTCTTTCGTTCTGCATAATTTCCAAATCTTCATCAGTAAGATTTTCTTTATTCCTTCCGACTTCCTTCTCTATGATAGAAGCTAAAATCAATATTTGTCCGAAATCATAATTTGTTTTCTCCGCATCTTCCACCATTTGATCTGTAACCTTACTTTCAAAATTATTTAACATTTTACTAATCAAATCTTCTAGATGATTTTCTTTACTCAAGGTGTAAGTGTCCGGAAATAAAAATCCTTCGTAGTTAAATTTGTCACCCAAAATTTTAAATTCAAAATCAAAGTTGCCAGCCAAGGCATTATTAAATTCGGTTTCAGAACTGATGATATTTCTGTTAACCAAATATTTTCCAATTTGTTTATTACTCCAGCCTTCGATCATGGTCACGTTCCGATTCTCACTCACAACTTTTCCGTGCGTCAGGATGTCGACAATTTCTGGAATTGCCATGTTGCTGTTTAACACATATTCGCCTGCCTGAATTTTTCCTCCAGCATTGTGAAGCTTAGTATAAATCAAAAAAATATATTTATTGCCTATAACTTTTTCTTCCCATAGCAGCTGCCCGGTTTGTTTGGTCGAAAATCCTTTTTCTACAGTGATGTTTATTTCATGACTTTCGTCAGTAGCAGCGGCATTAACTTTAGTTAGATAGTAAGTAACCATCACTAACCCTACTACAACAATCAATGCCAACAGCAGTAAAAGGCTTTTGCGCAGCCCTCGCTTTGGATCAATTATTTGATATTCGTTCGGATTCATTTGCATAAAACTATTATAACATAAAAACTGCGGTTTCCGCCGCAGCTTCTGTTTACTGTTAACTGATTACTGTTTACTGACTAAGAGTCAGCTTCTGATCCCGACTACCAAACAATTGGACTACCAAATTTGTGTTGTTGCGAGTGACTATGGCTAGGCCAACGTCAGAATAATACGGAGACAAAATGTTTGCGCGGTGAGGTTCGGATTCCATCCAAGATTTTTCTAATTCCAAAGGATCAGAATAACCTTCTGCTAAGTTCTCACCGGCGTATGTGTAGTCATAACCCATGCTCGTGATCCAATGCCAGGGAGTCTCGCCATCAGGCGAAGTATGGGCAAAGTAATTGTCGGAGGACATGTCCTCGGCTTTAGCGAGTGCGGCCAAATTCAAAGTTGGATTCAGTGTTAGCTTCGAGAGACCGTGTAGAGAGCGGTCAGCATTTACCAAATCCAAAATAGCACGAGAAGTCAACGGTTCTGACTTCATGCTCAAAGACATTGTTAGGGTTAAAAACCCCAATAAAAAACCAAACTTCAATTTGGAATTCATGTACCTAATATTCTTTTTTATTTTTGTTTCTTTAGTAAGACTCTCACCTTACATACATAGTATAGCAAATTTTCCGGATTTTGTAAATAGGTATGAGTAATTTCGCCCGCAGTTTTTCCCCTCCTAGAATAGGAGGGGCTAGGGGTGGTAGAACCTAAGGCAACTCACGAGAAATTTTTTCAATTACACCTTCAATACTTTCCCGAACCTCATCATTCGTAAAACGAAGAAGTCGAATTTGATTAGATTCTAAAAAAACTTCTCTTCTCTTGTCATATTCGTTTCCTTTTGGATCTAGAAAATGTGAATCACCATCTACTTCAATTCCTAACCTTAATTCATTACAATAAAAATCCAAAATATAATTACCAATTCCATATTGTCGTCTAAATTTATAACCTTTAAGGTTCTTACCTCTTAGATAATACCAAAGAATCTGCTCTGCTTGAGGCATATTGTTCCTTAGTTGCTGTCTTCTGCTTTTATATTCTTTTTTGTTGTATAAATAATCCATACTTTATTCTACCTCACATTCTACCCCACCTAACCTCCCCTATTCTAGGGGAGGAACAACTGCAAGCTTTCGCAAAGGCGATTTCCGGGATGGTTAAAAAACGTTAATTAATTTTTCTTCAAAAAAATCCACGGCTGAAAAATTGCCGCGGATTTTTATTTTTACGTTGTAGATCTACAACTTAATTTAAGACTTGATGTCTCGTTCAATTCGATCGAGCACTTTGCTCGCATGTTCTTTTCCACCCAGACCAAACGCCAGACCACCAGCGATCGCTAACATAGCGATGATACCAGTGAAGAGCGTTGTCACAAATCCTTCTGCAACTCTAAGTTGATCCAAAGTTGCAAGAACAGTGAAGATCATCACAGCCCAAGTCGTAACTGTTGCCAGAAGATCAGCAGAAACGAGTCCGGCAGCTTTGACGCTGTGGCGGACCAAGTTTCCCAAAAATCTCGCAAGCATCGTACCAACTAACAGAATCGCAGCGGCAGCGATGACGCTTGGAATGTAAAGCAACACTTGATTCAAGAACGCTGAGATTTCTGTAAGATTCAAAATATCAGCTGCAGCGAGGAAGACAGCAATTAACAAAAACCACTTCACGAGCCAAGCTAGAGTGCCTGACACGCTCATCTTCATTCCAGTGCGGTTTGATATTTCATCCAATCCCAGTTTGTCTCCGATCTCGTCAACTTTTGCAGAATGCAAAACTTGTCTGATAAGTTTTGCCACAAAGGATGCAACTACCCAGCCAACGACCAGAATAATGACCGCGACTAAGAAGTTTGGCAAAAAATTTATGAAACGTGCGTAGAGATTCTGTAACGAATCAGCTACAGTTTGAGAATAAGAATTGTAATCATTCATTTTACCAATTCACCCCCTCTCATCCCCTCCCACCCCCATTCTCGACCTTTAAGATATCTACGAACTACGAATTTTTACGAATATACGAACTGGGGTTAACCCTTTTCGTAAATTCGTGTTTGTTCGTAAGTTGCCAGCACAAAAAAAGCAAAGCCCGAAATTCAGGTTTTACTCGTTTTTTCGCACTACGGATTGTTGTTGGGTTTCCATCAAAAAATCGTATCTATCCACATTATACAATATAAAGCCCCCGCTTGTCAACGGGGGCAATATATTTTTGGTTTTTTAGAGGATTGCGTCTTTAGCAGCCTTGGCTACTCTGAACTTTACTACAGTCTTAGCAGGGATTTTGATTTGTTCCCCGGTAGCTGGGTTGCGGCCCATGCGGGCATCGCGGTGCTTCTTTAGAAGCTTACCCAACCCTGGCAGGGTGAATTCACCACTATTCTTAGCTTCTGCATACGCTAGATTAGCGACAGCATCTAAGAATTCTGCCACTTCTTTGCGGGTTTTGCCGGTTTTCTCGGCTAGGGCGTTGAGCACCTCTGACTTGGTCATTCCTTTGGCCATGAACGTACCTTTCTTAATAAATTATTAACCTGCCTACCGTCAGGCAGGCAATCTGAAAACCAGTATAGCAAATCCTTAACAAATACGCTAGTTGCGGTCAAGGAATAAAAAAAGACCGCGGGTTTTAGTGACCGACGGTCAGGTCTGGACAATGTCGCTGGCAGCAGCCTTGGCCTGTTGTTCGGCGTGCTTCCGAGCGTTCCTGCGTACGCCATTCTGCGCCCAATTGTGCAAAATGCGTTCGGCGAAGGAAAGTTTTCTGTATGGATTGTGGCGAAGTTCAAAAAACCACAGCCCAGCGCACGCGAGACTTCCGCCGACGACGATTATCTTCAGCCACTGTTGCCATGTCAAGTCAGCCATCGGGATTACCTCCTAGACTGGAAGTTTGAGGTTTTCCAGAATGTTCTCGCCGTCTGGAACCTTGGCGAGTCGTTCATAGCAGTACACGAGGGCAAAAACGCCAAAGCAGACAGTGCCCACAGCCACAACGACACCTACAACAACAAGTGTGTGCATGCCCCTAGCCCCCTTCGTAGTAGACGCAAGGTAAATCGGTAAATGACGCGCGCCCTGTCCTGAAGTACTGGAATTCACGGTAGGACTCGAGTCGGCATTCGGGAAGCAATCGCGCCGGAGAACGATGAATCGCGCTTATGACCTCGTCTTCGAGATCCATGAGAAAAACTACAAGCCCCATGCATTCAGCGCCAATCGTATCGATGATCGTGACCTGATCCGCACCTATTTGCGTCAGTTCGTTGAGAAGTCCCGCTTTCGCCAGCGGGATCGAAATCGCCAGCTTGAAGTGCGTGACTTCCATGTGTATACCCTCTTGAAAGTTGAATTCGATAGTAAATAGTGTAGCTCAATTCTAAGGTTTCAACAAGGACTCTTGATTATTTTGCTATTTTTTGCTATAGTAATTTGGCTTTTTGGCCGTTGTAGCTCAGCTGGTAGAGCAACTCCATGGTAAGGAGTAGGTCCGCGGTTCAATTCCGCGCAACGGCTCCACGAGTCAACTAACCCTTAGGCCTCCGCGTATCCGACATCGTCGAATCCGCTCCGGCCTTCGGGATTACTGCCTCTCTCAAAACAAAATGTTATAACTAAATCTTAAAGTACATTTTGTTTTGTATTAACTCAAAAGAAAGGGATTCATGTCACAAGATAATTTAATCAATTTGGAATGCACAGTTTGCCATCGGATCAACTACCATTCCAGAAAAAATAAAAAGCTGAATACTAACCGATTGGTTATTATTAAATTTTGTAAGTGGGACAAGAAACGCACGGAACACAAAGAAACTAAGTAGCTTTTCCCGCCAGAAGCGGGCATGGGGGCTTAGTACAATGGTAGTATCTTCCTCTCCAAAAGGAAAGATGTGGGTTCGATTCCTACAGCCCCTGCCAAAAAAGGCCTGACATATGTCAGGCCTTTTTTGATTTAATTTATTTAGTTCTCACTATTGGCAGGGTGAAGAAAAAGGTCGTTCCCTTCCCTAGCTGCGATTCAAACCAAATTTTGCCGCCAGAGCCTTCGATAAAAGCTTTGGCTATGTATAGACCCAAACCAGTACCCACTGACTCAACTTTCGAAACATTACTACCCCGGAAAAACTTTTCAAAGACATCTCCCGCCTGATCTTTTGGTATCCCTATTCCTGAATCTGTAACTGAACAGACCAACATTGTTCGGTCTTCATCTTTAAATCTTAAATCAATCTTAACCTTTCCGTTGTCAGGAGTGTAGCTTACCGCATTCGCTATAATATTATGGATTGCCTGTTTAATCTTTATCGGTTCAGTGCGAACGACTGGAAATGGTTCTTGTTCGACGGTGAAGCTGACATTTAAATTCTTTTGCTTGATCTCTTGCGCTTTGTCCATTAGCAACTGACGGATAATCACGACCATGTCGGTTGGTTGGAGATAAAGTTTGGTATCCCCTGACTCAATTCTGGAGACCTCCAATAGATCATTGACCAGGGCAATCATTCGTTCATTCAATGCATAAATTTTGAAAATAAAATCTTTTTGCTTTTTATTTAAAGTTCCAGTGTTGGGTTTTTGGAGTAGCTCCAACATCCACTTCATCCCTGACAATGGAGTACGCAATTGGTGCGATGTTAAATTTGCAAAATCAGCATTAATGCTGTTAAAATCTCTATTTTTAGGTGGCATTAACTTTTTCCTTGGCTATTGGCAATACACAATAAAAAGTTGACCCCTTACTAACTTCCGAAAATACCCCGACGCTCCCCCCGTGGGCTTCAGCAATTCCTTTGGAAATAACTAGTCCTAAGCCCGTTCCTTTTTTCTCCGAATGCGCTGATTCTTCGAGTTGGGTAAATTTGTTAAATAATTTAGAGAGTTGCTCCTCTGCAATCCCCACCCCGCTATCTGTAACACCAAGGATTAGAACATCTTCTTCAAACGTTTTGTCTTTTATACCAGGCCAAATCATTCCGAGACTACTCACTTTATTTAGAAAACTCTCCCCTTTTTTTACTGTCAAAGCCGAGACTATAATTTTCCCTTCTTTCGTAAATTTAATCGCATTTGATAAGAAATTATTTAACACCTGGGCAATTTTGTTTTCATCCAAAGAAAAAGTGGCTACGCCTGGTTCGACTTTCGATTCGAGTGTTAAATGATTTTCTTCAGCGAGCGAAACAAATGATTGGATACGAACCTTAATTACTTCTGGAATATTGGTATCCCTTCGTAGTATTTGAAGTTTCCCTGACTCCAATTTTGCGACGTCCAGTAAGTCATTCACCAAATCCAACATCGATGAGGAATTCGAAACGATTAATTCGATAAATTCTTGATATTTTTTCTGTTCGTTCTTTATTTTATCTTCACGGAGTAAGTTGGCAATCGATCGGATTCCAGTTAGAGGACTCCGCAATTCGTGAACCATCATCGAGGTAAAATCTTCGCGCATTTTTTCTATAGATTTTTCTTTAGTGATATCGTGGAATAGTACGACTGCTCCTAGCGGTTCGTTGGCTGCGTCTTTGACTGGACTGACTAAGACACGCAAAACTTTTTCGTCCAATTTCAATTGCTCTTCCACTTCTAATTTATCCTTTCGTAAGCTCTCCTCGATTTTTGTCCTTAAATCCATTTTCGACGATAGTTTTCCTAAAATATCAAAAATCGATGGTTGAGCTTTATCGATCCCCAACATTTTTTGCGCAGTCGGGTTGATCACCAATAATCTATTCCTAGTATCCACCATCAAAACTCCATCGGCCATGGATTCAACCATGGAATTGAGTTTCCCCTTTTCCAAATTCAAAATATTTTCTAACTTCGAAACCGCAGTTGATGCTTGGTGCATGATTGTATAGAGCAGCATCATTTCTTCTTCTTTGTACAATCCTGGTTTGTGCGATGAAACATTGAGTAACCCGACTGGTCGATTATTAATCACTACTGGAATATTGAAAAAAGATTGAATCGTGGTTTTATTGGTTTCATCAGTAATTGTGCCGGAAATGCTTTCATCGACTTCGCTTTCTTTAACCTCTCTGTTCAGCAGCGCGGTCAGAGCCGCCAACATGCGTGATTCCACATCTTCAATAAATTTTTTGTTCACAGACTCTTCGACAATACAGTGAAAAATAATACGACCTTCATCGCTTAAAATCAAATACGAAACCGTGGAATAATCCAGTAATTTGCGAAGTGACCCCGTCACGACATCAACGATTTTTTGGACATTTAACGAATACCCGATTCTCTCCCCTAACTCTTTCAAAATCGAAACTTCGTACATGCGCCGTTGCATTTCGTGTTCTTTGCCCAGCAAATTTTTGCGCATCCGTTTGTTTTCAATCCAAACAAAAATAAAGACAATCACACTATAGATTGCCAACATAATAAACAGCTGACTGTTATTTAGAGTAACCATTTTGTTTTGCTACTACTACCTACTGTTTGTTAACTGATCCCAGTTTTGAAAACGCTATCCCGAGTAAAACTAAACTCACTAAAATAAGCAGGTCTTGAAAAACTGAAGCTGTCAGAGAATGCTCGACAATTTTAAATTTCAAAAGCACGTTTTCGATAGAAGCCACGGCAACCAACATCGTCGCCACCCCTATCAGACGAACTGCTTTGCCGATAATTCCGCCATAGAGTTTGGTGCTCATCATTAAATTATAAAACACACCTATGATAATTATGGCTATCAGTGATTGAATTAAAATATTAGCTGTGGAATTAAATTCGTACATTGATTTCAGGATATTTCAGCAGGACCGGATTAAGAATATTTTTGACGATCTGACCTGACAGAGTTACGTATTCATTAATTAAATTTTGTAAAACCTCTTGAGGATCACCATCAATGCTTTCAACTTTTCCACCCGAGCTCAAATTTAAACCCTTCACGTTTCTCGCCTTTAATAAAACAATATCCGGTCCTAAAATAATAGTTTGTTTGGCGATAATTTCGTCGATTAAATTTTGATAATTTTGTGTTTCCATTTTTTGGGACTAGACTCCCGTAGCTTCAGCTTTATTTCGATCAAGAACAGTTTTGATTTTGCTAACTAATTCTTCTAAGCGATAGTTGGCTTTGACTAGATAATCCATGGCTCCGAGGGAGAGTGCGTCCGAAACTTTGTCGTAATCTGATAAATTGGTCAGGATGACTACTGGAATATTTTTTGTCTGGTCATTTTCTTTCAATTGCTTAAGTGCTCCGATACCATCCAGTTTCGGCATAACTAAATCCAGTAAAATTAAATCAGGCATTTCGGAGGCAGCTTTGGCTACCCCTTCTTCACCATCTTTGGCCCCGACAGCGTCAAATCCCTCTTGTTTTAGCTCTTCTGCTAAAGCAGTAAGCAAAATTTCTTCGTCTTCGACTATTAAAATCTTAGTTTTTTTCTCATCCATATAGTTTTATTTCACTTCTTTTGTGGTTAAATAACTTGGCATTATTATAGCATAAACGGTCAAGAATCACTAATCTTGAGTAATTCAGCTAAATTTGCTAAAATTTCCAGGTACAACTCTGCCGAGATAGCTCAGTGGTAGAGCAACGCTTTTGTAAAGCGAAGGTCGGAGGTTCGAATCCTCTTCTCGGCTCCAGAGAATTAGTATAGTTACAAACAAAAATAGGGGCGCAGCGAAGCGAGCACGATTTTTGTTTGAGAGGAGCAACAGAGGACCGTAGCACAATTGCGAGGCAATTTGCGAAGTGTCCGATAGTTGCGACGAGGGCAGGTAGCGAAGTGGTCAAACGCGGCTGACTGTAAATCAGCTGGCCTTGCGCCTTCACAGGTTCGAATCCTGTCCTGCCCACCAGAAAAAAACCGATTAATTGATCGGTTTTTTTCTTTTTTCCTATAACCACTCACAGAAAAACTGCTGTGGAATTTCAAATTCTCAACCGCATCAACTTTTCACGGGCGGATTTATTTGTAGGTTCGTGAGACAATATTTGCTCCAATACTTCTTCGGCACGGACACTATTCTCTAGTTTGATGTAAGCATCTGCCAGCAGAGTCATGTAATGAATATTGAGCTTATCCAAGTCCAGTGCTTGTGAAATTGCTTTGACTGCTTTGGTGTAATCATCCAGAGCCTCAAAGCACAAACCCAAATTTATCCATCTCGTCGGAATTTTATTGTTGATGCTTAGCGCTTTCTCGTACGCAATCTTCGCTTTCTGATATTCCTTGAGTGAATAATGTGACAAGCCGAGGTTGCTATAGTAAATATCTTTTGTCGGATCAAGTTTAATCAGATATTCATAAATCTGGACCGCATCTGCAAAGTTTTTATTCTGCAGATACAATCGGCCGAGTGCCGCGTAAGCTTCTTTGTCATTCGGATTGCGTTTGATCGCTTCCAGATATAGATCTTCGGGATTTTGTGTAGCCGTAGGCTTAATCGACAGCTCTGCGGCTTCTGGAAGCCACGCTGGTTCTACTTCCGAAGATCGAATTCGAATTCGAAAAGCACTTTTAACTTTTTCGTATTGGTTATGAATTGATTTGGTTGTCGAAGGCGTTAGATCTTTAGCTTCGAGAATAAAATGCCAAACTTTTCTAACGATCGCATTGATTTTCTGTTTGACATAAGGCCAAAGCTCGTGGTGATGATGTTCTGTGTTCAGACGCATCCGCACATGTGGGCGAGAGTTGAGCTGTCCGATTTTTACCAAAAATAAACTTATCGCCACCAGTACTGCGATCGATAAAATTATGATTGCCGCGATGATCATTTATTCTGATCCAAGCATAAAGCGAGTAAACCTTCGAACTTGGATGTTCTCGCCTAATTTACTGACTGATTCCGCAATCAAATCCTTGATTTTCTTTTCAGGCTCGCGGACATAGGGTTGATCGAGCAAACAAACCATTTCATAGTATTTTTCCAGTTTACCGGCAATTATCTGGTCCTGCATCGCCACTGGTTTATCTTTGATTTGCTCACGATAAATGTTCTTTTCATTATCAGCAACCGCTTCGGGAACTTGGTCCCGACTGACATAGATCGGGGCGGCTGCAGCGATATGAAGAGCGATTTCTTGGGCCAGAGCCTGGAAAGCTTCGTTGCGTGCGACAAAATCTGTCTCGCAATTAAGTTCAATCAACACGCCGACTTTACCACCAGCGTGAATATAAGAAGCAACAATTCCTTCTTTGGTTGTTCGCTCTGATTTTTTAGCCAGAGAAGCATGACCTTTTTTACGAAGCAGCGCGACTGCTTCATCAAAGTTGCCAGCTTCAAGGAGAGCTTTTTTGGCATCCATCATACCAGCGCCTGTGGCTTCTCTTAACTTTTTTACATCTTCAGTTGAAATTTGCATGTTAATTTTTAATTCTGAATTTTGTATTTCGAATAAAATTATTAAATTCTAATTTCGAAATTGAATCAAAATTCTTAATTCTTAATTCAAAATTACTTTGCTATTGCAGCGTCTTCGGTTTGAGTCATCACAGCCTGCTGCATTTTGCTTTTACCTTCATTAATCGCTTCTGCCATGATGTTGGCCATGAAGCTGATAACTTTTATCGCATCGTCATTTGATGGGATTATATAATCAACTTTGGTTGGATCCGAATTGGTATCGACGAGTCCGATAACTTTGACTTTGGACAATCGAGCTTCAGTCACTGGAATGTGGTCGTGCTTGGTATCGAGAACGAAAATAGCTTCCGGTAATTTCTTCATTTCTTTGATTCCAGAGAAGAAGGTTTTCATTTTCTCAATTTCGCGGGCTGTCATCAACTGTTCTTTTTTCGTATATTTCTTGATCTCACCAGTCTCAATCATTTTTTCCAAACGTTCCATTTTCTTGATTGTTTTCTGGATTGTACGGAAGTTCGTAAATGTACCACCTAACCAGCGTTCTACGACGTAAGGCATACCGCATGATTCCGCAGCTTTACGCACTTCATCTTTTGCCTGTCGTTTCGTTCCCACAAACAAAACAGTACCGCCCTTGGATGCAACTTCTGTTGCGAAGTTTACTGCATCCGACAGTTTGTTTTTGGTTTTTTCCAAATCCAAAATGTGGATGTTGTTGCGCTGGGTGTAAATGTATTGCGCCATTTTTGGATTCCACAAAGAAGTTTTGTGGCCAAAATGAACCCCAGCTTTAAGCATCTCCATTAGTTCAATGGACTTCATGTAATATAATCCTTTCTTCGGCTACTTTCGTCATTTGAGTTTGGGACCCAGCCCCAGTTAGTTCCCGCTAACTTGGGGCTGGGCAGGACCAAAACCATCAAAAAGTATGAATATTAATTGCCCAAAGAGTTTAACATATATAGCTTGTCTTGGCAACCCGTCTGCTTTGGAAAAACCAATATTAAGCATTATATATACACATTAAAATTGCTACGTATTTTATACAAATGTACAAAATAGAGTACAAAAAAAGAAGCCTTCGAGATTGCCTCGTAGGCGTTAACGCTTCGTGTAGGGTACGATACATCCAATCGCGCCCAACAACAGTGCTAGAAAGACCAATCCAAGGATTAAGATTGACCCTGCATCGCCCACATACGGAACGAGTTTCGCCTCAAGTGGCGAAACGCTTTGCGAAGGTCCAGTGAAGTAAAGAAGCACTCCGGCAAGTCCCAGTAAAGTCCAACCAATCGTTTTCCTCATGATCTCCTCTTCCTAATTTTCCGTTGACTTCTTCTCTTCATCGACATCTGAATCCCGAAGACGAAAGAGAAGACGAATGCCGCTAGCAGTATAAAAATAGTCCAACTGTCCAACTCGTATCCCCCTTTCGATTTTACACCACATACTACCCTGTCTTGACGAACGTGTCAATCTATGCTAATATTTCGGAGATATGAAGAACGAGATTCACCCACAATATTTCACAGCTGCTAAGGTTGTTTGTGCATGTGGCAACTCCTTTATTACGGGCTCTACCCAACAAGAGCTCCATGTTGAAATTTGTTACAACTGCCATCCTTTCTATACTGGTAAACAAAACCTGATCGATACTTCAGGTACCATTGATAGATTCAAAAAACGTTCATCTAAAGCTGCTGAACTCAAGTCCAAACGGATTACGAAAAAATTAGCTAAAGCTTAACCACTCCAAAGACACGCCATCTAAGAAACATCTTTAGGCGTGTTTTTAAATTATATGGGACTGAATTACTCTGCAATCAAAAAAGAATACGAACAGATAAGTGAGAAGCTCTCTCAAACTACTGATTCGCAAGAACTGGCTAAACTTGGCAAACGCCAGCGAGAACTTTTGCCTATGGTTACAGATATCGAAAAATTGGAGAACGTAGAGAGAGAAATTCTTGAACACGAAAAAATGATTGCAGATAAATCTGAATTAGCCGAAGTGGCCGCGACTGAACTCCCCGCGCTCAAATCCGAACAAGAAAAGCTTTTGGAACAGCTCAAAATCGCGATGTTACCGAAAGATCCTTATGATGAGAAAAATATTATTATTGAAATTAGAGCGGGAGCTGGTGGTGACGAGTCTGGCTTGTTTGCTGCAGAACTATTTCGTATGTACTCCAAATACGCAGAAAAGCTTGGATACAAAGTTCACATTCTTACCACGAATCGCACATCCATTGGCGGCTACAAAGAAGTAATTTTTGAAATTGTTGGTCCGCCAACTGGCGGAGGTGCTTATTCCAAATTCAAATACGAGTCAGGAGTACACCGGGTACAAAGAGTCCCTGAAACTGAAAAATCAGGACGTGTGCATACTTCCACTGTGACCGTCGCGGTCATGCCGGAAATTGAAGAAGTTGATTTTAAAATCGATCCAAAAGACTTAAAATTTGAAGCGACCACCTCTTCTGGTCATGGGGGTCAATCCGTAAACACTACCTATTCTGCTGCGAGAATCACCCACATCCCCACCGGGATCATGGTCATCATTCAAGACGAACGGTCTTTATCCCAAAACAAAGAAAAAGCCATGAATGTTATGCGCGCGCGGTTGCTGGCCATCGAAGAAGAGCGAAAGCGGAAAGAGTTAAGCGATAAACGTAAATCCCAAATCGGTACGGGCGATCGTTCTGAAAAAATCCGAACATATAATTTTCCTCAAGATCGAATTACAGATCATCGAATCAATACGAATTGGAATCAAATCGGTTTGATTATGGATGGCAACATGGGGCAAATCACAGACGCCATGATCGCCGAAGATCAAAAAAGACAACTGGAGAAAGCGTCGAGCGTTTAACGTCAGTGCCGCGCGTATCGGTTAACGTCTGACGATACGCGTTGCGCAGACGAATAACCCTAACCGTCATGACCATTCACCAACTTATAAATTTAGGAATCAAAAAACTCAACAAAACCTCCCCATCAGCAGCCCTCGATTCGGAGGTTCTTTTGTCTTATGTGTTGAAAAAACCGAAAGAGTACCTAGTTGTCCATATGGGCAACTACGTCAGTCCGAAACAGGAAAAAAGATTTTTAACATTTATCAATCGCAGGTTACTCGGCTGGCCCGTGGCTTATCTGACGAAGTCTAAAGAATTTTATAAACTCAATCTCTACGTCGACAAGCATGTGCTGATCCCCCGCCCCGAGACTGAAGGACTTGTAGAATTAGTCCTGAATTACCTAAAAGTACGATCGGACCAAATAGGTAAAATTAACATTTTAGATATTGGGACGGGCTCTGGAAATATTATCATCTCCCTCGCTAAAAAACTCGGGACCAAGCACAATTACTTCGCCTCCGACATTTCACCAAAAGCTATCGCTGTGGCTAAGAAAAATGCTAAGCGCCAGAAAGTCAAAATCAAATTTGTGGATGGCAATTTACTCGAACCGTGGGGCAAACAGCATTTTGATTTAATCGTGGCCAATCTTCCCTACCTAGCAAAGCTCGTGGATCCATCGACAAAGTTTGAACCGAGAGGCGCTTTGGTCGCTGCGAAAAAAGGGCTAAAACTCTATGAGGAATTATTCAAGCAAATCTACAACCTACAACCTAAATCCTACAACCTCTTTTTGGAAATCGGCCACGACCAGGCACCAGCAATAAAAAAACTGGCCAAAAAATTCTGGCCAGTTTCGAAAACGAAAATATATAAGGATTTATTTGGACGACAGCGCTACGCGGTGATTACTCTTCTTTAGTTTTCTTATCCTCTGTGGCAGGTACCGCGGCATCATCAGTAACTCCAGGTTCGGGTTTAATCACACCTTCCACAGCTGTGACGTCTTCCACAACTTTTTCTTCCAAAGACTTCATTTCTTCTTCAGTTCGAGGTTTAGCGACATTGGCTATCACTTCTTCTGGAGATGCTGAGATTGTAACTTTATCACCGACATTCAAACTGGAGACGCGAATCGCATCTTCAAATGTATTCAGTGAAGAAATATCAATTTCAAAGGCTTGAGGGATATCCCCTGGCAAACATTCCACCTCGACTTCAGAAAGATTTTTCACCAGAGTTCCACCCAAATTCTTTACTGCTGGAGATTCACCACTAAAGTGAATAGGAACGTGAACTTTAACTTTTTCCGCCATGTTTACGGCATAGAAATCAACGTGAATTGGTTTACCTTTCAAATAATGGTTCTGAACTTCATGAATTAACACGGGTCGGGTCTGGCCATCTACCACTAAATTGACGATTGTAGATTCACCGGCTTTTCGAAAAGCCATGGCAAACTCACGTTCAGAGATTTCAATTTGTGTCGTATCTACTTTGTGACCATACAAAACAGCTGGCAGTTTTCCTGCATTGCGTAGATTCTTTACTCGTTTGCCAGAAACTTCACGCTTCGTGGCGATAATTGAAATATTTTGCATAAATTAAAATAGCTGTCATATCCTAACACTTTTGTGTGCCTAAGTCAACAGCTATTTTCGTAAGGCTGATTTGAAGTCACCATCAAAAGTTCGAAGGAACTCATGAGTAGCCAAGACTTCATCAGATGTAATGGGTTCACGATTTTTGAATTTGCTGGTATCTTGGCTGGTTAGATCAGTGACCATACCGATAGAAAAAATTTCTGGACCATCGATGGCGATTGAAAACACAACGGAACTTTTACATCGCTCGCAATCCGTATGCACTAGTAAACTTCGGCTATTAACCGGTTTATCCTCACCCGAATCAATAACCTTGGTCTGGTCAGCGTTATATTTTTGTCCACATACAGGACACTTTAGTATATATGCCAACCACTGGAGAATTTTGTTGTAATCAAACTTGGCCATATCTTCTTTGTCTAACTATATTTTAAAACTCTAGAATGCAGTCGTCAATCAACAGTCATTACTGGCTGAATCTAAGGGCTTTTTGGCGAGCGATTATGCTCTGTACTAATCCTAAAGCAAAAAGACTAGTCAAAAGCGAACTGCCGCCATAACTCACAAACGGTAGTGGAATTCCTGTTACAGGCGCAAGTTTAATATTCATGCCGATGTTAATCACCATTTGGGATAAAAACATTATCAACACACCGAGTGACAAATACATGCCGAAGTTATCCCGGGCATGTTTCGTCGCTTGAACCAATCGATAAAAAATAACACCAAACATTCCCAAGACAAACATACTGCCCAAAAATCCCAGTTCTTCAGCTATCGCGGCAAAAATAAAATCAGTTTGCCGAGCTGGTAAAAAATTTAGTTGCGATTGATATCCTCTGCCTACGCCCCGTCCCGTTATTTCTCCAGAACCGACGGCAATTTCTGACTGAATAACATTGTAACCCGTCCCCAGCGGATCGCTTTCTGGATTGAAGAAAGTATGAATTCGATCCTTCTGATAATCTTGAAGGACAAAAAACCAGCTTAATGAGGCTGCGACCAAAAATGCTGCAAATAAAATCATCAGGTGACGTTTGTTAACATTACTGGCGAGGAGCATTCCCAGCCAAATGAGAAAGATAACAATCGAAGAGCCCAAGTCTGGTTCTATAAAAATTAGCACTGCTGGAATACCTGCGTAAATCGCAAACATTGCGACATAACGGAAATCTTTTATTCGCTCAAGGTTTCGATCCAAAAACTTCGCCATGACGATGACCATCCCTAGTTTCGCGAATTCGCTCGGTTGGATCAAAAAAAATCCAACGTCAAACCAACGAGTCGAGCCCTGAATGGTTTCCCCAAATAGCCAAACTGATATCAAACTTAGCACAACTCCTAAGTAAACAACCCAGCTGGCGTTTTTCAGTTTACGATAATCAAAAAACGCCAGAGCAAAAAGACCGACATAACCAGCAATTGCAAATGCTAATTGTCTCCACATGAGATTAGAGGCATCTTCCAGAGTTGTCGAATAAATCATAAGCAAACCCAAAACAAGCAGCAAAGTGCTGCTTGTGGCGATATATACATCGAAGTAACGAAAATTATTTAACCAATTACGCATGAGTTTACTCATCTCGTCCATCTATGGGCGACGATTCCGGCGGCAAGCCAAAAATTTCTCGATCAAAAACATTAACTTCATAGGAAATTTCTGCTCTGACTACACCCTGCAGCCTGGATGGCCAAGAATATTGAAAAGTTCTGGTCTCGTTCGATACAAGGTCGTTAATAATGGTCGAACCCACACCCAGCACCTGATTATTATTACCGTAGAGAATAACAGGTAGGTCTACTCGCTTTAACGTATAAGGACTATTGTTTTTTACTCCAGCGTAGACAATCGTCCCACTTGCGGGATGCGTAATTTCAGTTCGTTGGATATCTAGGTCGACATTAATTTCAGGGGCATGAGAAAACTTCGTTTCACCTAGTCGAAATACAATTTCTTGCGGTGTTTGTTCATGCGTGAAGCGAGAGAACACAATTATTTTATCCGAGCTGGGAAGAATAAAAGTCGACCCGTCAACTCTGGTCAAAACAGTGCCTCCGACAGTTTTAAATTCTGCCGTGTATTCTTGGCGCCTGACCCCCCATTCGTATTCTATATTCCTTATCTTAACATACCCTGCATAAGTATTCGGCGCAAGTGTAAAAATTTTTGATTCTAAAACTTCCAGCGGCTGCTTATCCTCATCGCTGTAAATTACCTGTGGCTCACGATGGGTCTGCATCATGATCGATATAAACCCAAATTTCAATAAATAGTAAGCGGGAACCATGGCAACTATTGTTATCCCCAAGGCATACCAAACTTTCGTACCAACTGCTTGGGTTTTCTCTTGAGCCATGAGAACTACTTCCTGAATTCGTTCGTTATCATTTAAAGCCATTTGATTTGAGTTTTTCTATTAAGCAAATTATATCATTTTTCATACCCATAGTCACCCATCCCAGACGCCACGAAGGGCGATCCGGGATCCACTTTATTGGACCCCGGATCAAGTCCGGGGTGGTTTTTGCTCTCTGGCTTGGCTATAATGCAAACATGGCTAAAAAGTTTACGCATTTACATGTTCATTCGCATTATTCCCTACTCGATGGCCTTTCAAAAATCGATGCGCTAGTTAATCGCGCGAAAGAACTGGGTATGGAAGCCCTGTCTCTGACTGATCATGGTGTCATGTATGGCATAATTGAATTTTATAATGCCTGCCTGGATGCTGGAATTAAACCGATAGTCGGAATCGAAGCCTATATCGCCCCTAGAACGCTCCAGGACAAAGAAGGTAAAATCGATTCTGATTATTTTCATTTAACTCTGCTGGCCAAAAATGATGCGGGCTATAAAAATTTGCTGAAACTGACAACTATCGCTCACATTGACGGTTTTTACTACAAACCGCGGATTGATTTGGAAACTTTAAAGCAGCATTCGGAAGGTTTGATTTGTCTTTCCGGTTGTATGCGGGGAGAACTTTCCCGAGCTGTCATGAACAAATCCGAGACAGAAATTCAATCTGTTTTAAAAAAACATTTAGATATTTTTGGCCCGGATAATTATTACATCGAGATTCAGCGAAATGGTAAAGGCTCAAACACCCAAGACGAGCGAGACAAAGAAAAACAAACGCAGAAACTGATCACTCTTGCGAAAAAAGAAAATTTAAAACTAGTGGCGACAGCGGATTGTCATTATTTATACCCGGAAGATAGTGAAGCCCAGGATGTCTTGATTTGTATTGGAACCGGCAAAACCATCAATGATCCAGATCGGCTGGACATGCGGGGCTGGGATCTGTCATTAAAATCTGAAGAAGAAATGCTAGAGCATTTCCAGGATATTCCCGAAGCTGTTTTGAATACTGTGGAAGTCGCTGAAAAATGTGATTTAAAACTCCTTCTCAATCAGCGATACTTTCCACAAGTCGAACTTCCGGCTGGCAAAACCTCTGCCGAACATTTACGAGACCTGACTTATGCGAAAGCAATTCCTTTCTATAGTAAAGATGGAGTCATTCCTGAAGAAATTCAAAAACGCATCGACTACGAACTCGATATTATTATCAAAAAAGGTTTTGATACTTATTTTTTGATGGTAGCTGATGTCGTCGAAGGCGCTCATAAAATTGGGGCGATTACAAATACCAGGGGGAGTGCTGCTGGTAGTATTGTCGGTCGTATTTTAGGAATTACTAATGTCGACCCTTTATATTATGAACTGCCTTTTGAGCGATTTTTAACGGAACACAGACCGACTCCTCCTGATATTGATTTGGATATTGCTGACAATCATCGCGATGAGGCTATTGAATACATCACGAAAAGATACGGCCAAGATAAAGTTGCCCAAATCATTACGTTTGGAACGATGATGGCCAGGGCTGCTATCCGCGATGTCGGTCGTGCTCTAGGTGTTCCATACAGTAAATGTGATCAGATCGCCAAAATGATTCCTTTCGGGAAACAAGGATTCCACATGACGCTAGACAAAGCCGTGGATATTAACCCTGATTTGAAAGCAGCCTACGATAAAGACCCAGAAACGAAAAGAATTTTAGACATTGCCAAAAGATTAGAAGGATGCGCCAGACACGCATCAGTCCATGCTGCGGGAATTGTTATCACAC
Organism: Candidatus Doudnabacteria bacterium RIFCSPHIGHO2_02_FULL_42_25; assembly: GCA_001777665.1. Lineage (GTDB taxonomy): Bacteria > Patescibacteriota > Doudnabacteria > UBA920 > O2-02-FULL-48-8 > O2-12-FULL-42-9. Next base: position 115,745 of record MFEQ01000004.1, read on the forward strand.
CTACGGCTTTGACTGACTATATTCCTCTACAATTTGAACCCGATGGCAATCGTACTATTACTCAATACGACATGTACGCTTTGGATTTGAATGCCAATGCCAAAGCAATTGGTGTGGTCAAATTGGATCTTTTGGGAATTCGCAACCTTTCTATTTTGGAAGCTGCGGTGCGGATAGCGCAGAAGCGCCATGATGTCACGATAGATATTTATAATCTCCCCCACCCGGATAAAAAAACTTTTAAACTACTTTCTGAAGGTCATACTTTTGGCGTGTTCCAAATGGGATCATCAGGCATGACTCGTTATCTGATGGAACTCCGGCCGAACAGTATTTTCGATATCATGGCCATGATTGCCCTTTATCGACCAGGGCCGATGCAATTTATCCCCGACTATATCAAACGCAAACATAATCCACGACTGGTCAGTTACATGGATCCAGCACTCGAGAAAATTTTACATCGAACTTACGGAATTTTGGTTTATCAGGACGATCTCCTGACGATTGCTCATGATTTGGCCGGCTATTCGTGGGAAGAAGTTGATAAATTCCGTAAAGCTGTCGGTAAAAAAATTCCCGCCGAAATGGCCAAGCAAAAAGAAAAATTTATCAACGGTTGTATGCAAACTGTGAATTGGAGCAAAGATAAAGCTGCTGAAATTTGGGCTTGGATTGAGCCCTTCGCTGCATATGGTTTCAATAAATCACACTCCGCTTCCTACTGTGTCGTCAGTTATCAAACCGCTTACATGAAAGCCAACTATACTGTGGAATTTATGGCTGCTCTCATGACCGCTGAATCCGGCGATCTTCCCACAATATCCGAAGCTGTGGAAGAATGTAAAAAATTAAATATTGAAGTACTTCCTCCTGATGTCAATGAAAGTTTGGCCAATTTTACTGTAGTAGATGAGAGTCACATTCGGTTCGGATTGTCTGCAATTAAAAATTTGGGTTCTGATGTGGTTGGGATTATTATTGAACAACGGAAACAATCTGGAAAATTCACCTCGATTGAAGACTTCGTCAAAAGAATTCAGACCCGCAATTTCAACAAAAAATCCTGGGAAGCCTTGGCCAAATCAGGAGCCTTGGATTCATTGGGCGAACGCAATCAATTATTAGCCAATACTGAAGTTCTCCTAGAATTTGCCCGAAGCTTTGGGAAAACCGAAAACCAAGCATCTTTGTTCGGGGCTGAACTCATGCCTGCATCTGCACTCAAGCTTCGCGAAGTGGAAGCCGCGACCAAAAAAGAAATGCTTGGCTGGGAAAAAGAATTACTCGGCCTCTATGTCAGCGCTCACCCGATGGAAGAATATGTAGAACAACTGAAAAAAATCGCCAAACCGATCAAAGAAGTGATAGAAAATAAAATCGCGAATACTACTATCGGTGGCATCGTAACTAGAGTTCAGAAAATCTTGACCAGAAAAGGCGAACAGATGGCATTCATCGATTTGGAAGATTTGGGAGGCCTCATCGAACTCGTTGTCTTCCCCGGGATCTATAACAAACACAATGACCTTTTAGTCGAAGGTAAAATTGTGCTGGCCACTGGAAAACTTTCTGACAAAGATGGAGAGCCTAAATTCCTAGTGGATGATATGCGAGAATTTGGACAGCAATCAATTCCACAAGAACCACAGTCTGTGACTATCAAAATCCCAGAAGCTGCGACTGATGAATTATTTGCCCAACTAAAAACACTTTTTGAATCTGCTCCAGGTGACATGAGCGTAAATCTCATGATCCGAGAGCAAAAAGTCAAAACACCTTTTCGAATCAACCTTGACGATGAGCTTAAGGTTAAAATCAAGGCACTGCTCGGGAACAATTTGCAATAACCAATCTGAAGTCCTATAATAATCTTAAGTTTTTGAAAGCGATGCTTGTCCGCCGTAGCCTTGGCGGAGGCGGAAAACGGCTACCAACCGTGGAGCTTTCTCGAGAACTTGCCTCGTTATGCAAGAAATGAAGATAAAGTTTTGGGTGGAAACGTCCTCCTGGACCCCAAGCATCAGTGCTTGGATTTTTTATTAACCTATATAACTATGAGCGAACAAGAACACGATCACAAAATTTTAGGACCGAAACTCGACCTGTTTACCTTTTCAGATGCAGTAGGCAAAGGGTTGCCGCTGTTTACAGCCAAAGGTGCCACAGTTCGACGGGAATTGGAACGCTTTATAGTCGATGAAGAAATCAAACGCGGCTACCAACACGTTATAACTCCCGACATCGCAAAGCTGGATCTCTACCGTAAATCCGGACATTATCCGCATTACAAAGATTCCATGTACGCCCCGATCAAAGTCGAAGATGAAGAGTTTATGCTACGCCCTATGACCTGTCCTCACCACTTTGAACTTTATCTTCGCAAACCGGTAAGCTACCGAGAGCTTCCTATGAGGATCGCGGAGGTGGCAAAACTTTATCGCTTTGAGCAATCTGGTGAGCTTATGGGTTTGCAGCGCGTTCGTAGTTTTTGTTTGTCTGATGCACATATTATTTGCGCGAGCGAAGAACAAGCTACTGATGAAGCTTCTCAAGCTCTAGATTTGATTGAATACGTAACGGGAGTGCTTGGTTTAACTCATGGGAAAGACTATTGGTACAGACTTTCTCTGGGTGATCGAAGTAACAAAGAAAAATATTATAAAAATGACGCGGCTTGGGAAAAGGGTGAGGAGTTGCTTCGACAAATGCTTCAAAAACGAGGTCAAAAATTTGATGAAGCTAAAGACGAGGCGGCTTTCTACGGTCCGAAAATCGATGTCCAGATGAGAAACGCAAATGGTAAAGAAGATACCGCTTTTACAGTCCAGTACGACTTCTGCATGCCTGATCGATTTGATCTAACTTACGTAGGTCCAGACGGCGAATCGAAACGAGCATTTGTAGTTCACCGCTCCTCCATTGGCGCGATTGAACGAATCATGGCATTTTTGATTGAACGGTATGCCGGCGCTTTTCCGGTTTGGCTGTCCCCTATACAAGCCAAAATCCTGCCGATCTCGGATAAGCTAAATAAATATGCTCAAGAGTTAACTCTAGAGTTAAAAAAACATGATATCCGGGTAGAACTTGATGATCGATCAGAATCAGTGGGCAAAAAAATCCGTGACGCGGAAATGGAAAAAGTTCCTTATATGCTAATCATCGGTGAAAAAGAAGCTAAAGCAAAAACTGTTTCTATCCGTGGCCGCAATCAAAGGGATCTGGGAACTATGAAACTCGAGAACTTTATCAAAAAGATTTCAGACGAGATCGCAAACCGAGCATAAATCCAGCACCAGTTTTGACTGGTGTAGGTATGTGGAAAATTTTTAATAATTAAAAAGACGAAGTATTATCTCTATCCTAACAAAAAAACTGGTGCTGGATAAAAAAAGCGCCTTCCCTAAGGGGTCAGCGCGGCTTGGTCGCGATCAACTTCGCAGGATCATGCATGCGAGTGAACGTTCCAACGAACAGTTCAGAAAGCGGTTTCCCTCTATCTACTCGTTGCATTTCTTCTTCTAGTCTTTCGTAGCCCTCCTTCATGATTGCCTCGTGAGCTGCACTGTCCTCACCATTGTGACTCTGGGCTTTCTCGATCTCTCGTTTGATCTCAAAAACAAGCTCTTGTCTCCGCACATCCATTGTCTGAATAACACGACCACCGCCCAGCTTAACTTTCGCTAACGCTAGGTAGACGGCACGAATATGCTGACCCATTGGATCAGTAGATCTCGGGTCAAAGCGCGGTACCTGGATCAGGCCCGATAACCCGTCACTCATTTCCTGCGACGCCAAGTACCAGCCGTTGCCCTCCGCTTGTTCATACGTTAACTTGATGATCTTACGGTCACTGCTGTTAACCAAGGGTTCACCTCAATTCAATCATAACAAATTAAATCCTGTGGATAACACAACGATGCCAAAAATTGAAAATAACCTCAAAGCAGAGCGCCGAGAAGTCAAAAAACGCCCCCGAATGAAAGTCCACGGAGCCTCTTTGAAACGGCCATCTAAATTTGCGGGTCTAAAAATTGTAAAGAAGAAAAGTTAACTTGATGTTGCCAGCAGTTGTTCCTCCCCTTAATATAAGGGGAGCTAGGAGGGGTTATCCTTAAGCGTTAAGCTGCTGTTTAACTCTTGGAATCAACTCCCCCTAACCCCCTCTTATTCTAAGAGGGGGAATTTACAGCAAACTTATGTCTAACAAACTAATAGTAATTTTAGGCCCTACCACCTCGGGGAAATCATCACTCGCTATCAATCTCGCCCAAAAATTCAATGGCGAGATTATTTCTGCTGACTCCAGGCAAGTCTACAAAGGCATGGATATCGGCACTGGTAAAGTTACTAAAGCAGAACAAAAACTAATCAAACATTATCTTCTCGACGTCTCCTCCCCAAAAAAGCAATTCACTGTTTCGGATTTTAAGCGTCTTCTAATTTCAGCGATCGCTCAAATTAGAGGAAAAGACAAATTGCCTTTCTTAGTTGGTGGCTCGCCTTTTTATATTTATGCGGCCATAGATAATCTACAAATTCCAGAAGTCACACCCAATCAAAAACTACGTAATCAACTACGTAGAAAAACTACTACCCAACTTTTTGCCATGCTTAAAAAACTTGACCCAGTTCGAGCAAAAAATATTGATAAAAATAATCCTCGGAGATTGATAAGAGCTATTGAAATAGTAAAAGCGACGGGAAAGCCGGTACCACCCCCACCTAACCTCCCCCTGGCAGGGGGAGGTGCCTTGATCATTGGGATCAAGAAGTCTCGTAAACAGCTCTACAAGCTTATCGATCAACGACTTGAGCAAAGACTCAATCAAGGAATGGTTAATGAAGTCAAAAAACTTCTGAAACAAAAAATCAGCCACAAACGGCTGCAAGAAATGGGATTAGAGTATCGCTTTATTTCTCTTTATCTGCAAGATCATCTCACCTATGAGCAAATGGTTGAACAATTGAAAAGCGCTATTCACAAATTCAGCAAACGCCAAATGACTTGGTTCCAAACCGACAAACGTATCAAATGGATCTCTTCAGAAAAACAAGCAGAACGACTAATTAAGGACTATATAAAACCATCTCGACCCCGGACTACGATCCGGGGGAGAGATCCCTCCTGAGAGCGATTTCTCACTAATCGTTCGAAATGGGTAATCCCATCCCGGACGCTACAAGCGAAGCGCGGGCGATCCGGGATCCACTACACTAATTAATATCAAATGATTCTTATTTGAAATGGACCCCGGATCGGCTTGATCGCCGGAGAGACGATCAAGTCCGGGGTGGATTATTTACAAAAATTCTTTCTACTGCTTTTGCTGAAATGAATCCAAGTATAATAAATAGCACTAAATCTAACCCTAGCGCTAAATAATTTTTTCTAATTATAGTGTCTTCACAATATGTTTTTTTAGTCACGTAAGATCCATTGGAAAACTCGAACGGCCAACCTATGGGACGTTGTAATCCAACGCCTACAGGATTACAGAGGGTGTACAGGTCACTCTTTCTTATCTGTCTTTCATTTTGCCCTAACGCTATCTGATAAGATTTGTCTCCGAATCGCATAGATAGAAATCCGAACAATAAAAGAGATAAAATTATACAAATAATCTTTATTATCATTAAGTTCTTTTTATAGCTAACTTCCCAATAATTAATGCCGACACAAGAAAAACAGCTATATTAATTCCAAAGGAAATTATATTAATATAATCCACTCCGCACATCGAATTATAGTAAAAATCAAAAGGCCAACCGTAGTAAACCCCACCAATCGCAGCACACGTAGGACCATAGAGCTCCTCTAAATAAAGAGTTCCAAATTGGAGATGGAATCTTATCGGAATTAACTGAATAAACGTAAAGGCTAAGATTAGTATTACTATAACAAATAATACTCGTAAACTCTTCATAATCCCAACTCTTTCTTTACCAAATCATTCAAGATTTGAGGGTTGCCTTTACCTTTGAGTTCTTTCATGGCTTGACCGACTAAGAAGCCAAGTGCTCTCTCGTTTTTCTTGGCATCTTCAACACCCTTAGGATTTGCAGCAACTACTTTCTTCACTACTTCTAGCAGTTCGCCTTGATCTGATACTTGATGTAATCCTAACTGATCCAAAATATTCGATGGGTCCTCACCAGACTCAAACATATTTGCAAACACATCTTTAGCCGCCAGATTGGAAACTTTTCCGTCCAAAATAAGCTTCATCAATTCTGCAAAATTTTCTTCAGTAACTTTTGATTCTTCTGGAAAGATTTTCTTTTCGTTGATTGCCGCAAGAAAGGGACCTAGGATCCAACTCGCTACCATGGATCCTTTCTTGTCAGTTGAGCCAGTCCATTCTGCTAATTCTGACATGACATGCTCAAAGTACTCTGATAATTCTTTATACGAAACCAAGGTTTGGGCATCCTTATCGACTAAAGCATATTCTTTCATCAATCTTTCTTTACGGACTTTCGGTAGCTCTGGTAATTCTTTTTGTAAATCTGCTAACCAAGTTTTAGTGAAATGTAGAACAGGTAAATCCGGTTCAGGGAAATACCGATAATCTTGTGATTCTTCTTTTGATCTCTGCGAAACAGTAATTCCTTTGTCATCTATCCAGCCACGGGTTTCTGAAGGAAGTTTTTCGCCAGTTTCCAGAGCTTGTGTCTGACGCTTGATTTCAAATTCAATCGCGTTGGCTACAGCGCGAAACGAATTCATGTTTTTGACTTCGACTTTGTACGGCGGCAGTCCACTCTCGCCTACTTTACGCAAACTAATATTCGCATCACAACGGAGATGGCCTTTTTCCATATCAGCATCAGATACACCTAGATAGCGCATGATATTTTGCAATTCCTGCAAATACTGCTTGGCTTCTTCTGATGATCGAATATCTGGCTCTGAAACTATCTCTAATAAAGGCGTTCCGGCTCGGTTATAGTCAACGAGGCTAAAACCTTTGCCATGCATAAGTTTGCCAGCATCCTCTTCCAAATGCGCTCGAGTGATTCCGATTGTCCGCGTCTGTCCGTTTACTGTCAGTTCCATTTGTCCGCGTCCGTTTATCGGCATATCAAATTGGGAGATCTGATAACCTTTGGGTAAATCAGGATAAAAATAGTTCTTTCGGTCAAATTTTGAATATTCAGCAACTTGACAATTCAAAGCCAGCCCGACCAAAACGGACTTTCTCACAGCTTCTTTGTTGATGACCGGTAGAGTTCCTGGCTGGCCAGTACAAACTTCGCAGATGTGAACGTTCGGTTTGGAACTTTCAGCATTCCTACTGGAACAGAACATCTTGCTATTCGTCTTTAACTGGACATGGACTTCCAGACCAATGATCGGTTCGTATTTCATTTCTTGTTCAAACCGTTCAGTGAATCAAGATTAAAGTTCACTAAATCAGGATTAATTTGGTTCAAAAGGATATAAGCTGTAAACAAAATAACTATCCCGATCAAAGCTCCGGTAATGTATTCTTTTCCTTTTGCTGCCTGTTCGGCGTTACCAGAAGAAGTCATATAATAATACCCGCCAACCACGATCATCAATAATGCCAAAAGTACGGCAACTCCCAATGACCAGACATAAATTTGGTTAACACATCGAGGCAATGTCGATGCCGCACCGCCAGTTTGGGTTTTAATTCCTGCTAACGAACAAGGATTTCCCGGGGCAGTTGTCTGGGCTAAAGCAACAGTTGGTAAAAGCACTAACACTAAAAGCAAAATAGCTAAATATTTTTTTATCATAGGTTTGGTTTTAATTTTAAATTTAATGATTTTTCCAAAGCATGACCGGCTTGGAATAATTTTTCCTCTGCAAAATGGTTGGCAATTAGCTGTACTCCGACTGGTAATCCGCTCTTTGTTAAACCACCTGGGACGGACATCGCAGGCACTCCAGCAAGATTAATAGGGCCCGTAAACACATCTTCCAAATACATAGATACCGGATCTTTTTTCTCATCTATTTTAAATGCTGGTTTTGGTGAAACTGGCGTTAACAGTAAATCAAATTTATCGAATGCCGATTTAAAATCTTGTTGGACCAATGATTCAATTTGTTTGGCTTTTTTGTAATATGCATCATAATATCCGGCAGACGAAGCATAAGTCCCGATCATAATTCTTCTTTTGACCTCGGCTCCCAATCCTTGGGACCTGGAATTATAATAAACTTCTTCCAAAGTTTTTCCAGGCACTGATAACCCATAACGGATTCCGTCATACCTGGAAAGATTGGCAGAAATTTCTACTGGTGCAATGATATAATACGCCGGAACTGAATATGGAACATTCGGCAAACTGACTTCTGATACTTCAGCTCCCAGTGCTTCTACTTGTTTGATTGCATTCTCAACTATCGCTCTAACCTCTGGATCAATACCTTCTACAAAAAATTCTTTTGGGATACCGATTTTCATGCCCTTTAAATCTTCGGATAGTGCTGCTGAATAATCCGGAACAAGTTTAGGTAAACTCGTACTGTCTTTGACGTCTTGTCCGACAATCATTTGCAGAGCCAACGCTGCGTCTTCTACTGTTCTCGTAAATACTCCGATCTGGTCCATCGATGAACACATGGCTATCAAACCAAATCTGGATACTCGGCCATAGGTCGGTTTCATACCTACGACACCACAAAACGATGCTGGCTGTCGGATCGAACCAAATGTATCGGATCCAATACTAAAAATTACTTCGCCAGAGGCAACCGATGCAGCAGAACCTCCAGAAGATCCACCTGGCACCCTAGACAAATCGTATGGATTTTTGGTCGGGCCATAAGCAGAATATAGAGTCGATGCTCCCATGGCGAATTCATCCAAATTCGTTTTCCCCATCATCACAGGAGAAACTTTTTTTAATTTTTCAATAACTGTCGCGTCATATGGTGCGACATAATTTTCCAAAATTTTTGAAGCTGCTGTAGCTTTCATGCCTTTGACTAAAATACAATCTTTCACCGAATAAGGAATCCCAGTTAACGCAAAATTTTCATTGTCAGCAATGATCATTCGGTCGACTTCATCCGCTTGCTCCATCGCCTCTTTTTCCGCTACATACAAAAAAGCATGAACTTTATCATCCACTTCTTTGATTCGTTCCAAAGACATCTCTGCCAGTTCTTTCGCAGAAACTTCTTTTTTCGCAATCAACTCTGATGCAGATTTAATTGTAAGGTCTGTAAAATTCATTCCAGTATACTTTTAACTTTAATATAATCATCATGACGTGAAGGCACTTGATCTAAAAATAATTTCGGATCAGCGCTCTCGATTGCGACATCGTCTCGCATTAAATTCAATGCATCTTTATCATACTCTTCCCCTAGCACTTTACTTTGAATTGCTTTGAGCTGATCCACGTAATCCAAAATGGCTGACAATTCAGTTTGTAGTTTTTGTTTCTCTTCTTCTTCGAAGGAAAGTCTGGCTAATTTGGCGATACGATTGACTTCGTCGAGGGAAATAGACATAATATTAGTAATTAATTATAACATATATGCTCATTTTTTGGATAGTTCTCGGTTTACTGGTACTTGGGTTTATAGGTATTTACAACAGTTTAATCCATTCCCGCAACAGAGTGGATGAAGCTTGGTCAGATATTGAAGTTCAGCTCAAACGTAGATATGACTTGATCCCGAACTTAGTCAATACGGTCAAAGGTTACGCACAGCATGAACAAGGGACTCTGACGAAAGTCACTGAAGCGAGAGCCAAAGCTACGGCTATTACCATGGATCCGACCAAGCTCAACGTGGAACAGATGGCCAAATTCCAAGCTGCGCAGGGTGAATTGTCTCAAGCGATCGGCCGACTCTTTGCACTGTCCGAACAGTATCCAGATTTGAAAGCCAATCAAAATTTCATGCAGTTACAGTCTGATCTAACTGACACGGAAGATAAAATTCAGGCATCCAGACGTTTCTACAATGGTAATGTCCGCGACTTCAATACTAAACTGCAAACATTCCCAACCAACTTGTTTGCTAGTATGCTTGGGTTTACTGCCAGAGCCTTCTTCGATATCGATGAAAAAGGTGTGATCGGCCAAACTCCAAACGTTCAGTTCTAAGCCTACGAAAGTACGAATTCTCGAATTACGAACTGTTCGCCCGCCTGCCATGACGGCATGTCGGGCAGGTAGTTTCGCAATTTCGTATTTCGTAGAAATACCATGATCTACACCGAGATCTCGAAAAACAAACGTAATACAGCATTGCTAATAACTTTTTTCCTAGTCCTCATAGTCGGGCTTGGATATGTCTTTTCGCTTTATGTGGATGAACCCCTACTGCTGCCAATTGCTGTCGGGTTCTCCATCCTTATGAGTTTCTTTAGCTATTATTTTTCTGACACAATAGTGCTCAAAATGTCGCATGCGAAAGAAATAAAACGAATTGATGATCAAGAGCTTTATCGATCAGTTGAAAACTTAGCGATTACCGCAGGATTGCCCACGCCGAAAATTTACTTAATCGAAGATACCGCACCCAACGCATTTGCGACAGGCCGAGACCCGAAACATGCAGTGGTCGCCATTACTACTGGGCTTCGCCAAAAGTTAACCAAGCAGGAACTGGATGGGGTCATGGCTCATGAGCTATCCCACATTGGCAACTATGACATCCGCCTCACCACAATTATTGTCGTCTTAGTTGGAGTCGTGACATTGCTGGCTGATTGGATGCTCCGGATATCATTTCATGGTCGAAGACGAGAAGGTGGCGGTTTGATTATGCTCATCGGATTGGTCTTAGCACTTCTCTCACCTATTGCTGCCACGATTATCCAATTGGCTATTTCCAGAAAACGAGAATACCTGGCTGATGCTTCAGGAGCTCTACTCACTCGATATCCCAAAGGATTAGCGGATGCGCTTCGAAAAATATCCCATGATCATGAGCCTCTGGAAGTGGCCAACAAAGCGACAGCGCATCTCTACATCGTCAATCCACTCAAAGAACATTTAGACCAAAAAGATCGGATCGGTCGGTTTGCTTCACTCTTCCAGACCCATCCCCCACTCCAGGACCGCATCGAGCGTCTAGAAAAGATGTAACCATATTGACCTAACCCATCCCGAACTTGATCCGGGATCTTTTTCATGCTAAAATCCTCCTACTGAATCAGGAGGAAACGTGCTTACACATCGCATTCACGAAAACCGCAGAGGCTTAGGTAACGCCCAGAGTCTGTACTTCCAAGACTCCTCGGATCGGTTCAGCGTCGGAATCGTTGCCCCAGGACGATACCCTTTCAAGAAGCAACCTGCTCAGAGCATAAAGGTCGTCCGCGGCGCGCTTGAAATCAACGGCATCAACTTCACACCTGAATCTGGTCCCTGCATTATTGAAGGGGGTCAGAACGCAACTGTAGTTGCGACTCAACCGTCGGCCTACATCTGCGAAGGCGACTAATAATCGCCTGAACTTCAATTTACAGAGCCTGACTCGTTCGGCTCTTTCTTTTTTTAAAACATTAGCGAAAAATCACTTCTTAAGGCTCTGAAGAGGGATCTCTCCCCCGGATCGGAGTCCGGGGTCGAGATGGTTACCTATTTGGTCCGATCGTACAAATAGGTAATTCAGCAAAAATCCTGAAGAATTGTTCTGATCACATCATTTCGAAAACCCTTACTCGACAGTCGTTGGGCAATTTTTGGTTTCGGTAAATTTCCTGATTTGTTTAAAACCTTTTTGGCGAGTTCTAACTCGAGTTCAAAAGTTAAATTTGCTTTCAGTGCTGCTTCCGCTTCATTGCTTGCAATCCCCCGCTGCATTAACTTACTCTTAAGGCCATAGAAGCCATAAGTTTTATTTCTAAGTAATTCGTCCAAATAGAGTTGGACAAACCGATCATTGTCGATAAGGTTTTCTTCCTGTAATTTCTGAATTACACCCTCAACTTCCTCACGACTAAAACCTCTCATCAACAGCTTTTTGGTTAATTCGCCTGAATGATGAGGCCTGATTTTCAACAGTTTTATGGCTTTATCGTAAACGCTTGACATATCTGCTATAATATTAGTATAGTACTGCCTACGAAAGTACGAAAGGATTACCTGCCCGACATGCCAGTCATGGCAGGCGGGCGAAAATACGAAAGGTTTTCACACATGTTCGTATTTCGAACAAATTCGTAGTTCGTAGAAGAATTTTAACCATTTGCTTTAGGCATCAAAATTCAAATATGAACCACTTTTCATTCATTTTAGAACGATTATCGTCCAGAGCCAAGAACGCTTTGATCACTTCACAGCGAATTTCTGAAGATTTGCATCATGACCACATCGGCACGGAGCATTTACTTTATGGAATCGTCGAAGAAAAAGCGTCTTTCGCTGCGGAAATTTTACTTAAAAACAAAGTCACTCCAGAAACCGTAAAGAATGAGATAATCCACATGAATCAAACTCATGTTTCTGATAAATGGCAGCCAAAATTGTCCAACAATCTTCGTGAAGTCATAGAGAAAGCTGCCATTATCGCTAGCCGCTATCAATACCAATTTATCGGCACGGAACATTTTCTCTACGGCATTACAGATATGGACAGCGATGAAGCCAAAGGTATGCTTCTAGGAATGAAAGTTTCTGTCACTGAACTTCGAAAAAATCTGCTCTCTATTTTTGAAAATGTTTCTCGCTTCCCTGACTTACTCAATGTCGATGAGCAGCCAGAACTCGCTATGCCTACAGAAAAAAATTCCAAAACGCCGGCGCTCGATTATTTCACTACTGATCTTTCTAAAAAAGCACATAAAGGAAAAATCGATCCTGTGATCGGACGCAAAAGCGAAATCGAACGGTTGATTTCCATTCTGAATCGACGCACAAAAAATAATCCGGTTTTGATTGGCGAACCAGGAGTCGGTAAAACTGCAATTGTAGAAGGTCTAGCCCTCGCCATCTCGAAACAAGAAGTGCCTGATACTTTAATCGATAAAAAAATTCTGACTCTGGATATGGCACTGGTTGTCGCAGGTTCGATGTTCCGTGGAGAATTTGAACAACGACTGAAACAAGTGATCGATGAAGTTAAAGATAATGCCAACATTATTTTGTTCATCGATGAATTGCATACGATTGTTGGTGCAGGTGCCACCACCGGTTCTCTAGATGCTGCTAATATTTTAAAACCTGCCCTAGCCCGAGGCGAAATTCGAGTCATCGGTGCGACAACTTTGGCTGAATACAAAAAACATATTGAACACGATGCAGCATTAGAACGACGCTTCCAGCCAATTCTCGTCGAGGAACCATCAATGGATGAATCAGTTGAAATTTTGTTAGGACTCCGCGAACATTACGAACGACATCATAATGTCGAGATCACGGATGATGCGATTAAAGCCGCAGTGGAACTATCCACGCGCTATATTACTGATCGCTTCCTGCCTGATAAAGCTCTGGATTTGATTGACGAAACCGCAGCCTATACCAAAACATTAAATACCAAAACCCGATCGATACGGGTCGTCAAAAAAATAGAATCCGAATTGCGACGTCTAGAAGAAGAAAAAACCAAAGCTGTCATGCTGCAGGATTTTACGACTGCGCTCCATCTAAAAACCCAAGAAGATAAACTGAAAAAACAACGTGCTGAATACCAAAAAACTTTTAGCCGCAAAGGAGTCGGTACTCCAAACATGCAGATTACTTCCGAAGATATCGGTCGTACCGTTTCAAACATCACGAAAATTCCATTGACCAAACTTCTCAAGTCCGAAAGCAAAAAACTGATTGGCCTCGAAAAAATCATGCAAGCACGAATCGTCGGTCAGGACGATGCCATCAAAATCATTGCTTCTGCCATCCGACGTTCCCGTGCAGGCATTACCTCTCCGAAACGTCCTATCGCCTCTTTCCTATTCTTGGGCCCTACTGGAGTGGGGAAAACAGAAACCGCAAAAGTTTTAGCGGAAGAAGTGTTTGAAAACAAAGACGCCTTGATCCGCGTCGATATGTCTGAATTCATGGAACGCCACAATGTCGCGAGACTGATCGGTGCACCTGCTGGATACGTAGGCTATGAAGAAGGCGGACGTCTGACCGAAGAAATTCGCAAAAAACCGTATGCTGTGATTCTCTTCGATGAAATCGAAAAAGCTCATCCAGATGTGTTCAATATTCTGTTACAAATTCTCGAAGAAGGCGAACTGACTGATGCCGCAGGTAAACGAGTCAATTTCAGAAATACTTTAATTATCATGACGTCTAATATTGGGTTGAGTGATCTGACGAAACAAGCTGGTAGCATTGGATTTAGCTCTTCCGAAGATGCCAGGTCAAAGGCTGAAACTGAATACGATCGGGTCAAAGAACGAGTATTGGAATCACTACGACAAACGATGCGACCAGAGTTGCTCAATCGAATTGATAAATCAGTGGTGTTTCGACCATTGGGTATCGAAGAAATCAAAAAAATTGTACTCCTGGAACTCAACAATCTCGTAGCTAGAATCATGAAGCATCAAAGCATTTCCCTGTCATACGATAAAGATGTTCTGAAGTTTATCGCAGATAAAAGCTACGACCCCGCCCAAGGTGCTAGACTTATTCGCCGCAACGTCCAAGAGTTGATCGAAGATGTCGTTGCCGAAAAAATCATTACTGGTGAAGTAGTAGAAATGTCGGAAGCTAAAATTGCTCTCGAAAACGACAAGATCCAAATCAAAGTAGTGGAGTTAGCAAAAGTTTAGAAATTAGGTCAATTAGGTTAATTAGAAAATTCACATGAGAGTAATAGAGGATCTTAAAAAGCTAGGCAGCAGCATAGTTGACCTAGTCTTTCCTGTTTCTTGCATTGTTTGTGGTAAAGATGGAAGCTACCTCTGTGAAGAAAGTAAAAATAAATTAACGAGACTAGAATTCCAGCAATGTTTAGTCTGTCAGCAGCCGGCTCCATTTGGAAAAACCCATCCGCAATGCGTGACCAGGAATTCTGTGGATGGAGCGCTTTCAGCACTGACTCACAAAAATAAACATGTTCATAAAGTTATCGAAGTATTCAAGTATAATTTTGTTTCGAGTTTAGCTAATCCTCTTTCGGAATTGATCGTGAAAACTATCAACAAACAAGGACTCGAAGGCTACTTCGAAGATTTTATTGTCGTACCAATTCCCCTACATCGACGACGTCACAATTGGCGAGGATTCAACCAAGCTCTCCTACTCGCCGAAACTCTTGCCTCTAAACTTGGGCTTAAAATAGACAACCGAATGGTCGTCAGATCAAAGTTCACCAAACCTCAAGTTAAACTCAAAGCTGATGAACGAAAACGTAATATCGAAAATGCTTTTTCATTAATTGGCGATGTTACAAACAAAAAAATTCTGTTAGTCGACGATGTCATCACTTCAGGATCGACAGCGAATGAGTTAGCTAAATTACTTAAACGCGCTCATGCCAGCGAAGTCTGGATCGCCAGTGCTGCGCATGGATAATCGCCTCCGGGGCGATTAATCATGATGCTTGACAAATTCTGCCAATTTGCTATTATTGTTTTGTCCGAATACTTCCGTATGGTGGGTGCCTACTCCTTTTGACGGGTAGGATAGGAACAGCCAACCTCTTTACAATGTTGGGTTGCCGAGCCATTGACAGCTCGGTTTTAAATTTCTCTGATGATGTTTCTTTTGCTGAATTTCTCAAATATTATTTGAGCATACTCTTGATCTAAAGTTTTTGCATTTTATCAGGTTATTTTTGTAAAAAAATTCTAGCTAAACGCAACTCGTCAAAAGAGAACTCATCCCCTAGCAAATCTCTGGCGGGTGTCAAATTCCAGGTTTGAGACTTTTCGAAAGCCTCTTTAATTTTATCGAGACGTTTTAAATCAGGTCTTAGATACTCTATATCTAAATCTGGGTTTTTCTTTACAATTTTCTCTATATGATCAATGATTGTTCCAGGAACACAAGTGCGTCGGTTTGCGATTTCCTCGATACTCAACTTTTGATTCAACAAATCTAATGTTTGATAATGAGTCATGCCTAAATTCAACTCTCGCTTTGGCAATTCTTCTTTATACCCTTTGCGTAATGAATATTGTTTTATCAAATCTAAAAATATTTGACCAAATTGCGCCAGCTTCTGATTGCCCACCCCTGTGATCCTTAGCAGGGTCGTTGAGCTTTGCGGAAAATAAGTCGACATTTCTTGCAAGGTTTTATTACCAAAAATAACATAAGGTGGCATACCTAATTGATCAGCGATCTGTTTCCGTAGTTCTTTCAGTAAATCAAATAACTCGTGGTCGTATTTTTTGTCTTCTATGGCGGAAGCTAATTTCAAACATAAATCGCAAGCATTACAATTTTTATTCTGATAATTTTCTCCAAAATATTGTAATAGATACTTTCGGCGGCAATCTCTAAGCTCGCCAAACTTCAGAACTTGCTCCAATTTCTCCCAGGCTTTTTCCTGTTCTAATTCATCTTCCATCATATTAATAAAGTATTCATGCTTGCGCTGATCAGCCGGATCAAAAAATAAAACACACTCTGAAGGCAAACTATCTCGACCTGCCCTGCCGGTTTCCTGATAATAACTCTCGATGGATCTCGGAAGATCGGTATGGACCACCATTCGCACATCTGGCTTATCTATCCCCATTCCAAACGCTATAGTAGCCGCAATAACATTAATCTTATCTTTGATAAATAAATCTTGAATTTGTGTTCGATCTGCAGATTCCATTCCGGCATGATAAGCTCTAGCCTTAAATCCTCTTATAGTCAAAACTTGTGCCATTTTTTCTGTGTCTTTGCGCGAAAAACAATAAATAATGACACTTTCATTTCGATGCTTCTCAAGTAAGTCAAAGAGTTGCCCATATAAATCCCGTTTATCTAACACACGATAAGTCAAGTTGGGACGATCGAAACTGGAGATAAATACTTTAGCATCTTCTAAAGATAATTGGCCTAGAATATCAGTTCGCACTTGCTCTGTAGCCGTTGCGGTCAAAGCAATCACAGGAATATCAGGAAACAGCTCTCGAAGAATAGTTAAATTTCTGTAGTCGGGACGGAAATCGTGCCCCCACTCCGAGATGCAATGCGCCTCATCAATCGCGATTAGATTTACATTTATCAACTGCAGAAAATCAGTAAATCCAGGAAGCAATATTCTTTCTGGTGCTACATACAAAATTTTAACCACGCCACTAATCACCCTCTTTTCAATTTCAGAAATTTCTTGAGGAGCCAGGGAACTATTGATAAAATCTGCCGAAATCCCGTTCGCGCGCAATTGATCCACTTGGTCTTTCATCAAGGAAATTAACGGAGAAACAACAACTGTTAATCCTTCAAAAACTATGGCTGGTAGCTGGTAGCAAAGTGACTTACCTCCACCAGTAGGCATAAGCACCAAGGAATTCTCTTTATTCAAAACACGCTTGATAATTTCTTCTTGCAGTGGTCTAAACTGCTCATATCCAAAATGTTTTTTAAGTAAATCTTGCATAAATAAAAGCGGCAACGCCGCCTTAATAATATTTAGATATCTTTAAGTTGCTATGGGACGATTTAGTTTCAAATCTTTAACATCTTTTTCTAACTTGTCCACACGTCCACCCAACCCATCCATAACCATTTCAAAACCCTCATTCATATAATCCTTTAGGTCTGATTTCATATCCAAAAGCTCTTCTTTCTTCGCTAAAACAGCAGTTTGCTTATCCAAAAGATCAGCAATCGCTTGTAAACTTTCTTCATCTAAGTTAACTTTTGGCTTATCTAACATAAAATTATTATAAATTTTTAAAAATAAAACGGCAAACAATTGCCGACTCAATGTTTTTCTTACTTTATTATCCACATCGTAAACCCTAGCAATTATTTTGTCAAGATTGTCTGCTTGCCTAAATTTCTGTTTCTTGTCCTAACTGTAAAACTCGATATTTAATTCCAGTGCCTTCCAAAAATTTATCCATGGCATTATTCATGAATGCTGGAAAGAGCCAAACCCCGTCATGAACAGGAAAGCAAACCCGGGGTTTGATCTGGCGAGCATAATCTATGGCTTCAGATAATTTCAGCCACGGTCCAGATGTTGGTACAGCCAAAATTTCCACTGGCTTATTTGGATTTGTAAAATTATCCCCCGGATAAAACAACTGGTTGTTTATAAAATATCCGGTGTTTTCAGTTTCAGGAAAATTTCCATAAACTGCACCATGTTTGGTCCCGATGCCTTCGATCAAAATTCCCTGCTCTGCTATTGATTGACCATTGCCGACGACTGATACTTTTATATCTTCCGTTAACTTCGCTACCGAAGAATTAGTTATAACTTTTGCCCGCGGATTGTTTTTGAGAATAACTTTCAGTGCATCGAGATGAAAATGATCCGGATGTTCGTGGGTTATCAAAACAATATCAATGTTAATCAAACTTTCGTAGCCTTTCGAAAACAATCCCGGATCAGTCAAAATCCGAACGCCTTTTACATCAATCAGCAAACAACAATGCCCAAACTTTGTAATTTTCATATGGGATTATGATGGAAAATCAGAAAGTAATTGAACAGCTGGCGATCCAATTACTTTAGCTAATTTTTCGTCGGCCGTAACAAGTGTTGCGTCGGATAAGATGGCAAGAGCCACATAAATTGCGTCATAAACCGAGATGTGATTTTGATGCGCAATTCGGACTGCTTCTTCTAAAACAGTATGGATAACTTCGACCACTTGAAAGGGCAGATTTTCCAAAATTTGATGAGCATTTATAACTTCCTCAATTTCTGAACCCGACTTCATCGTCAGCACGTTGGCAACTTCATAAAACAAAAGAGGAGGTACTAGCGTTCGTACCTCTCCCTGAGCGATCTGTTCTTGTAATATTATGGCGCGATCAGTATCTTTTTCCTCGTGGAACCACTTTATCACTACTGACGCATCGAGAACAATTAGATTAGCGGGCATAACGTATATCTCGAAGCACTTTCACTCCGTCCCAATCGCCGGTATCTTTAGTAATCTTCTTTCTGATTTCTTGAGTTTTTTTTAAAATTTCAACAGACCGAATTTGGCGTCGGTTTTGGATACTTTCCTTGACTTGTTGCTGTTT
Organism: Candidatus Doudnabacteria bacterium RIFCSPHIGHO2_02_FULL_42_25; assembly: GCA_001777665.1. GTDB lineage: Bacteria > Patescibacteriota > Doudnabacteria > UBA920 > O2-02-FULL-48-8 > O2-12-FULL-42-9. Next base: position 134,849 of record MFEQ01000004.1, read on the forward strand.
GGATTCCTTCATTTTTTTATTATAACTTTAAGGATTATTAAGGTCAATGTTGCGTGTTGACAACATTTCTAAAACAAAATCGGCTCGAACCATATTTTATTGGCGGAGGCGGCAGGATTCGAACCTGCGGACCACTTTTAAGGCGGTCAACTCATTAGCAGTGAGCTGCTTTCGGCCACTCAGCCACGCCTCCACACAGCTCATTTTAGCCCAAATTTGGGTCTTTAGTCAATTATGTTACAATCAATTTGACATTGTAACAGTTTATTGGAATAATGCGTCTTAACTTATGAAAGAAGAACTATTAAAAGACATATTCAAGAAAGCTCAAAGCGGTGACGACGAAGCCTTCGGGTTGATTTATGACCACTTTGCTGGTAAGATTTATAAATTCATCTTCTTTCGGGTCAGCCATACCCAAGTAGCTGAAGATATTTTGGCTGACACTTTTATTAAAGGCTGGCAGAAATTAACGCAAGTTAATTCCCCTGCTGCCCTCTCTGCCTGGCTATACCAAATAGCCAAAAATAATATCATCGATTACTACCGTATCAAGAAAGATTCCGTGGACCTAGCGGAAGTCGAAAACTTTCTGGAAGACGAAACTGATATTGTCGATGAAGCTAACTTAACCATTGACCAGCAGAAAATTTTAGTGCTGATCGAGGAACTACCGGAAGAACAAAAGCAGATAATTAAATACAAATTTTTAGAAGAATTAGAAAACGAAGAGATCGCATACATCACTGGTAAAAGCGAAGGTGCGATTCGAGTCATTCAACACAGAGCAATCAGCAAACTGAAAGAGTTGCTAAATAAAAAATATGCCCAATAATACAACTTATGGCAATTGATGAACATCAAATTGAAAAGCTTCTAAAATCTCTGCCGAAAAATCAGGTGCCGCTTTTTGATACTAAAAAAATCAGGACCTATGTTCTGGATCACATTGCCCTTCCTCAACCCGAACCTTCCAAGTCCTGGGGCTTTATGCCTATTCTTCGATTCGGAGCTGGAACGATTGCAGGCTTATTCATTGTCATGAGTTTGATGATGGGCACTGCGGTTGCCGCTTTAGAAAGTGTCCCTGGTTCTGCGATCTACCCTCTGAAAAGAGTGGTGGAAAACATTCAACTGAAACTCACGCCGAATGATCAGAAAACAAACCTTCAGCTGAAATTTGCTAACAACCGAATTGTAGAATTGCAAGAAGTTTTGGAACAGAAAGAGGAAGGAAAAATTTCGGACGAGCAGGCGTCCACAATTGTCGCCAATACTGTGAAAGATATTCAAAAAACCACTGCTGCTGCAGTAGCCAATTCCACTACAACCAAGTCGGCTTCCGTCGCGAATAAATTAGCTGATATTAGTAACAAACTCCTTGCCGCATCCGTTAAAAGTGAAGGACAAGTAAAAATTGAGCTGGAAAAAGCCATAGAATCAACACAGATTAGCCAAGCCGAAGCTATTGCAAATATAGAAAATGCCGGTTTAAAAGTTGAAAATTCCCCAATCGCTATTGAAGAGACTATAACAGCTTCAGGCAAGCTCACTGCGGTAACCACGGATTCAGTAAGCATCGGTACAGCCAAATTTTTACTCGATGATGAAACAAAATTTGTCGGCTTTACTCAAATTGAGTTGAAAGCTGGGTTGGTCGTTGACATTGTAGGAAAAATTGAAGATAATATTACTTACGCGACCGAAATTAAATTGGTAATCGAAATTCCAGAATCTGATACCACAGACGAAACTCAGTAAGCGCCTGCCTGCCGGTAGGCAGGTATTCACTTTTATAATTATGGTTTAATTCCATAATTAAAATCAGCCAAGAAATAAAGCTGAAAGTTCATATGCGGACAAAGACCGTAGCGAAAGCTACGGTCTTTTCCGAGATTAAGAAAAATGCTAGAATAATAACATTGCGGAGAGGTGCGAGAGTGGTTTAATCGGACAGTCTTGAAAACTGTTGAGGATTCACGTCCTCCGTGGGTTCGAATCCCACCCTCTCCGCCAATAAAAAAATATGGATCCCGTTAGAATTTGTGCATAGCAAACTTGTTCAAAAAATAATATCTGACGCGGAACTATAATTATTTAAACTATTAACTAATCATTAATTCTAACGGGATGGACAAAAAAATTCCTGACACAATAACTTGGCAAGCTCCAAGTCATCAAGAGCACAAACGATCTCCAGCCTGGTATCTCTTTTTATTCTTAGTTGGATTTGGCTTAATCGCTTACGCTATTTATTCTCAAAGCATTCTTACAGGAATTACCTTTGGTTTGATTATCCTGGTAATATTAGTAATTTCTACCCAAAAACCTCGAGCAGTTACTTACAAAATTACGAAGACTGGAATTGCGGCCGATAAACTTGTGTACCCGTTTAAAGTTATCAAGAAGTTTTGGATAATTTACGAACCGCCGCATGTCAAAACTTTAAATTTGGAAACCTCGGCCTATTTGAATAATCGTGTAATAATCCAATTGGGTAAAGAAGATCCGATGATTATAAAATTATTTTTAAGTCAATTTTTAAAAGAAGACCTGGATAAAGAAGAAACGTTTTCTGATAAACTAGCTAGAAGTCTGAAAATCTGATATTATATATTGCAGTTTTCAAATCAAAATGCCAACGAAGTGCATTTTGATTTGAGAGGAGCAATAGATGTTCGCAGCAGCCGTCAGAACGGATGCGAAGATCAGCTAATTGCGACGAGCACCCGTCGTTCAATGGATAGGACACGAGATTGCGGATCTTGTAATCGAGGTTCGATTCCTCGCGGGTGCACCAAAAGAGCGGCAAGAATTTGCTGTTTTTTTGTTATAATAAGTCCATGCTCAAAACACCTGTTGAACAACTATATCTAGTCGGGCCGGCTAGGGCTAAGCTATTCAAAAAGCTTGGAATTTTGACTTTGGAAGATTTGCTTTTTTACTTCCCTCGGGCCCATCACGATCTTTCTAAATTTTCCGAGATCAAAGATCTCAAAATGGGTGAAATGGTAAATATAAAAGCCAAAATTCTCGAAGTAAAAACTTTTCGGACAAAAGTCAGACGGTTTACGCTAACCCAAGCCCTCGTCGAAGATGGAACTGATAGCATTGTTTGTATTTGGTTTAACCAGCCCTTTCTGACCAAAATTCTGAAGCCCCATGAAGAATTCGTATTTAGCGGTAAAACCGTGGTGGCCAAAAACAAACTGCAGCTGCAAAACCCTGTTTATGAACCGGTAAAAACCGAGCAAATCCACACTTCGCGATTGGTCCCTTTATATTCTTTGACCTCGAGTTTGACGCAGAAGCAATTGCGATCAATTATAAAAACTTACTTGGACAAAGTCGTGCTTCCGGATTATTTACCATCTGATATTATGCGAAAAGAAAAATTATTTAGCGAAGATCGGGCTGTAAAAACTTTTCATTTCCCCGATGATTATGCATCATTGAAAATGGCCCAGAATAGACTAGCCTTTGATGAAATATTTCAAACCCAACTCCGGGTTTTAAAATACAAATTCCAACGCCAACAAAAAAATAGTTTCCAGGTAAAAATTCCTGACAATTTAAATGAAAAAATCGCTTCCCTACCCTTTCAATTAACCGCCGGCCAAACACAAGCGCTAACAGTAATTCTCGAAGACTTTGATAAATCCTTTCCTGCCAACAGGTTATTAGAGGGCGATGTTGGCAGTGGCAAAACAATTGTCGCCGCACTAGCTTTATGGGTGTTGGCCAGAAACAATCTGCAATGCGTATTGCTCTCCCCGACTGAAGTTTTAGCCACCCAACACTACCAAACGCTGTTGAAATTTTTTGAAGAAGATGGTATTAACGTAGCCTTGCTTACCTCTACACAATCTCGTATAAATAATAATCCGGTGACGAAAGCAACTCTGATATCCCAAATCAAATCAGGAACAATCCCGATAATCATCGGGACTCATGCCCTGCTAGAGAAACAAGTTAAATTTAAAAAACTGGCGATGATTGTGATAGACGAACAACATCGATTTGGAGTGGAGCAGCGGTCAATTCTTAAATCGATGAGTAACGCCCATTTACTTACCATGAGTGCCACCCCCATTCCTCGGACTTTGGCTCTGACTCTTTATGGTGATTTGGACTTATCAATTTTAAAAGAATTGCCTGCTGGTCGCCTTAAAATAGTTACTAAAATTGTCGCAGAAGAAAACCGAGCCAAGGCTTATAAATTTATTTCAGATCAGATCGAATCTGGCAGACAAGTGTTTGTGATATGTCCCCTAATTGAAGAGTCCGACAAGCTCGGTGTAAAATCGGCAACTTCAGAACATAAAAAGTTGTCTGACCTATTTCCACAATTTCAAATTGGTTTACTGCATGGCAAACTCAAACCCGCCCAGAAGGAATCGGCCATGCAAGATTTTAAGGATAATAAATTGCAGATCCTGGTTGCTACTTCTGTGATCGAAGTCGGAGTCGATGTGCCGAATGCCAGTGTGATGATGATCGAAGGGGCGGAACGATTTGGGCTGGCCCAACTTCATCAATTTCGGGGACGCGTCGGGCGAGGTGAACATAAATCATATTGCTTCCTTTTTTCTGATGACCCACAAGCCTTAAGCAATCCGCGTCTGAAGGCTATTGAAGAAAACAGTAACGGGTTTGAATTGGCAGAAAAAGACCTGCAAATTCGAGGCAGTGGCGATCTCTATGGCACCAAGCAGAGCGGCTATGACTTCAAAATTGCCACTCTCAACAACTTAGACCTAGTCGAGCGGACTCGAGGCTATGCCGAGGAATTGCTGTACCAAGACCTAAATTTGAATCACTATCCCCTTTTGAAACAAAAAATCGAAGCAAAACCTCTGGTGCACTTGGAGTAGTTGACATTAGGCAATGCTGGCGGTAAAATTATCCTGATATAGGTCACGATCTCCGTGACCGCACCAAGGAGGTGCATATGCCCCAAGCGACTTCAGCGCCAGCAACACGTCAGGATATCCACCAGGCAACAGTGTTTTTGTGCCTGAAGGGTCTTCGAACACGGCGACAAGCCGAACGCTGGATGAAGCGCAATCCCCACGACCCAAGTCACGCCACGGTCAGCCAGGCGAAAAAACTGGCATTCGATCGCAACCGCCGCGGGTAGCAACAATGTCCCGGCGTCCGAGACCACCGCCTTGCTAGTCTCTGCAACGTCCACTCGATTTATCAATACGACGTCGTAGGAGAACAGCAATGCGAGCATTTACTCTTCGTGAACCGATCACTGCCAGAGAAAAAGAAAACGGAAACCAGGTCTGCCTGACCAGGGCAACGGTCAACGGCAAACTGGTGCTTTCTCAAGGACACACGATATTCCGACCGATCGACCATTTCGAGCTCAGTCGGCGTGACCTAACTTCTTTGCAGATACAGGCGTCGAGCGCGTAACCTAGGTATTTCGGTGGTCAAAGTTAGGGATGTTTCCCACATCCAAGATGATGGACTTCCGAAGGACCAAAGGTCTCACGGGGCTGTTCACATAGCGGCAGACTAACTTCATCATTTTTCTGCGCCAGCAGCGAACAGTGGGATTGACGATCACCGCGATCGTCAATCCCGTTTTTTTATGATAAATTATTTACTTATTGAATAAAGTCTATTATTTGATTTGTCGACGAAGTAAACCGTGTTCCCTACCAAGAGCATGATCTTAGTCTCAATCCTCTTACCAGGGTCGAAATAGATCTCGCTAGTATTAGTAGTCAGATCAATTTTTTTAAACAACCCACTGACATTAGCATAAATTAACTTTCCACTGCTATCTGCAACGAGTTGATCTAATGAAGTATTTAAATTCAAATTAGTTATTTGTTTTTTTGTCAGATCATAAAGGTAAATAGAAGTATCCGTGGAGTATAAAAATTTATCAGCTGCAATCCATTTCGCGGATATATTTTTGCCCTGATCGACTAAGGTCGTTATCTGCCCAGTTTCCAAATTTACTGAATAAATTTTGTTCGTGTCCCCCACAATATTTGACCTATAGATTAAAGCGGTCTTGCCGTCTGGATCGGGTTTTATAACCAAATCAGGCCAGAACACTGGAGTGATAGTTTTAAATCCCGACCCGTCAGCGTTGGCCATAGCCAATGAACTGGATTTATCTGTAGCTTCCCAAATATAAATAATTCTTTTGTTGTCTGGAAGCCATGATAAATATCGAATATTTTTTGGTAAATTGATATAAACCTTAAGCTTGCTATCGTAGTAGCTTTTTTGAATTTCCAGGTCTCCTGAAATCGTGATAAAATCCGAACCTTCATTCGGCCACAAAACGGTACGCAAACTCTTTCCTGGTAAAATAGGAATTGAGGCTTCAGAGAGACCGGTCGATTTGACTTCAAACAAATGACCATCTGAATTAAAGTACCAGATGACGTTATTCGCTCTGTCTGTTACTGGCGAAATTACTTCCTCTTCAGAAATTTGCTTAATTTGAAGCACCGGTACTATTTTTTCAACTTCCTTCTCTCGTTGTTTTTTTGTCGCATAATAAAGCACACCTCCAGCAACGAAAATTAACAAAATAATAATTGCGATTAAAATAAAAAATCGTTTTCTCATATTATGCGCACCCCACAACAATATCCCAGTGATTTGATTCACGTGCATAAACTGCCCCAGAACTGTTCGTATATAGAGCTGCCCCATCACTAGCTCTAGCGCCACTGGGTTTGAAATTTGACGTTATATAAGTATTCACATTCGCTGTATCATCGATATCAATTTTAAAACCATTGGCATGACTACAAGCCCCAGGTTCGTGTCCAGGTTCAGTGCCTCCTGTTACGACTATACTGCAGGAAGGACAAACAGTTTTCAGTGCTATAACTTCGTCAACGGTTGCGCGATTTATTCCCACCAGACATGTTTGTCCTGGAGGATTGGCAACCAATGTTGTTACATCAGTACAAACTTTATTTATCGGTATGCCAGCCACGCTGAACAAATTTCTGGCTTCGAATTCAGTGAGTTTCCCAGTTACAGGAGGTGAGAAACCGCCACCGCCGCCACCGCCGCCGCTAGAAGAATCGCTAAGGTCGAAAGGTTCACAAAAATCTCCCAGGCCAGCAAGCCAACCAAGGTTGCTCAAAGTATTCACCGCGAACCCTTTTAATCCACCTTGGTTACAATAAGCTACTGTGGTGACTGCAATAAACATTAACAGTCCCATGAATAAGCCAATGCCTACTAAAACCGCAAGTGCTGTACCCCAATAAGGAGCAGTCGCCGCAATCGCACTTTTTGCAACCCCTTTTACGGCTTCCTTGCCAATCTGTTTCGCTTTGTCTTTAGCTGCATCGAGGATAGGATTACTAGGGCTGTTTTGATTTTGATTCTGCTGTTGTGAAGCCTCTTCTTCTGCTCTTCTTTCTTCCTCAAGTCGCTGTTGCTGATTGAAAGCATCTAAATCATCTTTAAACTCCTGGTCTTTATTTTCATCAACTGCGTTGGCCATTTGTTATTGTCCTTGGGATTTCAGCTGCTTTTTGGCTTCTTCAATTGCCAAAGTTTGTTTCGGATCAGTGGTTATGATCTGATCTTCGATGTATGAAGCAATGATTTTTACTGCTACATGCTTCATACCGGCAAAGAAAATACCTTCTCCGACATCAGATTCCAACAGCAAATACTTTTCCCCATCAGTCAGATGGAAAGCCCGAGTAACTTCGTCGATTGCTGCTGGTGATTGCTTCAGTAATAATTGAATAGACGAGTTGTTCACGATTGGAGCACCATAGGGTGATCGTAAAAAGTCGGAAACGTCTTGGGTGATCGTCGTCAATCCTAAATAGTATTTTCTGGCTCGTTTAGCCATGTTTGATAAAAACTGGCCAGAGTCTTCGTGCTGCATCATCCACCAGGCTTCGTCGATAACTAAAATACGTTTCTTCAAACTTGACCTGACCACATTCCAGATATAGTTCAAAATAACATAAATTGCGATTGGGCGTAGAGTGTCTTCTAAGTCTCTGACTGAAAAGACCACACATTGATTATTTAAATTGATATTGGTGGGCTGATTGAAAATCCCAGAAAAAGTTCCAGCCGTATACTTGGTTAATCTTTGCGCTAAACTCTCCCCACCGACCATACCACCCAAAATCTCGACTAAATCCTGCATCAATGGTGGCTCTACATTGCTCAAATTTGAATTAGCACTGATATCTTTTTTGGCATAAGTTTCCCAAATCGCCCGATCCATGATCGCCTCTTCTGTGGGATCTAATTTCCCTAGCATCAAATTCATGAGACCCAAAAGGTTAATCACTGCAGAGCGCAAAATATCTTCGTTCGACTCCCCTTCTACGCCTGGTGGCAAATCAAATGGATTAACTCTGGAATCAGAATTTAGCGAAATATCCAGGAATGATCCGCCGACTGCGTCCGACAAATGCTTGTATTCATTTTCTGGATCGATAATGATGACATCGGTGCCAATCATCATGGAACGCAAAATTTCCAATTTCACGGCATAACTTTTTCCACTTCCAGATTTCGCGAATACTACTGAATTGGCATTTTCCATTTGGAACCGATCAAACAAAATCAAACCATTATTATGTCGATTGATGCCATACAATATCCCGTCGTTTGAAGTCAATTCAGAACTGACAAATGGAAAAGTCGTAGACAGTGGTTCAGTGTTCATGTTCGTAGCGACTGCCAGTTCGTCATTGCCCAGAGGCAGAGTAGAATTAAAACCTTGCTCCATTTGGAGTACTGCCGGTTTGGCTACGATTAATTTCGAACCCAAAATAGATTCCAAGGTTGCAGTAACTTGGTCTAATTCTTTCTGGTCATTTCCATAAAGCGTAAAGTAGAGAGAAAAACGAAAGTAGCGCTCCGTCCCCTGCTGCAGACGATTCCGTAAACCCTCCACATCTTGAAACGCAGTTTCGAGCATCGGGTCACGGACATTGCCTTTTTCCTGACTCATGCGCATCGATGATTCGAGCTGCCCAACTTTATTCCTTAATTTCTTCATAATCTCGCCAGTATCCATGGAATAAATAAACATCGACATATCCATCGGTACATCCAAACTAATAATTGAGGACAGCCAATCGACAGAAAGAAATCTTGGGTAAGACAAAACAAAGAATGAACGGGCTAGTTTGCCGGAAACCTCCACAGAATTAGTGTTAACACGAAAGGCCGCCGGAGCAATTATATCCCGAAGTGTGTTTAACCCCTGCTTATACTCTTTTTCTTTCTGCAGAACTTCGCGCTGTAATTCCCGCTCCGGACTCGATCCTTTATTTGTCATTGGTAGTTTGAAGTTTGGCATTTTATTTGTTTATATCCAGTTCCTCGACACTTTTAATTTTTATTGGGGCCGCACTATCCATATTGTAACTATTATAAACCAGCTCAATTAATTCTTCGGTGTTCAAGGCAATAGTTTTTAAACCCATAGAACCCAGGGTGTTCGTAACTTGACTGATCCGCTTCTGAAGTTCTTCGCGAGCCTTTTCAAATTCCCGACTTTTCACAGAAATCTCCCGCACCGGATTTAGTAAATTACTAATCTGTTGAAGAAAACCAGTTTTCACTGCGGCAGTGCCGAGTGGGATAATGATGTAGAAGGTCTTGTTCATAATGCTGGCAAACTCAATAAGTTTACCGACGTATTCGATATATTCCTGCGTCTGCATACGTAACAGTTCGTTCGTCTGCTGCTGCATGATCCCATGCAAACGATCGAGATAGGTGTTGATCTCTAATTTTCTCGATTGCATCAAAATCTGAATTGGAAACTCTAATGCATTTAAGAAATTTTGATAACTTGCAATAATCGCATTTTGTTCATCAATGCTCTTCAAAGAAAAATTAGTCGAAGAAACAACTACCACTGCGCGCAGTGAACCGTCGCGCATGATGATCGTGCCCTCTTTGATTTCGGAAATATCCAAATACGCCTGCGTGGACGCAGTTGGTTTATTTCCAGAAAGCGAGCCTGATTGCATTTCGTTTTTAGCCATCTATTCTTTGTTTAAAAGTTGCTTTTCTTCAGATGTCTTTTGATCTAACAAATAAGCTAATTTTTTTAACCGACTTTCGCTGGCAACATCAGTTTTCGGGGCTACAGGCTCTTCTTTTTTTTCAACTTTAAACGTCATGTTGGTATTCAGTTCTTCTCGTTTGAAAACTCTGACTTGCGGCTTTAAATAAAAACTAATAAAAGCTGGAAAGTAGCTAAGCATGGGTAACCCGTTAAATTTCCCGAATGCCATAAGTAACCCGAGAAGACCTATTGGAATAGCAAAAAAGAAAAAGAACACTGACAGCTTAAGCAGAGAAAAAAACATCAAAATCAATCCACCAGTCACGAGCAGGACTAAAAATTGCTTCAATGTTAAAGGACCGATCAGTTTATCTTCAACGTCAGTGAATTGTGGGACTCCAAACTGCATAGTATGCGATCCGAATCTACGAATTCCATGCGAATGACACGAATATGCGAATTTCTGTAGATTTTTTTGTTTCTAAATGATTAAACTTGATAATATTATAACACAAGTGGCACTGAAAGGCAAAATTTGTCCATTCTTTGTCACTGATGACAATGCGTTAGTGTATAAAATTCCGCAGCCATTTCGTCCAGCCTTCGCCTTCATCTTCCCAAATTGACCAAAATCGGGCAGGGGTCACAATCTTTACCCCTTTAAATTTCTCTACTTTCAATAGATGCTTATCCGACGTAACCAAAAAATCAGCTTCCGAAGCAACTGCTGATTCCAGAATTTTATTATCCTCTCTATCCTCTACAATATTTAGATGCACGGAATTCTCAATTGGCCTAACTAACTCAAAAAAATATTCTAGTTTTTTTTGAAAACCCTCATCAAGAATTTTTTTATCGGCCAGAAATTTATTTTCTCTCAAAGTTGCCTTATTCGCGTAAGCTTCTATCCGGCCTGCTATTACCAAATCTAAAATGCGGTTGGCATAATGGTAAAAATCTTCCGAGGCATCGATAAGCGCATTGGTATCTATAACAACTTTCATAGAGTAACAGAATTCTTATCTTTCTTATCATCCCTATCGTCCTTATCATCCCTATCATTCTTATTGTTCTTATCATTCCTACTTAACCTATTATCCTTCAAAAATTGCTGCAACCATTTTTCTCCTTCATCAATTTGTTTTTGTCTCTGTTTAATTTTGCTAGCTACCGTTACCTCGTCTGATTGGCTATAAGATTTTTCAACAGCACGTAGTTGTTGATCGACCAAAAAAGCAGCCTGATGAATCAAGCAAATCACACAATTCGCCGCTTTTTCCCGGTCATTTAAATAGGATAAATAAGGATAATAAGTCGGATAGGTCCGATAGGTCGGGGAGTTATCATCCTTATTGTCCCTATCATCTCTATTGTTCCTATTATCCCTATCATTCTTATCTTTCCTATCATCCTTATTATTCTTATTGTCCTTATAATATACAATCTTTCTCACTGCTATAGATTCGGGATGATTTTTGTCCCACTGATTCAAATTTCTCTGCCTCAAAAAGTCCTCATAATCCCCTAAAAGTTCGCCCAAGGAAAATCTTGATGCGCCAAGCAAATTAATTTTAATTTTTTCTGAGGTTTTATTTTCTGATGCCTCGACAATATTTTGTTTCCCGTCGCGAGCAGCGCCAATCATTTGGGTGGTAATTTTATGGTTGGTAATATATTTTTGACAAAATTCCACAGTGTAATCATAAACAATTGTTGCTTGCTGATAAGATTTTAAATCTTTATAGGACATAAAAATAGGATAAATAAGGATAATAAGTAAAATAAGTCTGATAGGTAAGGGACTTTATATCTTTATTATCGGCAATAGTCCTTATTACTCTTAAATGTCTCCCTATAGTCATTTTTTCCTATCATCCTTATCCAACCTATTATATCCTATTCCAATGAGAAATAAAAAAAGAGCGAACCGCCCTTTTTATTCCTATCATTCCATACCTATCATTCCTATTGTTCTTATTATCCCTATGGTCCCTATTATCTTTGCCGCTTCGCCTATTAGTCCTATTATTCTTACCATCCCTATTGTCTTAATAATCCTATCGCTTCATGATACCTCTACAGTTGCTCGAGGAACCGCTTCAGGTCGGCGACGGCTTCGAATTCTTCCCGATTGAGTTCGCCTTGTTGACCAGAGACTAACAATGTCCCTGAAGAAACATAGGCTTTGAATAAAGGACTCATTTCGAAAGAAACTATCGCATAAGATTTTCTTGATGAATTAGCTTTCACCAATCCATAGACTTTGCTTTTTATCGATTCGGCTTGTGCGGCTACGGGACCCTGTCGTAAATCTCTGGGTTCAAGAATTCTTAAATCTTCCAAAACTTTGATATCCGTCAGGGGTTTAGCTTTACTAGCCAACATCGTATCAGGCGCTGCAGCACCAGCTGTTTTAAAATTCAAAGACTTCACAGCTTGAACAGCTTGTGCCGGTTGTGGCGGAGGAATAGTAATTTTAGGGATATCTATCATAGCCGGTTTCGGGGTAACTTGCTCTTCCGGCATCACCCATTTCGGTACAGTTAAGCTGGATGGCAATGTTGTAGGTTTCGGTTTTGGTGGAACCGGTTTTGGTGCACTATTCGGAACCGTAACATAAGCTCTAGGTGCCACTGGATTAAATTGTGCGGGAGTTATGTTTGGCTTAGTCACAGATTCAACATTCAATCTTTCGCTTGGGGGTACTATATTTGCTAATGACTCTTTTCTGAGTGATGTCCGATACCTTAACCACTCATAAAATTCCAAAATCTTTTTAAGTAATTCCTTGTTGCCAGCGTCTAATAAGAGATAATTTTTACTTTGGTTGGTGTAATATGCTATAGCATAAGTACCCTCTAAACTTTTACTGTTATTGTCGACAATGGTTCGAAAATCCACTAACCAATTTTGAATTATGGACATTTTTTTCTCGTTCCCTAATTCCAAAGATTCGTTTCCAATTAATTCATTATTTTTTTCAAAAGCTTCTTTTGCTTGTCTTTTTTCATTTCCATCCGAAAATGAAAAACTCGGTTCAAAAAATTCTTGTGGGTTTACATTGTATTTTATTAAAATTAAGAATGAATTAGAAAAATAATCAAGTTGCTTGGAAATATCTAAAAAACGAACTTGACTCATTTCTAAAAGCTTCAATAAATCTTCATAAATATTGAATGCCTGCTTTGGAAACGAAGAATTCTGCAATTTTTCCTTGAGAATACCATACATCTCCTTACAATCATCGAAACTTTGAGTATTGATAAACTCTAAGACCATCCCCTTGATTTGATCGATAGTATCTTGATTAGCAAAGGAATCGAATCCTAAAGATTTAATATCGGAAGGATAAATAATATTTTTTGGATTTATAAGCTGATCTGACATGGGATTAAATTGTACTGCTTCCAGGACCTGGAATTACTGGAGGAACGACAGGATTACGTGGCGGAGCTACCTTCTGATATTTATTAATCAATTCCTCAAGTTTACCTATGTTTTCAGATAAATTAAGCTCCTTAGCTCTCTTTACTGCTTCTTTGAAAACTTTGACCTTAGTTGCATCATCACGATCTCTAAGGAAGACATCCATAACTATAGGATTTGCGGCAGCCGAAGATGCTGCGCGTCTTAGAGTATATATATCTGCAGCTACTTCTTCTCCTTTAGCTCCAAATGGAATAACACCACGGCTTTGAAGTTCATGCTGCCGATTTTTTAGTTGTCCAGCATGAGGTAAGCCAAAAATTTGGTTAATAATTACTCCTTGATCGTGTATGTCACCATAACTCTCGCCTTCGAACCCAGCAATTTTTGCAGAGCTGGAATCACTATATTGTACGTCAATATCAGCTGCTCGCATTGCATTGAGAAATCGATTAGCAGGTGTACGGTTCATTCTAGATGTAAACTGCCCTACGACTCCATTAAAGTAATTTAGTTTCTTTTGTTCCTCAGGTAAAAGTGGTCTTATTTTTGCCTGTGCTTCTAATTCAGCAGCTTCCTTTCTAACTTCAGCAAAGCCATAATTAACCAAACCTATTACTCTCCTCTTGCCTTCCGAATCTGTCGTTTCCACCTCAATTTTATCTGCAAGATGATATGGTTTAATCTGCTTCTCTGCATATTCCTGAATCATTGAAGCATATCCAAGTTTGTCTTTTTCAGGAAGATCGCCAAGGTACATGCCATAAAAAACTTTTTGGAAATTAGTTGGAGTAATTTCCCCCGTCTTTAAAATATCTTCTAATCGTTCAGTTTTTCCTGTTAGCGGATTTGTAAATTCCTTAGCTACGTTAAGATGTTCTAATTCACCAGTATCATATTTTTCCTTCAATATGCGCATAAAATCATCCTGCCTATTAAGAGCAGCTATGGCCATACCCCATCCTTGCTTGTCTATTGGGTCTTTAGCATGTAAAGATTCCTCGACCATTTCTCGTTCCGACATATTAAGGTCCATTTTCTCCTTTGCTCTATGTAATACTTCCGATTGATGTGCTTCCAGTCCAAAGCTAGTTTTTTCACGCTGCCAAGGAAGCACGCGATAAAGAGTATCCGCAGCTTGACCGCTCGAAACACCAAAGGCACGTCGTTCTTCTTCTTCTTGATATTTTTCATAACCTCTGGCCCACTTGCCGACACTCAAGTTTGACAGAGCCTTTCTAAATCTATTCTGGCTTTTAGAACCGTTTGCCAACCATCTATCTGTTGCACCCAGACCCATTTTCCCAAAAAACTTTCCCGTCTTCATTCCAGCGTTAATCATCATATCAGCCCCAACCATTCCGGCCTTTTTCGCTACAAAAAATGCGGCTAGCATCATGCCCATCAAAAAGATATATTTAAAGGCCGAGTCGTCTGGTCCACCCATTAATCCTTTATTATCAACTATGGCTTTATCTAATCTGATGACAAACATAGCCACAGGAGCCCAAATTAAATACTTAATGAAATACTGCCACCATTCTTTCGCATAATGTTCAGTCGCTGGGAGAATATTTAAAACATATGCCAGAGGTGAAAATATAACCAATACATATAGTCCAATTAGTCTGACCACAAATAACCCGGCTAACATTAAAGAAACCACAAAAGTTACAATTGTAAAAGCAGTCATGCTCAATCCTTGGGTAAGGCCAGTCGTCCAACCATTTGGAGCAGTTCCTACATCTTGCCATATATAGCCATACACAAAGCTAAATGATTCTTTAAGAGTTCCGCCAAACACAAACATTGCTGTTATAAGATTAACAAAATTAATAATTGTTACAGCAATGACTTGGCTAAAGTTGACGAGCAATGCCGCTACCACCAGTTTCGCCAATAAATGCCCGTATTCATTATATTCTTTTATTCTTAAAATTGTTCCTAGTGCAATTACAATCAAGATTAGAATAAAAAACATGTTAGCTATATCGCGAACTATTGTCCAGCCGACTTGGACGAAAAGTGGCATACCATTACTTGTGGCATACACTGTCTGATCAACAGCATATGCCATGATCATTAAGGCAAAAGCAGTAAGCCAAGCTAAGGCACTATTGATTACATCAAAAATAGCCTTTAAAGCCCATCCAACTGCTTTACTAATCCCGCCGGCTTGTTCACGATCCTTCTGGGCAGCTTTTTGTTCTTCAATCTGATTCTTATATACCTCTTGAACAGAGGATAAATTTTGCAAATTTCCACCTTGAGTCTTGTTGATTCGAATACTATCAACAGCAGGATCCGGAACAACCACAATATTTCTTCCCATATTATCTGTCGTAGTACTAGTCCCGGTATATCTGCCCCATGTACATTCTAGATTTGCGTCACTAAAAATAGTATTGTAACTCAACCGGGGTGTAGTTCCTGTAATTTGAACCAACTGTGCACCAATATTTTTACACTGATCTTTTAAGGCTTGAATTTGTAGAGTAACATTTTCCCCGTTGTATCTTCTCTGCACTAAATCTTTGCCTGTTTCCATCATCTTCTTGAGTTCGTCGCTGGAGATGTCTGTAGTAGTAGCAGTCGGAGTGGTTGTGGTCGGATTGGTCGGAGTAGCAGGCGCACCGGCAGCCGGTGTCCATGTTCCACCAACTTCCTTGCAAGTCTCTTCAGGACTATTCACGTAAAAAGTCGGCAGTGTCACACTGCATGTTCCGGAAGTTGTGGTTGTTTGAGCAGAAGCAAAATTAGTCCAGAGAACATTTACTAGGACTAAGAAGACTATTAACTTTAGGAGCTTTTTATTCATTATGGTGATTGTGGAAATCTATACCCAAAATTCCATACATGATCTGGTCCAACCGTAAACGGATGGCTGCGATCCGTAGTTTCGATAGTACCTGGTGGCCAGGAACTAATATCAAGTGTTACGCGATAATCACCAGCAGCAAAATTTGTAAATGAATAATTACCTTGGGCATCACTAACAGCTGTTGTATACGATATTCCGGCAGGTGTTTCTAGATATACTTTATTCCCCACTGTAGCAACATCACCCGCATCAAATACACCATTCAAGTTGTTATCTGAAAAGACCTTACCTGTTAATGACCAGGGGCCTGGCTGAAGCTGCGGACTTCCCCCGCCTCCTCCACCACCTGGTGGAACTGTTGGTACACCTGTAGGCACGGGCACATTTGAAGCAGCTTGCGCGTTAGGTTTATCACATTTCCCAATTACAGATTTAATCTCTTTAATATAATTAACGATGTCCATGGTAAGGCGAGTGATGTCGTCAATTCCATCGTATGGTCCATATTGGCCATCTAGCTCAAGATCCTTATCTTTAACCAAAGACATATTGATTGCAGCTAGATAGTCATCATGTCTTCCCAAAGCAATCTCCATATTATCAAAGTAGGGGTTGTTAAAATCCTGAACGATTCCGAGCAAATTATCTAAAGATCCGTAAGCTTGTTGTACTCTTCTGGCCCAAGCTTGAGTATCAGCTTCGTTTATAAAATTATCTACAGTGACTTGGTCTCTGTGTGCTATTGCATAATCAACAAAGGCTTGCATGTCTTTCGCCGCTTTATCAATAGCCTGACAAAGGGGGGTAAAGTATGGCGAGGTCCCTACAGTAGAAGATGTATTACAACCACCCGGTTGTATAGGATTGCCGCCATGATAACAGACATCGCTTATTCCATTTAATAAACCGTCATTATTTCCATCACGTCCATCCGGAATACCGTCTAGATCTAAATCGATTTCAGAAAAATTAATATTTCCCGTGGAGGTGTTATACCCTATCTCACTATACTCATCTATAACTTCAGTACCGTCGGAATCGAGTTGCAGTCTTTTGAAAACAAAATTCCCTAATGCGTTACCGATAATGGTATAAGGATTGCTCATGTCTAAATTAACGTTAAACAATCCTTGGAGGGCATTATCTAGGTTGGATTTAATATAACCAGATGGGTCTTTAATAATGTTCAAAGCTTTATCCAGTCCAGCTGATCCAGTTGCTGTTATTGTTACAATCTCCCGACTGGATTTCAATCCTTGTCCTGCATCAATTTCTTGACTTGCTGCTGCTTGGGATTGAGACAAAGCTGCCCCAATCTGGCTGTCTAATTCTATCTCGGCAAATACTTCCGGATTAGAGAAGTAGGCTTGAGCAACTACAAAATATTCCCTATCTGACATTCCTTGAGGAGGATTATAAATCAATTGCGGATCTATTCCACCTCTTTTGATGTGATACTTTTTTTGGGCATCACTTATTTTTTTCAAAGCATCTTTTTTTGCTTGAAGGTTTTGTTCGCGCGTATCACTATTGGCTTGCCCCGTAAAATCATATGAGTAAAGAGTAGAGGCTGCATTAAATGCTTCTCTTAAGTCTGGATCACCTATCTTGTTCGCAATGTATTGATTTAAATAATTACTTTCCAGAAGTCGTGCATAGTATAGATAATTTCTAATTTTATATTTATCGAGAACCTTATCGACAAATCTCGTAATAAACTCATTTGCATAATTGGAAGCTATTCTTAATACCGCGGCTTTCCCGATATCTTTGGCGATATCATATGGATTAGCAATTTCAGTTCCAAAGCTAAAAGTAATATCGCCAAATCCTAGAAATGCCTTAGCGGGTTCAGGTTTAACCAGAAAACCACTGGTTACACCTACCAGCAAAATAATTGCTATAGTTTTTTTAATGAAAAAACTTTTCATTCTCCGAATTGTTTACTTAGTAATTGTTTTTCTAAACTCATTTTTTGCTGAACCGCCAAAAATGCCTGTGCTTTGTCATACCATTGATTAATGTTGTTTGGTGATGGAGTTCCAATCACATCTGCGAGTAGCTGATAAAAAGCGATATTATATTTATGAAAGTTAACCATCAGTTCTGGTACAGCAACCGTTTTAAGTTCAACTGAAAGTTTTTTCGCTTTTATTTGAATCATACTAACATCCGAGCCATACCCGTCCTGGAGTATCGCAGTAATTTCTGCGATTTCAGTTTGTGAAAAATATCGATTTGTTTTAGTTCGTAACTCTTCAAAATACTCCATGTAGACATCTTCCGACTGTATGTCATAGAGGATGGTCAATTCGTCATCAGCCACCAATGGGAGATTGACCTTACTTATATCAGAAGATTCGGCTACGAGTTTTTTTATATCTGAGTCGAAAACCAAGCTCTCGCCAATTATATTTTCATCTGACGCACTCTCTTCGAAACTCATTCGGCCCGGCTGGCTCGGATCGATTCCTGCTGCAACCAACTCGCCATCATTTAATTCATCACCTGCGGTTCGAAAGTTTAAAGGATCTGTCTTATAGTAATATTCTTGAGAATTATTTAACTTATCAGCATCAGGGTCGGCTTCAGGTCGACACTCGTCAAAATCACAAATGCTCTGACCAAAATATTTCTCATACCACCAGCCTGGAATTCCTGGGTCAGTTGTTGTTTGCGTTCCACTAATTTTTGAAGTTTTAAAAAATTTATCGTAAATCAACAGTCCTGAACCCAAAACAAAAACCATGACCAGAATGACCATGATTAAAGGACGAAGTTTACTTCTTACTTTTGCTATCTTTCCAGGCACTTTGATTTGGTTTTTTTGTTTATTTCTGAACATTGTCGAAAGAAGGGGCCCTGCCCGCAACGCCAGCAAGCTGGCTTGCGTGGCGGGCGGGCTCTCCTACCCTATTTTGCTCTCTGTTTTATTGATTTTTTAGTTTTTGTGTCGAAACGTCAATTAAATCTATTTATATTATATCACAAAACAGGCCCTATGTCTAGGGCTTTCGGTTGCGGCGGGCAATAATACTAGGGATAGCCATAAGTATTATGGCTATAATCATAAACCCAATAGTCAAAGAGACGATGATTATATCTGATCTAGTCATCTTTTTTATTCTTAGCCCGATCAATCATAGTGGGTAGTACAATTAAAACCATTACCACTAAGACGATTGCCCCGATTAAATAAATAATAAACGGATTAGTCATATTTTGTTCTTCTAGTTAATAGTATAAGACTAAATGTCCAAAAGATCAAAGCAATAAAAAGTCCCATTAAAGCAAACCAGGGTCTGAACTTATCAAAAATACCAGGCAAGACTACAGCAGCGAAAAAAATTAAACCTATATTAGCAGCAATGTCTGCAATCTTAGCAATTTGAATATCTGAGAATTTTACAGCAAGTTTCACTTTTGTTTCATTAATTCTTTCTGACCTAATTTACTTAAACGTTTGATTCCGCAATCGAAACAGAATTCATTAGGACTAAAACTGAATTCACTATAACCAAGCAAGACCATCTTCTCTTGATCCTGAATTTCTTTATTACAATTATCACATTTCCTCAATCTCATAGTGTAGTAATTTTAAACCTGGTAAAAATACTTGTCAAAAGGCTTTACGTAAGCGATTTCTCTCTTTGTTCGAAATGGTTATACAAACTGATCCATTGCTCAATGCTAAGATCTTGTGGTCGCAAGCTGGGATCAATTCCAGCTTTCTTTAACATTTCTAAATCCTTAATCGTATTTTTGAGTTGTTTTCGTTTAGATGCAAATCCGGTTTTCACAATTCTGAAAAATAATTTCTCATCTTTAATTTCCGGATTTTTATTTTTCGGAATAATTTTCAGTATTACTGAATCAACTTCTGGTGTCGGCCAGAATGATTGTTTGGGAACCAAAGCAACAATTTCTGCATCAGCGTGGACTTGCACAGAAATCGCTAAGATCGAAAGTTTCCCAGGGTTCGCAACGACGCGCTCCCCGACTTCTTTCTGAACCATCAAAACTAAAAATTCAGGTTTATTTTTTTGCTCGAGGAAATATTGAAACAACTTTGATGTTAGGTAGTAAGGAATATTGGCAACAACTTTGTACGGACCGTTCAGTTCTTTTTCCAAATGGAATCGAAGAATGTCTTGGTTAAAAAGCGTAAGGACGTTATTCGTCTGCGCTGCGCGTATCGGTAACCGTCCGACGATACGCGTGGCGCTGCCATTTACCGTATTACGCATTTCATTTTCGAGGGTCCTAAAAAGTTTCTCATCCTTCTCAACAGCGATGACTTTGCCGGCGCGTTTCACTAACTCCTCCGTCAGAACTCCTAGGCCAGGGCCTACTTCCAAGACCGTATCGGTTTTTTTTATATCAGCTGCATCAACTATTTTGTTCAGCGCATCTTCATCAATCAAAAAATTCTGACCCATGTAGTCTTTGGGTCTTAAATTTCTTGATTTCAAATAATTTTTTAAATCGATTGGATCAAAAATCTTCATGGATTTGTAACAATTCCTCTGGAATGGCTTTTAAGAATCTAGAAGGAATAGAAATATTTCTGCTCCCAAATTGTTTGCGGGTCTGGGCGCATACAAGAAACAGCTGTTGCTTCGCTCTCGTAATCCCCACATAAGTCAGTCTCACTTCTTCGGCAATGTCTTTTGGATCCATCATTGATCTGGCATGTGGCAAGATCCCCTCTTCCAGTCCGACCAAAAATACTGTCTCGAATTCCAGACCTTTGGCCTGGTGCAGGGTCATCAGTGTTACTTTCGGAGAATGTAAATCCATTTCATCTACTGATGTCATGAGCGCTACCTCTTCTAAAAATTTAGTCAGGCCTTCCTTCCAATTCATTTTACGGAAACTTCCAGCGACATTGAAAAGTTCCTGAATGTTTTCCCAACGTGTTTCTCCCTCTTCCGAACCATCACGCAGAAATGCTTCGTACCCAGTCAGCTTTAAAACTTGACGCAAGATATCCAGTAGGTCTGCACTCTCATCTAAATTTTGAATCAAATTAACAGTTTCAAAAAAATGTTTAACAGATGGTTTGAGGTCCATCAATTTCGCTAATTCTTTCTCATCCTGTTCAATCAAAGCTTCCTTCAGCAGATCAAAACTTTTCGGCCCTATTCCCCGAGGTGGTACATTAATCACTCGTTTCAAACTTACCAAATCATTTGGATTAATCAAAAGTCTTAGGTAACTTAAAATATCCTTGATTTCTTTGCGTTCATAGAACTTTAATCCGCCAACTATTTGATAAGGGATAGAGGCTTCAATCATAACTTCTTCCAAAACCCGGGATTGGGCATGAGTTCGATAAAGTATCGCGATATTGTTCAAACGCTGTCGATTTTTGAGTTTTGGGAGAATTTTTGACCGGGCACCTGCCCGCCACGCAAGCCAGCTTGCTGGCGTTGCAGGCGGGTGACGCATAATTCGGCCAAGAATCGTGTCGTCCGTATCCTCTATCTCATATTGCAGCTCATTCGATTTACCATCCTGGATCTCGATAATTTTGGAAGCAACAAAATAGGCTTCTGCTAATTCATCCGGGGCAGAATAAAACATCGGAATCATGCCTTTTTCATTTTCGGTCCACAAAGTTTTTTTGTGCTGTCTCGGACTAAGTTCAATAACTTTCTGGGCGATGGATAAAATCGGTTGAGTCGATCGGTAATTTTGCTCTAACCGAATAATTTTGGTTTCCGGATAATCTTTTTCAAAATCTAAAATATTTTGGAGGTTCGCCCCTCGAAAACCATAAATAGCTTGCGCATCGTCCCCCACCACAAAAATATTCTGATGATTGGCAACCAACATTTTCGTGAAAATATACTGGACGTGATTCGTATCCTGATATTCGTCGACCAAAACATACTGCCAAAGATTTTGGTATTTCAAAAGCACGTCATCATGTTCTTGAAAAATTCTCACTGGTAACACCAAAAGATCTCCGAAATCGACGGCATTGTTTTTTCGAAGTTCAGTCTGATACATTTCGTAAACTTTTTTTACATTCAAATCAAAAGTAGTTTGGGTTGGTAAATCATCCGGCTCTTCTAAATTATTTTTGGCTCGATCTATAAGATGCGCAAACAATGATGGCTTAAATTTCGTCGGATCAATTCTTAAACGTAACAAAATATCTTTCAGCAAACTTTCTTGGTCATCACTGTCATAAATGAGGAAATCCCTATCCAAACCAACTAAGGCACATTCTTGCCTTAGAATTCGGACACCTATTGAATGAAAAGTTCCCATCGTAGGGAGTTCCGATTTTCCGATCAATCCGATTATCCGAGTTTTCATTTCCCCAGCCGCCTTATTAGTAAAAGTTACAGCTAAAATACTATGTGGTTTTAACCCCAATTTTTTAATCAAATATACTATGCGCATAGTCAAAGCCCTAGTTTTACCACTGCCCGCACCAGCCAAAATTAACACCGGCCCTAGCGGCGCCTTTACAGCTTCTAATTGAGCTTGATTTAAACCGATTTGTTCAGCAGAATTTTTAGTCATGCAATGTATTATCGCACAGTATCTACGAACTTACGAAATTATTACGAAAATACGAAAAAAATTATCCCTTTCGTACTTTCGTAGGCTTTCGTATTTCGTAGATTGAACTTGTGGATATTCCCACAAATAATCTCCTTTAAAAATAGACTTTTTTGAACTTATATACAAATGTCAGGGTTAAGAGTGTTGACGAGATAACTCAATTTTGGTAACATACGGACTATCGGTTGAAATGATAGTCGAACGAATATTAGCCCAAAAATTGATTAATTTTTCAAAAAATCCTCCCGCTAGTTTTCTGAAAAATCTGACCAAAAATTGGAGTTTATAAGGAGTTCTTATTTCCCCCCTTTCTTCCTTCAAGCGAAAGTTCTCTAAGTCCACGAAAGAAATTTCCTCTACGTGGAAATCAAACAGTAAGTTTACAATCCACCCCTTCAAGTCTTTACACTCAAGACATCTTCTTCCCCTCTCCCTTTCAGACTATTTCGCCAGATTTAGTTTTGAATTCATTGTCTTGGGCGTAGCTTGTTTAGCGGTATTCATGAATCTCTCCCTAAATCGCACCAACCTCATCTCCACCTCGGATGAAAGTGTGATTTTTTCATTCCTCAAAAATAATCCAAACCTCAACCACGCCCTTCTGGCGACTTCTGACACCACGACTATTTTGGCTAAGTCAGATCAATTGGTTTCCAGAGCCTTGGCTTCTACCTCTGGAATCCTTCTGACTTCTTCGAGAGCTAGTGCTTCTTCTTCGGCGGTAGTAGACCCGACGACCATCCAAGAAGACGTAATAGTCAAAACTAACCCCGCCGACACTGACAATTTTTATCGACATGGTCTGACACAATATACTGTGCAACCCGGCGACACTTTGAGCACTATTGCTTCAAACTTTGGAATTTCTCCTTCCACGATCATGACTGAAAATAAGTTGACGACAAGTTCAACGCTGCGAGCTGGAGCGGTGCTCACCATTCTTCCAACGACTGGAATCACATATACAATTAAAGATGGCGATACCATGGAGGCCCTTATCAAAAAATACAAAGTTACAGAAGATGATTTCTTGGACGCCAACAATTTAGAATCTTTTGAAGATTTGTCATCTGGCGCTGTAGTTGTCGTTCCGATGATCAATGTCGCGGTACCACAGGCTCCAAGAACATCAACATTCGTAAAAAGTGAAGCTGGCAAAGTGGCTCTTAGAACTGCTTCAGCTCCAACTGACTTAGTAAATAGTGCTGTGAGCTTCATCTGGCCAACTGCTGTTAGAACAATTACTCAAGGTTATTCCAAACGTCACAGTGGTTTGGATATCTCCAACAGCCAAAAAGTCCCGATCTATGCAGCATCTGACGGATTCGTCGAAATCTCCGGATATCAATCCAATGGTTACGGTAACACTATAGTGATTAACCATGGTAACGGCTACAAAACCCGATATGCCCATGCTTCTACATTAAATGTTTCAGCAGGAGATTATGTGAAACAAGGGCAAGAAATCGCTAAACAGGGCAATACCGGCCGTGTCCGAGGTGCCACTGGTATTCACTTACACTTTGAAATAACTAAGAATGGCGCCAAGGTCAACCCTCTCTCTTACGTCAGACCGTAAGTCAAAGAACAAAGATCAGTTAACAGTTAACATAACCCGAAATAACAAAACCCAGAGTGTCTGGGTTTTTTTGTTATCTGATAGCTGTTATCTGATTACTGAACAGTACCGCCACCCCGACTATCTAGAACATCATCATTAATTGTCGATGTCGTGACTTCGTTGACAGTATTGGTTTCTATTAATTGAGAAGTGAAGACATCTGTTCCCATGGCTTTTATATTTGAAAGTAAGTTCATGGCTTTGTTTCGATCGACTTCACTTGGTGTCACGGCTATTTGAAATGAAACTCGTGCCACTGGAATAAATTTTCCTGTAAACGCTGGAATGTCTCCGATGTTCCATGTTATTTTTCCAGAATTCGGATCGTACGTTAGTCGATTTTTTTCTGCATCTGGGACGACAACATTTTTCCAAGATTGAGATGGTAGTGGCAATGACGCAACTACTTTTGTATTTGATAAATCATTACTGCCGTTGGAAAGCATTAGGGTCATGTTAAATAATGTTGTTTTTCCAACTTGCAGCGGAGCAGCACCTGAAACGTAATCACCGTGGACGTTCAAAGTCAACTCTGATCCCAATTTCAAAACCACATCACCGGCTCTGGTTGGTTTCTGGATTTCATCGGAAGAAATTTGTGCAGTAGCTTTAATAGTTTGATTTTTTAGATTAGTACTATAACTGTCCACAATTGGAATGCGAAAATCAATTTCACCACGCTCCATTGGTGATAAAACACTTAATCCTGGAAGGGTGGCTGCTTTCCACGTCAGAGTTCGATCAGACAGAATGGCATTGTCAGCTTGCAATCTGGGTATATCCAACGAAGCACCTTCCAAATTGACGACAACAACAATATTATTCAAACCGATAGATCCTTGATTCGCATAGTTGAGAGTAAAACTAATTGTTTGATCGAGATTTACAATACCATCCTCTACGTCTGAACTAAGTGTTAATGCCAAAGCAGAAGGCATAATTTGAAAAGTCCCAGTAGAAATTAGCTGTGAAGCAAAAATGTTATTTATAATTTGACCCAGCTCTGCTTTCACTAATTTAACCTCGGAATTTTCTCCAGTAAAACTCCCGGTGATTTCTAAAGATAACGAGCTTCCCGTAGCAATTTTGGGTAATTTCCAATAATTGTTATCTTTGGTCACAGGAATATTACTGCTCGTGTAATTAAATCCTTCAGGATAAGTCATGATTAATACCAAATTATCAAAATCCTGACTCGTGACGTTAGTAAAATTGACTGAAAAAGTCGTATCCTGTCCCCCGACGACATCTATCGGACCGTTGATTTCCATGGTCAGATTTGGAGGCAAAATACTAGTCTGGATAGTTGTTTCAGCTGCGAATTCTGAATTAAAGTTCGACAATCGATAATGCATGACAGCTTTGATCTGTTTGCTCTCGCCTGTCCCGCCAGTTAATTTCCCGCGAATAATTATCTCGGCTTCCTTGCCTTCTTTCAAAACCGGTAAATTAAATATATTCCCTACCGATGAAGTCGCCTGCGGTGTTGATGATTTAAATTTAAATCCGGTTGGGTAAAACAATTGCAGCGAAATATTAGTCAAGTCAGCGTTTTCGTCATTTTTATAAACTACTCGATATTCAGCTTCATTACCTGAAACCAGTTGATCCGGTCCTTCGATGACTAGGGACACGCTATCTGGTGTCTGGACTGCTGGTTGTTTATTTCCAAAAATAACGTAGGCTCCCACGCCCAGCAACAGTAAAACACAACCGATGGCGACATATATCAATCCCTTGCCTTTAAAAAAGCTCGGCTGTTGGGGTTGAGTAATTTCCATCGGTAACTCTGACCGAGTATTGGGGTCTAAAATTTGGTCGTCCATACGGGCCTTTCTAATATATATTCAATAAATTTATTAATGGTGGTGTGATCAACCTCTTTCTCTTCTGGAAACCTGAACCCGAGTGTATCTAATAAATCCAAAGAAAATTTATCTAAGATCTTATAGTCAGCTGGGTAATAATCAGGATGGTTCAAGTTATGCAAAAAATCGATCAGTAAATCAAAAGCAACAGAATTTGGATGTTCATCAGCAGTCATTTTCAGCATCAATTCTGCTCCATAAAGCCCGATCGCCATTTTCTGCAAGTCTTGATGAATACTGTTGTATTGTTTGACAGGTTTGGCTCCAATCAGAACTGGGAAATTCCCACCGGCGACATCAACTTCACAAAGCGATAGATCCTGTAAAGCAAACGCCAGTTTACTTTTGGGTAAACGAATAGACTTAGCCAAAATCCGTACTTTACCTAAATCTTTAGTCCATAATGTCAGGATCTGGTCCGCTTCTTTATAGTTTTGTTTTTTGAGGATTACTCCGGTGTGTTTGCGATATTTCATTCTAATTTTATGGAGATTTTTTTACCTTCTATTTCCACTTCCTGCCCACCCTGACCCTTTTGTATTTCTTTCACATATGTCTTTTTACGATCAAATAACTCAAAGGCAACACTTAGTTCACCATCATTAGTATCATAAGTCAAATTTATGACTTCGCCAACCTTTAATCCTGATTTTTTGCGCATATCTTGGACCAATCGTTCTAATTCCGCTGCCAAGCCTTCTTTCTTGAGTTCAGGAGATATAGTCGAATCAAACTTTACAGTGTACGCATCTTTAACATTATCAAACTCAGCTTGTTTGAAATTCAACTCATCTAGTAAAATCTGTTCGAGCTCAGGAGTGAGTTGATTTTTCCCAACCGTTGAATATTTAAGAACGCCCAATGGTTGACGAAGCTTTATATTTGCAGCTTTTCTAGCACTCAATCCTTCGACAACTAATGTTCTCACCTGCTCCATAAAGTACAAAACGCTTGGCTGTGAAATTTGGTCTTTAGTTTCAGGCCAACTTGCTAAGTGTACTGATTCTTTATCTCCCTCAGCTTTTAACTCCTGCCACAATGACTCGGCCACGAAAGGGACAAATGGTGCAAGTAAAATGCTTAAAGTTTTTAAAACTTTATTTAGCGTCTGATAAAAAGCCGGGCCTTTACGATCTCTTGAACGTCGAACATACCAAGTCGACAGTTCGTTTATAAATACTTCAATTTCCCGAGAAGCATGGAAAGCATCATAAGCCTGAAGATACTCCGTGACCTGGTTCACCAACTTCTGTGTTCGCGTTAACATCCACTGATCTAAAATATCTAATTCTTTAACTTCTTTACTTGCATCCCACTGGTCATGGTTAGCATAAGTAACGAAAAACGAAAGTACATTCCAAAGAATTACGAAATTTTTTCGCAAGACTAATTCAGCATCCCTTTCTCCAAATCGTTTATCATCACCTGGTTGATTCACTGAATACATATACCAACGTAGAGAATCAACACCATATTTGTTAATCACAGACCAAGGATCGATGACGTTCCCTTTAGACTTGCTCATCTTTTGACCCTTTGAGTCTAATAAGAATCCTAAGCTAATAACATTTTTATAAGATGGCCCTTTATCAAGTAATGTCGAAACTGCAAGTAATGTATAAAACCAACCACGGGTTTGATCAATGGCTTCTGAAATAAAATCGGCAGGAAATTGTTCTTTGTTCTCAATCTTCTCTTTATTCTCCATCGGATAATGCCACTGGGCAAAAGGCATAGATCCGGAGTCAAACCAGACATCCATAACTGCTGGGACTCTTTTAGCATCCTTATTACATTCTTTGCATTTTAAAACTACCTCATCGATATAAGGTCTATGAATATCAATAATAGCAACGTTCATTTCAAATGCTTGACCTTTGTGTGGATATGAGCGATCAGATCCAAAGTGTTTCTGCAAAGAATACAAAGGATCCCCATGGCTAACTATGAGAATATTTTTTCCCTGATGTTTTTCATTCAAATCATTTATTAAACTAAGCATTCTGTCTCTTGCCTGAGTCCAAGTTTCTCCGCCTTTTGGAGCATCAGACCAGCGAATAGCATGCGGAAAATCGCGGTCGAACTCATCGTAGGTTCGACCATCATATTCACCACAATTCAGCTCATTTAAGCGTGGATCGATAATTAGTTCGACTTTGAGTTTTTTGTTAACAATTTCCGCAGTCTGCATCGTTCGGTTAAATTCAGAGCAGACGATCAAATCGAATTTATCTAGCTTAGCTAATTCATCAGCTGTTGCTTGAACCAGCTTTTGACCTTTTTCAGTTAGCTGATCCATTTCGCTACCTGGTTTGGAACTACAAACTCGTTTAACATTTGTATAAGCCTCGCCGTGTCGTAGGAAATAAAAATTATTTTTGGCGAGCCCTAAGTCCTTAATGCTACCTGGAACCGTAAGATGCTCTTGATCACATGTCCAGATTGGTAAAGGTGTCCCCCAATATCGTTCTCTAGAAATAGCCCAATCTTTCACCCCATCCAACCATTCTCCGAATCGTCCATGTTTGATATAGTCGGGTGTCCAATTTATTTGTTCGTTATTTGCCTTTAGTTGATCTCGCAATTTACTCATAGCAATAAACCATGAATCTCTAGCGTAATACAGAAGTGGTGTGCCACATCGCCAACAATGAGGATATTCGTGTTTATATTTTTCAATCTTAAGCACCCGGTCCCCTAACAATTCAAAAATCTTTTGATCAGTTTTGTGATCTTTAACATACATTCCTGCCAAACCTGCGACTTCAGGAGTAAATCTTCCAGTTTCGTCCACCGTGTGATGCTTGGGTAATCCTAACTCTTCACCTAATTGATAGTCATCCTCACCATACATAACTGCTGTATGCACAACACCTGTTCCATCTTCAGTATTTACAAAATCTGCAGCATAAACTTTATAGGATTTATCCGATTTGAGTTCAGGAATATCAAATAGTGGTTCGTATTCCAAACCTACAAGATCCTTACCCTTATATTGCTGTTTTGTGCGATCGTCAATTTTAGTAATATCCGAAAAAGTAGAATTCACTCGGTCTTTCGCAACAATATAAAATTCTCCATCCTTTTCGACTTTGAAATAATCAATATCTCCCCCCACTGCTAACGCAACATTCCCAGGCAGAGTCCAAGGAGTTGTGGTCCAAGACAAAATATAAGTGTTGGGTTCACTCCTTAACTTAAACTTAACGTAAACAGATTGATCAGAGACAGTTTGATAACCCTGTGCAACTTCATGCGAAGAAAGTGCTGTGCCACATCTTGGGCAATAAGGCACGACTTTGTGGCCTAGATAAATTAATTTTTTATCGTTAATCTCCTTTACTATCGACCACACGGATTCGATATAGGAATTAGAGTAAGTAATATAGGGATTATCCAAATCAACCCAAAAGCCCATTCGCTTAGTGAGTTTTTCCCAATCCTCTTTGTATTGCCACACAGATTCTCTGCAAAGTCGATTAAATTCAATAATGCTGTCACGCACATTTGGTTTAATCGATTCGATTTGTTTTTTTCCCGAAATTCCAAGTTTTTTTTCAACTTCTAATTCGACTGGGAGTCCGTGTGTGTCCCAACCACCTTTACGAGAAACGAATTTCCCAAGCATTGTCTGGAATCTTGGAAATAAATCTTTAAATGCTCTTGCTTCTACGTGGTGAATGCCTGGTTTGCCATTTGCTGTGGGAGGACCTTCAAAAAACACAAACCTTTCACCGTTTTTGGTTTGCTCCAAAGATTTGGCAAAAATTTGGTTCTCTTCCCAAAATTTTAAAATCTCTTCCTCTAGCTCTGGAAACTTTGGTTTGGGCTCTATAGGCTTAAACATCTATATGATCCTAATATGCGAATTAATGCTAATCAGCGAATTTGCGAATCTAATCTTTTCCCTGAGAGTTTAGAACTCTTTTTGCTTTTAAATATTGATCTCTAAAATTTACAAGCAATCCCAATCTTTTGTTATATGCAACTAAATATCTTTTAACTTGATAATACTCTTCTCTCCCAAGAACTCTTGTACACTTAATCTCTAAAATTATTTTATCTTCGATAATGAAATCTACTTTATTTCTCCCGGGCATTTCACCGGCAAAACTCGGTGGCAACAATTTTTCTCGCTCGTATTTAATAGAAGCATTTTTAAATTTCGCTTCAATTGCATCAGCATATTGCTTCTCATTACACGATCTTCCAAGCTCGTTGTGAACCGTAAACAAAATACCCGTTATTTTATATGACAGTTCAGGATATATTAATCCAGTACTTATTGGCATATTAGTAGATTAGCATATCATTCGTAGATTTGGATCATGTTAAAAATAAAAAGCAGATTCTTGCGACTCCTCGCGGAGGGTACCATCGCAATTCTCTTGCTCTCAATTATGCCTGTTACGTTAGGCTTACGGACAGTTCTAGTTTTACCCCATCTCGAACGGATGTGAGAGATCCCTCTTAAGAGCGATTTCTCGCTGTGCTCGAAATGGTTATTAAATTTTTCTGTCAGCTTCACACCCGGCTTGATTTGCCGGTATCGCTTTCACTTATTATACCATAAAATCACATTTCCTCTAAGGGATCAATGCCGAGTAGCTGGAGTCCTTTGGAAAGCGTGTTTTTTGATAGATTTATCAGAGCCAATCGGGAATTTTTTATTTGTTCATCCGGTTCCGCTATTACTGGGCTCTCATGATAAAACTTGTTAATCAGACCGGCTAAGTCATAGAGATAGTTAGCCAACACATTCGGCATGTATTCTTTCATAGCATCAACCACGACCTCATCAAAGGTCGAGATCTTGAACAAAATCTCTCTCTCTGTTGGAGTTAAGGATGTAGAATGTAGTACGTAGGATGTAGGGCCAACCTTGCGGAGAATACTTGCCAATCGTGCGTATGAATATTGAATATACGGACCGCTGTTTCCTTCGAAGTCCAGTGCTTTGTCCCAATCAAACTCTATATCACTGTGTCGGTTGTGTGATAAATCAAAATATTTAATCGCTCCGATGGCCACAGCATTCACGACATCTTTCGCTTTTGCTAATTCTGGATTTTTATCTGCAATAATTTTTGCGACTTTTTCTTTCGCTGCCGCCAGCACTTCCTCTACCAGAACCATGTTACCCTTTCTAGTAGACAGCGCTTGGCCTTTGAAACTCATAAATCCATAATCCACATGCACGCCCTCATCATCTTTCATGTATCCTAGTTTATGCAGAATGGCGAACAGTTGTTTGAACGCATGAGACTGCCTGACATCCACGACATATAATTGTTTGGTAAACCCTTGGCTTTGACGAAAAATAAAAGTCGCCAAATCGCGCAACAAATATGTGGTGCCACGATCCGACTTCACTATCAACCCTATCCCCAATCCTTCTGGTTCCAAATCTACAATTTGCGCGCCTTGAGATTCTTTCAAAAGATTTTTTGATTTGAGATCCATCAGAACTTTGGGCATTTTGTCGTGATAGAAACTTTCGGGCCAATGGTTATCGAACGGTTCTATGTTCATCAATTCGTTGATAGTCAAAAATTTCTTCATACTCAAATCCACAAACTTTGTCCAAAGTGCGTGGTTCTGAGTATCACCATGTTCTAATTTGACAAACTCTTGTTTTGCCTCTTCTCGAAGTTTAGGGTCTGCTTCAGCTTCTTCATTAATCTTTACATATAATTTATTTAACTCACCGATTGGATCATTTTCCAGTAATCCTTCATTGCCATATTTTTTGTAAGCCAGCAAAATCAATCCGAACTGCGTACCCCAATCTCCCATATGAGTATCGGATTGAACTTGATAACCTAAATATCGGAGCATCCGCAAAATAGCGTCACCGATGATAGCAGTGCGCAAATGCCCAATATGCAAAGGCTTCGCAATATTTGGCTGGAAATATTCGACTAACACGCGTTCTTTTGTTACGTGTTCCATGTTACGTGCCACATGTTCAACCAAATAATCATTCTTCAAAGTAAAGTTAATAAAACCAGGGGCAGCGACTTCTACTTTTTCAAACTCTTGGCTTTTTAATTTTTCCGCCAAAGTCCGCGCTAAGTCCATTGGCTTTAAGTCCGCGTTTTTTGCTAAAATCAAAGCCGCGTTGGTGGCATAGTCCCCCAACCTCGATTCGGCAACAGAAACTGTAATTTTCGATTTCTGATCCTCACCAACTGTAATACCCGCAGATTGCACTGCGCTTATAATCATTTCTAGTATCTTATCTTTCATTAGCATACGGCTATTTTATCAGATATAATAAGCTAGAACAATAAAAAAACTGAACCACCCAAAGCGATTCAGCGATGACCAGCCAAGCGGAAAGAATTCAGAAACAACACAGCCGCTCCGGCCCAGCTCAGTAGGCCCGCAATTGCGGACACCAGAAGAGAAAATCCTCCATGAACATGCCAGTCACCGAATGAGAGCAGGCCCACCAAGGCGCCTGATGTGATCGACTCACGGATGAAAACTCTGTTCATAACCACCTCCATACTATTTTATCCAAATATGCCGACACTTGCAAACAACAGAAAAGCACTACACAACTACTCGATTGAAGACTCAATCGAGGCCGGTTTGGTATTGCTCGGCCACGAGGTCAAAAGTATCAGAAACGGCCAGGCTAGCTTGGACGGCGCTTTTGTTTCTGTACGCGGTGGCGAAGCTTGGCTGAAAAATGCTTACATCGGGAAATACAAACAAGCTTCTAATCTCGAAGGTCATAACGAATCCAGAGAACGAAAGTTGCTGCTGAATAAAAAAGAGCTACTACAGCTGGAAAATCAAACCAAAGAAAAGGGACTAACTCTAGTTCCTCTCCAACTCTATACTGCCAAGCATAACATCAAATTGAAAATCGGCCTGGCTCGCGGCAAGAAACGTTTCGACAAACGCGAGACTATCAAGAAAAAAGAGATGAAACGCAAACTGGACCGAACAATCAGGACTAGGGTTAAATAGATATTACTATTTTGGACGATCGTCAATTTTAGTAAGCATAGCTCTTGCGAAAGATTCAATTTTCGTATATAATATTCGTCCTGGGGCTGATTGATTCGACAAGTGTTCTTTCAAATTTACTGCAAG
Source organism: Candidatus Doudnabacteria bacterium RIFCSPHIGHO2_02_FULL_42_25 (assembly GCA_001777665.1). GTDB lineage: Bacteria > Patescibacteriota > Doudnabacteria > UBA920 > O2-02-FULL-48-8 > O2-12-FULL-42-9. The sequence goes on from MFEQ01000004.1 coordinate 168,316, forward strand.
TCCGATTAGCCTACTCTTTCGGTTAAAAAGAAAAGGTAAATCATAATTGCCACCTCATTGGTAAACAAAGTTAAAACAGCTTTTGCTGCTTTCAGCTTTGCTCCAGCTCTCGCTTAACTGTGAGGCTGCACCGACCCCTCGTCGTCTGCTAGAGGACCTCCGGTGTTATATTTGTAGACTTACTTTGACTGACGCTCGACATTCAAAGGACATCCGCCAGTTGGCGGAAGAGCAAACTTAAACCGTTTTGGTCCTGCTTCTATGGTTTAAGCCAAACAAGCAGGTCTAAACTTGTAGATGTGGATTTGAAAAATATTTGGACGGGAGTTCACTACTCCCCAGCTCCACCAATAAAACATTTAGGCAATCAAATTAAACAAATAAATGCAAATAAAGTCCATATATGCAGCTGCTAAAGATACTCAAACCAGGCCGGTTTTGAAGACCTTTTCTTGGAGGATTCTAGCCACAATTATTACTGGAATAGTTGTATATTTATATACAGGCAAAATCGGCGAATCTAGTAAGATTACTTTAACCGCAGCCGTGATACTAACCGTTTCTTACTACTTACACGAAAGATTGTGGATTTGGATACGGGGTCGGAGAAATTAGAATACTGTAAATTTGGCTCACTAGAGCCAAAGCAGTTTGCCACCAGTTGACCAAACAGGGAAAAATCATTATAATTAGTTTGCTTCTAACATTAAATAAACTGCGATAGCACAGAAAACTCGCATCAACAACCAAATACGTGTTCCTGAAGTTCGGGTCATCGATGACGGCGGCAAAATGGTCGGCATCATGAAAATCGAGGACGCTTTGGCTCTAGCCAAAGAAAGAGAAGTCGATTTAGTCGAAATCTCCCCTCAAGCCCGCCCTCCAGTAGTCAAACTTCTGAACTACGACAAATACCGCTACCAACAGGAAAAATTGGCCCAGGATGCCAAAAAAAAGGCCAAAAAGATCATGGTTAAAGGGATCCGACTTTCGGTCCGGATTGGCGAACACGATTTGAACTTCAAATCCAAGCAAACTATCGAGTTTATCGGTGAAGGTAATAAAGTCAAAGTAGATGTAGTGATGCGCGGCCGCGAACAGGCCCACCCTGAATTAGCCTTTGAATTAATTAAGAAATTTCAATCATTAATCAGTGTCCCCTTTATCACGGAAACTGGACCCACTAGAATGGGCAACACCGTCTCGATCATTGTCGGACCACAGACGAAAGGCGTCTAGCGTTAAACGGCAGCGCAACGCGTATCGGTAAACGTGAGACGATACGCGCGGCGCCGACGAATAACGACTAACGCATAAATACATGCCCAAGCAGAAAACCAATAAAAGAGTGGCCAAAACTTTCTGGAGAACGGGAAGCGGCAAAATCATGCACCGCAAATCCGGCCAGGCTCATTTTAATTCTAGAGAATCCGGTAAAACCACCAAGAATAAACGTCGAGATTTAGTAATGCACAAGACCAACATAAAGCTTGGTCTAATCATGGGAAAATAGATTTACGAAATACGAATCAGTACGAATATACTAATGGTTTACCGATTCGTATATTAGTAACAATTAGTAATTAGTAAAATTTATGACGAGAATAAAAAGAGGCGTCGCTGCTTCAAAGAGACGCAAATACATCTTAAAAAGAACCAAGGGTTTCACTAACCGCCGACGCACCAATGCGATCGCGGCAAAAGAAGCTCTACTTCACGCTGACTCATATGCATATGCTCATCGTAGACTTCGCAAACGAGACTTCCGAAAACTCTGGACCATCCGTATCAACGCTGTTGCTCACGAACAAGGATTGTCTTACAGCAAGCTCATGAATAAACTTCACAAAAATAAAGTTGGCATCAACCGCAAGATGCTCGCTGAATTAGCAGTCCGCAATCCTAAGGCATTTGAAAAAATCGTTGCTGCGATAAAGTAGCATGGATAAAGTTCGAGCAATCACAAAGGGCTCCCAGATCATAGACCAAATCTACTGGGAGCTTTTAAATATCCTGAAATCAAAATCAGTTCAGACAGAAATTTCTCTCGCGAACTTCATCAAACGACGAGCAAAAAAATTAGGAGCACAAGGCATGGCCTTCCCCCCCATCGTCTCCTTCGGAGTGAGCGCAGTTGAAATTCATCATAAGCCTTCCAATAAAAAAATTAACAAAAATAATTTCCTAATGTTAGACTTCGGTGTCAAGGTTTCACAATACTGTTCTGATTTCACACGCACGCTTTTTTTAGGCCGACCAAATTCTTTTCATGAAAAAATTTACAATATTGTATTGAATGCGCAGAGAAAAAGTATCCGCCTAGTTGCCATTGGAAAATTCGGAGATGAAATAGATTTTGCAGCGAGACACATCATCAACCAAGCTGGTTACGGAAAGTTTTACATCCATGGAACAGGACATGGAGTGGGTAAAAAAATTCACGAACTCCCCAACTTCAAACCAAACTCGGGTGATGTCGTTAAGAAAAACGATATAGTCACAGTCGAACCTGGAATTTACCTCCCTAAAAAATTCGGGATCAGAATCGAAGATATGGTCTGGGTCAAAAACAAACCAAAAATACTTTCAAAAATTCCGACAGATTTCAAATCAATGATTATCAAATAGAAAAAACTAGGTGAGAGAGCCTAGTTTTTTCTTTTGTCTCTTACGAGACGATCAGTCTGTCAGTATTTTGATAAGGCTAATCACGATTTTAGTGACGCCCTACGAACTGGCAAACTGGATTCTATCCCCTGTCCAGAACAAATCTTCGGTGGTTAAGCCTAGTGATTGTGTTCCAGGCCGGAAATAAGCAACGTTTAAATATCTTTCTATCGATACAACATTAAACCATCCTTCATATGCTAGGATTGTTTAACCTCCTAAACTCGCTGCTTATTTGTCATTTATTTTTGTTTCTTGAAGCCTTGATATATCGCTGGTTTGATCCGTTTGGACCGGATGCTATGCGAAACTCAACTCTCTACATATATTATAGCATATATTACTCCGACGCGCAAGAGCTTCAGTGGATTTTCATTCCAAATCTTGCGGTCGGAGCCCCGACTTCAATAAAAAATTAATTACAGACGTCGGGGTAGCAAATTTTTCGAGATTTGTCTAGTACTTGACACTCGTTTCTTGTAAGAATAGTATTAGCTTACGATCTTTAAAGTTTTTAACTAATCATTTCTAGTGCAAGCAGGGTGGAATTCCCTCACTGTGCCGCAACCGTAAAGTCGGGACCGAAAAATGATTATCAACGCTTTACACACTCCCGAGCAGGGGTGGGCGGATTTTTTGTTCAAAAAAAATTCTACCCTCTTCTGTTCGGAAGAGGGTTTTCTTTTTTCCGTACATGAGTTCCAAGGAGGACACCGTGAATCGACGTCAGTTCGTCAAAATCGGCGTGGCTGCTGGTGTTACAGTTGCCACTGCATCGTGTGGGAGTTCCGTCACCGGACCGATCGCGGCCAGCACTGTTCCGTTGCTAACCAGGCTAAAGCAGCTGGGCCACACCTCTGCAAAAACAGTGCAATACAAGAACACTAACGCGTACATGATCGAGATCGGTGGCACTGTCAACAAAACCTTCAAGGTCGGCAATGTGCTGCTTGGCGAAGGCCCTGTCGTCTCACCTACTCTGGACATGGCGAGATTCGAGGTTCCTATCGACGCCGAAGTAATCGTCTCTTAGGGGGAGCCTGTCTTCCCCATTTTCTTTTTTAAAATTATAATTCCATGAAAAAAATATTTATCCCTATCGTTTCTGGTTTGGTCGTAGCAATTCTAGTTACGACGAATTTAGTTAGTGCTGCCAATTTATCGCAAGCGATTTCCACTCTACCATCAGACGAAGAATGGTCGATCATGGCGAGAGCTGTAGTCGGACAAAATTCTGGTGCTACGTATTTGCGTTCCCCTATTTCAGATGGAGTGGCAACTGATTATGAAAAACGAATTTTGGCGATCACAGCGATCGGAGAAAACCCATCAACTTTTGGTTCGGAAAATTTTGTAGCGAAACTTGAAGGTTTTTTTGATGGCAATCAAATAGGAGATGCGCAACTGCTGAACGATGATATCTTCGGAGTTCTCGCACTAGCTTCAGCTGGAATTTCCGACAATGCCGTTTCCAAATCAAGACAATTTATTTTGTCCCATCAAAATTCTGATGGTGGTTGGGGCTATGCCACTGGCATAGGTTCTGATTCAAACATGACCGCGATGGCAATAGCTGCACTTTCACATACTGGTAGCGTTCCGTCGAATGCATTTAATTATTTAAGCAGCACGCAGCATTCATCTGGTGGTTACGGATTTATTCCAGGACAAACTCCAGATGGAGCATCCACAGCCTGGGTAGTGATGGGTTTGAATTCTGCGAATCGCACAGTTCCTTCAAATGCGATCCAGTTTCTCGATAGTCTTCAAACTTCCAATGGTTCTTTCAAATGGAAGCCTACCGACGCCACAGGATCCGGCCTTGTCACAGCTTATGCGGTCATCGCACTTTCAGGACACGGGATACCGGTCAAAATTACCACAAATCCAACCCCTCCACCACCACCTATACCAACGCCTTCTCCAGCTCCCAATCCCGCCCCAACACCAGCACCGTCTCCTGCACCCTCTCCAACACCTAGTCCGAGCCCTAGTCCAGCTCCAAGCCCATCCCCATCTCCTGCCCCTTCACCTACTCCGCCACCAATTTCCAATCAAGTCCACATCACGATTACTTTTCCAGGAAATTATATTATTAACAGCAATATACCTTATAGCTCTAACCTTTCCGTTCTTCAATCATTGGTTGCAGCCAGCGATCAAATCAATTTGCTCTATGAAATAAAACAGACTGGACTAGGCCAGTTTGTATATAGTATCGATGGTTATAAACCAACAGGAACTTCCGGTTGGCAGTACGCTGTAAACGGATCAGCCCCCGATGTCGGAGCTGCTGATTATATATTATCCAATCAAGATCATGTCCAATGGTTCTTCGGCTCCCCCGGCAGTACCCCTTATTAAACTCGGAGCGAGGACTGATTTTTTGGACGCTTTGCGGATTTCCTCAGAAATCGCAACGCGAATAAAAATCCACTTCAAAGGCAATTTGCAATAGAGATTTTTATGTTCACAAAAAATCCGGTCCGAGCGATATTCCGGATAAAGGTCTAGTCTAGTATTGGTAATCCTCAACCAAACTAAACCTAAATCCATCTGTTATTAATCTATCCTTTAGCAATTTAAAACAGAACTAGCATTATATACAAATAAAACCAAAAATTCTTGTAAATTTTTGGCACCAACTCAAAACCCCGTGATAAACGGGGTTTTGCTCTTTTCATCCTGATCTGAGATTTCAGATTTTTTCCGTCCCGATAAATCGGAACCGAAATACTAGCCACTCGTAGTCATCTTTATAAGCCCACTATAATTCTTAACGAAGATGACTATTAAATTTTATGTCCCTCACTCCTTTCCTCTGAAATCTTATTCGCTTCCCCAAACGGACAAGATTTTTAATGGAGTGACTTTATTCTGTCTTATTGACCTTTTTTCCGCAATGTACAAACTCAACAATTTTAGTTAGGTTATAAACACAATAATTTGACAAACTATGCACATTGGGCTCAAGTAACATGTGTAAACGCAATTGCATCGGGAGCAAAGTCAGAAGTTTTCGTCAGTAATCCAGAGCGAATAGCAAATTCTCCGTATTTATTATTAATGGAATCCAGGACTGGGGTTAATGTCGCATTTCTATCGACAAAGAGAGACAACTGCTTGACTTTTGGAGATAAATATGTGAATCCTACGGCGATATGCATAACTTCACTAGGAAACTTCCATGCATCCCAAACTTTCAATGATTGTTCATACAACTCGAATCCGGTTTCTATAAATCCCTTTATTTTTCTGGATTTATGAAAATAACTACCCCGCCCGCCATCGCAAGCCTGATTACAAACATGCCCCGTGCTCAGGCGTTGCGGGCAGGCATCAGTCAACGATACCGATAAATAAATACCAGAAGCCATCAACCCCTCTCTCCGCATCCTGCGCGATGCTTTTTCAGCTAATCGCAGTATAACTGATTTTAATTTCTCTTTGTCAGTGGTGCGAAAGTTCAAAACCCAAGAATTCCCAAAGGATTTCTGAGATGTCTCTTTCAGATTGTCCCTCTCCCCTTGCGGGAGAGGGTGGCGCGAAGCGCCGGGTGAGGGGTAACCCAAGAACCCACCCTCATCTGTCACTAACGTGACATCTTCTCCCGTCAAGGGAGAAGATTCTATAGAATCAATCTCTAACCCATTTACGCGCTGCCATATATCAAATCCGGGTTTGCCAAACAAACTAATTAAATTTTGCACGGGATAATCCAACAACTGCAATGGGCTGGTGATATTCAATTTTGCCAATCTTTTTTGCCAGCCTCGCGCAATACCCCATAAATCTGAAAGCTGCTTGTGTTTATAAATTTCTGGTAACTGATCGCGCCAGATCACGGTGAGTCCATCGGGTTTTTGCATGGCTCCGGCTAATTTAGCCAGGAATTTATTTTCTCCTATCCCGATGGAGCAAGTCAACCATTCCCCTATCTCTGATTTAATCCGTCTTTTAATTTCAGCAGCTATCAACAATCCTTTGTCATCTGGAATTTCTAAAAAAGATTCATCAATACTATAAGGCTCGACTGACGGACTATAATCCCGAAAAATTCTATTCATCTGATCATTCACTTCTCGATATTTATCGGGATCTGACCTAGTTACGATAATATTTGGATAAATTCTTTTGGCTTTATAAATCGAGGTCCCTGTCCCTATCCCCAGTTTCTTGGCTTCTTTCGAAGTTCCGATCAGACAACTGGTTTCATGCAAAGAATTTCCCACACCTAAAGGACGGCCTCGCCAGAGCGGATTTGCTTGCTGCTCTACTGAAGCAAAAAAAGAATTCATATCGATAAGCATGGTGCGAGGAAGTCTAGTCGGCATAGGATTCGAGTAGTGTCCAAGATAAATTATCCGAGTTAAATTGGAGTTTAAAGTAATTAGTGTTATCGGAAACTGCGAAAAAATAGTACTTACTCCGACCTTCGAAGTTGGACCACGATAAATTAATCTTTTTGATAGGAATTTCCCGGCCATGCCAAAGAAACTTGAGTGGCAAAGTTTGATTCTCGCCGAATTTAACGATTACTTCGATTGGTTCATTAATTTCTTCCAACATAAAAAGCGGCTTTCAGCCGCCTTAAATATTGTTTACTATTTCGGGAACACTACTAAATTGCCTAATTCTTTAATGTCATTATCAGAAATCACATCTTTCTCTCTTAAAATCTCAGCCAACTTATTGACCTTCTCATCTTCCTTGCGAAGTTTGGTAATTAAACCGCCTTCCATGTCCGCCACTTTATCTGTTAAAAAGGTCTTAGTAACCATCTGGGTTTGGATCTGATTTAAAACCGGCTCCAAATTATTTTCCCAAACTTGTCCAAAACCTCCTATAACCTCTTCTCTTACTACTTGTTTTATTTGTTCTAAGTCTTTTTTGTCCATATTGTTCTTTCTGCCGCCGAAATTAGTGTCTTTTAATTCTAAAACTTAGTTACTTCAACGTCAAGTTATTAAAAAGCAGCTCTTGCGAGCCGCCTTTCGTTGCGTCCCGACTTTCGTCGAGGACAAGTATTTATTTTAGTGTCCCAACATTGTTGAAGACCCTTTCATTAATACATTTCTATTCTAAAAGGCCGGAAATCTTTTGTCAATAAAAAAACCCAATAGCAAGCTACTGGGTCACGATTTTTAGTCGCCAGCGAGGGTTTCCCAAAGAATGTCAATGTCTTCCTTGCTCCAGGGCTTCGGAGTCTTCGGCTTTTCCGCGCCTTTTTTCGGACGTCCTTGCTTCTTTTCCATATTTCCTCCATTCGTAATTCGTTAAATTCGTAGTTTGTAGAAGATTGCCAACCATGGATCTGTTCTCGGCAATCAAAAAACCGCCTTTTCTATAGCGGCAGTGGAAACTTCTACAAACTCGAAACTACCGCTTTAGGTGGTAAGGCGGCTAAGCAACAAACCTGAATTTGTCACATATTTCGTGTTCATAAAAAGATTATATAATGTTCTGTTTTAATGGTCAAGAGTTAGGATTCCTCCCCTGGAACAGGGGAGGTTAGGTGGGGTAGATACTAGAATTAGATAGCAGTTTTTATTCTCAAACCGTACCTCCCCTAACCCCTCCTATCCTAGGAGGGGAATAACTGCGGACTAACCCTTCTTCAGCATTAAACACGCAGAATTAATACAGTACCTTTTGCCTCCCTGATCCTTAGGGCCGTCGTCGAAGACGTGACCCAAATGCGAGCCACAGTTTTTACAAGTGACTTCGATCCGATGCACCTGCCCGCCAATGCCTGCGGCATCAGGCGTTGGCAGGCGGGTCCCATGATCATCATCATCGCGAAGTTCGATATTTTTTAAATTAGCTGGCTCGGTAAATGATGGCCAGCCAGTTCCTGAATCAAATTTCGTATCAGATGAAAACAACTCATTATTACACACAGCGCAAACATACATACCTTTATCTTTGGTATGCACGTACTGGCCGCTGAAAGGAGCTTCAGTCCCCTTCTTCCTCATAATCTCGTACTGTTCTGGCGTGAGTTTTTTCTTTAGTTCTTCATCATTCATATATTTTTTAGTCCTAACTTCTTAATTCTACCATTCTGAATCCAATTATCAATGCTGTATTTGCCGCCATTATTAATAATTAAATACAAAGCTAACGCGAGTAATATATAGTGTGGCCATACTGCTTCTTTGAAATAAATTATAGATAATATATACAAAATCAAAGTCAAAAAGGCATTAAATCTAGTAGCAAATCCGAAAATTATGGCTAATCCTACTACCACTTGCATAGCTCCAGTCCCGAGGGAAATCAATAGAGGATCAGACGGAAATAACCATCGAATCTCGGTTAAATTATATCTTTCCACAATCTCGATCATGATAACAGGATGAAGAATCTTGATCGTAATCGCGGGATATAAGACAGAAATTCCATATGTGATTCGAATAAGGGGAATTTCCCAATCTTTAATTGAATTAACCCAACCATTAGCCTTGCGTAACAACCCATCTAAAGACATAAATTTTGAACCCCAAAAAATCAAAACCAACAATTCTCCGAAATAGTTAAAATAAGTAACAATGTAATCTTTATAAATAAGTGTGGTAAGAATTAAAATAATTAAGCCGATGACGCTAGCTATTTCTGTAAATAGGCCTAACAAAATTAAACTACCGATTATATATAATACGGGCTTTAAAACTTCACCTAGGGGAATTGAAGTTAAAGAAATTTCAGGCCCTAAAAAAGAATTAAAATATGCTGAAGCTAAAAATGATAAGGCCAGAGCAACTCGTAGTATTACGTGTCCAAATGGCTCAAGACGCTCGAGCTTACGATTAAATATAATCCCGGTCTTCGATACAGCAAATAAATAATAAAGTCCTATAACTGCAAAAAAGCTTAGAATAACAACCAGACTTAAGAAAAGATTGTGAGGATTTTTTATTGCATCAAAAACATTTATGCTCCAATCACGCATGCCACTATCTATTACTTGAGGTGGCACTACGTAATTTTCATGAGCTATCCGCATTTATTTAAAATCCAAATGCTTCATGGAGTAGTCAAATGATGCATTGGCTTTCTTGTGAGGATTAAAAATTCCTTCTGAGTCAAAAATCTTTTTGGTTTGCTTAAATAAATGATAAACTTCCGCTCCAAACATTTGTTCAAGATAAGGTCCTCTGACCATACCGTCGTTGTGTTCCCCCGTCATCGAGCCTTCGTACTCAAACACCAAATCATAAACTTCTTTGCCTAACTTTTTGATTATGCCCGCAACTTTGGGATCGCCGACTTTCATCAGTGGGATGATATGGAAATTACCATCTCCGACGTGTCCAGCCACTGTATATAATAGATTATACTTATCTAGAATTTTGTAAAGCTTAGGGAGAAATTCGCCCAAGACTTCTGGCCTGACCACAAAGTCATCGATAAACGGAGCTGTGCGCATGCCCTGGACGTGATGCCGAAGCATACTGAAACTTTCACGCCTTATGACCCAGTATTTTTCTGCACCGCTATCTGACAAAATCAATTTCGTCTTTAAATTAAACTCTTGCAAGCTTTTCTGGGCATCGCGAGCTAATTTAATCGCTTCAGCGTCTTTGTCAGAAGAAAACTCGACCAACATGACTAATTTCGGAATCCCACCTGTGAGCACCATCCAGGCTTCTGGAATGAAACTCAAAAATAATTTAATCGCATTGCCTTTGAGTTTAGCGATAATATCTGGAAGTAATTTCAAAGCGACTTTAAAGGTATGATCATCATACGATTCGATGCTTTGCGGTTTAAATTTCAATAAATGATTTACAATTCCTGGCAACTGGTGCATGTCATTTAGAAACACCACTAATAAATGTTCACGGGTCTTTGGTTTAACAAGCTTTAATTTAAATTCTGTCATCAAACCCAAAGTTCCTTGCGATCCTACGATCAATTTTGTCAGGTCAAAAATTCCTTTGGCTTTATCATAGACATTCCACAAATAATAACCTGCCGAATTTTTCGAAACCTTAGGCTTGGCTGATTGAAGCAACGCATAATTCTGATCAATCAAATCAAACATTTTAGTATAAATCTCACCTTCCAATCCTGCCGCATGTTTTTTCTTTTCTAATTCGGCCATTGTCAGAGGTTTAAATGTGGTTTCCTGGCCATCAGCTAAAACCATTTTTACTTCTTGAATATAGCGTTCGGTTTTACCATATAACAAATTTAATTCCCCACCAGAATTATTGGCCACGATTCCGCCTAGCGCTGCTAAATCTTTCGACGCCGGATAACTAGGCAAAAGCAATTTTTTCTTCTTTGCTGCTTTTTCAAAATCACGATAATACACTCCCGGTTCGACGACTGCATAATCTTTGCCGATTTTTCTGATGTGATTAAAATATTTGGTAAATGAAACGACGATTGATTCGCTTAAATCCCCACCACTCATGTCAGTGCCAGCAGCTCTCGGAGTGAGCGACAAATTAAAACCGTGGCTGACTTTTTCCGCAACAAAATTCACCAAAGCTTGGACGTCTTTGGAATCTTTGGGAAAAACAACTACCTGAGGTGAAACTTTATAGACGCTGGCGTCTTTGCTAAAAGTGTCGAGGGTTTGCCGGTCAGTTTTAACCTCTCCTTTTATTATATTTTGTATTTGTTTCTTTAGATCCATTTATGTTCTAATTATACCATAAATGATAAAAATAGTGGTATAATAACCCTATTCGTAAGCCCTAATGAAACTAAATTTCGAATTATTTAATCCCAAGGGATTTATCTCTGAACAACAGACAGATTTGATTATCACTGTCGTGGCTTTATTGCTGATTGCAGTCATCCCAGCCCTAGTCTTAACTTTTACCTTTGCCTGGAAATACCGTGCTAGCAAGCAGTCAAAATTCACACCCAATGTCTCCGGTAATACGAAGTTACAACTAGGCTGGTTAGGGTTTCTCATTCTCATCATCATATCGGTCGGCACTCTTGCTTTCAAAAATAGTCACGCTCTGGATCCTCGAAAACCGATTCAGTCTGAAAAACAGGCAATCACAATCCAAGTCGTAGCGCTGGAATGGAAATGGTTGTTTATATATCCGAACTCAAGTATCGCTAGTGTAAACTTTTTACAATTCCCTGAAGATACCCCGATCAATTTGGAGATTACGGCTGATGCCCCGATGAATTCGTTTTTGATTCCACAGCTAGGAGGCCAGATGTATGCAATGAACGGGATGAAAACTTCACTCCATATCATGGCCAATGAAGTTGGCGATTATCGAGGGTTTTCATCCAACATTAGTGGGGAGGGATTTTCTGGGATGAAATTTACCGCCAGGGCTAGTTCAGACCGAGATTTCAATGCTTGGGTAGAAACAGCTAGAATTAGCAGTGGTAGTTTAAATTACAATGAACTGGCTAAACCAAGTAAAAATAATTTACCTACTACTTATCTGGTGGCACAAACCGATTTATTTGATTCAATTGTTATGAAATATGGGGAGCCAATACATGTTCGGTAGACTAAGCCTAGAAGCTCTACCCCACGAATGGTATACGCTGGGAGCAGTGGTCTCTTTAGGGCTTGGTGGTTTAGTTGCGGCAATTTTTCTGTCCAAAAAAAAGCTATGGGGTTGGTTATGGAATGAATGGTTGACTAGTACTGATCCGAAAAAAATCGGCATCATGTATATCATCGTTGCCCTACTAATGTTATTCCGAGGATTCTTAGATGCTGCTATGCTCTGGTTCCAGCAAGCAGTTCTCAATGGAACATCGTATGGATTAAGCGCTGATCATTTCCAGGAAATTTTCACTGCGCACGGTGTGATCATGGTGATTTTCGTCACTATGGGGTTGATGTTTGGCCTCATGAACTATATTATCCCACTCCAAATCGGAGCCAGAGATGTCGCGTTTCCTTTTATCAATTCTTTGAGTTTTTGGCTCTATGTCGCTGGGGCGATTTTCCTCAATCTATTTTTCGTCCTAGGCGGAGATTTTTCTTCCGCTGGGTGGCTGGCTTATCCCCCATTATCTGGATTGGAATATAGTCCCGGGGTCGGGGTGGATTATTGGATTTGGAGTTTACAAATTTCAGGACTAGGTACGCTTCTCGGGGGCATCAACATTTTGGTGACTATTCTCAAAATGCGAGCGCCAGGTATGACACTGATGAAAATGCCAATGTTTACCTGGGCCACACTTTGCAGCATGGTTTTGATTGTTTCGACTTTCCCTCTCCTCACAGCTACTCTTGTCTTATTATCGCTGGATCGATTGATCGGGACGCATTTTTTCACTTCTACCATGGGAGGTAACCCCATGATGTACGTCAATTTAATCTGGATGTGGGGGCATCCGGAAGTCTATATCATCATGATCCCGTCATTTGGAATTTTTGCCCAAGTTGTTAGCACGTTTAGCCGAAAAAAATTATTTGGGTATAGCTGGACCGTGGCAAGTTTGATCGCAGTGACTCTTCTCTCGATGTTGGTTTGGCTCCACCACTTCTTTACCATGGGAGCAGGTGCTAACGTCAATGCATTCTTTGGAATTATGACTATGATCATCGCGATCCCGACTGGAATTATTGTTTTTAATTCGATCATGACTATGTACCAGGGTAGGATTACATTCGGAACCCCCATGCTTTGGTTTTTGGGATTTGTCAGTACCTTTTCTTTTGGCGGGATGGCTGGGGTCATGCTGTCAGTACCAGCGATAGATTTTCAGGTTCATAACAGTTTGTTTCTAGTCGCTCACTTCCATACTATGGCTATAGGTGGAGCGTTATTCGGGATCTTCGCTGGATTTAGTTTCTGGTTTTCCAAAATTACTGGATTCAAACTGAATGAAAAAATTGGTAAAGCGGCATTCTGGTGCTGGATAGTTGGATTTTTTGTTAGCTTCGTCCCCCTTTACGTCTTAGGCTTTATGGGTGCAACTCGTCGATTAGATCAGTATGACCCATCGACTGGTTGGCAATCCTTATTTATTATTTCCTTCGTTGGGTTATTAATTATTGCAACCGGAGCCTTCCTCCAAGTTCTACAACTCATCCATGGGTTTCTGAAACGAAATGAAAATAAAGATCTCACTGGTAATCCCTGGGAAGCAGAAGGCCTAGAATGGTCAACCTCTTCCCCGCCGCCTGATTACAATTTTGCTGTAATTCCAGGAACGAATAAAATCGAAGAATTTCACATGCCGAAAAATACCCCAATTGGAATTTACGTCTCTGGATTTGTGTTTTTGGTTGGATTTGGTGCAGTGTGGCATATATATTGGCTCACTGCATTAGGAATTATCGGAGCAATTATTTGTGTCATCATTCGAGCACTCGATGAAGATACAGAATACAAGGTTATACTCAAATGAGTCATACTGAAACTCACGAAAGATCACTACTAGGATTCTGGATTTACCTCATGACAGATCTGTTGTCATTTGGAGTTTTGTTCGCGACTTACGCTGTGCTCTCTCCAAATACCGCAGGTGGGCCAAATGCCAAAGAACTTTTCAGTTTACCGTTTGTATTGATTGAAACTTTAATCTTACTGACGAGTAGTTTTACTGTGGGGTTAGCGATGCTGGCTGTTTTCAAACAAGCCAAACAACAAGCATTGATTTGGTTTGGTGTCACATTTCTTTTAGGACTCACTTTCCTAGGCATGGAATTGTATGAGTTTAACAATCTCATTGCTGAAGGTGCGTCTTGGGAACGCAGCGCTTTTCTGTCTTCCTTCTTCACTTTAGTCGGAACTCACGGCTTGCATATTTCCGTGGGCTTACTTTGGATGGCAGTTTCAATGGTCATGATTTGGAAAAGGGGGCTGACGCCGTTTATCAATTCCAAATTAACCAGACTCGCTCTGTTCTGGCATTTCTTGGACATCGTCTGGATTTTTATTTTTACAATTGTCTATCTTCTCTCTTATGTTTAAATCATACTTATTAGGATTTATACTTTCGATCCTCCTGACAGTCGCAGCTTATTTATTAGTAGTGAACAACATGCTGTCGCAGGGGGTTCTGATCATCGTCATTCTGGCCCTAGCTGTCATCCAATTATGGGTGCAACTAATTATGTTTTTACATTTAGGCCAGGAAACTGGCCCGCGATGGAAATTGATTAGTTGGATCTCGACTGCCTCCGTCCTTTTGATTGTCGTTATCGGTTCCATAGTGATTATGAACAATTTAAATTATCACGTGCCATCAGACCAAGAAATTATTGAAAATGAAGGAATACATCAATCTCACTAAACCTGGAATAATTCTAGGCAACGCTGTCACCGCTGTTGGCGGATTTTTTCTTGCTTCTAAAGGAGATGTTGATTTTATTTTACTGATTTCAATGCTAGTCGGGTTATCGCTGGTCATCGCCTCTGCTTGTGTCCTGAACAACGTGTTTGATCGCGAGATCGACTCGAGGATGGAACGAACTAAAAACCGAGCAATTGTTACAGGATCGATTTCCAAACCTAAAGCTTTAATTTTTGGAATCATCCTTTTGCTGCCTGGGCTAGCCCTTTTGTTTCTACATACTACATACTACACACTACTTGCTGCTTTGTTAGCTTGGTTTGTTTACGTCGCGATTTACACACCTCTCAAACCCAAAACGAGCCATGCTACACTGATTGGCAGTATTGCAGGAGCAAGTCCAGTTGTGGCCGGGTATGTGGCTGTAACGAACAAATTTGACCTCGGTGCTATTCTATTATTTGTCATCCTCGTCTCGTGGCAGATGCCCCACTTTTATGCGATTGCTCTCTATAGGTTACATGAATACAAAGCCGCGGGAATTCCTGTGCTCCCGATAGTTAAGGGTTTGTTTACGACCAAACTAGCTATGACGATCTATATTATATTTTTCATCCTCGCCCTAAGCCTATTGACTGTCTTTAACTATACAGGTTACGTATATTTCGGGATTATGCTACTTCTGGGCCTGACCTGGCTTCGGAAAAGCATTCGGGGATTTTCACCTCAAATCGATACCACAATTTGGGCCAGGAATATGTTTAAATTTTCACTGATGGTTCTGTTGGCGTTTAGTATTATGATTTCTTTAAATCCTGTTGTATAATTTATTCATGGCATTATTCACACACATTTCAATAGCAATACTAAGCCTGGTCTATACGGGATATCTTTATTATTCCCCGTCAAAAACGAAATTTTATATTACTTATATCCTGACAACGCTAGGTTTCATCACTGGTTTTTATTTAGTCTGGGGCAAGCCAGCTTATTTAATCAAGGCTTGTCTGGTAGGATTTGTTTATTTTGCAATTATTTTAGTAGGTATACTCGCAGCTAAGCATAAACAAAAACAAGCAGAAAAAAATCCTGACTTGATCGTCACTCCGACGATCAAGCAATAGTCAGGATTTTTTAAAGACTATTTAAAACACTCCTTGTTTTCGGTCCAATCCGGCCATAGCCTGTGGTGGCCTCATCACCACTACAAACTATTTCTTTCGCACATTGAAATTTCCGCACCGCTTCCCGAGTCAGTGACCCGAAATACCTCGTTTCACTTCCTGGTGAGCCAGGACCAGAAACACTAATCGTAAATCCGGTTTTGTTTAAAATTTGTTGCAAAGTTAAAACTTGCGAACTGGTCATGCCCATACGCAAAATTGTCGTAATCGATCCTGTTACTGCCACTGGAATAGGGCTCGGCGTGGAAACTTTGGGCAGGCAACCTTTCCAAGGATTGGTGCCACTATTCTCATACAAGTATCGGGTATAACGTAAATTACCATCAATCGTCCTGACATCGAAACCCATCGCAGTTGCTTTCGGTGAATGAATCCTTTCTGCAATCTGAAAAATCCCGACATACGTTCCAGTTGGATCATAGACTGGTGATCCATCTGCTTTGTATTGTCGAAATCCAGTTTCGCATCTGGCGATATCAATCATGATCGGCGCATCAGCAAAATAAAAACGCACCGCGTCTTCCACGATAGCGTTGGGGTTGGTTTGAGCACTTACAGAAATAGGAGCGAAGATAGCAACTAAAACTATATATTTGATAAATTTCATGCTCCGAAATTCTATCAAATTTAAACTCCGAACGGAAGCATTGACGATTCGGCGCTAATTTGGTAAACTAGTTGGAATATCCGGACACTCGCAACTCACGAACGAAAAAGTTTCAAGGAGGCCAATCGAAATGCTGCTTCAGCAAATCGTCTATGACATGATGGGTTGGGGTATTACCATCGACATCGGAGTCCCCCTCTACATCAGCATCTGGACACTGTTGCTCGCCCTGTTTCTGTTCTACGAAGCCAAGCGGTACATCTACCAACAACTCAAACCTCTCCGTACAGCTGTGTTCTTCAGTGAGAAAGGCATGATCATCGGAGCAATCGTCGGATCCGTCCTGATGATTCTCTCGATCGCGGCTCACGAAGCCGGGCACGCCGTCGCGGCCAGCGCCTTCAACTTCCCTATTACTGGCGCGGGGGTAACTGGCTGGGGTGCCTATGTTTCCTTGCCAGACGGGTATGCGAAGGGCACGCCGTGGGCAATGATTATTGTCTCCTTCGCCGGACCTATCACGAATATTCTCCTCGCTCTGGTCTGCTACGTCATCGTGCGCTTGATGGATGAGTCGCTGGCGGAAAATACGATTCAGTTCGTGGCTCACATGAACTACCGACTAGGGGTCTTCAACTTTGCACCGTTCATTGTTCTGGACGGAGGCAAGTTCGTCCTCGGAGTAATGCGACTGTTCTTCAGTGAGGACTTGGCCTTCACCATCACGATGACGATTTCGGGAGTGATGCTGGGTTGGTTCCTGTTCTTCCGCAAATCCGAAAAGGATTCCCGAAATTTCATCGAACGTGAGCTCGAGAAAGCCTAAACTCCCACCCCGACTAGTGGGTGTTCATGAGCGAATGGTTCTACCTTCGCTCTTTTTTTATTACCTTAACAATTATTAACTGTTGAAAGCTTTTTCCAAATCAGAGATTACTAATTTCTTCATTTGGAGCATGGCTTGCATCGCTTTATCAGCTTTTTCTTTATTTGGATCAGTCAATAACTCTCCTAACCGTTTCGGTACTACTTGCCAGGAAAAACCGTATTTATCCTGGAGCCAGCCACATTGTTGAGCATTTGGATCACCGCCCTCACTCAATTTGGTCCAAAAATGATCAACCTCTTCTTGAGTATCACAGCTTATTTCAAATGAGATAGCAGCGTTGGGTTTAAAAATAGGTCCGCCATCTAGTGCCATGAACTTTTGACCTTCCAGTTCAAAGATTGCTGTCAAAATTTTCCCTTCCAAACCATTCATGGGAAGATTTGGAACTGGTTTATCAGAATATCTTTGGATTAAAATAATTTTCGATTCGGACTTTTTCGCAGGATTAGTGTTGTAAATATTAATCCAATAATTAATTGCTTCCTCACACTTATTCTCGAACCATAAACATGGGGTTATTTTTTGCATAAAGTCCTTAATTTAATCATCTCAATAAATAATACATGAACTCAACGACGTTAGCAATTGTTTAAATAAATAAAAAAGAAACCTGCGCTACTTGTTAAGAACTTTCGCGCAGATTTCAGGAGTCTGACCTACTTTCGCAACACCAATGCGGCGATGTCGGGAAAGTGTTCGGTAAAGTCGCCGAAGATCTGGACGCCGAACGCGTTCTCTGCGAACTTCCCCCAAGTGATCTTTTCTTTGAACCCGGCTCCAGAGTAGGAACCAAAGCTCATGGGAGAAGAATGGATCTCGACGAATCCCGCCCAGGGTTGAATCAGCCGCTCCTGTTCCCCGAGTGACTCCTCGAACAGATAATCCTTCTTCAGGTGTGGGACGACGCAGATCGGAAAATCAGCAGCAATTCCGCCGCCAAGCTGCAGAAAGGCCAGCGGAGTTTGTTCGGCATTGTCCATGTACCACTCAGCCAGTCGGTGCATGTATCCAGCGCCATGCTGAACCACGCCCATACTGATCGGCTCATCCTGCCGGTATTGCTTCAAGAACGGATGATCGCCGCGGTAGCAGTAATAGGTGAAGATATTCCCCATCGTGGAATCTTCCCATCCAGGGACAAAGACCTCAACGTTGTTTCGCATGGCGGTAAGCAGCCAGCAGTCATCCGGATTCGCACCCGGATCGTTGACGACGTCCCTTCGCTTCAGCACTCGAAAGAAAAATTCGTGCCACAAAAGCGATTCGCCTTTTTTCTGAGCTGCCCGCCATTCTGCCTCGAGCAATGGCAGAATTACACGGACTGATTCGTCTTCCGGAAGGAACGTATCCGTAATCCTGCGAAGGCCAGCATCGTCGAGTTCCTTCTCCTGCGCCCGAGTCAGTTCAGTGTAGTCCGGAATGTAGGCGTAGTTGGAATGAGCAAGTAGCCGGTAAAGGCTTTCTTCCAGATTCGCACCAGTCACGGAAATCCCAGTGATGAGGCCTGCTCGGATCATCTCACTGATCATGATCCCCATCTGAAATGATGAGCCAGCGCCGGACATGGTCAGAAAGATCTTGCCGCCGTCGTCGCAATGCTGGCGCAACCACAGACCGGCATCGATCGTTTTACCACCGTTGCAGTGACGCTTGTTGTGTACCAAAAAGTTAGAGACGGGAGTCAGTGGATCGGGTTCATACTTACGTTCGCTCGTGATGATTTGCGCGCGCAATGCCGAACTTAAGGATGCGAGCTTCTCGACAAAAGTCGGGGTTTCAGACATTGTATGGTCCTCTTGTAAGTTGTAACAGTATGAAGAGTATAACAAAAAAACATTACATATTAAAACGATAATAATATATTGACAAACGATAGACTATAAGTTACTATGACCGCTCAATGCAAAAAGCTTTATATATAATTTTAGTAAGTTTGGGTCTGGGTTTAATTTTCAATTTCTTATTTTTCGAGAAATTGATTGGAGTTTCTTTAATTATTTTCACTCTTATTCTGTTGGGTGCAGCAGCTTTACTCAGCTGGCAGCAATTGCAATTCCGAAAAATCTGGTGGATAATTACACTCATTGGCTTCTTTGCTCTGATGCCTAGTATTCGGACGAATGAATTTCTGACTTTCTTAAATGTCTGTGCCACTTTGGGTTTATTGATATTATTGGCTCATGAAGTGGCCGGGACCCCAACACTTTTGATGAAGTTGTGGGATTATATTTTGATGATGGTTTTAGTCCCACTCGGAATGCTCCGAAGTGCCCTATCTACTATCAATCTGGCGAGCAAGATCCAGAGCAGTGATAAACAACATGAGATGTGGCTTCGAGTGTTCAAAGGTGTGCTTATGGCAATACCTGCCTTGATTATCTTCGGAGCCCTGTTTTCCCAAGCTGATTTGGCTTTCTCTAAATTTCTTAGAAGTATTGTTGATATAAATATTTCGGAAAGAACAATCCAGTACTTAGTTCTACTCGCTTTTTCTTCAGTAGCATCCTTAAGTTTTCTGTCTTATGTTTTTACCGACAAACGAGATAAAGTTGAGTCACTGCAAACACAATCTGAATCAGCACCTGCAGGGAGAAATATCGAGATCATGGTCTTTTTGGGTCTCATCGCCACTCTATTTTTGGTGTTTATCGGATTCCAAGTCACTTACCTCTTTGGTGGTGAATCCAACATCGTGAACGCTGGATTCACTTACGCTGAATATGCCAGACGAGGTTTCTTTGAACTACTGGCAGTAGCAATACTATCATTGGTCGTACTCCTAGCTTCCGAAAAATATTCCCACGCTGAATCTAAAAAAGATAAACGATTTCTCATCACTGCCCTGATACTCATCGTCGAAGTTGGAGTAGTAATTTTTTCCGCATGCAAACGCCTGTCACTTTACATCGATGCCTATGGTATGACCTTACTCCGCTTTTACGTCACTGGATTCATCATCTTGCTCTCAGTATTGTTTATCCTGCTTGCTATTAAATTTGTAAAATCAAAACGGGAACAGTTCTTCGTTTTTGGTATGTTGCTTTCTATCATCGGATTTTTAGTTACCATAAACTTGATCAATCCTGATACTTATATCGCCAAATCAAATATTGATCAATTCAACCGGACCGGCAAAATCGACGTCAGCTACTTTCGAGAACTCTCCGCTGACGCAACGCCTTTAAAAATTGAACTCTATAACAAATTGACAGGTGAAGACAAAGCAGTCTTACAAGAATTACTCCTGAAAGAAAAAGATAAATTACGAAAAACTAGCACTGACTGGCAATCAGCAAACTTTTCTCGTGCTCGGGCTTTGAAAATATTACAGGGATTTTAAGGAGACCTAACTTAGATTAATTGCTAATTTGAGCGATCGTCAAATTTAGCAAGTATTTTTATTTCAATTTTGATCGTCTAGCAAGTACGGCTTGCACCGAGGGGCTTACTAGTTTATCTTTGCGATGAGAACAGCCATACCAACAGCAAGGTCTTCTCATCCCCTCTTTGAGTTCACTGCGAACCCGTTTGACATGATCTCTTCTGGTTTCTTCCCAAGTAACTGAAATCACCCAACAAATCCATTCGTTCCGGGCAAGTGGAGTTAGATCCTCCCATTTGGCCAAGGCTTTCGAATCAGAAGTCAGTTCCTTTCGTAAATCCGGAGGAACTTTGTGTACCGTACCGCTAGAAATCTGTTTAGTCATAATTTTATTTGTCCTTTAAGATAGCCTCCCCTTTTACGAACCAAGAGATACCAAATAGGATGATAGCCAAAGATTCTAGCCAAAATACTGGTTGCCAATTAAAAATTAGTGAATCAACAGGCAAAAACGCAGTTAGAATAATCAGGGCGATACAAGTTAATATTCCGTAGCCGCACACTGTGTAAACCATATTGCGCTGGATTTTCTGTAGCGTTGGCTGTTGTTTGGGATTAGTTTTGCGAAATAACTTCAATGAATAAAAAGCCAGAGTCAAAAACAGACCCATGGCGAATACATAATGGAGTTGACCGATAAAAATTCGCAAAGTGTCGGCGTGCTGTGGACTAGTCGGAAATAAAGCTGTGCCGATGGCAAAAATAGTGCCAATTTTCCCCGCGACTTCATCTATCCATTCATAGCCACGGTAAGACATCAGAAAAATACCAATCGCACAAAGACTTCCGACAAACACATCTCGCATTACAGTATAGTAATAAGCACTGATTGAAGACTCAATACCAGAATCCACTAGTATCGTTTTTCCAATAACCAAAACAAACGGAAGTAATATTCCGATCACTCCAATCGCTTTTCTTAAGCCCAGATAAGAAAGCACTAATGAATCATTTTGCGTCGAATGGCTCATTCTTAAATTTTAGCACAAAAAAAGACTAAGAGTTTAAACTTAATCTCTTGAGGTCTTTCTATAGGGCAGCAACATTCTGCCACAACCACAGTTATCTCGATGATCCTCTCTCCACTTGGTTTTTTCTTCTTCAGAAGCATTTTCCGGAAAAGAATTTTTACTATGCCATTCTTTATTCATACTACCAATAATTCTTATTTGTTGAGCTCGTCGAGTTTAACTGCAGCTTCTGGAGTCGAAACATCTTTGCCCATAAAGAATAGTTTGACGATAGCTAGAGCGATCAGCCAGTAAACGAACATAGCCAGTAGTGTTGTCCACTCCATGATGCTGCCTTGAATCTTAGTCATGTGAAATACACTCAAGAAAGGTGCGACAAACGGTTGCGTGACTGTATAAATCGCATTCGTAAATCCAGCAGTAGGATTCGCTGCTAAAAACTTTAAAACAAATCGAAAAGCAAGAAGCACTTCAAGCAGACCTAAAACATACCAAACGACTTGAGTCCCTCGATAGAGGGGTTTGGTTCGAACAGAGTTAGATGATTCCATAAATTTTTCCTATATTAATTATTTTTCAATTCCGGCCTTTGACTAAAAAAACGACTCTAATTTTATAGACTCGTTCATAGGCACCCATATGGTTGATTCTCTCCTGCCCTATAGTTCTATAATAATAGGACCAATAAGAGAATTACATGTTTCTGCGGTTCTACCTATAACCAGTATGGACCCTATTGGTACTCTTGTCAACACTGTGAGTTTGTCCATATCACAACTTATCATTTAAGAATATGCTGAACTAAGGTCGGAACTCGATATTAAATAGAAAGACAAAATACCATGGATGATGTAAAAAAAGAAGATACGAAATCTAACCCCGCTACAGACTCGGTTACTAAATAGCGGATAGAAAAAATCCTGACCATCAGTCAGGATTTTTTCTTATTTTGCATACGTTAGCGCTTACGTTTTAGCTCTGCCAATATTTCTTCGTGCAAAAATCCGTTTGATGCGAGGATATTTGTTGTATTTTTCTTAATTGGGTTTCCATCAAAGTCTGTAACTTTTCCTCCTGCCTCGGTGACTATAAGCGATGGTGCAGCTATATCCCAAATATTAGTTTTTGCTTCCATGATAACTTCTAATTTTCCTTGTGCGAGTAGATGGTACATCCAACAATCACCCGATCCACGTCTGCCTCGAGCTTTTCTTGTAATGTTACTCAAGTTATCAAGATAGCCTTTATCTACAAAATAATTAAAATTACCAAATGTCACATAGGATTCTTCAAGGTTTCTTACTTTAGAGACTGAAACTGGTTTTCTATTGACGAATGCACCTTTGCCTTTCTCTGCATACATCAACTCTTTCATTAAGGGTAAGTTACTTACTCCAAGTATAACTTCGTTATTATGAAATAAAGATATTAAGGTACCAAAAAGAGGAATACCCCGAGAATAATCTTTGGTTCCATCGATCGGATCAATTATCCAAGTATATTCCGTGTTATTATTTTGTTGTCCTAATTCCTCCCCTAAAAAGGAATGGTCAGGAAATATTTTCTTAATTGTTTCAACAATAGTTTTTTCTGCAAGCTGATCTGCAATTGTAACAGGGCTGTTATCAGATTTTAGAGAAATTTTAATATCAGGAGAGAGGTATTCTAAAATTATCTTTTCTGCGTTTTTTGCTGCTTCAATTCCGACTTCTAAATATTTACTCATGGTATTAATATAACAAAAAACACCAGCCTTGCCTACCGGCAGGCAGGCTTTCGCTAATGTGCTTCTGAAATTTTGAGCATAAAAATAACCTGTGCTACTCGTCCGTTGGGACTTCACGCAGGTTAATTCAATCGTAGTCGTTCGGTTTGAACACACCTGCACCGAACGAGGACAACTCGTCGTCCTCCTTTGTTCGACCACGGTCTTCCCGTTCCGAGGAATCGCTCTCGACCTTGGCATCGTCATCAAACGAATGCGGTCTCAGAATACTTCCGCCGAGAGACGAGGGATCCCAGTCGTCTGCCTTATCGGTTTTTCGTCTTCTACGCACAAACCCTCCAATCAAAAATATAATAACAAAAAACACTAGCTTTCGCTAATTTTTTCTTTGCTAGCCACTAATTTTCCCAAATCTATACATATGTGAAAATTTGGGAAATTGCCTTTCTCGCTTCCCGCCTGCCGGCGAGG
The DNA here is from genome assembly GCA_001777665.1 of Candidatus Doudnabacteria bacterium RIFCSPHIGHO2_02_FULL_42_25. GTDB lineage: Bacteria > Patescibacteriota > Doudnabacteria > UBA920 > O2-02-FULL-48-8 > O2-12-FULL-42-9. The sequence continues at coordinate 192,453 of MFEQ01000004.1, forward strand.
CAGGCAACCCGTTCGAATCCTACGCTCAAAGAAATAGAAAAAATCCCGACCGAATGGTCAGGAATTTTTCTTTGGCTCCGACGGTAGGATTCGAACCTACGACCTGGGGATTAACAGTCCCTCGCTCTACCGCTGAGCTACGTCGGAACGTGGTGTAAATTTTTTCACAAACAATCTGCCTTGATAACTTTTTAATTGCTTTTCTCGTTTCAAAGCTTCTTGGCGTGTGCCAACCGTTTCAGAATAGATAAGTTGCCACTCGCCGTCAAACCTTGAAGTATAACCCTTAAAAGTTTTTGAATTATGGAGATTTAATCGCACTTCGAGATTTATGGTTTGACCGATATAGATTTTACTAGCAGATTTATTATAAATTGCGTAAACAGTATACATAAGTCCCTCGCTCTACCTCCGCCAGCTGGCGGAGAGCTACGTCGGAATAATAAACGAATACTGAACAATTTTAACAATTTTTTCTAAAATTATCAAGTAGCTAAACATGCTGATTTTTTCATTGTTTTTGGGCTGGACTCCCAATCAAGTTTTTGCTAAAATTGCTAGACAACTTCAAGGAGATAATGCCGTGAACCGAGTGCTCGAACCCGAGGAATTGATGGATGAAGTAGCCCAGGCGGAGGCATACGCCACATCGGATTTCGCCGAACCCCACGAGGCGTTTGTCACGCGCTTCGCCGAAACCTTTCCAGATTTCAGTAGCGGTAAAGTAGCCGACCTGTGCTGCGGACCCGCGGATCCGACGATCCGGTTTGCTCGCAGGTACCCTGATACTTGTGTCGTGGGTTACGATGGCGCAGAGTCCATGCTCACTTTTGGGAGAAAGGCTGTGACGCAAGCGGGACTCGATTTTCGGATCAGCTTAAAGCACCAGCTGCTGCCGATTCCAGCCCGTACCGAACCGCAATTTAACGCAGTGCTCTGCAACGGCTCCATGCACCATCTGCCAAATTCAACAATCCTGTGGGATACCGTGAAGAATATCGGGATGATCGGTAGCCTGGTATTCATCATGGACCTCACACGTCCAGCGACAACGGAGGCAGCTGAAGTGCTGGTGCAGCAGCACACAAAAGCCACGGACCCCAAGCTCATGAGGCGTGATTTCTACAATTCCCTTCTGGCCGCTTTTCGTCCAGAAGAAGTCCGCGTTGATCTCGATGCGGCGGGGCTTGACCATTTCCGCGTGGAAGTCGTGAGCGACCGGCACATGATGATTTACGGCCAACTCCGCTAACTTCCTGGTGGTGGGAATCTAACTCCGGAAGCGTTTGATCGAAATTCGATCCTCGCTCCCGATTTTTTTATACAGTGCTATAATATCTATATGAAAAAACAAAAACTAACACCTTCTCGTGTGGTACGAAATGTCAGTATAGTTATAGGTTTGGTCTTTATCTGGAGAGGAATCTGGTATGTTATGGATGGGGTCGATAAATATCTCTTCGATGGGAGCCACATCGTTACCTCTATCGCCGGTGTTATAGCTGGGCTCGTTATTCTCTATCTTCCGGATAAAGATCTGAAAGAAATCGAGAAACTATAGCTGTTTTTATTTATTTAACCAGGCAGAAACTGAATTCAATGTTTGCTTCGGATCGGATTGTTGCTGGCCCATGACAGAGCTAAATTCTTGGGTGAATCCTTCGGCTTCTTTCCACTTCGTGATATTTGGTTCTATCCCTAAAAAATAAACAACTTCTCCGGCGGCATTCAAAATAGGTGTGATATGCAACCGCTGCCAATATTTGGTTTGGTCTTTTCTTAAATTCTGCACATCAGCGACGAAAAACTGCTTTTCTATTTTTATCTTATGCCACATTTTTTCGTAAAACTCTTTCGGCATCAATCCGCCCCAAAGCTGACCAGGAGTTTTGCCCAAAATCTCGCTTCGGCTAAAACCAGTATTCTTCTCTACGGCATCATTGGCATACAAGATGTGACCATTGGGATCAGTAATTATGACATGGTCTTCAATCAAATTGAAACCATGGGATAAAGATTCTATTGTCTCATCAGTATTCATAAGTTTATTATATACTAAAACTTTGATATACTTAACTCAATCAATTAAACACAAATAAAATGTCAAAATATCAGGGTATTTTTCTCGTTACGCTACGAGTCGCTATGGGTTGGCTGTTTTTCCATGCCGGGATTGTGAAGATCCTAAATCCGAATTGGTCTGCAGCAGGGTACCTCAATAATGCAAAAAATTTAGAGGGCTTCTATCACTGGTTAGCTACCCCGACCCTACTACCGATCACAAATTTCGTAAATGAATGGGCTCTAACCTTACTTGGCGCTGCATTGATACTCGGAATTTTCGTTCGATTCGCAGCTCCGCTGGGAGCACTCCTGATGATTTTCTACTATCTCCCTTTGAGCTTTCCTAAACCAGATGCCAATTCATACATCGTCGACGATCATCTGATTTACGCTATTGTATTGCTGTATCTAGGTGCGGTAAATGCCGGTAAAATATGGGGATTGGATGGATATAAACACAAAAAGTGATTATTTGCATTCCTGAAACAATCGGCGTATACTGAATTATAAGCAAAAACCATGGCCGAAAAGCAAAAGAAAATCCTGGTTGTCGAGGACGATATTACCATGCGGGAAATAGTGGAACACAAACTCACCACCAGTGGTTTTACTGTGGTAACCGCTGACAACGGTCCGACTGCTATCGAGCTGTGGAAAAAAGAAAAACCTGATTTAGTTTTACTCGACCTAATGCTTCCGGAAATGGATGGTTTCCAAATTCTGGAAACGATCCGAAAAGATCCAGAGACCGCTGAAACTCCAGTGATCGTACTTAGTAACTTGTTTAGCAAAGAAGACGTTCAGAAAGCGAAAGGCCTGAAAATCGATGAGTTCATGATCAAAGCCTACTATACGACTGAAGAAATTCTGACAAAAATCGACGAAGTGCTTAAGAAAAAAGCGATTACCTAGGTAATCGCTTTTTTCTTAATAATCCCGAAGTTTAGAAATGTTGTGGTGGTCTTTGATGCGTTCCAGGGCTTTCGCTTCGATCTGGCGGATACGTTCTCTAGTAACTCCGAATTCTTTACCGACTTCTTCCAGGGTATGCGTGACACCGTCTTCCAGACCAAATCGCATTTTGAGAATTTTTTGTTCGCGAGGATCTAAATCCTTTAAAACTTCCTGGACGTACTCTTTCAAAATCTGACGGCCGGCGGTTTCCGATGGAGTAACTGTGTCTGGGTCTTCGATAAAGTCGCCGAGATATGAATCTTCCTCATCACTATCCCCAACTGGGGTATCGATCGACACTGTTTCTTGAGAAATTTTCTTGAGTTGATAAACCTTCTCGACATCTATTCCCATTTCTGCTGCGATTTCTTCTGGGAGTGGTTCGCGACCTAGATCTTGGACCAACTGACGTTCAGCTTGAGCATATTTATTTAAAGTTTCTACCATGTGAACAGGGATACGGATCGTACGGGATTGATCAGCTAACGCACGGGTGATCGCCTGACGGATCCACCAAGTCGCATAAGTGGAAAACTTATAGCCTTTTCGCCAGTCAAACTTTTCCACTGCACGGAATAATCCTAAGTTTCCTTCTTGGATTAGATCCAGCAAACCTAAATTGCGGCCCATGTACTTTTTCGCAATCGAGACGACTAAGCGTAAGTTGGCTTCGATCAATCGCTTGCGCGCTGCGACATCACCTTTCGCAATCCTTTTCGCTAATTCTACTTCTTCCACACCTTTCAAAAGTGAAGTTTTACCGATTTCACGCAGATACATCTGAATCGAATCATCATAAATATCCCCCAAATTGTATGATTCAGCAATCTGTTCTTCTTTCTTGGTTTTGACTCGAGCCGACTCGACGGCTTGCTGCCAGACTGAAGCCATTTCTTGTTCAACTAATTCGATACCTTTGGTATCAAGTTTATCCATTAGAGTCTCAACTGCGGCGACATTCTCTTCCAAATTTGGCATAGCATGAATAACTTCAGCTTCAGTCAAAAATCCTCGAGCAACAGCACGAGCCACCAATTTCTCTATTTCGCGATCCCAATCAAACGGGAGTGTCTTAACCGGAATCGGTTTTTTCCTGCCCGCAACGCCAGCAAGCTGGCTTGCGTGGCGGGCGGGGACATGTTTAACTTTAGGTTTTTTAACAACCTTCTTACTGATAACCTTCTTATGCGGTTTTTTCAACTTCTTCTTGGTTGCCATGGTTTATACCATTTCGAGGGCCGGTCAAATTGACCGGTTAGCGAGAAATCGCTTCTTAAAGCTTTTGGGAGCGATCTCTCCCCCGGATCGGAGTCCGGGGTCGAGATGGTTATTAATTCTTGACGATTTGACTTAATGCTGCGTATTCTTTTGATAACTTATCTAACAATTCTTTATCATTAGCGTCTTCTGCGGCTTTGATCTCCTGACCCAGTTCCATCATTCGTTCTTTAGTCACCAAGCGCTTTAATTCAACTGCTAGCTTGGGTAATTCCTGTTTCCCATCCAAGCCTTGCTCTTTCATGGCCATCTCGGCTGCAAACACCAGAAGCTCTTTTTTATCACTTTCTTGAGGCAAAGTCAAGTCAAGCCCTTCCAAATACTGATTATCTTTGAGGAGTAAACTTAAGCCCAACACCTGATCCGTCAACACTTCTTTCCTGGTTTTGTTGTTACGTGTTACGGGTTTCGTGTTACGGATTATGGGCTTATCCAACCCCTGTATTATATCCCAGATACTATTTTCTGCAACATTGATATCCTGGCTTAACTTCCGAACATAATGAGCTTTCGTGATCGGATCAGAGACTCGGTAAATCAAAGGGGCTAATTCTTTGACGATTTCGCGCTTATCGTCGACCTTCTGCGCGTCATACTGCTGAAAAATTCGATCAAAAAAGAAGTCGACATAATTGCTCGCCCCATTTATAACTTTTTCCCATAATCCTATCCCCCGTTTAATCAATTCATCCGGATCTTTCGTCGTGCCAAGATTGGCAATCTTTACATTGAACCCTTGATTCAGTGCCAGTTCCAGGGCTCTTCGGGTAGCACTCGACCCAGCTTCATCGGTATCAAATGCAAACACTAAATTATTCGTAAATCTCTGGATAATAGTAAGTTGATCAGAAGTTAAGGCCGTGCCTGATGTCGCCACAGTTTGAGTAAACCCGACCTGATGACAAGCGATGACATCCATGTTCCCTTCTACCACTATTGCTTGGTCCAATTTACGGATTTGATTTTTACCTTGCTGTAAACCATACACGACTTGGCTTTTGTTATAAATTGGGGTTTCAGGACTGTTTACATATTTACCTGTGTTGTGCCGCTCGTGGAGAATTCGGCCCGTAAACCCGACCACCTGGCCATGGAGATTCAAAATTGGAAACATCACTCGATCATGAAATCGGTCGAAATATCCTCCCCGATCTGATTTCACAATCAGGCCTGCGGTTTCAATATCTCTGGGTTCAAAAATTTTCGACAAAAAAGTTTCCAAATAATGAAATTCTGCAGGAGCAAATCCGAGTTTCCAGTTTTTGATCGTTGGATCGGACAAGCCTCGGCCACGAAGATACGTCAGAGCTTCGGCTCCGGCATTACTCTCCCACAAAACTTTTACGAAGTATTTAGAAGCGGCCGCATTAATTTCATACAAAACATCTTTGGTTGCTTGGTATTGGATTTGCTCTGGTGTTGGTTTTCGCAATTCCACCCCAGCCCTATCCGCAAGAATTTTCAGTGCATCGTTGAATTCCACATTCTCTGTGCGTTTGATAAATTCAAAAATATCACCACCGAGGCCACAGCCAAAACAATGCCAAATTTGTTTACTCGGCGAAACCATAAACGAAGGTGTTTTTTCGGAATGAAAAGGACAGACCCCTTTATAATTCGAGCCGGCTTTTTTTAATTGCACAAAATCCTGAACCACAGTCAGGATCGGTAACTTGTCTTTGATTTCTTGAATAGGACTATCTTGCATATTGGTTGTGCGTTATGTACCAGCGCCACGCGTATGTCAGACGTTAAACGCCTAACGCTTTCTTGGCTTTCTCAAAAACCTCTTTGTCTGTATCAAATTTCAAGCGACTTTCAACCTTTTCAAGCTCAACCCATTCGGCTGTTGCTACTTCACGATCATGACCATTAGGATCGCCACTTAAATACTTCATCAAAAAATATGTGACAAATTTTATAGCTTGATCACCTGCCCAATTTCGAAAGTATTTCACATAACCAAGTTCAGCTTCGATATTAGCCTTTACCCCACCCTCTTCCCGAACTTCACGGATAGCCACTTGTTTCAGATCTTCACCTTCTTTATCCTGTTTTCCTTTTGGAAAAGACCAATAATCCTCTGGTGGACCAAAATCACGACTGCGGGGATTAATCATTAAAATATAAACATTGTCTGCTTCTTGCTTGTAAACTATCCCGCCAGCACTGATTTCTTTTTTCCACTTCTTGTCTTCGGTCATACGTTGAGTTTTTTATTTGGAATAATTAATCTAACCAACTTATCGAGGTCGCCATGTTCTTGAATCAATCTTTGAAAAGCTTCCTTCTCAGCCATTTCGTGAGCCGGACCATCGCCCGCCATATATTCCAAAAATGCGACCTGATCTTGAGGAGAGTGTGTCGCTCTCTCAAATGGTTCAATTCTCGAAGTAGCCTCAACTGCTATTTGCATATCCTCAAGTTCTACTTTGCCTAAAGTATCTGCAACCTGCTTAGGTATAGGTTGATCATATCGCAGAGAGTTGTACGCTATTGCATGCAGCAGAGTCTCCCGGACGTAATCTTCTGGATCAGTTTGATTATAACGCTTAGCCAACATCGCCAGCGAACGAATTAGTGCTATGGATTCTTTAATCTCATAATATGGATTGCCTCTATATGATGGAGGAGATTCCTGGTTTGCAAATTTTTCTGGTAACTTTTTATAGAATCTATTGATCTCTTCTAGTGACTGCGGATCTTTTGTTGAAATTCCCAAACTCCCAAATTCATATGCTGATAATATAAGATTCTGTGCTTGATGTCCGAATTTAGGATCAGCTAGCTCTCTAACAAAATCTTCATCTACTTCAGTTAAATATCTTTTCAATTCTTCGGGGTTTGCATGTGTAACATATATTTCACTCAATCCTTCACCCAGTGTTGTTCTAATCTCATTCAAGTCGCTTTCTGCTTCCATGCGGAGAGCTTCTTGTTCTCTAGGATCACCAGCTTTTGGGTCTTGATTAGGCATAGTTAAAAATTCCAGTTAATGATACCGCGACAGCAGCGCCGACCAGAGCACCCCAAAAAATTTCGCGAACAGTATGCCCTGCCAAATCCAGCATCAAACCTTCTTTTACAATTTTTTTAAGTGCCACATCCTGGTCTGTCTCGTAGTAAGCATTCAAAACTTCCTGACGCTTGCGGTCAGTGGCCAGATTGTAAAGGAAGATGAACGCTACAACTAAACAAAAGGTAAAAATTGGCGAATAGCCATACTCTAACCAAATCAAGTATAAAGTCGAAATTAATATAGCTGTGTGCGCACTAGGGGCACCACCTGCCCAGACATAGGTCCAAAAAGCACGCTTCAAATCCCGAGGAATATTTTTGCTAAACAATCGCACAATAAATTTAATTGATTGTGCTATAAACCAAGCTAATAATGGTATGAGTAATAATTTCATAAATTTTTTTGGCGGAGGAGGTGGGATTCTCAGGCTCGCTGTGATCAGCTCGCGTCCTGGGCAGCGCTGAAAGCTACGCTTGCTCGCTTTCATCGACGTTCGCTACGCACTGATGTGCTAGCTCACTTCTGCCCGTTCGAATCCGAACAGTACACTAAATTATTCTTTGGCGGAGGAGGTGGGATTCGAACCCACGAATCCTTGCGGATGCACGCTTTCCAAGCGTGTGCACTAGGCCTCTATGCGACTCCTCCCAATAAACGAAAATAAGGCGTTTCGTCGCCTCATTCTACCAGATTTATGCTAATTTATCAAACCATGTATCACTTAAAAACTGTAATGCTGGTGCTGGATACAGTGCCCTTTTTATCTTCAGCCTTGGCTGTAATTGAATGCGGTCCGGGAGCAGTGTTCGCACTGATACTCCAAACGTATAAGCAGTCAGACGTTTTCGTACAAGTTTTCACTGTTTTTTGACCCAAAAAAATCGCGATGCTCTGAATTTCATCAACTTGTACTCGAGCCTTGATAGCGATTTCACCTTCAATTGGCAAAGGCGTACCATCCACGAGATTTTCGATAACAACAGTCTGTGATAGGGTGCTTTTAGCTGTGACCGATGCCCTATGTGACTGGGGGGTTTGGTTAAAAACTACGCTCGAATTATTGCTGCCTTGAAATAGCGCGATAATTATGGACAACGCCAAAACACCTAAAACAGAGGCAATTATTCCGCGCTTTTCTTCTTTAGTCATATTTATATTATAAAACCAAAAAAAATATTTTGCAAAAAAACTCTTAAACTAACTGATATTTCTTGATTTCTCTGCCAAATTGGCTAGCATTTTTATACTGAATACCCTTCATACCAATTGCCCTCGCGGGTATTAGATTCTCTATACGGTCATCTACCATCACTGCCTCTGACGGTTTTACTTTCAGTTTTTTCAAAATATAACGATAAGCCTGCTTGTCCGGTTTGGCCATGTGCATTTGGGTGGACAGAAAAATGCGATCAAAAAACTTTTTACCAGTGAGGTGACGCTTCTTCAACACCTCCATCGCCATGTGTCCCAGTGAATTGCTGAACAAAGCAACTTTGGCTTTTTTCAATTTCGGAATCATATGAACGAGTGCTTTATCCGCTTTCATGTTTCGAACTATTTGCTGATGCATTTGTTTGGGTTTGAGATGAACATGAAAAATTTTCTCAATCTCGCGATAAAACTGGGTTTCTGTAATCTCCCCTAAATTCACCTGGCGCTCTAGCTGATAAATCTTTTTTTTACCAACCGGAGTAAAACACTCCGCACAATAATGTTTGATAAAACTTAAGTACCCGCCTGTGGCGACGACTCCTCCGAGGTCAAATATAATTGCTTTAATTTTCTTCATAGAGTTAACCATTTCGAGTGATTAGCGAGAAATCGCTTCTTCAGGCTTTAAGGAGGGATCTCTCACTTTGTTCGAGATGGTAGTTAATTCTTAGGGTATCAAATGGATAGCTACATGCTTGGCATCTGTGGCGTCAGCAATTCTCTCGCCTTTCTTCATCATTTTTGCATCGTGCAAACTACTAATTAAATTACGACTTTTGTAGATTGGATGCACACTTTTGTAAATAGCTGCTCGTCTCGCTAAATTATGGTCATCAGGTGCAAAAACAATTTTCTTGTCTGGTCGTCTGAATGATAAAGCTTTCGCTAAATCGAAATCTGAGACTGCGACAGCACTACACCCTGCATGATGTGCGATATCGAGAATTGAATCGAGCACAGCCTGATTTTTATGGGGACCATGGAGATGTTTGATCTGCCCGCCTGCCACGCCTTGTTCAAAAGCCTCAACCGAGGCATGGCGGGCAGGTCCGTATTTGTAACCTGCCACCTCAGCATCCGGGTCTAAAAATTTTTCAGACATGATACTGTCAACACGGATATCTTTCGGTAAATTCCTTCCTTTAAAAATTACATGAGTTAGTTTTTTCAATCCTTTCGCCACTTTTGCATGCTCGGCCTGATCAGTGACGATCCAGTCCACCCCGTTTTTGATCCCAAATTCTAAATCAAGCGGATCTGATAATTCTGACAAGCTTTGAATGATACTGACTGGGCGATGATGTTTTTTACTCAATTTTTTGACCTGTTCAATTAATTTCGAAGCTAGTGCATAATTCTGATGCGAAATTTGAAACAGCGCACCAGCAATGTCCTTCGCAATCAAATGCGAAATCTCATCATCATCCATCCTTGGATTTACAACTGCAATATATTTCATTTTTTAATAAATTTTATATATTTATAAATAACAATAATAACTACTGTTAAAATTAATAAATCAAGAACCCACCCAGGTCCAGGTACTCCCTCGCACCGAACATAAGTATCTCTGATAAATTTCGCATGTCCTGTTGGATCTGATCCTGTATAAATTTCTTGAAAATAGTCTATCTGGCATAAGGTGATTACGCTGACAAAGCCTGTTGCGAAAGCAACAAAAAAGCCCAGGATAAGTGCTAGCAACGAATGTCCTAAAATTTGCAATAATTTTTTCATCTGATTCCAAATGTACTTGAATGAATTATAGCAATAAATTAATAAAAAAACGACCTCGCTTGCGCTGGTCGCGATTAGTTGCCGCAGAGCCCGAACGTTGCGTAGTTCATATACGCTTTCTGTTCCTGCGGACTCATGCTTCCATAAGCCCAGGTCATGACGACGAAACAAACAAGAGCAGCGAGTGTCAGGAACGTTTTTTCTTTCCTACCTGGCGAGTTCCTTACTTGCTTTCCGCAATGTGGACAGTTCATGTCTTCCTCCTGTTACCTGGACAGTATCAAAACCCCAAGCATCGGTCAATCCGCCTTCGCTAAAAAGAGCGACCTGACCCAGACCACCCCGGACCGAGATCCTAGGGTCCATTATGTGGATCCCGGATCGCCCTTCACCTTTGGTGTATTCTAAGGAACGTAGCGTCCGGGATGGGTTTAAAGAGTTAGAAGAGAGAAGATTGTTTTGCTTTTTTTAAAAGCTTGTCGCGTTCTTTATCTTCGTAAATGTGTATCTTTCCAAAAACGCCATCGTAGCCGCCTTCAATGTGGACTCTGCCTTCTCTGATTCGAATCACAGATTCAGCTACCACTGGATCGCTGATTTTCTCAATTTCATCTTTCGGCAAATCCAAAAGAATATCAAACTCTTTGTAGTGAACAGTCATACGCTTATAAATTTCCAGAACTTTTTTACCGATTCCAGTTCCGTATGTTTCAGCAATCACTTCTTCCAGAGGTATCACACTTTTGAATGGAATCGCGTTCACTGGTTTTGACGTATTTGTACGATCGGACAAATAGGTAATTCTCGAAAGAACACCCTTAAGTAATTGCTTACCGCAAACGGGACAGATTCCCTTTAACTTTTGGGTTTGGTCTGGAAGACAACTAAATTTACAGTCCGCATGACCATCTAAATGGTACTTCCCTTCTTCTGGAAAGAACTCAATCGTAAATAAAAATTCTTCCGGGTTTTTATTCTTTATGACTTTGATAATTTGAGCATATGACAATTTCGATTCTGCAATTTCAAAAACATTAGCTTCACGGCCAAGTTTGCGCAAAGAGTGTGCATCAGAATTAGACAATAAAGAATACTTGTCTAGCGCAGAAATCTGCCAGTTCATCTTAGGGTCGGAAGATAAACCAGTCTCTATAGCAAAAATATGCTTGGCTTGATCGCCAAACGCTTCCTCTACTGAATCAAATCCAGAGAGCGAACCAAACAAGCCAAAGTGAGGAGTCCAAGCGTGGGCTGGAATAATCACACAATTCGGGTCAGCTTCGAGGACAACTTTGACTAATTCAGGGCTATGGACCCCTATGATGGGGCGACCGTCAGATCGCAAATTACACCCAAGCTTTTCTAAAGATTGAATAATTTTATCAACTGCAGCAAAGTTTGGAGCCAAAATCATGTTGTGGATTCGGCGAACTTTATCGCCTTGTTTGTAGATTGAGGAAACCTCTGCGGACAATAAAAAATAAGCCTTAGTGGATCGATCTTTCAATTGATAAAGGCCGGGCTTATATTCTTCTAAATTTTCTTTCAGCTCTTTCAGCCAACCAGGATGGGTAAAGTCACCAGTGCCGATAATGCCTATTCCCTTCTTATCCGCCCATTTACCAATATTCCCAGGGGTTAAGTCCTGGGAACAAGCTCTGGAGTATTTACTATGGATTTGTAGGTCAGCAATGATTCTCATAAATACGTTAATAGTTGTTCGTCGGCGCTGCGCGTATCGTCTAACGTTCACCGATACGCGTGGCGCTGCCGATGAAAGTAAAACGTTAGCTGAGCTCTAGCTTTGCCTTACGTAAATAATGCTGGGCGATGTCGTGGATGTTGTCCTCATCATCTGTCCCGATCAGTTCAAACTTGAGTTCGGAAAAAAAATCATTCCACCCCTGACGGTCTTTTTCGTAATTCGCTCTGGCTAGCTCAAACACTTCGTCCAATATTTTAGAATTTTCTGCATTCTCAAATACTTGTTCGCATTCGGCAGTAAGCTTTTCTATAATTTCTTCGAGCTCGTCTTGACCTTGATCGATTTCTTCATCGAAATCGAGTTCAGAAGTTTGTAAATTCATTATGTTTTTTATTTTAATTTTTCGTCTCTCTCGTCCAATTCCTGCGCGTTACGATGCAAACCTAAGAGTTGCAGCACGGACTGTTCAGAAAGATTGTTTTCAAAATCATCAATTACGGCCTGTAAATTTTTCAACATTTGATTCCAGGATTTCTTGTGATTTGATTCTGGATAATAAACTTTTGCCAAGCGCAAAAAATCCCAAATAATGCTTTTGGCTTCCTTCGTCAGATTATGACTTAACGCAAAATACAGCTTCTCAGTTTGTACTAATAATTCTGGTTGGTTATCGTCTTTTGTATCTTCTTCTATATGTGGCATATCGAATACAACCCATTCTACATAATATAAAAAGGGTTGACAAGAGCGATCAAAAGTTTATTCTACTCCCGTAATTTCACCAATAATGCGATCAAGTCTGGCGCGAGCTTTTTCAGCATCGTTGCCTTTCTCGATTTGTTTGCGCAAACTGCGCATGAGTTTAATTTTATTCATGCCCTTATTGTATATCCTGGAAATAACTAGACAACCAGCGTTTTATCCAAAACAAAAAAAGACCCGTTGCTAGGGTCCTGTATCTTTAAGATAGTACCAGCGGGTCAAGTAGATTATATTCTGACAATTTTGTCTCTAGTTCACGTTTTAGAAATACTACTTTTTTCTTAATTTGATTGGCTTGCTCTGGGGTGATGGCTGTATACAGAGCTGTCAGTAAATTCGAATTCTCTACTTCTTTTTGCGCATGTTTGATCTCTTTTTTTAAATTCGTAATATCCGCTTCCAAGCTTTCTTTCATACTTAAAACGACAATCGGCCCTTCGGCTTGGTTGATCTGATTCATGGTCTCATTCATGTCGTCTTGCTGCATATATGCATCATAGCACCATATCGACTTAGAGTATATAGACTGTACAGTTAACACCATACGGTTACATTCTGGTAGTCTAACGGTGACACCTGTTAACTAAACATTTATGAGAACAC
>MFEQ01000005.1 GCA_001777665.1 Candidatus Doudnabacteria bacterium RIFCSPHIGHO2_02_FULL_42_25
ATTTCAACGGGTCTTTTTTTCAGACATTCAGCAACCGGCGGAGGCCGGAGGGGAATTTTTCGTATCCAGCCATCCTTTGTTCTTCCACCTTTTTCTTTTTCCACTTCTTCCTTTTTTTCAAGAACGGAGCCCCGAGCACCGAGCGAAGCGAGGCGCGGAGGGGCGGGCACGACGACGAGCTTGGCGAGGCGGAGTGTAGTCGGGGTAAGTTTTGGCACAAGGCCAAACGATAAAATAGCTGTGTTTGTAAGGGTGAATGGCTGTCGCTACCCCGTCATTCAACGCAGTTCAGAACGAAGGGGTGAACGAAGGGGTTTTGGTTAGCCCAAATCACGAATTTTTGCTAATATAGGTTATGAAGGTGTCGTAAATACTCACCAATGTCTATGGACACGTTGGGCCGGTGGCCGGAGGGTGAGACTGCAGGTTCGATTCCTGTCGGGAACACCAGTTACCTAGTTGGCCATATGGGCAACTAGGTAACCTCCAGCTTTAAAGCTGGCTTTTTGATTTTGTGGTAAAATATATTCCTGACAAGCGGCCTATCGTCGCAGGCAGGAGGATTGATATGGATTCGTCGCCGTACGACGCCACCTTGCAAGGTGTGGATATTCGGTTGATGCCTACGCCAAGGCGCGTGGAGGTTACCACCTGTGAGAATCATGGCGCTCCGAATTGCCAGAGTTGCCAGACTCCGATTCCGAGCCTCTATGACATTCAACGCGACGGTGCTGCGATTACTCCAGAAGAGTTCAAACGTCGAAAAGGAAGGAGCTAGCCGTGGAAATGACATACACAGCACCTCCAGGATTCAGTCCCCGAGAAGTTACCGATCTAAGTCGAGTGTTTCGTCGAATTCGGGGCAGGGTTGGTTCACGCCCGCTAAGGATCGTCTACCATCGTGCAAGTCACGAGCTCGAACGAATCATCAGCCTCGGACACGTCACCCCAGACGATTGTGTGAGTCGTGATGTATTCAGTCCATGTGATCTGCTCGTCATCAACGACGAACGGTTTACCGAGCTCTTAATCTCCGAGCGCGTGCCCAAGCCCGGAAATGTCTTCACAAGGAGTGAAACTCTGTACTGGGCCGCGCGTACGAAGGTCACATGGGTATATATGCTGACTCCTAAGGCTTTTTGATCCAGAGGATCGTACTATGGTCCTCTTTTCTTTTTGCCTACAAAGCTGTAGTATTCGCCTACAGGAGCTAAGCCGAAAGGCTTGGTTTTTCAATTTCCAAGAGGAGTATAGGCATGACAAAGCGACGTGCATTGCTTAGCGTTTCCGACAAGACTGGGCTGACCGAGTTTGCGAAAGGTCTCGTCGCCCGCGGTTTCGAACTGGTCTCAACTGGAGGCACAGCGAGGGCACTTGAAGAAGCCGGGCTAAAGGTTACTCCGGTTTCCGACGTCACCGGGTTTCCAGAGATGATGGACGGACGTGTGAAAACGCTTCACCCGATGATCCACGGCGGCATTCTCGCCAGACGTCACGTACAGGTTGATCGCGTCGCAGCCATCACCCATGCCATCACGATGATCGATTTGCTGGCAGTGAATCTCTACCCGTTTCAGAACAAAGCCGCCGACCCAAACGCTACCTTCGATCAGTTGATCGAGGAGATTGACATTGGTGGTCCTTCCCTCGTGCGTGCCGCAGCCAAGAACTTCCGCGACGTGCTCGTCGTAGTGCACCCATACGATTACGAGGCTGTTCTCCTTGCGTTGGATCACCCGGAGGACTCCAAACGCTTCCGGTTCGAAATGGCTAAACAAGCACTTTACCACACCGCGCAGTATGACGCTTTCATTGTCGGCCATCTCGACAGCAGTGTGGACTTCGACGACAACGACAATCCCTATGTCATCCCGTCATCGGGCGCGTTGCCTCGACACTTCAGTCGAATCTATGTCTTAGATCGGAGCCTCCGGTATGGAGAAAACCCGCACCAAGCTGGCGGATACTACAGAGAATTCGGGTCCCCTTCTTCGGTTTACCTGGTTCAAGGAAAGGAGTTGTCCTACAACAACATCCGGGACGCTGCTGCTGCTCGTCGGACGGCGTTGGCATTCGAGGATCGCGCCGCAGCGATTGTCAAACACCTCTGTGCTTGCGGTGTGGCCACCTCGACTGAGGCGCTGCGTACTGCCTATGTCAATGCTCGGGAGGCTGACCCGCTTTCAGCGTATGGCGGCATCGCTGGCTTCAATAGCAAGGTCGATGTCGAGACCGCAGAAGCGATCGTGCAAACCTTCATGGAGTGTGTCATTGCTCCTGGTTTCGATAGCGACGCCCTGGAAGTACTGGCAAGTAAGCCTGAACTCCGAGTCCTGGTCGACAGCGCGCCGTATGCCACAACGGAGTTCACCCCGGAAATGGGCGGAGCGTTGTTGCAGGAAGTCGACCGCGTCGATGAAGCGAGACTTACTTGGCCCAACAATGATCCGCTGTTACGTGTCGTCAGCAAGGTTCAACCAACCCCGGAGCAGTGGGAAGAACTTCGGTTTACATGGCGTGTATGCGCCCATGTCAAATCGAATAGCATTGTGTTCGGCAAGCGGGAGTTGCTTGCAGGTGCCAATCCACCTCGAAATTTCCTTACGGTTGGTATCGGCGGCGGTCAGCCCAGCAGGGTAGCATCAGCACTCATCGCTGGTGGAGCTCTGCTTGATTTCCGGCGTAACCGGGGGAACTACTGTGTCGCTGCCTCAGACGCTTTTTTTCCCAAGCGCGATGGGTTGGACGCAGTGATCGCTTCAGGTGCTCAAGCAGTGGTCCAGCCAGGTGGATCGAAGTATGACCAAGAGATGATCGCGATTGCCGATGACAACAAAATCGCGATGGTGTTTACTGGTAGGCGTCATTTCCGCCACTAGACATCAGGTCGCAGGCCAGCGCGTAACGATTACGCGCTGGCCATTTTTTTATGTCCAAGTGTATAATGAACTCAAGATGAAAAAAGAAGCTACAAAAGTACAATCTGAAACACTTAAAGGCCTAAACAAACAGCAGGAAAAAGCTGTGACTTTTGGTCCGCCAACTGGCGGAGGGCCACTTTTGATTATTGCGGGTGCAGGTACTGGGAAAACAACGGTCCTGACTCGCAGAATTGCTTGGCTGATCGAAAAAGGTTTGGCTAAGCCTGAAGAAATTTTGGCTTTGACCTTTACTGAAAAAGCAGCTGGAGAGATGGAAGAGCGCGTTGATTTACTGATGCCACTTGGATATTCCGAGATTCAGATTTCTACCTTCCATGCCTTTGCACATAAGATTTTGAGCCAGCATGCGCTTGATGTAGGGTTACCAGGTGATTTCAAAGTGATTACTGATACGCAAGCCTGGATGCTGATGAAAAAGCATCTATATGATTTTGATTTGGATTATTACAAACCCATAGGCAATCCGAATAAATTTATTCACGCGCTACTCAAACATTTTAATCGCGCCAAAGGTGAAGAAGTCACACCCCATGAATATTTGGATTATGCTCAAGGATTAAAACTGGAGAAGGATAGCGTAGAAATTCAAGAAAAAAATCGCATTACCGAAGTGGCCAATGCCTATCATAAATATCAAAAATTGCTTTTGGACGAAGGGTATCTCGATTTCGGAGACCTAATTAATTATACTTTGAAATTATTTCGCACCCGACCCAAGATTTTGAAACTATATCAGGACCAATATAAATATATTTTAGTGGATGAATTTCAGGATACGGATTTGGCCCAGTACCAGTTAGTTAAATTATTGGCTGCACAGAATAATATTACCGTGGTTGGTGATGATGACCAGTCAATTTATAAATTTCGCGGCGCATCGATCTCGAATATTTTGAAATTCCAGGAAGATTATCCAAAAGCGAAGGAAATAACACTGACAGAAAATTACCGCTCGACACAGACAATTTTGGATATGTCTTATCGATTTATTCAGCAGAATAATCCGGAGCGATTAGAGTCGAAGCTGAAGATTTCCAAAAGATTAAAGGCCGAGACCCCAGATGGAGGAAAAATCGCCGTGATTCACGCTAAAACAGGTTACGATGAAGCCACTCAAACTATCGACAAAATTATTGAACTCACTGAAGCCGAGAATTTCAACTTTAATGACTTTGCTATTTTGGTCCGAGCAAATGACCACGCAGAAGCTTTTATAGCAGAATTGTCGAAACGAGGCGTGCCCTATATTTTTGTGGCTAACAGAGGACTTTACCGCAAACCGTTTATCCTTGATTTACTGGCTTACTTTCGACTCCTAGATAATTATCACGAAAGTGAAAATTTGTTTCGAGTTTTAAATATGCAGAAATTCAAGATTGCGGAAGAAGATTTGATTAATTATTCAGGGATTGCTAAACGTAAAACCCTGTCTTTGTACGAAGTGATTAAAGAGGTTCGGAATTCTAAACCAATTGAAGAACTGTTAAATTTGATAGCGAGACACACAAGACTAGCAAGTGAACGCCCGGTTTCTGAGCTTATTGTAAAGATTCTCGATGATTTAGGGCTAACGCGAACTCTACTGGAAGATTCTATTCAAAATAGTGAAAATCGATCTCTGCTCGAACAATTTTATCGGAAAGCCCAGAAATATGAAGAAGAAAACGCTGACAAATCACTGAAAGGTTTCTTGAATCAAATTCGACTGGAACTTGAATCAGGAGATGCCGGGCAAATGCTTTCAAATCTCGAAGCTGGTCCGGAAGCGGTCAAGGTCATGACCATTCATGCTGCGAAAGGATTAGAATTTGAATGTGTTTTTGTAGTGAACATGGTCGATCAACGCTTTCCATCCCGCCCTCGCAGTGAGCAGATAGAATTGCCGCAGGAATTAGTTAAAGAAATTTTGCCTGAAGGCGATGTGCACCTCATGGAAGAACGCCGTTTATTTTATGTCGCAGCCACGCGGGCCAAAAGATTTTTGTATCTAACCTGGGCTGATGATTACGGCGGGGTAACCCACAAAAAGCCTTCACGATTTTTGGTTGAATTAGGATTGGAGCAGGAGATAGCAAAAACTGGTCCAGTGGGTCAAGTATTTTTCGTTAAGCAACCAGCGTTGATCAATGTCAAAACCAAGCTCAAACTTCCTGATACCTTTTCATTTTCACAAATTTCGACTTTTTTGCATTGTCCTCTGGAATATAAATATAAATATATTTATCGGTTACCTCTTCCCGGAGAAGCCCAATTGTCGTTTGGTGTGACTATCCACAAAACGTTGGAGAAATTTTTGAAAACTATGATCCAACTGAATTCGCAGAAGCAACCTGACTTATTTGGAAAAGCGACAAATGACAAATTACAAATCCCAAAAAAAGAACTGCTCATTAAATTTTATAATGATAGCTGGGTTGATGATTGGTTTGCGGATAAAATTCAAAAGCAAAAGTATCGTGAATTGGGACCACAGCTTCTGAATAACTTTTTCGAAAAGTTTTCGAAAGATCCTAAACTACCTAAGTTTTTGGAACGCTCATTCAAGCTGAAGTTGGGTAAATACAAATTTGTTGGTAAAATTGACCGGGGAGATATTAATTCGTCAGGCACGATTGATATCGTTGATTACAAAACAGGTGCTGTCAAAGACAAGCTCTCGACTGTAGATAAAGAGCAGCTCTTGATTTATCAGTGGGCGGCAGAAGAGGAGTTTAAAGAAAAAGTAAAATCACTCAGTTATTGGTTTTTGAATGGTTTGGAAGACTCTGGAGAATTTGTGGGCACTAAAGACGAAATTATCAAACTCCAGGAAAAATTGCTAAAAACAATTGAACAGATTATTGAAACAGTTCAAGCTGGCAACTTCGACAGTTTGGATCGCAGAGTCTCCCATGACTGCAAATTTAGGCACTTTCAATCTTAGTATGGTATAATTAAGTGTGCCCAGTAATACAACTTCGATGCTTTTGCATTAAAATGGTTTTTGTAATTTAGCGTTAATTTATGATTTTAAGAAAAAATATTATTGATCTTGGTTTTATTCGCAAAAGCGAACTCAAAAACCATTATCGAAGTTGATATACTGGGTGTGCTAAAGATACGATTTTACCTAATTACATTACTTGTTCTTTTGATTATAAGCATTTCTGCTTTAGGGTGGATTATAAACTCGTTTCCACCGAGTCAAGGGTACGCTTTACTGGTATACGCACTGCTCGCAATTTTTGGATTTTCGATCACCACGATTTTGGGGTTTTACCTCCGCCGAATTTTTGGCCAACGTGAATTTTTACACAACTATATTTCGTCAGCGAGTAGACAGGGTGGCTGGCTGTCATTGATCTTGGTCATCTCATTTTTTCTCTTGCACCAAGGATGGTTTACCTGGTTGAATGCCACCTTCCTGGTTCTCGCATTTGTATCTTTGGAATTATTTATTTTAATGCACGAAAAAACTTAATAACAAAAAATGGAAGAAACAAAGCCCAACAATTCGCCAGCTGGAGAAGAACCTGTGGATCCGATTTTTAGTGTCATGCCACAAGATCGGAATTTTAGACCTAGCACCCCACCGATGGCGTCTACGACACCTTCGTACCCACCGACAGAGCCGGCTCCTGTCATGCCATCGAAACCGAAATCAGGCAACAACAGTTTATTTTATATAGTCGTGGCAGTGATTATTATCGCTATCTTGGCCGGTGGTGCATATTATTTACTAGGGAGTAAAACCAAAAAAGACGAACCGGTCAGTCGTTTGAGCAAAAGTTGGCTGGGTAAGTATTTCAACGTAGAAGTTTGCGCATCCGAGAGCACTTGTGCTGAAAATGCTGATCCTGATAAGGACGGCTTGAATAATTACAACGAATTTAAAGCTGATACAAATCCGATTAACCCGGATACAGACGAAGATGGGCTTGCCGATGGCGATGAAATTAATATTTTTTTGACGGAACCGGATAATAAAATCACTGATACGCGAACAATAGCTAGGACAAATAACTGGACAGATGGCTTTCAGCTCAAAGGTGGTTATGATCCGATTACTCCAGGGAATAAATTGAGCGAAACCAGGCTGCAACAAATAGAGGCAGCGATAAAACAGTACGGAACCCACGAGCCGACAAATACGACTCTCAAACCGATTGAGCCTGAACTGAAGATTTATTCAAATACAGAATACGGATTTGAATTCAAGTATCCGGTCACTTGGGACAGTGTAGTAGAGACCAATGCAAGTCTTAGCGACTATTTGCCAGACGCGGGCAAAAGAATATTTGTCGGGATCAGAGTTGATGATTTGGCTCAAGATTACCAAGCTAGAATTGATGTATACCCAACTAAGCTCGCTACGGTTTTAGCTCAAGATCCTTTTTTGAAGGGTAAGACCTCAACAACAGTAACTATAAACGGTTCAGTTTGGACTAAGGTTGGGATTGATGCCTACCTGATAGAAAAATCTGGAAAGACTTATGATGTCTCTGCACCAGAGAACATTGCTACTGAAATAGTGACAACTTTTAAGTTCACGAAATAACCTAGTGTCATCCCGACTGGAATGACATAGTTACGTAGTTCACTACGTAGATAATACCATCTCGACCCCGGACTTGATCCGGGGGAGAGATCTCTCCTTTGAGAATGAGTTCTCGTAAGAGCGACTTCTCACTAACCTGCCTGCCGGCAGGCAGGTCGTTCGAAGTGGTTAATACTATAAAAAGGTATACGAATGAATATAAATGGGCTTAAAAATTTATTCGCGAGCAAGGAACAAGTTTTTGATAATATCATCGTTGCCAAAGTTATCAAAGTTGAGAAGCATCCGAATGCTGATCGGCTCCGAGTGATCGAACTTTCAGATGGTCAGAATACAATTGGTCCAGTTGTTTGTGGGGCTTGGAACTTTGAAGAAGGCGCGATCGTTGCTCTGGCATTACCTGGTGCAAAAATTCCTTACAACAATACAGTTTTATCTAAAGCCACTATTCGTGGAGTGGAGAGCCAAGGTATGATTTGTGCTGCGTTTGAATTGGACTTAGGACTAAAGTCCGAAAGGCCAGAAATAATGATCCTCAAAGACAGCTCGCCAGTTGGTAGCAATTTTTCCGCTGATTTGCTAAGATAAACTACGAACAGTTCGTAATTCGAGATTTCGTACTTTCGTAGATCAGCTCATGAATATTACTGTTGAATCACAAAGAGAAGTTGAACTTAGAAAAATACTTGAAGAACGCTCGGATGCAGATGCGAAGCGAATGCTTCGGTTTTTAAATATGCCTGATTTATCACGAACAGAGGGCAGTCCTTTGAAAGAAATTGTTGATCGCGCCTCCAGAGTAGAGAGCCTAAAAGGATTTGATGTTATAAAAATACCAGAAATAGTACCGACCGAAGTTTTATTTGATTTGTTCAACATGCCGCCAGGGCACCCGGCGCGCAGCAAGTCAGATAGTTATTACGTTGATGAGGAAAACGTTTTAAGAACTCATGACACCGTGTTTTGGTATTATTATTTAAGCAATCCAGAAGTGAAGAAAAGAATTGCGAATAAAGAAACACTGGGAGCAATTTGTTATGGTAAGGTTTATCGCAAAGACGAGATCGACCGGACGCATATGAATGTTTTTCATCAATTTGGAGCTTGGCTGATAGCGCCGGATGAAAAAAAGATCATTACACCAGAAGATTTGAAAAACGCCCTGTCAGACATCGCTAAAAATGTTTTCGAAGCAAATTTTAGATTTTATGATCATCAGTTTCCCTACACGGATCCGAGTTTCGAGATGGAAACTGAAATCAATGGGAAGTGGATTGAATTGTTAGGTTCAGGCATCGTCAGGAAAACGGTGTTATCAAATTTGGGTTTAAGTGGATACAATGGTTGGGCATTCGGATTTGGGTTAGAAAGACTGGCAATTGCCTCCATGTCGCTGCCAGACATCCGCCTGCTTTGGTCAAAAGACCCACGAGTGACGAAGCAACTCAAATTAGGTCAGAAATTTGTCGAGGTAAGCAAGTATCCACCGATTACTCGGGATATATCATTCGTCGTGGATAAAAGTTTTGTCCCGAATGATTATTTTGATCTCATCCGAGACATTGTCGGTGATTTGATCGAAGAAGTTACACTGCTTGATAAATTTGAAAATGAAGAAAAATTTGGAAAAGATAAGGTAAGTTACACCTATCGTATCGTCTACAGAAGTCCGGACCGAACCCTGAAAACAGAAGAAGTCGAGCCACTCCAAAACAAGCTTTATGAGCAGACAAAAACCCTATATAATGCGCAACTTCGCTAAGTAAAAATCCCTTTATTTTTAGCCTGATTTTTGCTATAATATAAACATATGACAGACGAGAAAAAGTTGAAAAAGGACAAGGATTATACAGCCGAGCAGATTACTGTTCTCGAGGGCTTAGAGCCTGTCCGCAAACGTCCTGGAATGTATATCGGCAATACGGCCAAGGAAGGATTTCATCATTTACTGAAAGAAGTCGTAGATAACTCAATTGATGAAGCCATGGCTGGGCACGCCAAAAAAATTGAGATCATCATCCATCCTGATAATTCAGCTTCAGTAATTGATGATGGACGTGGTATTCCGGTAGATATTCATAAACAAACGAAAAAGTCAGCACTGGAAACAGTGCTGACTGTACTTCATGCTGGTGGTAAATTTGGGGGCGATGCATCAGGATACAAAGTATCAGGAGGTTTACACGGAGTGGGTGTATCTGTCGTAAACGCACTTTCTGAATGGGTCAAAGCTGAAGTTCGTCGGGATGGCAAAATTTTTACCCAAGAATATAAACGGGGCAAACCGACTGGCAAAGTAAAACTCGTCGGCAAAATTTCACCGAAAGATCCGTGGCAAAAGGGTACCAAAATTTCCTGGAAACCTGATCCGGAAATATTTACAGTGCTGGAATTTGATTTGAAATTTGTCCTAGATCATTATCGTCAGCAGGCCTACCTCACTCGCGGCGCCCATTTAGTCATCACAGATGAGCGGAATGGATTTACGTATCAATATTATTTTGAGGGTGGCTTAGTTTCCTACATTTTGCATATCAATCGGAATAAAGTCGTGAAGACCATTCCGATGTTTGTGAGTAAAACCACCGATAATGTCATGGTGGAGTGTGCGATACAGTACACTGATGAATTTACAGAAACTGTCCTGACTTTTGCAAACAACATCCACACGCCAGAGGGCGGTTCTCATCTGACTGGTTTTCGCGCAGCGCTAACTAGATCGCTAAACAGCTGGGGGATCAAAAGCGGCTATATCAAAGAATCAGATAAACTGACTGGTGAAGATATGCGAGAGGGGCTTACAGCGATCGTTTCAGTTAAATTGCAGAACCCACAATTTGAAGGCCAGACCAAAGCCAAGCTAGGCAATGCTGAAGTTCGAGGAATTGTGGAAGATGCAGTGGGCCAAGCATTGGAATTTTGGTTAGAAGAACACCCAGCGGATGCTGGGAAAATTTTAGAGAAAGTTTTATTAGCTGCCAAAGCTAGATTAGCTGCACGAGCTGCTCGCGACGCTGTAATCCGTAAAGGTGTGTTAGAAGGACTAGCTTTGCCAGGTAAATTAGCTGACTGTTCTGAATCTGACCCGGCAGAATCAGAATTGTACATCGTCGAGGGAGACTCTGCTGGAGGATCAGCCAAGCAGGGACGTGATCGACGTTTTCAGGCAATCCTACCACTTCGTGGGAAGATTTTGAATGTTGAACGAGCTCGTTTGGACAAAATGCTAGCAAACCAGGAGATTAAAAATCTTGTGATCGCCATGGGTGCTGGTGTAGCAGATCAGTTTAACCTGGAAAATTTGCGATACCATAGAATTATTATCATGACTGATGCTGACGTTGACGGAGCTCACATTCGAACACTACTTTTGACTTTGTTTTATCGTTATTTTCCATCGATTATCGAAAGTGGCTATCTTTACATCGCTCAACCTCCTCTTTTCCGAGTTCAATACGGCAAGAGTGCTGAATATGCTTTCTCAGAAAAACAGCGCAACGAAATTATTGAAAGATTTTTAATTGATAAAAAAGAAAAGAAACAGACAAAGGACAAGAAGCTGGAAGTCGCAGAAATCATAGAAGCTGCTCCTGAACAAAGTGGGGAAGTCAATATCAAAGGTGTGAATGTCCAGCGCTATAAGGGGTTGGGAGAAATGAACCCTTCACAACTTTGGGAAACAACTATGGATCCTGTTAACCGTGTGATGTTAAGGGTTGGTATTACTGATGCCGAAAAAGCTTCGAAAATTTTTGAAACTTTAATGGGTGACGAAGTCGCAGCGCGTAAAAATTTCATTCAGACTCACGCTAAGACTGTAAAGAATCTCGATATATAGTATTTAACCATTTCGAACGACCTGCCTGCCGGCAGGCAGGTTAGTGAGAAATTCCTTCTTCAAGCCGTACGGAGGGATTTCTCCTTTGGTCGAGATGGTTTTATTTTAGGCGAAAAGAAAAAACTTGCGCTCATTGCTTATATGATTATCCACAGCTTATAATTAATACAAGGTGTGGATAACCTTCACCTATGATTTTCAAGGAGGACGCTCATGCGTCTGAAACAGTTCGCGTTGACCGTGGTCTGTCTCTTGGCGTTGGTCCTCTCCAACGCATCGTGTGGCGGTACAGCTCAAGGCAACGGTCCTACCGCGCCTGACCCTACTCCAACACCGACTCCAACACCGACACCAACACCGACACCGACGCCTCCAGTCCCATACACCACCGAGCAGGTATTCCCCGACGGAATCAACCCAGACAAGACAAAAATGCAAGAAGTATTACCGAAGGGTGACGTCGTCCGGTTCGGTGAACACATAGAGGGTCGTTACACGGCATTTACGAACCAGTACGGGCTCAATGTTGCAGTCGGCATTGTCCGTGAAAGCGATCAGGCGACACGGCTAGGCCCTTGTCCCCTTGTTGCGAGTGGAACAATTGGGACCATAAGTTGGCCTGTAGTTCGCGACGGGTTCTTCGTAGAAGGCGAGAGATATTCGTTCGTACTGCTCGCTACGCAACTCGGGGAGGATGAGTACCAGAAGCTATTACCAACCCGTCAATGCATTTTTGCTGGCCCCAGGGACGCGCAAAATGTACCGACGATCGATTTCGATAAAGTCGGTAACCATCTCAAGGTCAAGAGCTGGTACGTGAATCGTTAGCCGGGTACTATGGGCAACTCACAGAAGTTGCCTTCTTTTTATTTTAGATCTTAGTATGATATAATTAGTAAGGCATTTTCGAACAAAAATACCTTAGAACCATGAATAAAAAAATAACTGTTTTACTTATAGTCAGCATACTAGTGGTATTTGCCGTTTTAATATACAAGAAGGATACTGCTCGCATAGTTAATGATCATGATTATTCAGAACAGATGCGAGGAAAGATTACGAAAATAACAGATAATAGTATAACCGTTGAGGGAGTTGCTATTTCTAAAGATAGTACAAGTCAGAAAAATAGGACGGTTATTTTTATAATCGATTCAAGCACTACATTCAAGCAGTCAGTGATTGATATCACCGATACCGATGCCCCTGTTAGAGCAGATAAACCAGGTGAAAGGACAGATTTAGTAGTTAATACAAGCATAGTCACCATAAAGGGTGAGGATAATTTATTTACCTCAAATTCAACAGCGGCAACAGAAATCTACTATTTAGGTACAATTTACCCTAAACCGTAATGCGTAAATATTTTTTTCTTATAATACTTTTAGTGGGCGCAGGAATTTTTTCAGCAAAGCATGCTCAAGCAGAGGGCATAAGTAGTTCAGGTTCTCAATTTATGGCAAGATCCGAGTTTGGTCAGACCATTCCAAACATCGGTAATCCATCAGTTGGACCAAACGCTTATGTCAATTGGTTTGCTGTTAATTTAGTTATAACTCCATCCAATCCTTTATTTGGAGCTGATATTAATGGCTTCTTAGCTGTAAGACTCACTGGTCCGGATTCGTCTTGTTTACCGGGGGGCGGTCTTGACCTGAGAGATATTAATTATCCTGTAATAGAAGCTCCCATGCCAGCGATAATCAATTCTAACCCTGCTTGTCCAGCTACAGCGGCCGACTCATTTATTTTTATTGCTGCAAATTCCGACGCAGCAATATATAGTTGGACTTGGTCTGCAATGGTTGAATGTATGCCCGGCTTCGTCCCTGACCCAACTCCTTTCCAAGGATGCACTGTTCCTGTGAATGACCCTGACCCGGGAATGGTAATTTTAAACGTCTGGCCACATGGTTCAGCCTGGGGACAAGTTATCGGTCGGGAGTTTCCGTCTGGAAATGAAATAATTAACTGTAGATGGGAGGGTGGTCCTGATGTCAATGGAATTTGTAGTGTTGTCTTACCGTTTGACACACAGGTGACCTTTCAAGCAATCAATTTAACCGGACCATTTATTCAGTGGGTTGGTGTTACTGGCGGGTGTGGAGTAGGTAACAGTGACCCTAATTGTGGACCAGTGAGTATGAATCAAGACAGATCGCTAGGCGCTCAATTTGAACAAGGCAATGTTTGTTGCGCGGCAAATTCGGAAATTATAGCCGCACCTGATGTGGTATTTCCATCACAATTTGTTCGGGTAAGTTGGGCAAATTTTGATCCGGAATCGGTAGATAATTGGATAGGATTGATGAATGAGGGAGATACTAACCCTAACAATTGGATAATTAGGTTCGTGACCACGGGTACGGCAGATAATGATGATCAGTGTACTAATAACGCTGGAACGGTAGGGGCTGCGCAATCGTATGCTTGTAGTTTTCAAATGGATGTTGGCCCTGGCGTGTATGAATTTGTCGGTTTCTTTATGAATGTAGATCTTGCGGATCCGGACTGGGTTCCAGATAATACTGTTTTTAGAGTTTCAAATAAAGTTACAGTGGTGGACCCTTTTCAGCCCTTGAGAGTAATTAAATCAGGAGGGGGGAACGGAACAATCACTTCTACTCCCGCGGGTATTAACTGTGGAAATGCTTGTCCGGAACAAACTGTCAGCTTCGATTATGGACAAGTAGTAACTTTGGAAGTCGCCGCGAATCCAGGAAGTACCTTTACTGGCTGGGCTGGAGAAGGATGCGGTGGTGTTGGGATTTGTACGGTGACTATGAGTAAGGCCAGAACTGTGACTGCCAGTTTTGATGCTGTCCCTACGTTGATTACTGATCCAGCCACGAATCCTGCACCGAATTCTGTGACTTTGAATGGCCGAGTAGATCCGAATTTACAGGCTACCAATGCTTGGTTTAGATACAGCACTGTTAACCCTGGCAGTTGTGACGCTCTCTTTGATAACGATGCCAATGGACCTAAAATTCCTTTTGCGGCTGGCTCTGGGAATGGTTATTCGCCGTATTCCCAAAATCTTATTGGCTTAATTCCTGACACCACCTACTATTATTGTGCCATCGGTTCAAACAATACAGGTTTTGGATATGGGACGATTGTCAGCTTTGTAACAAAAGCGAGCGGAACAATTATAGTTAATACCAATGTAGCGACAGATTGGCAGCTGAATGGACCGCAACCTGCTAATTGTAATGCTTGTTCTAACGACCCATCCCGATATACAAATTGGATAGCTGGTAACTATAGTCTCACGAATGTTCCAAATTTTGGAGATTATGCACCGCCGCAAATAAACCCTGCACTCGGTGTATTTCAAAATCTTCCCAATGGCGGCACCATTACATGGACAATATATTATCCACCAAAAGCCCCAATTATTACTGATGTAGTCAATTCAACTTGTGAGCAATTAACGGTTAGTTGGAATGATGTTCTTAGTGAAGCCAGTTATGAAGTTTGGAGAACTGAAGACGAGCCTCCAAATGCGTTCCCTATTGGTTGGATCAAAATTGCTGATAGTCCGGCTAATAACCCCCTATCGTACACCGATAATACAGTTGTCGCCAATAATTCGTATTATTATATCATTGTCGCTAAAGATCAGGTTGGAAGTACTCCCTCCGCACCTTTCGGTTCCAGACTTGCAGTGCAATGTTTTGCTAACCTCACGTCGTCAGTTAAAACGATAGATACTATACAAAAACCCGGGGTAGGGGTACCCGTCCCATTTAATATGACCATGAAAATTGAGGAAAACGATATACTAAAATTCAAAATAACAATCATCAACAATGGTACTGACGATGCCGATATTACTAAGTTTTGTGATTATCCATCCAATAATTTTCAAGATTTGAATAATGCGTCTGAAGACGGACCATTAACTTCACCTGCTGCTCGACCTCTTCTAAATCCAGTGGAGTGTGAGGTTATTAACGGTAATCCTGGTTATTATTTTGATGTCGACGGGACACTCACAAAAGATGGTGCCAATTCAAGATCTGATATCTACTTCACTGCTGTATTTAGGTCTCAATCTCCCAATTTAAAAACTGAAATTTGCTCGAATTTAGGGCGCGTTATTTATAATGATTCCTCTGGCAACGGAAAAATTGAAGACATACCATTTGGCCCGACACTGTGTCAATCAGCTGGCAGCAGGGTGCCGACATTTAGAGAAGTAGCACCATAATAATCAATATATGGAAACTAGCAAAAAAACAATCGTTAGTGTTCTAGCCCTAATTCTTATTCTTGTTGTGGTTGTGTTGTGGGCGTCGTCAAGAAAAAAAGAAACTGTCACACCTGAACCAATTGCTACCGCCGAGAAATCCCTAGTTCCAAGAGTTTACACTAGTTATGGAACAGTAACGAAACTTGAAACTGACAAAATTTATATCAATGTACCGATACTCGTTCCAGTTCAGAATAGTAACGCAAGTGCGTACATGAGTCAGTCAAGGTTAATAATTATAGTTCCAGAAACTTTAATTACTCGAATTGGATCCAATAAGTCTATTCCATTTTCTAGCATTAAAGTTGGTCAACGGATTCAAATAGATAGTTTAGAAGATTTAACCAAAGCCGTTGTGATTACTGCCAAAGCAATTGTAATCCCTAAATAATCACACCATTTGCGTACTTGTGCGAAATAGTGTATAATAAGTCAGTAAATAAAAGCCCCCGAAAAGGGCTTTTAAAAAAGGGCAAATATGGTAAATCCAATTCAATTCATAAAAGAAGCTCGGGCAGAGTTAGGGAAGGTAGTCTGGCCAAGTCGACGTGAAGTCATTCGTGTCACAATAGCTGTTATTATTCTTTCTTTAATTGTCGCTGCTTATCTGGGATCTGCTGACTACGGTTTGACCAAGCTTTTTGAATGGGTAATCAATAGACAATAAAATATGGCAAGGCAGCAGGTAACAGGTGAAAAACATTGGTACGTTTTACATACATACTCTGGATACGAAGACAGTGTTGCTTTTAATTTGAAACAACGTATTGAATCCATGGGTATGGAAGATAAAATTTTCAATGTCCTGGTTCCGAAAGAAAAGAAGATCAAGATTAAGGATGGTAAAAGAGTAACAGTGGAGGAAAAGATTTTCCCAGGATACGTCATCGTCGAAATGATTGTGACTGATGATTCTTGGTATGTCGTTCGGAACACGCCAAACGTTACGGGATTTGTAGGCTCTGGAACTATTCCAACTCCAATCTCAGAACCGGAAATGGGCTTTTTACAAAAACGTATGGGCGTGGAAGAGCCGAAGTACAAAATCGATGTAACTATCAATGATTTGGTTCGTATAATGGATGGACCTTTCAAAGATTACGAAGGCAAGGTATCCGAAATTGATGAGGAAAAAGGTAAAGTTAAAGTTTTGGTGTCCATCTTTGGTCGAGAGACACCTGTCGAATTAGATTTCTTACAAGTTAAAAAATTATAAAACAATTATATGGCTAAAAAAGTTAAGACAATTGTTAAAATACAACTTCAGGCAGGGAAAGCAACACCTAGCCAACAAACAGGTACTGCATTAGGACCTCACGGCATTAACATTGGTCAATTTTTGAAAGAATTCAATGAGAAGACTGGAGCCATGGGTGATATTGTCGTTCCAGCCGAGATTACTATTTTCGAAGATCGGTCCTACACTTTTATTCTTAAAACTCCTCCCGCCTCGATTTTGATTGGAAAGGCAGCAGGTATAGCTAAGGGTTCAGGAGATCCGTTGAAGAATAAAGTTGGTAGTATTACGAAAGCCCAACTCCGAGCAATTGCCGAACAAAAACTTCCTGATTTGAACGCCAATGACCTCGAAGCCGCAGAAAAGATTGTCGCCGGTACCGCACGCTCAATGGGAGTGGAGATTAAATAACATGAACAAAAGATTTGCAGCGGCTCAAAAAGAAATAGACGTAACCAAGCAATATTCAGTTGAAGAAGCTGTTGCTTTGGCTAAAAAAACTTCTACCACCAAATTTGTCGGTAATATAGAGGTCCACGTTCGAACTGGTATTGACCCGAAAAAATCAGATCAGCTTATTCGGTCCACCGTGACTCTTCCGCACGGAACTGGAAAGATCAAGAAAGTCGCAGTATTTAAAGGTACAGAAGGTGAGCTTTTGATTAAGAAAATCAAAGAAACCGGTCAAATTGACTTTGATATAGCTGTCGCTGATCCAGCTATTATGCCAAAATTGGCAGTGATAGCAAAAATTTTGGGTCCAAAAGGGTTGATGCCAAATCCTAAATCGGGAACAGTGACTGCGGATACTGATAAAGCTGTTAAGGAATTTGCCGCTGGTAGAACAGAATTTAAGAATGATGATTCTGGTAATATTCATATGCTTTTGGGTAAATCCAATTTCTCCGATGAGCAAATTGTTGCTAACTATAAATCATTCATGGATGCACTCCATTCCAATAAACCAGCTGGATTGAAGAAAGAGTATATCGTTTCAGTAACACTGAATTCTTCCATGGGCCCTGGTATTAAAGTAAAAATCTAGTACAATAGTTTTATGTTGATAACTCGGACAAAACAGATCTGGTCGTCATACGCAGGTTCTACTCTAGGCTACTAGGGTTATTCGCTTTTCCAAACAAAGCTGCCCTAGTCGGGCAGTTTTTTTGTAGGGAGGAATAATGTACACCAATAGAATGCAATCAGAACAAACGCTGCAAACCGTCATCGTCGATGACGTGGCTCTGTTTCCCTTGTTTGTTCCCGAAGGGTTACAGCAAAGGCTCCTTCGTGAATTTGAAGGGCTGTCGTTTAAAGATCCCGAAGCTCCACAGTGTAAGCTTGTACGACAGGATTTCGATAAGGTTCAACTTAACGAAATTCCACATGACATGCCTGCACTCGATGAACTGGACGAACTTGTGCAGAATTTTGTTCAACTTGGCACAGGCGTTGAACCAAATCTTTCGAAATGGTTTCCGAACGAAATCGTTATACAACGCTACACTTCAGCCGGTCACATTACAGGTCACAAGGATTCAAAGAAACACCGGCTTCTGGTCGCGATCGTCAACCTCGCAGGCTCTTGTCATTTTGACATTCTTACCTGTCGAGACGGTCAACCTGTGATTCGACTTACACCCAAAGCAGGAGACTTAATCCTGATGAAGGCAAGCGGATTGCTGTCAGACCAAGTCGATGATCGACCCTTTCATCAGGTTTCAGGAAACTTGGACGAAAGTGTCCGGTACCGTATTTCCGTTGGTTTTCGTTGTTCTAGCTTGACCTGATGTTCAGCAGGCTAGTTCTTTTCTTTTTCATGAAATTTTTGCTATTATACTTTAGAACTAACAAATATGATTTTATCTGACACAGACATCAAGACGAAACTTGATACCAATGAAATAAAAATCGATCCCATGCCCAACCTGGCAGAGGCCTTAGGTACTGTTTCTGTGGATTTGCGTTTAGGCAATGACTTCATTTTATACAGAAGTACTTCGCATTCGGTTATCGACGCTCGAGATAAAAAAATCCCTGATGGGATTGAAGAAAAAATTTCTGTCGCTGAAGATGGAGATTTCGTCATTCGTCCTAGAGACTTCGTTTTAGGCTCGACTTTAGAAAAAATTGAATTACCAGCCTCTATCGCAGGACGATTGGAAGGGAAGTCTTCTTTGGGTAGACTTGGTTTAGTGATTCACTCAACTGCAGGAAAAGTCGACCCTGGGTTTAAGGGCAATTTGGTTTTAGAGATTACAAATATTGGGACTGTCCCAATAGTCCTCCATCCTGGAATGCGGATTTGCCAGTTGTTGTTTGAGCAGCTTAGCAGCCCCACTTCTAAACCCTACGTCGAACGAGATGATTCAAAGTACAAAAATCAGGATAAAACCGTTGGTAGTATTTTATGAAAGGGAAATTGATCGTAGTGGATGGGACAGATGGATCAGGGAAAAGCACTCAAACGCAACTGCTGTATCGGAGGTTAAAGAAGCAGCGGATAAAAACAGCTTTTCTGGACATCCCGATTTATAATAGTTTTACAGGAGAATTAGTCGCGCGTTATCTTCGAAATGACTTTGGAAGAATCGATGCCTACCTAGCTGCAACACTGTATGCTGTGAATCGATTTGAGGCAAAAGATAAAATAGTTAAATGGCTGAGAGAAGGCTATGTCGTAGTGCTAAATAGGTATGTCACGGCAAATTTGATCCACCAATCAGCGAATCTGGACAAAAAAGATCGAGAGAAGTTTAAAAAGTGGATTTCAAAATTAGAATATGAAGTTTTTGGGTTGCCAAAACCAGATCTGGTTTTGTTTATAAACATGCCTGTCGAGATAGCGATAGAGATGATTCAAAATAAATCCGCGAAAGATAGGAAATATCTGGCGGGTGCCAAGAAAGATTTACTCGAAAGCGATTTGCTCCACCAAAAAGAGTCCCTACGCGAGGTAATAAAGACAGCCAAGGGCATGAAAGTTGCAAAAATTATTGATGCAACGATAAAGGGTGAATTAAAGCCAAAGCAAGTAATTGCTAATGAAATATGGAAGGAAGTCCATGCCATCATTTGAAATAGAAATTAAAAGCTTACTCGGAAGCAAAGAAAACGCAGATAAGCTTTTGGATAATTTAAAAAAAGATCCATCTTTTCAGGCGCACGGTACTCATAAGCAATTAAATCATTACTTCATCCCAGGAGATTTAAATACCTTAGCCCAAAAACTTAACTTAACCATTCCTGATAATATCTTGAATTCAAAAAATTTTTCAGTCCGGACAGCAGATCGAGACGGTAAGGTCTTGTTTGTAATTAAAGCCACAGTAGACGATACCACGTCAGCTAATGGTACTGCTCGTGCGGAGTTTGAACAAGTAGTTGATATGAGTTTGGATCAATTAGACAAAACTCTGCTGGATTCAGGATTTAAATATCAGGCTAAATGGTCTCGGGAGCGACAGGATTTTAAATATAAAGATATGAGTGTGAGCATTGATAAAAATGCTGGCTATGGTTACCTAGTGGAATTTGAAAAGGTTATAGAAGATCCATCTAAAGCTGATGAAACAAAGACTTTCATACGGGACAGTATGCAAGTGCTAGGAGTGGAAGAACTCAAACAAGATCGGTTAGAGCGGATGTTTGCACACTACAATCAAAACTGGCAAGATTATTATGGGACTGAAAAAGTATTTAATATTGAATAATGTATAATCACGAACCAGAAAACTACACCTGTCCTTTCTGTATTTATGTTTCGGATTCCAAATTTAAATATTTGGTTTACAAAGATGACTACTTGAGTGCATTTATTTCCTCTGCCATGTGGCCTCATAACCCTGGTATAGTCATCATCATCCCGAACAAGCATATCGAGAATATCTATGATATGCCAGATAGTCTCCTGGCCGAAACGCACATTTTAGCGAAAAAGCTAGCTCTAGCTATGAAAATCGCTTACAGATGTCACGGTGTAAGTATCCGTCAGCACAACGAGCCTGCTGGAAATCAGGAAGTTATGCATTATCATTTCCAAATCATTCCTAGGTATAATAATGATGACCTTTATATCAATCACAGGAAAAAAAGTGACATTCTAAATGATGAACGTCTACGATTTGCAAGCTTATTAAAAGAGCAATTAAAAAGTGATGCAAACTAAACACCCAGAGTATCAATACTTAGATTTACTCAAACAAATCCTGGACAAGGGATTTCGTAAAGTTGATCGTGGGACAGGGGATGCTTCTTACAGTATTTTCGGTCCACAGATGCGATTTGATTTGTCAGAAGGGTTTCCTCTGCTTACCACTAAGAAAGTCTTCTGGAAGGGTGTTGTCGAAGAGTTGTATTGGTTTATGTCAGGTCAGAGCAACGTTTCTTATCTGACACGAAAAGGAGTCCACATCTGGGATGATTACCCCTATAAAATTTATAGTAAAAAGTATCCAAATCAATTAGCTAAAGAACAGTTTGTCGAAAAACTAAAAACCGACGATGCTTTTGCCAAAGAACATGGGGAACTTCCTAAAATCTATGGTGAACTTTGGAGGCGTTGGCCTACTCGAACTCCGGGTAGGACTGTGGATCAGTTGGGCTGGGCTGTACAAGAACTTAAAGATGACCCAAATGCTCATAATTTGATCGTGAATTCTTGGAACCCTGAGTATCTCTACACCATGGCAACAAATGAGGATGCAGCGAGGTATCCCATCTGCCACAACATGTATCAGTTCAATGTCATAGATGATAAACTGTCCCTGCATCTCTATCAAAGATCTGCGGATATGTTTTTGGGTGTACCTTTTAACATCGCATCCTACGCATTGCTGACTATGATTCTAGCTCAAGTCACAGGATATAAACCAGGAGAGTTCATCCATTCATTTGGAGACACGCATATTTACGAAAAACACCTCGACGCTGTAAAAGAGCAGCTGCAAAGAACTCCTAATGCATTCCCACGAATTGAATTAGATCCTTCAGTAAAATCTATCGATGACTTCAAACCAGAATTGGTGAAGTTAATTGATTATAAACCACACGACATGATCAAAGCCGAACTATCAGTTTCGGGTGGATTGTACGAGAAAAAACAATGAAGTCTGGTGCCGGTATTCTAGCTATAAAAGACGGAAAGATTTTACTAGTTAAGGCTGGCATAAAATCTTTACAAAAGGATGGCTCCATCGCGTTCCCGGGCGGACACATCGATCCAGGAGAAACTCCAGAGATCACAGCTAAAAGGGAATTTACAGAAGAAACTGGATTATTAGCAAATAACCTCATTGATTTTCCTGGTAATTACGTCCAAGCATCTGTAGAAAGAAAAGACGGTTGGGTAGATTTTTCTTTCAAGGTCTTTCTTTGCACCAATGTCTCTGGAGAATTGCAGGCGTCCGAAGAAACCGAACCTTTTTGGTTAGACTTAGAAGAAGCTAGAAAAATGAATCTGTATGGCAAGAATAACGAAATCTTAGAAGCGGCAATTAAATTTTTACGAGGGTGACCCTCGTAGTCTAATAAATAGCATGAAATTAATCCTAATAGCTGCTGTAGCGAAAAATAGAGTGATTGGGAGTCACAATGCTCTTCCGTGGTACATCAAAGAAGATCTGAAACATTTCAAAGATAAAACTGTAGGCAAAACTGTGCTCATGGGTAAAAACACTTTTGACTCTATTATGAACAGGATAGGTAAACCATTGCCTGAAAGAGTCAATGTCGTAATTACGAGACAGACGGATTGGCAAGCGCCGACCGATGTAATAGTGTATCATAATATTGAAGACGCCTTGAATGGATTAAAAGATACACCAGAAGTAATGGTTGCGGGGGGAGGACAGATCTTCAATCAGCTTATTGATAAAGCAGACAAACTGATTCTGACCGAGGTTCATAAAAAAGTTGATGGTGATGTCTTCTTTCCAGAAGTGGACAAAAATCTCTGGAAAGAAATGGAGCGCGAAGACCACGAGGAATTTTCATTCGTCGAATATGAAAGAGTTTAAAATTTAATATTAAGTGGCTTGTCGCAAAAACAATGTAATTACCCAAAATTTGCGACAATACAAATTTATGACGAATAGAGATATTGATTTCTTATACGAGATTGGATCATTGAGGAACGTGCCTAGAGGCTGGCGGCAGCATTTGGGTTTTGATGTTGCATCAGATTTGGAACACACAATCCGATTGATTTGGATAGCACTGATTATTTCAAGAATGGAAAAAGCTGGTGATGAAAATAAAATTATCAAAATGGCACTCGTCCATGACGTAGCTGAAACTAGAACTTCAGATCTAAGCTATGTCCAGAAAGTTTACGTTAAAGCAGACGAGAGCAAAGCAGCTGATGATATGTTTGACGGAACAAGCGTTGCTGATTATCGCCACATCATAGAAGAATATGAAAAGCGAGATAGTATAGAAGCCAAGATCGTTAAAGATGCAGATAATTTAGATATTGATTTAGAACTAAAAGAAATCGAAGAACTTGGATCTAAATTGCCTGGAAAGTGGGCAACAAACCGAAAATTAGTCAGGGATGAAAAACTTTATACTCAATCTGCAAAAAAACTTT
The DNA here is from genome assembly GCA_001777665.1 of Candidatus Doudnabacteria bacterium RIFCSPHIGHO2_02_FULL_42_25. GTDB lineage: Bacteria > Patescibacteriota > Doudnabacteria > UBA920 > O2-02-FULL-48-8 > O2-12-FULL-42-9. The sequence continues at coordinate 23,402 of MFEQ01000005.1, forward strand.
GGGAACAAATCCAATCCAGCGACCCAAGCGAGTGGCATATGAAAAGTAATAAGTGGCTCAAGGACCCAAATGCTGGAAAATAATAAAGATTTATTATGGACACTTGCATTAGTGCTATTACCGGTAATTCTGTTGATATTTTTTACTTGGAAACGCGAGCTTAACTGGTATAAAAATCCTCCTAAAAAGCTCAGCAAATATCAGGTTGCTATCGTGCTTGTTGTAATGCTTGCGTATTTATTGCTCGTAACCTTATGATCAAACTGGTTGCTTTTGATTGGAACGGAACTCTTTTAGATGATATCGATGGCGGGACGATGGCTGAATCTGCCACGCGACTACACTTTGGATTTAAAGAAACAAACATTGAAGAAATTCGCGATCACTTTATTATCCCGATTAAACAATATTGGGTAAATGCTGGATTGAGTCCGGAATTTTTTGATAGTCGCGCTGAAGAGATAGAAGCTGTATATATGCAGCACTACGAACCAGAGGAAGCAAAAGTCAATCTGAGAGATGGGGCAAAAGATGCTCTTACTTGGTTAAATAACAACTCCATCGAATCGATCATCTTTAGTAATCACATAGTTTCTCATATTGAAATTCAGAATGAAAGGCTTGGGATAAAGCATCTCATCAATCAAATTCTCGCTAGATCTACTAAGAACGATATTACACACACCACGAAAACATTTAAAGACGAATTGCTAAAAGATTTTGTTAATAGTAAATCCTTAAACCCAAGCGAGGTTATGGTCGTAGGAGATACTATCGAAGAGATTGAGATAGGACAAAAGTTTGGATATAAAGCAGTAGCTATAACAGGAGGATGGCAAAGTAAAAAAAGACTCAAAGCCGCGGCCCCTGACTATATAATCCATAATCTGATAGAATTAAAGAATATTATTGAAAATATAGAAATCCATGGAAATATTTAAAACAATTTTAGGTATATTGCTAGTCATGGCATTTTTTGCTTTTTTCATTCTGTTAAATTTCTCTATACACCTCACTTGGCTTTTCGGTAAAAAATCAGTACAACCAATCAACAGAATTATAATATCGATTATTTTACTTTTAGCGATTATTACCATCGTTTCCTTTATTCTATAACTCATCTATGGAAGACTTAATACGAGAAATTAAAAATTTAAAAGGTTAGATGATATAATTCAAATTATACGAATACTATCCAAATGACCCGAAATGGACGAAACTAGAATTGTTGAAAAAGAACTATCATATTTACGTGAAAAGGATATAACAAAAATGAATTCTCAATCATTGTCCGGCAATAGATTTGATTTTATTGTGGCTAATAAGATTATTGTCGATTTTAAAGCAAAGGCTTATATCACTAAGGATGATTACAATCAGATGCAAAGATATTTAAAGAGTGCTAATCTAGAACTAGGAATAATTGTAAACATGCGTAATTATAACCTCAGACCAAAACGAATTCTAAATTCTGATTACACTCCTGCTTCGGATAATTCGGATGGTCATTCGGGTCATTAGGATTAAATCAAAACTATGATAGAAGAGTTACAAAGAAATATAGAAAGTCTCCAAAGCAATGCTAGGAACTTGAAGGAGCATCTTTGACCTGGGTCCAAAGAAACAAAAAATTCTTGAGTTAGAAGACGAGATGTCTGACCCGAAATTTTGGTCAGACCAGGACAATGCCAGGATCAAATCCAAGCAGGCGAGTGACCTCAAAAACGATGTAGACTCGTGGTTTAAGTTTGAACAAGATTTAGCCGATTTAGAAGAACTTTGCACTATGGCTGTCAAAGAGAGCGATAAGGCCCTTGAGCGTGATCTAAAGGCCAAATTTGAAGCCCTACAGGCTGCTTTTGAGCAATTCCGTCTAAGAACCTTTTTATCCGAAAAATATGATGATCACGACGCCCTTTTATCCATCCACGCCGGTGCTGGTGGTGTCGATGCCCAGGACTGGGCCGAGATGCTGTTACGAATGTACGTGCGGTTTGCCGAATCCAAAAAGTTTAAAACACTTGTCATAGACGAAAGTCGTGGATCAGAAGCAGGGATCAAAAGTGTCGTCATCGAAATCATCGGTCCTTATGCTTACGGTTTCTTTAAAAGTGAGGCCGGGGTCCACCGTCTGGTTCGTCAATCGCCTTTTAATTCGACTCATACCAGAGAAACATCTTTCGCATTGGTGGAAGTGTTGCCAGCCATCCAGCAACATGAATTTAAACTAAACTTAGATGAAATAGAAATTGAAGCCAAAACTAGCCGCGGGCATGGCGGTCAATCCGTAAATACAACTTATTCGGCTATCAGAGCCACTCATCGACCTACAGGGATCACCGTTACCATTCAAAACGAACGTTCGCAAGCGCAGAACAAAGAACAGGCACTGAAGATACTAGCGAGTAAACTAGCCCAACTCGAAGAACAAAAACGTCAGGAAGAAAAGTTAAAGATTAGAGGCGAGTTTCATTCCGCCGAATGGGGGAATCAAATCCGATCCTATGTGTTGCATCCTTACAAATTAGTGAAGGATCATCGGACTAACTATGAAACTTCGGATGCGAGTGGTGTCTTAGAGGGGAACATCGAAGAGTTTATAAAGCGTTACTTAGAGAAAAATAGAAATCTGTTATAATAAATACAAATGATCAAATTCGATTCAGTAACAAAAGCCTACAATAAAGTTTTAGCACTCAACAATGTTAATCTTGAAATTCACAAAGGTGAGTTTCTTTCTGTTGTCGGTCAATCCGGGGCAGGTAAATCGACAATGATGTCTTTAATTATTGGAGAGGAACGACCCGATGAAGGTCAAATACTTATCGATGACATAGATATTGCAGCCATAAGGGCTAAGGACATTCCTTACCTAAGACGAAAAATCGGTGTTGTTTTCCAAGATATCAAACTTTTGCCTATGCGTACCGCTTTTGAAAACATCGCCTTTGCCTTAGAAGTATCCGGCGAAAAACCCTCAATGATACAGAAAGAAGTTCCGAAGATTCTAGAAATGGTCGGATTAGAAGAAAAATCAAAAGCTTTTCCCCATGAAATGTCTGGTGGTGAAAGACAAAGAGTAGCGATTGCTCGGGCCTTAGCCCATAAACCAGTCTTACTTTTGGCAGATGAGCCTACCGGTAACCTTGATTCCATCAATGCTTGGGAAATTATTCAGCTACTGCTAAAAATAAATAAAGCTGGAACCACGGTAATTCTAGCCACGCATGCCAAAGATATAGTTAACAGTGTCAAAAAGCGCGTCATAACTTTGGAAAACGGCGAAGTTGTCTACGACCAAGAAAAAGGGAAATACGTCCTATGACCAAGACCATCACAACCAGGCGAGTAGTCCGGTCGGCGGTCACAAATTTTTTCCGCAATTTTTGGGTTTCTGTAGCCGCAACCTCTATGGTTGCAATTACTTTATTTATTATTTCAACAATTCTTGTGCTTTATACTCTTGCTGTGCTTTCGATCAGCAACAGTCAGGACAAAGTTGGCGTGATCACAGCATACTTTAATGATAAAACCACTGACCAGGAGATGGCGGATATCAAAGCTGAAGTAGAATTACTTCCCAATGTTCGAGAAGTCATTTTCATTTCTCACGAGGAAGCTGAACGAAGATTCCGCGAACGACACAAAGACAATTCAATTCTTATCAGTAGTCTAAGTGAATTTGAAAAACCCGTTCAAGCATCATTATCCATACGTTCCGAGGATTTGAATAATTACGAAGGTCTCTATAACGAATTGAAAAGTCAGAGATATTCTGCGTACTTTGATCGTGTCAGTGATACGAGAGTAGTTATCGAGAAGTTATCGAGGATTATTGACTTCATCACGAAATTTGGAATTATTCTGGCGTTAATTTTCATGGCCGTGACCGTGATGGTGACGTTTAATACGATCAGACTGACTATTTATAATCGCCGGGAAGAAGTTGAGATTATGCGGCTCGTCGGTGCGACAAACTGGTACATTCGCTGGCCATTTATTATAGAAGCCATGATGTACGCTGTTTTGGCGACACTTATCGTCTCAATAGTTGCCTTCGGACTTTTATATCTGCTCTCGGGGAGTATCGAAGAGTTTTTGTCGCTGGATAGCCTGGGTACGAATTTAATCAACGCCCTCTTTTCCAGAATCGTCATAGTAAACATCCTAGCAAGTTTGGGTTTATCCATCCTCGCGTCATATATTGCTATCCGAAGGTATTTGAAGATATAATCACTTTATGAAAGTGATTCTAACCAAAGACGTGGCTGGAATGGGTCGCGCTGGCGATATCAAAGAAGTCTCTGATGGGCATGCCAGAAATTTTTTAATTCCAAAACATTTGGCTTTGCCAGCAACAACTGATGTACTTGCTCGAGTTCAGAAAGAAGAAAAAGAACATCAAGAAAAAGTTAAAAGGTTGCAAGAACAAGCTGGTACACTAAAAAGTAAAATCGAAAACAAAACTTTTATCATCACGGTCAAAGACAGCGGTGTGCACAAGCTATATTCCGCTATTCACGAAGATCAGATCGCCCAGGAAATAAGTAAAAAAATTGACTTGTCTATCGCGCCAATTCAGGTTATAATCAAGCAAGCTATTAACACTTTGGGCATTCATGATGCCGAAATTAAATTAACAGATTCTATCCATGCCACGGTCAAAATCGAAGTCAAGAAACAGAACTAAAAGATCAACCAAGTATATTTTCGTCTCCGGAGGTGTTATTTCTGGTCTCGGAAAGGGGATCACAGCGGCATCGATTGCCGCTATTTTAAAGGGCAAAGGCTACACCATCTCACCGGTTAAAGTCGATATGTATCTCAACCAAGACGCTGGCACCATCCGTCCGCAGGAACACGGGGAAGTTTTTGTTGCTGATGATGGAATCGAGACTGATCAGGACTTGGGTCATTACGAAAGATTTCTCAACACCAATCTTTCCAAAGTTAATTACATGACCACAGGTCAGGTCTACGGTGAAGTCCTCCGTAAAGAGCGCGCTTTTGAATATGACGGAGAAGACGTGGAAGCAATCCCGCATGTCACTGACGAAATTATTCGCCGGTTTAAACAAGCCGGCAAAAACGCAGATATCGTGATTATCGAACTCGGCGGCACAGTAGGTGAGTACCAAAATGCAATTTTCTTTGAAGCCTCTCGTATCATGAAGCTCCGAGCGCCTAAAGATGTCATCCAAGTTCATGTCGCTTACTTACCAATCCCGGGGAATTTGGGAGAAATGAAATCCAAACCAGTTCAGCAATCCGTCCGATTGTTAAACGCCATGGGCATTGAACCAGATTTTATAGTGGCGAGAGCTGAACACTATGTCGACGATAGACGTAAAGAACGAATTGCACTTTTTTGCAATGTCAAAAAAGAAGATGTTATTTCTAACCCTGATCTAAATTCAATTTACGAAGTGCCTTTGGTTTTGCAGCAACAAAAATTCGGTGAGAAAATTCTAAACAAATTCAATTTGCCGACAGGTCGCAAAAATTTGGAACAATGGAGAAAACTGGTCCGAACCATGAAAACGGTGAAAAAAGAAGTTCACATCGGTGTAGTCGGCAAATACTTTGGTACTGGCAATTATCACTTGTCTGACGTCTATGTTTCGATTATAGAAGCACTAAAAGCTGCCTCATGGTATAACAAAGTTAAACCCGTTCTTCACTGGATTGATTCAGAGAAGATTGAAAAAGAAGGAACAGCCATTTTACATAAAATGGATGGAATTGTCATTACTCCCGGCTTTGGTAAACGGGGGATAGAAGGAATGATTTCGGCTATTAATTATGCTCGAACCAAAAAGGTTCCTTATCTGGGCTTGTGTTATGGTATGCAGATGGCAACTATCGAGTTCGCTAGGAATGTTTTGAGGCTCAAAAACGCCCATACTGTGGAAGTAGACGATGGAACACCGCACCCAGTCATAAACATCATGCCAGATCAAGAAAAAAAGCTTCTGAAGAGAGATTATGGGGCATCGATGCGTCTGGGAGCATGGGTTTGTGTTCTCAAGCCAGGATCAAAAGCCGAAAAAGCCTATGGCACCAGGAGAATTATGGAGCGCCATCGCCATCGCTACGAATTCAATAATAAGTATCGCAAGCAATTTGAAGCCAAAGGATTTGTCTTTTCAGGAACCTCACCAGACGGTCATTTAGTAGAAATTATCGAGATAGCTGATCATCCATTCTTCGTCGGAGTCCAGTTCCACCCAGAATTCAAATCGCGCCCACTTGCCCCAGGTCCGCTCTTTAGAGACTTCGTCAAAGCATCGATAAAGAATAAGAAATAGGTTATAACAAAAAAGCCTCGTTGAGAGGCTTTTTTCTATTTTACTATGTGGACAAACTTTCTAAGATGAAGGCTGCCATCGAAACCCCGCATTTTTTTGGATGTAAACTTTACTGTTCCATCGGCGACTGCGTACAAAGTGTCGTCAGAACCTTTGCGAACGTTTTTGCCTGGATGCCATTTGGTACCACGCTGACGGATCAGAACGCTACCAACATGAGCTGATTGACCACCGAAAATTTTCACACCTAGTCTTTTGGCTTGGGAGTCTCTACCTAGTGCTGTAGAACCTCCGGCTTTCTTATGTGCCATGTCTTATTCCTTATCAGCGGATTCTGTCTCCGATGCGTTTGCATCTTCTATTACAGGTTCCGTCTTAATGATTTCACCGTAATGAAAAACTATTATTTCTCTAGCCACTACCTGATCTTTTCTATCGTAAATTATCGATTTTCTAGGGGTTACTCGTAAAAATTTATATTTCGTGGATAAATCTTTAGGTAATGGATCTAAGACAGTATACCCATTTTGCTCGGCAAAGTCAAGATCTGGCATCTGTTCATAAGCTGATGCGCTGACTCTGTAAGCCGGTAAGCATAAAATTACTCGACTGCCTTCAGTGAGGAATTTTTTGAATTCTTTGAAGACTTGATCGTAGAGTTTGCTTAAATTTTTAAAATTATTCTGCATTTCAGGCTTTTTGGGCATTTTGCCATAGATAGGACCCAGTGTACCCTCTGTAACTATTGCCGCAATCTTTAGATTCGGGATTTGCATAGAAATTTCTGCCGCATGTGACTTGAACAGCTTATATCGACCAGGGGAGACATGATAGCGATTTCGAAACCATTCCAAATTTTTCTCGCTATTCTCAATCATTTTTTGTTCAAGGTCAGAGCCAAGCGCTTTATATCCCATGAGCATGGCTTCCTGTAGAATTGTGCCTGATCCACAAAAAGGATCGAGGATCTGACCCAATGGCTTAAGGGGTCCAGCTAAATTAATCATGATCTGTGCAACTTTCGGAGGAATCATCCCGACTTTTTCATCACGTGAAGGGCGTTGGTAATCGCGTCTTCCATAATCTTCGTAGTTTTGGACGACTAAAGTTTTACCAACGAACAAACGTTGGTTACCACTAATGATCACAATCTCGGCCCCTTTGTTCAATATCTGATTTTCAGTAACTTGAACAGAGGAAAGTGCTTGGGAGGGGAATTGAGGCAAGACAGCTCGAACACTCTGAGCTTGATCTTGAAGAATTTTTTTGATTAAAAAAGCAATTCGTCCAACTTCTTCACGAAATCGGATACTCGGGTCGAGCGAATATATCGAAACACCGAATTGTTTCTTACCAGTATAGTCGTGGAAATATCCCTTGATCTGCTTATAGGTAAAGTAATTAGTCAGAACTTGGGACGGGTATTCCTTACCCTTCTTTTGAAAAGTATCAATTAAGCGTATAATTTTAATAACCCCACCTAAGTGGGCCTGGAATTCTTCAGCTTTTATCTGCTGATCCAATTCTAAAACCACGACTTCGGGCGAACATGCCTTTACTTGGTACTTAATTCCTTTCGAAATTAAGACTTGGAGTAATTCAGCCAAAGATAAAGTATAGACCCTCCCTAGGACAAATGCGTACTGCATATGATAATTAAAGAATTTATTAAAACTCACCAGCAAGCAATAGTTCTCACAATCGGCTACGTACTCGTGGCAAGTCTTGGGTTTGGATTAGGACAATTTACTACCAACAAAACTGAGGCGCCTGAAATCAAAGTCGAACAAGCTTTTACACCTACTAATTATACTCCAACTGTGTCTGGAACTCAACAGATCTGCGACGGCAAAATCAAAGGCTCGAAAAGCATGATCTATCATTTGCCAGGTGGTGCTTTTTATGATAAAACAACTAGTCCGATAAGGTGTTTCGACACCGAAGCCGAAGCCAAATCCGCAGGCTTCAGAAAGTCATCCAGATGAAAAGAATTTACTTAGACTATGCAGCGACAACTCCAGTTGATAAACGCGTGGTGAAAGCCATGCGAGATTTTGAATTGGAGCACTTCGGCAATCCTAGTTCGACTCATCGAGAAGGCCAGACCGCTAGAGCCAAAATTGATTTCGCTCGGGAAACCATAGCTAAGTTTCTAAATGCTCGGCCACAAGAAATTATTTTTACATCTGGCGCGACAGAAGCCAATAACCTAGCAATTAAGGGTATCGTTCAGCATTACTATCTAAACAACTACAAACAAAAGCCGCATGTGGTCACAACTAAGTTAGAACATCAGTCTGTTTATAATATCATAAAAGATTTAGAGAAAAAGGGGATAGTCGAGGCAACTTTTGTTCAACCGGATAAAGATGGGATAATAAAAGTACAAGAAGTACTGGAAGCTGTGAGAGAGAACACAATTCTAGTCAGCACGATCTTCGTTTCAAACGAAATCGGTTCAGTTCTACCAATCCGTGAAATCGGAAACCATCTATCCACTCTAACCTATAACCTAAAACCTGCTTTTCATGTGGACGGAGTTCAAGCAGCTAAATTTTATAATTTAAATGTCGAAAAATTAAATTGTGATTTACTTACCCTATCTGCTCACAAAATTTCTGGACCAAAGGGGATAGGGGCGTTATTCGTAAAGACAGGGGTCAAGCTCGACAAATTAATGGAAGGTGGTTCCCAGGAGTACGGACTACGCCCAGGGACCCAAAATACCTCTGGGATCATTGGATTTGCCCATGCGGTTGAATTACTAGGTCCACTGGAACAACGCCAAAAAAATTCTGAAAAAATCTCTAAACTTCGGGATAAATTTATAAAAAATCTTTTAAAAATTTCTGGTATTGAATTAAATGGACCCTTGGGGGATAATCGAACCGCTGATATAGTCAGTCTGACAATTCGAGATGTGGATCAAGATGCCATCATGACTGCCCTAGACCTAGCAGGAATTGCCGCTTCCACCGGCTCGGCATGTGTTTCCGGCTCATCCACACCATCCCACGTCATAGAAGCCCTAGGTAAGGTCAAAAACGGCTCTGCGGCAACAGTTAGGTTTACCTTGGGCTTACAAACAACTTCTAAAGACCTAGATTATACGACAGCTCAGCTGAAACAAATAATTGAAAATTTAATAAAATAAAAAAACCGAAGTGGGTGACTTCGGCTAGGATGCTTTACGGCGTCTGCTGCCCACACCTGAACGTGCCAGCACTTCTATGATCGCAGATCGAAGTTTCTCGCGATTTATATTGCGATCGATGAAGTACTTAGTCGTGCGAGGCAGGAGGCGCTTAAGCTCCTCATCAAGATCAAATGGTGGCTTCAGATTGTGCTTCACCCAATCCATCAAAGATCCAGGATCTGTTTTTAACGCCAAAATGTTTCGTTTTGCCTCCTCAATACTGATTTCTGGGTCAGACCCTGTTCGCGCCTTCTCCACGAGTACACGTCTAAGCGTCTCTCGAAGGTCATTTGAGTGAATCGTCAGATGAGCTGTGATTCCAGCCTGTGCGGCCAATCTTCGCACCCTGAAGTATTCACGGTCTGAATGACTCTTCGGTACGCAAATCAGTTGTGTACCCTTAGGAAAATCCGACTGAGTCTGGATTTGATAAACCCTTTTAAACGACGCGCCCCGCGATTCGAACAGGTTCTTATCCGCTTCGCTCAAAGGGGCGGAATCGATAACAAGCACGATCTTGTGCATGATCCGTCCTCCTTGACGTGCAAATAGTTTATAGCAAAACAGAACTTTTGAAAAGCATCAGCAAAAGTTTCATTTAGCAAACGGTTCCACTGAGTTTATCAAAATATCTAAAGGGGAGAGAAAAATAATTTAGAATTTAAAATGCAGAATTTAAAATGTAGGAACAGTAAATAGGCTTAAGGGACTAGTAAGGATACCTAGAGAAGAGGCTCAAAAAGGCCTTATTTAGAGATAGTGAGCTCGTCGCACAATGTACCTTCTGCGTCGTGGTCTAAATCAAAACTGGCGAATTCTTATATTGTTTAGTATTTGTTCTTTTTATTGAATTCATTCTACTTCTGATACCCATGAGCCTGGAATGATCTTCTGTTATATATTTTTCTTTTTTTATTTTCTTTTCATAAATCAAAATCAGTGCCTCGCACCAAAGTTCGAAGTCTCCCCTCTTTTTAGCTCGAAGTGGGTGAGTCTTAAAGAACGGCATAAGTTTACTAAACAAATCATCTATATTTTGGACGTAAAACTGAAGCGAAATAGGGTGTCCATCTAAAATATTTTGGTTGATTGGGTCTGTTTAGTTTATTTTCACTTCTATAAGCCAAATAGAAACAACCTTCGCCATCCACGAAGCCGGAAACGTAATCTCCAGGTAAGTTATCTGACTGCATATCACAATTTTAACACTTACTGCTTGAGTTTGCACTGCCCTAACCTATCATGTCATTAAATCTGGCGCGATCGATTTTCGAAATTCAAAATATATAATTCAAAATTCAAAAGCCGACCTATGGTCGGCTTTTGCTCTCCCCTATTTTTGGATTAGGTCAGGGGACTTAGCTAGTAATTTATTCAAAGTATTGTATCTAAACTGTTGCAGCTTTGGTAGCTCATGCATTCTAACAGTAAACCAAATTCCTTTAGTTAAATTAAATTCGTATTCATAATCTGACGGCCTAGGAAGTCCATGACTGTTATACAAGTCAGCCACGGTTTTTTTAAATTTAGAGACTTGGTCTTCGGTGAATTTATAGACACGATAGAATTCGTCATCAGCCTTTTCAGGAAACCAGTTCTGAATTGTGAGAAAAGCACCAATGTCGTAGCCGACAGGCCCTAGAAACGAGTCTTCTAAATCAATGATACCTTTAGGGTAGATATTGAAGGGAGTAAGATCGCCGTGTTGTATAGCGAACGGAAATTTTTCTAAATTTTGCTCCGCTCGTTTATAGGTTTCCAAAATTTCTTTTTCTAAATGAGGTAGTTCACGTATGATTATATCCAAATGGATTCCATGTCGAAACTCATCCCAATCTTTATTTTCGACAATCGTTTGGACTTGAGCTTCCGCATAAATTTTTAAAATATGCAGAAATGTTTCAAATGATTCATCTAGCACATAGCCAGTTGATTCTGTTTCCTGTTTGAAAATTTCTCCGAAATGAAGGGAGCCTAGTGATTCCTCAACAAAGTAGGACATGTCCTGATACTCCCCTTCTTCCAACACGCGAGCAAGAGGAAAACCAACCTTTACCATCTGTTTATGCAATTCCAAATCCAAACCTATTTTTTCGATACTTCCAATTCGAAGATATGTAGAATCACTTCTGTAAATAGCAGTACCACTACGCTGCTCACGAACCAAATTATAGTTAATTCTATTTATTGTTATAGTACTTGGGTATTTCATTACGCTCCATTAAAGCCGCCAGCTTGGATTTCCCAAAGTTTTTGGTATGTCCCCTGTTTTGCTTTGACTAATTCTTCGTGCTTACCTTCTTCTATGACTTTTCCATCTTCAATAACGATTATTCTATCCATCCTCATAATGGTTGAGAGGCGGTGAGCTATAACAATAGTTGTTTTACCTTCCATAAGTGTTTTAAGTGCATCCTGAATGAATATTTCTGACTCCGAATCCAAACTGCTGGTGGCCTCATCTAGGACAAGAATCGGTGCATTTTTGAGAATCGCTCGAGCAATAGCAACCCTTTGCCTTTCCCCTCCGGAGAGCTTAACTCCCCTTTCCCCAACAAAAGTATCGTAGCCTTGAGGAAAATTCGAAATAAACTCATGACAGTGGGCATATTTGGAAGCCTTAATTACTTCCTCCTCTGTTGCAGAAGGTTTTCCATATCGGATATTTTCCAGCAATGACCTATGAAAAAGCACTGGATCTTGTGGGACCAATCCAATTTGCCGCCTCAAGCTATCTTGTTTAACCTTCGAAATGTCCTGACCATCTATAAGAATTCTGCCCGATTGGAGATCAAAAAATCTAAAAAGCAATTTAACTATAGTAGATTTTCCACCACCTGAAGGACCTATCAAAGCAACTTTTTGTTTTTCTTGAATTCGTAAATTAAAGTTTGTAAAAACTTCTTGTTCATTGTAAGCAAAGCTTACTCTATCAAACTGGATCGTTCCTTGCTTGATTTTTAAATTCGTGGAATCATAACCATCCTTAACTTCGTGAGGAGTATTTAATATCACCGTCATTTCAGCAGCATCCGCTAAGGCCTCATATATCTTTTGAATGTTTTTGCCAATGTTCCAGAATTTTTCGAATATCCGACCCAAATATGCTTGAACTAATGCAAATCCACCAATGCTCATTAATCCCTGCTGCCATTGACTAATAGCGTAGTACATTACACCGAATTCCAAAAGAATTACTAACGTTCCCTGAAAAATTTCTGCATGATTGGCTAGATCCCAACTCTTCTTCCTCATTTCGTAAAGCTCTTGGGTAATGCCCCGAAAAGTCTTAAGCTCTTTAGAATTTGAAGTAAATATTTTTAGGTTAATGTTATTCGTTATTGTGTCTGCCAGTTGAGCTGTTGTTTTAGTGTCTTGAGAGGCGCGTTTCAGATCAAATTTCAATTTATATCTGTTAAAAAACACAGTAAAGGTAAGATAAATAAGTGACCAGCCGAGCACAATAAAACCGATCATGGGGTTAAACACCAAAGTGGCTGCGATGATACTTATAGTTATTAAGATAGTTCGCCCGATATCCAGATATGCCTGATCTGCAATAGTTTCGAAGGAATTTTGGTACCTTCTAACCTTAGTTACTAAACTACCAACAAAGTTGTCTGTAAAAAATCTATAGGAATGATTTTGGATGTATTCATAACAAGTATTTAAGAGGTCAGACATCACACGAGGTTGAAAAAAGTTACTCACATACAAAACCCCTCTCCAAGCAGAGTAATTAAAGAAGTTCAATAACAATATTAAAAATATAGTACTAATTAATGGGCTTGTATTTGCAGGATCGGTTACAACTAACTGGTCAAAAAATCTTTTGTAAAAAAATGGTTTTATTACATCAAATGCAACCAAAGCTAATGTGCCTATGAATAAAACAAAAACCACTCCCTTGTACTTCATGGAGTGTTGCCAATATATCTTAAGAGTCTGCTTTGTTTGTGATTGCATGCCTTAGTATAGACGGATTGCTTGGGCTTTATGTTTCAAGCCCAATATATATTATAACAAAAAAAACACGGGCATTGCCGCGTTTTTATATAACTCTTTGCTTTATAAGAAATCTAGAGGATTATACGGTGCACCATACGGGACTTTGTAAGCCCCATAGAGGTCTTGGCGAGCGCCATCGGCTATGTCAAATCCCCTAGCGTCAAAAACAGTGAAATGGAGATGATATCCGCGATGTGGACCATAAAGAAGTCTTGTTGTATTCCCAGTATTCCCTTCAAATCCAACCAAATCCCCCATCTCGACAGATTGGCCAGTCTTCATACGGAAGCTGCTCATATGCGCATAAAGCGTAATAATTTCTTTACCAGCAAACTTTCCTGTACTGTGCTTGATCGCGACCCAGTTGCCATACGCGCCATTTCCTGTACCTGTCGCTTGGACCACTCCATCTGCAGCTGCATAAATTGGCGTTCCTGCGGGTGCTGCGATATCTATTCCATTATGATAACTATAACCAAGTTTGGTAAATCCAGTGTTGCCGTAACCTTGTGTTAAGGTACCTTTCATGGGCCAAGCCAGTAACCCCCTCTCGGCTTTGAGTCTCGACTTGCCAAGCTTAGCTGCAATTTGACTATCTAAATCATTAATTTCTTTTTCCAAAGCATCTTCCAACTTTTCTTGTTCAGTTAATAACCGCTGGAAAGCTCTTTCCTGTCCACGGGTTTGATCCAAGACTTGTTGTTTGGCTCGCTGTTGTCCCACTAAACTAGTTTTGGCCAAATCCAAACTCTCTCGAAGTTGGTCTAGTTTGGCTTTTTCACTTTTCAACGCTGCCTGACGGATTTCTAATTCCGCTTCCAGCTGCTTGATTTTCGTTAATGTTTCCTGACTCTGTTGTTGAATCGTAGAAATATACTGGACTTGGTCCAAAAACTGATCAAAATTGTCATTCTCCAAAGCGATTTCCAAAGGACTGCGCTGGTCCATGTCATTGATATCTGCAATCAGAGCTTTCAAAATAGTTTTCTGATCTTTGATGTCGGCTTGAGTCTGGATAATCTTATCCGTCACATCAGCGATTTCAATATTTGTGACCTCAATCTTTGTTTCAGTAACTTCGATTTGGGCTTCAGTTTGGGCAATTTCCAAGTTCAATGATTTGATCTGGTTGGCTAAAGTTTTGGCTTCAGCTTGGACTTCTTTGATTTCCGTTTGGTACTGTCCGATTTTTCTTTCTATGTCAGCTAGCTTGGCTTGTTTGTCAGCTTTTTGTTTCTGCAGTTCATCTGCTGTTTGAGCAGTCGTGTGAGGATTTACAGACATGATTATAACAACACTAGCAATCAGTAATGCTGAAAATAGTGTCTTGATTTTGTTAGTATTTTGTTTCGAGTTCTTGTAGAACATTCTGACGTTATTGTATCATTTTAACGCCAAAATGTCAATAAAGTTACAACGATGAAATTGCCTTATTTATTCGATTCAAAATTAGTTCTTTGCCGTTTGGTAGAACCATAAAGGTGTCCATTATTTCAAACGGACCTGGAGATGCTTCCATGCCGGTCAAGGCAACGCGCAAGGGCCATAACACTTCACCGGTTTTAAGATTATTTTCTTCTATAAACTTTTTAATACTGTCTTCAGATACTTCTTGGGACCTAATGTGCTCATATGTGGAGGATAGGTTCCTCTTAATATTTTCTTTAGATGCTTTTTTCCAGATGAGTAATTTAGGATCATATTCCGGGTCGCTAAAAAAGTATTTGACCCTCTCCCCTATCTCGGAAAGTTTTTTTAATCTCTCTCTTTCTAATTCTAAAATTTTATATATAAAAGATTTTGGTTTTGTTTCAGCCTCTGGCAAGAACAAAAGAATTTTATCATAAAGCTCTTTGACATCCATTTTGCGAATGTACATGCCATTGATCCAGTCCAGTTTATCCAGATCAAACACCGCCCCTGATTTGTTTACTTTGCCAAAGGAAAACTGCTCGACTAGTTCATCGATCGTGAAAATTTCCTGCTCTGTTTTCGGATTCCAGCCCAGGAAAACCACAAAGTTAATCAGTGCTTCGGGTAGATAGCCTTGTTTCAAAAAGTCTTTAACCGCAACGTCACCGTCTCTTTTAGATAATTTCTTTTTTGATTTTGAGAGAAGGAGTGGTAGATGTGCAAATTGCGGCTGATCCCATTCAAACGCTGCATAAAGAAGTATATGCTTCGGTGTCGATGGTATCCATTCTTCACCACGGATGACATGGCTGATTTTCATCAAATGATCATCCACGACACTCGCCAAATGATAGGTTGGGTATCCGTCAGATTTGAGAAGCACCTGATCATCGACATCGTTACTCGAGATGGAAATTTCGCCATGAACCATGTCTGTGAACGTGATGGTTTGATCAGCCGGCACATTCAGACGCACCACATGCTTTTCCTGATTTAAAAGTTTTTGATTTACTTCTTCTGGGGTCAATTTCAAACAGTGCTTGTCGTACTTCGGTGGCTGATGCGCGGCTTCCTGGGTATTTCGAAGCTCCTCTAATCTTTCAGGGGTACAAAAGCAATAATAAGCATGTTTGTTTTTTACTAATTCCCCTGCATGCTTTGAATACAAACTTAATCTTTCTGATTGTTGATACGGTCCAAAATCCCCACGAACTTTTACTCCGTTATTCCAGTAAGGACCTTCATCTGAAGTTAAACCCAGTTCGTGAAGCGTTTGGACGATATTGTCTAGCGCACCAGGCACAGTTCGAGCCTTGTCTGTATCTTCAATTCGAAGAATGTAAGTCCCTTTATTTTTTTTGGCAAATAAGTAATCGTAGAGCGCTGTCCGCAATCCACCTACGTGTAAATTTCCCGTTGGACTAGGTCCAAATCTTACTCTAATTTGTGACATGGTTTTTCTTATACATATAAATTTTCCAAATAAAAACTGGAATTGCGTTCCACATTCGCTTTATCCGCCAGGGTTGTGTGATTAAACGCCACAGCCATTCTAAGCCTATGGTACGCATAAATTGAGGCGGCAGCAGTCGTTTACCTGCGATATAGTCAAATGTACCGCCCAACCCCATTGCCAGTTTGACGTTGAGTTTTTGTAGATTCGCTGCTATCCATTTTTCCTGCTTTGGCGGCGAATAGGCTATGAGTAGTATATCAGAATTACTAGCCGCAATCTCTTGAATAATTTTCTCATCAAACGGTCGACCCGAGAGCGCTAAATTCACTTTCAGGTTAGGATACAACTTTTTTAATTCATAAGCTGATTGGGCAGCGACATTCCCCTCTCCTCCAACCAATGCTAGAGAAAAATTATTCTCTGCAGCCAGACGAACTAAATCATACACGAATAGACTGCCTGTGATCTGCTCCTGGATCACTGATCGAATATACGGACGATTAAAAATAATTGCAAAAAGTGTTTTGAGTAGAGAATCACTGCTATGTAAATACTTCGACGCCCAGAGCACCCCAATTCCGTCAGGAAGAGCAAGTGCCGCTCCATTCAAAGTTTTTTTATACTCTTCGTCTTCAAGTGCGAACACAATCTGCTCTGAATACGGTGTCACTAAGTAACATAACTTTTGCGATCGCAATAATTGTGTAACGTAGTCTAAGACTTCCCGCTTCGACAAATTATCTATGAGTATTCCCGCAACGTTGATTTTCATGCTAGAATTATAGCATATGGTTGTTTAGAAATTAGTATTTAGAAATTGGAAATTTGCCATGGAGATCAAGCGAGAGTTCAAAAAACAACCCGAGAAACATATCCACTCCCCTGCTCACGCGTTGGCTGACGAACTCGCCGTAAAATTTTCTGATACCAAACACTTTGGATTTTATCTAAGAATGGCTCTGAAGTATGACCACAATTTTTTGCGCAGACTGGCGGGCGAAGTCATAGAACAGAAAGCCAAAAAACCAGGTGCTCTCTTCGCCTTTTTAATTAAAAAGCATAACGATGAAAATCGTCACGATTCCGAATCCAATCCTATATAAAAAAACTGAACTGATCAAAAAATTTGATCGAAGTCTTGCTGATTTGGTCGAAAAAATGATTGAGACATGCAGGGCTGCAAATGGGATCGGACTCGCAGCTCCACAAATAGGTAAATCAATCCGTCTCTGCGTGATCAACCTCGAGCATATGGGTATGCCTCCCTTTGCGCTGGTCAATCCGAAGATTACAAAAAAATCCTGGCGGAAAATAGAAATGGAAGAAGGCTGTCTCTCCATCCCAGGTATTTATGGCATCGTCAAACGACCAGCAAAAATCACAGTCGAAGCTTTGAATCTGGAAGGTGAAAAAAGTAAGTTCGAAGCCGATGGATTATTGGCACGAGTTATACAACACGAGGTTGATCACCTCGATGGAATTTTATTTACTTCTAAAATTATCAAAGAGACATCGGGCAAACCCGATGAAAAAATGTGAAAATAATCTTTGCTGGAACTTCCAAATTTGGGATCCCAACTCTGGAAAAGCTCAAACATGAACACGAGCTTGTTTTGATAATTACCCAGCCAGACAAACCTGCTGGAAGGAATAAGACGATAACTCCATCTCCAGTGAAACTATGGGCGACTCGCCACAATGTTTATGTGGAGCAGCCAGCACATATTTCAGATTTACTTCCCGTTATATCCCATTTAAACCCAGATCTGATGCTGGTGGTAGCGTATGGTCAAATAATTCCAAAAGTTATTTTGAATATTCCGAAATTCAAGTCGATAAATATTCACGGCTCACTTCTTCCCAAATATCGCGGAGCTTCCCCTGTCCAAGCAGCTATTTTAAATCAAGAAGAAAAAACCGGAATTACCCTGATCCAAATGGATGAAAAAATGGATCATGGACCTATCATCGCTCAGTCTCCATTGATGCTCACTGGTAGAGAAACTTTTGAGGAATTATACAAACACCTCGCTGACCTCTCCGCAGACATGGTCCCGAAGGTACTATCCGAATGGTTTGCTGGAAAAATCAATCCGCAAGTACAGAATGAGGAAAAGGCGACGTATACTAAATTACTAAACCGAAACGACGGCAAAATCAATTGGGCCCAATCCGCCAAAACAATTGATGCTCAAATCCGCGCACTGAATCCAGAACCAGGAACATGGACAACCCTAAATGGTAAAATTATTAAAGTGTTAAAAGCTCACATCATCAATGATGTAAAAATTGAGCTTCCAGGAAAAATTCATTTGCATCAAGGCTTACCAGCTGTAAAAACCCTGGACGCGAGTTTGTTGATAGAAGAGATCCAACCAGAGGGCAAATCCCCCATGTCTGGCAAAGACTTTATCAACGGCTTAAAATCCGGCGGGAAATTGTTTATTTAGCTTTCTTGACCTATTTGTACGATCGGACTAAATAGGTCATTACTCAGGCTATCGAGCGCCCTCCGTCGACATACAAGATTTGACCCGTTACAAAGTCTGTATCCAATAAATATAAAACAGCCTTAGTGATTTCGTGAGCTCCTCCCCATTTTCCAAGAGGAGTATTTTTTAAGGCTTCTAGATTATCTTCGTCCGATAAATTCGCTGGTTTCAGGATAGGTCCCGGTGCTATTGCATTAACTGCAATTTTTGGTGCTAATTCTTTGGCTAATGACTTAGTAAGTCCAATCACAGCACTTTTAGCAACATTGTAAGGTAAATAATCTTTGTACGGTTGATTTAATACTGACCAGTCAGCGATATGTATAATTTTACCTTCCACCATTTCGTCAGCCGCGGCTTTGCTCATGAGAAAAGCACTTTTGGCAATAGTGTTCATGGTGCTGTCCCAATCTTTTTCAGTTAAAGTTTTCCAAGGCTGGTTCGGATAATTCGCCGCCATGTAGACTAGCCCATCAATTTGTCCAAATTTCTTTTTTGTTTCTGCGACAACTTTTTTTGCATCTGCTTCTTTTGACAAATTCGCTTGGACATACAAAACATCATCACCCAAATCAGGTTTGGATGTAAAATATGTCACTGCCAGTTTCGCTCCATTCGATTTCAATCCTTGAGCTACATCAAGTCCGATCCTCGCAGCCCCTGTTAAAATTATTACTTTATTCTTGAGGTCCATTGTAGGTTACCTTATATATAACTCCGCTTTTATCATCAGAAACGTACATTTGGCCGCCAGGTTGAATTAATACATCTACAGGCCGCCCCAAAACTTCATCGTCCTGAAGCCAACCGGAAATAAAGTCTTCTGTCCCTTCATAATTACCCTTAGCGTCTAACTTTACATGTAACAGCTTATAGCCAATCTTCTCAGATCTTTCACTCGAGCCATGCGATGCAACTATTAAGTCATACCATAAACTAGATGGCCATCCTTCCTCGGGTATGAAATCCAAACCTAATACGGCGGTATGGGCTGGAAGATCTATATGTGACGAAATTTCGTAAGGATCCATACATGGGTTACGAATGTAGACATTTTTATCAAAATCACTATCATGATTATTTTTACCATAACAGTTGGGCCAACCGTAATTGCCGTCTTGTTGTATAACGTTGATCTCATCAGGAGGTAGATCATCGCCCAAATGATCAGATCCCATATCTGTCGCCCACATTTTCCCATCTAAATAACTCCATGTAAAAAATACTGAATTTCTCAATCCCCTAGCCAGCTCTTTGAAATCTGACCCATCCTTTTTCATCGAAAAGATTTTTGCTCGATATTCGTTGTCTTCAATACAAACATTGCATGAAGAACCAACCGAAAGATAAAGACGATCATCCGGACCAAATTTAATAGTCCTCGTGACATGTCTACCACCAGTAGGAAGACCATCTTTTATGACTACAGGGTTCAAGGGTTCAGTCGCGATATTGACCTGCGAGATTTTATCTTCTTCAGCAAAATATAAAACATTTCCATCTTGCGGATCAAACGCGATTCCGTGAGGTCTTTTCAATCTGCTGAAGACTTTTTCTTTCTTTGTAGGATTTCCATTTTGAACTGTAATTTTTGTGATTGCATCTTCTGATGTTTGGCTTATCCATAGATTTCCCATACCGTCCCAAGCCATGACACGTGCGCCAGGAACATCTTCGACAAATTTTTGTATCCCAAAATGCTCGGGAAGTACTAAGCCCAACCCAGTATGATCTCCTGCTAAGCTTGGGTCTCCCACTATAACAGGGGGCTGAATTGCCTCTTCAGTATCTTCTTGTTGCTTCCTACGTTCATTAATGAATACCAGAACAACAAGAACGGCTACAAGAATTAATACTAAAGTTAAATTCCTTTTCATCCAATTAGTGTTTCACTCCACCCCATTCGACGACAGTAAATCCATTTCTCGTTGGTGTTTTAATTTCAAGACCTATTACATGTTTAGGTTTCTCTAGTGGCTCAAAGTCCATTAAAATTCGAATGATCGTGTCTGGCTGAGGATTTACTTCGAGAGGAGCCAATGCATCTAGTGCTTCGTTGTCCATGAAGGTTACAAAGTAATATGGCGCATCCTTCATGTATGGTTCCCAGTACTCAATAAAATCAAATGACTCTTGTTTATTTAATCCCAGTTGTGTTAATTTTTCAACTAAGAATTGGTGAACATTATTTCGTTCAACTATAAATCCTTTTTCTGGAGTCTGATATAATCCACCTCGTCCTTCCCAGAACAGATATGGGTATTCTTTGCCGTCCACAACAATTTTTCCGTCTGGATAGGCCGTGACTTCCCATCCATTGCCGTATTCAGGATCAGTGTAAGTAAAGCCGCCCTTTGGATCAACCTTTACAGACACTTGGGTCTTCGCAGTCGGATATAGATATATTGCTGGTTTCGCACATTCTGCTTGAGGTTGAAAAGCCGCGTTTTCAAACTTAATTAGGCGATCAAATGGGTCTACCCAAAAGAAGACCGGATGTCGCTTTACAAATTCAGAATAAGGCAACTTCACACCATCAAAAGGATTATATTTCATTTCATACAGATCTTTGAGAATACTATGGTTCGTATTTTTGAATGTGTACACAACCTCACCCGAGCCTGTTAATCCCGCAATCATTAGATCTTGTCCAATATTCACTTTGTCAGGCCATACTACTGAAGCGAAGTTTCTGAAACCGCATCCACCAATATCAGTATAAACATAGGCTTCCTTATTTTTTTCACCACCCTCCCATGTCACATCAGCCACGCCGTCTTTATCAAGAAAGTTAGGTTCTAAAATGTATAGTTTAGTACTCCAATCAGGTGATTTAACATAGAATGCATTATTACTATAAACTGCTTTGTCTGTTTCAGACGCCGCTACAAAAACAGTTCCAACTTGAGGATCAGAAAATGCAACTTTTAAACCATCTGCATTAAACGGAATATAGCTACCCATAAAGAATCCGGGTTCAGCAGCCGTTAAGACTTGCGACGGCTTAGGTCCAGTTATCTTTTCTGGAAATTCGAGATCACTTATTGTAAAGGTGTTGTCGAGCGAGTATGTCGTTTCATCTAGTGCCATGTCTTCGATAAAATCAGTATACTTAGTTAAAAATACTGGTTTAATTCCTGCTTTAATGAGTATTGTGGCGTAAGAAGGCCCGCCCATACATTGACAAGGCAGAACACCTAGATTGATTGTGTAGTCTTTGTACTTTCCTTCATTGATTTTACCTAGTTCGTAAAAATCAACGTAATTATCCTGAGCTGTGTTAGGGTCTATAAAAATTTCTAAATTATTTATCTTCTTAGGAAAATGCCACGACACTAAATTACTTATCTTCGGCTGAGGGTATGTATAAATATTTGGAATATTTTCAAACAAATCTGGCGGTATATATACTTCCGACTGAGGAGGGGGTGGTGGTAAAGGAGTCGGAGTTTCTGTGATAGGTGCAGGCGGAGTTATTACAGATGTGGTATTTTGTTTGAGATAATATGCCCCTGCTGCCAATCCACCCATAACTAAAACAAAGATTCCTAAAGCCGCCCATCGATTCATAGTTAGTTTTTTGGGTTCATTAACAGGGCTTGGAGTTGGTGTAGGAGTTGTTTCCATAAAAATTATTTAATGATAACATGCCCAGTTTTAATTTGATTTTTTATGTCTTGATCGACTTTTGAACTGGTAGCAATGTTTGCTAATATTGTATCAGCTTTGACTTTCGTAAGCAATTTTACTTGATTTTTGTCAATTTCGATCGGAAATAGATACACTTCCTTCACTAGCTCTGCTCGTTTTACTAACCCTACAGCAATTGGATAATCCTGAAGGTCCAGAAACTTAATCTCTCCCGGCATCGTATTCGTAATCACATCGTTAAATTCAAAAAGTCGCTCGCTTTTTGTGAATGCATATTCGGGACTTCGTTTATCATTAAACCGATCACTATTAAAGAACTGATCTAACCCTTGATGATATAAAACGGTTGTGTTATTGTCCGGCTCTATCGCACCACTCGTAAAATAACCGTTAATATAACTTGTGGTTTCTATATAATTATAATTTCCAGTTCCCTTTGAAGTATTCGAATGATTCGTTATGACAAATTTATTATGTCCAATCAAGTTTAAGGTCTGTAAAAATAATCGCATCCCGCCTTTCGAATCGATGTCTAGTTTTTCTATTCGTTCAAAATCAAAATTCCTAATCGTCGAAATAGTTTGCAGATCATGAAAATCTGCGGCGTTACTAGGTAAATAATGTGAGAAATCAAATGAACCAATCATTACTGCAT
The DNA here is from genome assembly GCA_001777665.1 of Candidatus Doudnabacteria bacterium RIFCSPHIGHO2_02_FULL_42_25. GTDB lineage: Bacteria > Patescibacteriota > Doudnabacteria > UBA920 > O2-02-FULL-48-8 > O2-12-FULL-42-9. The sequence goes on from MFEQ01000005.1 coordinate 46,581, forward strand.
CCCCTACAATAATTTTCGACAGCTCCGAACTCAAATTGACAAGCTGTTCTTTATTGGCATTGTCTTTGATAATCAATGGGACGACTGTCGCATTGGGTATAGATTTTTTTATAAAACTAACAATAGAATTAATTCCATGTTCAGTTTTAAAAGGTTCTTCCACCACATTCAACAATCCAAGAGTTTCAAGCTTACTAATTAGGGAAAGGTTTGGATTAAGATCTCCATATGGAGTTTGCCAAGAGTATTTTGAAGCGATGACTCCCCCATTTCCTGCGTAAAAATGATTTGGGCTAATCAAAATGACGGTAAGTTCCTCCTCCGATCGGATCGCGTTTAATTGCTGCGCTACAAAGTTTGGAAAAAGCATATGATGATTAACAAAGATTGCTTTTGTCACCAACTTTTCTTCTGATACTCCTTTGTACGCTTGTTCGTAAAATTCTAACTTATACGGGGTTGGATGTGAACCGTTAATAGTTTCAGTCTCTTTTTCAGGCATTTGTATAACTAAAAACAAAGTTACAACACCAAGTGCTGCAATTGTAAAATTTTTAACAAATTCCTTCATACTTTCGCCAGTGTTAGAACCAGTTTTTTACCAAACCATAGCTTAGCAGATTTATGAAACGTCGGGTTCAGTTTCGTTACAAAAAACTTTCGTTCATTTCTTTGCGACAAATTCCTCTCAATTTCAGGATGATTGTCTAAGTAATCTTGAAGCTTTACAGGAACAATACTTTCTTGGCTAATTATTTTTATACCTTTCAAATGTTGCGCGAATTCGTCCCTGACTATCGCATAATGAGTACAACCTAAAATTAAATTTTTAACCTTCTTTTCTCGTACTAAATCAGCGTACTCTTTTACCTTTATACTTAGTTTATCCAAATGTCCAGATTCGATCAATGGGACTAATTCTGGTGCTGCAATTTCCGTTATTTTCAGCTTCGGATTGATATTTTTCAGTTCTTTCGTATAGGCTTTAGCGTTTACGGTGCTCGATGTGGCGAGCACGCAAACATTGCCTGCTTTTATGAGCTCAACCGTGGGTCTTATTACTCCCAATACTTTTTTATCAGGATAACTTGATTTCAAAAACTTTTGCTGAATTTTTCTTAATGCTTGGGCAGATGAAGTATTGCAGGCAACTATCACTAAACCACAGCCTTGGTTGAATAAAAATTCAACAGCGTTGCGAGTAAGTTCATAAATCTCTTCCTGACTTTTTTCGCCGTAAGGTAAATTTTTAGTATCACCCAAGAAAACAAAGTCATATTTACTTAATTTACTACGTAGCATACTACGTAGTAAATATAATCCTCCGAGTCCTGAATCGAAAAAGCCGATCTTCATGTATTTTTACTTGTAATAATCACTGGAGCTCATCTATTTTCGCAGCAAGAATAAAATCATTTTCAGTAAGCCCTCCAGCTGCATGCGTCCATAATTCAATCTCGACTTTTTTGTATGATATTTCCATTTCCGGATGATGGTCTTCAGCTTGGGCGATCAATGCGACCTGATTCGCGAAACCCATGCTTTCTACGAAATTTTTAAATTTGAATTCTTTATCAAGTTTATTGTCTACGATTTTCCAGCCACGGTTAAGTTTGCGAAGATACTTCTTCACTTGTTGTTTAGAAAAAGGCGGAATTCCGCCCTCACATGGTACACATTTTTTATCAGCGAGTTTCATCTAATTTCAAAGTTTTTATAGCCAACCAAGCGGCTTTCTTCAAATTTCAAATCCTTAACTTTCGCAAACAAAGGCCCTCGATGGCACCAAGATAAAAATTCTTCCAGGCTGTCTTCCTGACCCTCAACCTCGATATAGACACTCCCATCATCTTGGTTTTGGACAAACCCGGTGAGATGCAGCCCTTTCGCATGTTCTTTTGTTGACCATCGAAAAGTCACTCCATGTACTCGCCCTCGAATTTGAATATTATAGTGTCTAATCCGTTATCTCCAACCTCCGAGAATTAATCCGAACACTAGCAGCTGAACTAAAAAGTAAAATGTATTAATAGACCAAAGTTTCCACGACTTGGCTCCCCACAGGACATCACTCATAGTCACTGGAACGACGAACCCTAGCCATACCCAGAAACCGCTCTGTAAACCAGCACTTATACCTTCAGTCTTTAAATAAGTTCCAGCAAAGACAGTGTGATGAGACAGAACGTAAGCCATAACAAGAGCGCCGATAAATGCCAAAGCATAACTCTTCATCATGCCTTTTTTCATCTCATCTCTTTTTGCAGTATCAAGGTTGTCCCAACCAGAAAGTTTAGCCCAAATTTTTCCAAACAAAGGACCGTACCAAATCGAACCGATGATCATGCTTGCAACCCCGCAAGCAAGAATTGCCCAATAATTCACTGGAACATCCATGTGATTTAAATTAATTATCTAAACAAAGCATAAAACGGAAGCAATTTTCCGTCAATTGGTATTAATATTTGATGTCAAAACTTGTCGCAAAAATACTGTAATTACATCATTTTTGCGACAAACTTATTCGACACGTTCAAAAGTGAAGTATCTCAAATTCTTCACAGGGATTTTATATACCTCTTCAATAACTTCTGAAGCAGTCCCAAATACTCCTTTCGAATAATCAAAACTTAAATCTTTTGCGGCAACTTTAATACTCTCTTCGGAAGGTCCCTCGATCTCGACATAGGTTGGTACCTTAGGCCAGGTATCGATATCCACCACCACGTCATTGAATTTAAATTTATGTCGGTATTTCTCGTTTTCACGATCCATAACTAACCCTAACTCCTCTAAAAATGCTTTTAATTTTGCCGGCTCCTCAATCTTAAACTCGATCTCAAGTACACCAGTTGCTGTTCTTTGTTGCGAATGCTTATATGCAAAAAAGTAACCATTTTTTGTTTTTCTGATTCTCCCAAATTTTGTATCTTTCGGCCACTCCCCTTTCGCATCATGAAAAATCTGCTCGGTAATCAGCTCCTCGCCCAAATCCACGGCATGTAGAGCGTTGAGCTTTTCAATCAGAGCGTTTTTATCGACTTCTAGAAACTTAACTTCGATTTCCCGATTTTCAAGGGTTGTCATGCAGGATTAAAGAATGAGTATTATCTTCGCAATTACATTCCTGCAGAGGTGTGCCTTTCAGGTGACACCCTTCTGTATCGCAATTCTTGGGAATATTTGAAACCCCTGCACAAGCTGGGCATACGTAGTGCTTCAATTGACTTTTCCTTTCAGATCTCCCCACTCCTTGAGAGGAGAGAAATTCTCTCCCTCATCAACCGCCGGGGGCTGGTCGGGGGTGAGGTAGATTCTAAGACTGGCTTGTAATCTACCCCTCCCTTAGTCCCTCCCCGCTCACGGGGAGGGAAATTCTAATTAGTATTTATACTATAGCAAAAAAAATAGAGCACCGGAAAGCTGGTCCTCCTAAAAGGCGACTCGTCGTGAAGCTATAACTGAAGCTTGATCGCCCTCACTTTGTTCGTTTGTTCCTGGCGGAAATCAAGGAGTTTGTGTGCAAGACTGTCGTTGGAAAGCGCAAGGATAGATACAGCTAACAGAGCTGCATTATCCGCCTTTCCAATTGCAACCGTGGCAACGGGAACTCCACTTGGCATCTGCACGATCGAAAGCAGAGAATCAAGCCCATGAAGTGCTATGGTCATGATTGGAACACCAATCACAGGCAGGATTGTATGACCGGCAACCATTCCTGGCAGGTGTGCCGCTCCACCAGCTCCGGCGATAATGCATTTCAAGCCCCTGATGTGTGCCGTGTGCGCGTACTCAGTCATAAAATCTGGTGTCCGATGCGCACTAACTACTTCGTACTCAACTGGCACATCGAACTCCATTAACTTCTGAACGGCCAACTTCATCGTCGGCCAGTCCGAATCGCTGCCCATGATCACTCCAACTTGGGGATTCTGATGGACGTCCATGTTGTCCTCCTCATGAAAGAGCCCTAACTACGATGGGCTTACTGTTGGGGGATTTGCAACGTCAGTACACTCGTAGTTACGACGATGATTTGGATTCTCACAACTCGAACCCTTCTCTTCGCAGTAACTGACAACTCTGGTAGTGTTTAGTTCGCTGTAACGACCTATCACGCAACCGCAAGAAAGCGTCCGGAAACCGAGTAACCGTGCTAAAGCCATACGTGCCTCCTTGTTCGCTTATTGTATTTTAATTTGCTTTCGATGGCAAATTAACCTCATGGTGCATTTAGTATGTGATCAGGGACTAACCACTGACAGCTAGTTTTGTCTTTTTTGATTCTTAAAATATCTTGCTCTAAAGCTTGTTTATGAATATCGATAAAGGCTTGGATAACTTGATTGACTTCGTCTGCCGAAAGTTTATTTAAATCAAAGTCGATATAAGAGTACTCGCCCACTTTCGGCAAACCTTCTTGCTGATTAAACACAAAATACATCCGTTTGTATTTATGTAAAATACTTTCATACTTCACAGTATGAAAGTAAATTTCCAGGAGAGTTTTGGATTCGGCTCCGGTTAGAAACAAAATGGGATAGCGAAACCAACAGTCATTGTCAGAAACACGGACTATAACTAAATCGCTTTGGTTTAATCCCATTCTTTGAAATTGCTCGGCGGCTTGATAAAACTTTTCGTTTTCAGAATCATAATTATATGCTTGAGCTCGATATTCGTTGAATTGTTGGGTGAAACGCACAGACTCATAACCTACGGCAAGGATCGCAAGAATTAAAACTCCTACAGTCACCATTCCGACGGTAGTATGCCGGAGGAATCTCTCCTTCAAGCTCTGGAGAGCGATCTCTCCACTCCGCTTCGCTCCGGTCGAGATGGTTAAAAATAGGCCATAGACAATAAAATACCAACTCAATAAATAGCTTTGATAAATAAAGTTCGGAACTTTGGATGTAACCAAAGATATGGCGATCAGATTCCAAAGAAACCACCCACCCGCAAGTGTTAATGTGGTTCGTCTAGTCCGGTACCATGATACCGCAGCGACAGCAAGCCCTACAAAAAAAATCCATGTCCAGCCAAATAAGTATCTTTGCGGTAAATAGTTTGTAAAATGCCAATGCCACGGCCGTTCCCAACCTTCTAACTGATTGAAATGAGAAAAGGTTACAAGTAATCCATTTTTAAATGCCTCGGGAGATACTAGAAACAATGGTAAATAATAAACAACAAGAGCAGCAACTAAGCTACCCCCTGCAATCAGAAGTTTCCTGTAACTTTGCTTGTCTCGACTCAATAAAATCAACAGCGTCGCGACTGGAATAGCTCCCAGTAAATTTTTTGCCATGATCGGCAGCGCTACAACTAAACTGATAACTATTAACTGATAACTGCTAACTGATTTTCTATTCTTCAAATACCAAAGAATGGCTCCGAAACTGGCCACAACTGTGAACGCCAGGACGATATCAGAAACTCCGAAAGCGTAGCCTGTGATCAACTCATGAGTAAAAGGCGTGTTGACCCAAAGTATTGCGGAAATAGTTGCCGCTCCTGCTGCCAACAAACTTTTTTTATAGTTATAAACTACAAAAATAAACAAAAGTCCGGTGAGTAGAGTCACGAAAGCAAAAGCCAGTCTTTTGACTTCGATAGTAACTTGTCCGTCAATCTCAAAAAAAATATACGGAACATACGCAAACATCGGTGGGATATGCTGCCAGTACGGTCCTTCCATCCAATTCCCCTGTTCCTCAACGAAAGGATTGACCCTGACCATTGGTGGGAAAAATTTTCGTGTGATATTGGCGGCAACGACAGAATTCGACGACTCATCATGCGCATGTAAGTTCTTTTCAAAAATCAATGGAAAATCAGACCGAGTATTGCGCACAAAAACAATGCTAAAAGTTAGCATTAAAATTGTCACCGCCACTTGTTTCTGATATCTTGCCATACCATAATCTTACCTCAAGCTTGACAATTTGGCTAAAAAAGTGTACTATTAGTCGTTATGACGCCAATGAATACATTCGACGGTTTGGGGATTGCACCGAAATTGCTGCAAATCCTGACAAGTCTCAAATTTACAACTCCGACACCAATTCAACTTCAATCGATTCCTGTCGCGATAGAAGGAAAGGATGTTATGGGTATCGCACAAACTGGTACTGGCAAAACCATGGCTTTTGGTATTCCCATGATTCAGCGGCTCGCCCAACTAAAAGGACGAGGGCTTATCATTTTGCCGACACGAGAACTAGCACTCCAAGTCAATCAATCTCTGCAATTGATCGGGAAATCTCTTGGACTAAAAACAGCAGTCATGATTGGTGGCGAACCAATTGGTCGCCAGATTCGGGCTTTGAAACAAAATCCTCATATTCTCATAGGCACACCGGGGCGAATCAACGACCATCTAGAACAACGCACGCTAAATCTGTCGCTGGTGAAAATTTTAGTTTTGGATGAAGCGGACCGAATGCTGGACATGGGATTTGAACCTCAAATCAAAAAGATTTTGGCCCAGATACCACGCGAACGCCAAACCATGCTTTTTTCAGCCACCATGCCTGACCAGATTGTAAAAATTGCGACGACCTATATGGCTCAACCTCTAAGGATTGAAGTCGCACCGGCAGGCACCACTGCTCGCGATATTGCACAAGAAGTATTTTTCGTGAGGAAAGAAAAAAAACTGGATTTACTGGCCAAAGTTTTATCTGAACACAAAGGCGCGGTCTTGGTTTTTTCACGCACCAAATTTGGCGCCCGAAAAATCGCCACTTCAGTTCGCAACATGGGTCATGCTGCTTCTGAAATTCACTCCAATCGATCTCTCGGTCAGAGAAAAGAGGCTTTGGAGGGATTTAAAATCGGTAGATACCGAGTTCTTGTGGCAACTGATATCGCGGCTCGTGGAATTGATGTTACAGGAATCGAACTTGTTCTAAATTATGATCTGCCAGAAAATCCAGAAGATTACGTTCATCGCATTGGCCGAACAGGTCGCGCAGGTTTATCCGGAAAAGCGATTTCGTTCGCCACACCAGATCAGAGATATGATGTCCGAAGTATTGAGCGACTGATCAAACTCACTTTGCCTGTCACTCATGCCCCAGAGCTCTCCACTACTCCATCCATCTCACCAGCGCCTGCGAGACATGGTTATGTAAGGCAAGTTCGGGGACAGCAACCGCATCGACGAGAAGATCGATCTCGCAGATCTCGCCCTAAATTTACAAGCCACCGAGGTAAGCCTACTGACCAAGGATTTGATGCCCATCACCGGAGATCTAACCGAATTAACTATCGCGACGATCGCGATTCTTTCTAAATAAATATTCTTTTATTTTTTCCCAGAATGCAATTCTGACACCCAGTAACTCCAGCCCCACAAACGCCAGCCACGATCCTGGTGTGAAAGGCGTGATTAATGCCAAAAGGCCTAAGATGATTAACAATATTCCTAAAATAGTTTTAGTAAGTTTCATTAAGGTATTGAATTTGGTCTAGAGATGTTCCAGCACCAGACAACATGGTTTTAACCAAAAAGAATGAAATAATAAGGGAAAAAACGGTTAACAAAGTACAAAATAAAGCCGCCTGACTGCCATCATCTTTGTCTGATAAATAAAATTTAATCGCATAAATAAAACCAAGTGGTGGAAGGGCTAAAGATACTAAATACGCTATTCGCTTTTCCTTTACAGGAATCAAATTCCTTTCATGTTTTTGCAACGCATTGATCATCAAACCGGCTACATCAATTTTTTTATCTGATGCACCTAATTTTGCGTACTCTTCAATTTCTTTTTCTAATTTATCTTCAGACATAAAACTTAGTATAAAATTCTAAATAATTCTAAAAAGCCTTTCGAGTACAATGTATTGAAAATTATATTTCCCAAAAAAACTGCTCCTATTAGATAGGTCATTCGGTATCTCAAAAATCCTAAAGGCACAACTATAATTTCATTTGGAAACGGGACGATAGAAGCGAATAAAAAAATGATTCCTAGTGGCAAATACTGATGTTTGTCGCGGAGTTTATTTAGGCGCTGCATAACTTTTTGATTCAAAGCGTGAGAGAAAACTCCCCTGCCAGCGCGACCCAGAATATATGCCGCCACATCAGCAATCGTCATGCCTAGTGACAAGATAAGAATTGTCGTCCAAAAATTTAATCCTGATTCTATAAGAGCAGGGATAAACGAAACCGCAGGGATAGGCACAACGAGGTTGAACCCACTGACTACTGCTGCTGCAAAAATTCCGAAATAACCGTAACGCGTAATTATTTCTTGAACGTATTGGTTATCCGAAGCTGCTACGCTAAGCCAAAAAGCAAATGCCAAAATCGCGACTAACAACGCTAGACTGACTAAAAATTTTATTTCAGGTGCTAAGTTTATCTTTCTCATGATTAAAGTATAGCAGAGTTAAAACCAGGTACTGAAAAAGAAAAAGCCTAGCACTGTGCGCTAGGCAAACGAGACGTGGCTGGCATATTCCTGCATGAACTGCGGGAACTCTGGCCAGCTTTTACTCACGACGTGTGGATACTGGACTTTCACATCCACATGGTGTACTGCACCCCACATTACTATCGCTTGTACGACCCGGTGATCTTTGGAAGTAACCGTTAGCCCTGCCTTAGCCCACCCGAGAGCTTTCTCTACTTCCTCGAACCGGTTGCTTTCGTGTCCAGCCAAACTCGGCCAGCGATATTCTGCCTCCGATCTCGTGATGTAGTCGAAGACGCGAGCGAAACAATAATCTTCAGGCTGGAGAGGAGTGAAGTTTGGACGCTTTCCGATCAACAGTTCACGGAACGCCGATGCCTGGGCTCTGATCGTTTCGTCATACCTGGGTTCCCAGCAGAGTTTTTTTCTTCTTCTAGCATACCAGTGGTCCACGCCCTCGTACGTTAACTTGAGTTTAAAGGGCGCATCAACCAAACGTTCCTTGTCACCCAGGAGCACTGCAGCACTTGCCCATTGCGAAGTTGGCTCACCCGGAAAGTTCAGAAGTGCTGTTTGGCTCAAGTAGACGATCGCAGGGTCTCGGCTTAACTTTCGCTTCTTCAGAGTACCTGAAGCTTTGAGTCGGAGTTTCAGTCCAAGCATCCAGATCGCAAACTGCAGAAAACGGTAGAGCGTTCCTGATTCCCCGACATTGATCGTCCTGGCCTTAGGCCAAACTATACCGAGCAAAAACCAACGAAAGCTAAACTTAGAGTATCTCAACCATACGACGCAGGCTCGTTTCAGAGCCACTAGGTCGTCAGACAAGATAAGCTGTGCTGCTAAAAACTCTAGTATGTCAGGATAGCCGTAAATCAGATCGAGGATACCCATACGGATGATCCACGATTTATCGAGCGGTATATATTTCATCGTGAATCCTCCCTTCGAAATGTCTAATTATATTATCGGAATTTTGAACTTTTGAAAAGTAAAAAAAACAGCACTAGGGCTGTTTTAAAAAAATCCGCAATTCCTTAATATATCTTAGTTAGTTCCGTCTAAATTAGTACTTCGGATGTAATTACACATTTTTTACGATTAAAATTTTATAGCAAATAACTCCTCGTATATCCATTACTTTAATTTGATCATCACAGATTTATCCAAACCATATTTCTCTTTAACCCATTTATCTGCATCTTCTAAAACAAATTTGCCATAATCATTATCTGGGACAAGGGTTAAGTCTACTGACCATTTAAGTTTCTTATTTTTCTCTGGTGTCTTCATGAACAGAATAAAATCAACATCAGCGGGTCTGGATTTCTTAGTCGTAAAACTGCCTAACACATAAGCTTCAAAGATTGGTATTAGCTTACTTAATTGCTTAACAATTCTTTCAGCATTTCTCCACATCAGTTTACGATATTTTGAATCCAATAACTTTTTAGGGATTTTTTTCATGGATAATTTAATGGATCATGGATAGATTACCATTTATAACCACTGGCTGCATTGCTAAAATTTCGGAAGTATAAGACAGCTCTGGCAATGGATTGAGGACATATAGTTTTTTACCCAAAACGTGACCAAATGCCATTTCTATCAAAGTATTACCGCCAACATATCCTTGTACTCCTCGCTTCTCTGGATTTACTACCAGAACCACATCATAATTTTTCATCTTTTCAAAGTAGCCTCGGATTAAATCATGCTTGATCTTATCTTCAGCTTTTTCCTCAACACTAACTTCTGTCCGTCCTCTCAATTCTAAATTCTTCACACCTTCAGGAATTTCAACTTCGTATCTCATATCCTCAAGTTTTTTCTTTGCTGATAAAATTTCTTCCGCTGCACTTATGGAACCACAAATGATTATTTTCATATTTATAATTTAATTTCTTCACCCATACCAACTAATTGATAGCTATTATCCTTAATAAGAATTGCTTGTTGATCAGTTAAAACTTTCACCGGATATTTAGATTTAATTATATGCGGTTTTAATATTTCCGCATATTCTGGCTTATAATGCACCGACATCAGAAACGGCACTAGAGTCATTCCAGTAAAATCAGTAAGCCCAAATACTTCGGGCTGTTCTTTTTTCCAAAGAGACATTTCAATTGTAGGACAAGCAATATAACTGCCGGCACTGACACCAATATAAATTACACCCTGATCAAGCAATTCTTTGATTATTTTGTCAAAACCAGATGACCTAACATGTTTAAGCAGCCAAAAAGTATTTCCGCCTTGAACATAGATTATATCCTTTTTAGTCAGCAATGATTTTAGTTCTTGTTCTGTTTTACCTTCCAAATCAATCTCTTTAACATCAAAGTCGACGTCCTGCATAGCTTTTATTTCTCGGTAATAATAATCCTTCTTTTTTTGTTTATTTACGGCAGTAATAATATGAGCTATTTTAATTTGATTCGCTGGCTTGGGAAGAATTTTAAGAATTTGATCCTTAACATTCATCCCAGCCGAGGTTAAAAGTAATGTTCTCATGGTTACTTATATAACAAAATTGCTTGAACGTGACCAGTTCTACAAATATTAAAACCCTCGTTAAAAGCTTGAGGTATCGAGCGACCAACCCCTCAAAGAGGACTCTAATTTCGATACCTTTGACGCCGAATCCTTCGCTGTGGTTAGCTCTATACAAAATTCTTTTCTGGCTGGGGAGGAAGGATTCGAACCTTCGCGTGATGGATTCAGAGTCCATTGCCTTACCGCTTGGCTACTCCCCAAAGCTATTTGATTTTAACGTTTTTACCAGTTTTATTCAACCGTTCAGAGCTAGACAACCTTTTAGAAATTTTACCTCTGTTTGTTTCCATGTTTGCATACATGCAAACAAATGTGAGAAATAACGAAACAACCTTACTTGAAGTCTCTATATAAAGTTACTTGAATAGACTATGCTTTATTAAGGCCATTAGTGAATCTATCTGACCTTTAAAGTTCATGTGCTTGCCTTGATGATGAGTGCGGGGTTTGTATGAAATCGGAACTTCAAAAATCTTATAACCGAGTTTAGACACTTTCGCAGTGACTTCTGGCTCGAACCCAAATCGCTTCGATTCCAATGTTGGAAAAACCCGGTCTATAACTTCTCTATTGAAAGCTTTGTAGCAAGTCATAATATCGGTAATTTTTTGCGACATTAAAATATTCCCAACGCCGGTAAATAATTTATTAAACTGAGTGTGAAGAAAACTTAATCCAGACGTTGGAGTAAGATAGCGAGATCCATAAACCACTTGGGCGCTATTTTCAAAAAACGGTCTCAATACTTTTTCGATTTCGTGTGGATCGTACTCGAGGTCTGCATCTTGAATCACTGCGATATCACCTGTAGCTGCTAGAAATCCAGCATGTAATGCCGCACCCTTACCTTTATTTTCTGACTGAAAAATAACTTTGATATTCGGTTCCTGAATTTTTCTCAAAATTTCTCTGCTCCTATCAGTCGAAAAATCATCCACTAAAATTATTTCTCTTTCCAAATTTAAAACATTTGCTTTCTTGACCTGTTCTAAAACTGATTCAAGGGTTACTTCTTCATTGTATACTGGGATGACTATACTAACTTTTCGATATTCCATGAGGATATTCTAACATACTGATAAAAAAAGAAGCCGACTTGCTCAAGGTCAGCTAAATCAAATTCCTGCCGTCAGGGTGAAGCGGTGTCTCGAAATCGTTCTTAGTGTCTTCTTCGTAAAGCTCTTTCAGCCGAGAACCCCATTCAGCGATTTCGTCCATTTCTTTTGGGTTATATAACGTATCCTTTCGGACGTATCGTTTCGTGAGGAGATTGCCGTCGTTAAACTCTCTAGTTACCTGGAAAGTTTCGTTCTCCCCTTCACCATACCAGCAGAATGCGACGAATCTGTACGTCTCCGATTCCCAACGATCACGAATGACCAGTAGTTCCGCGTCCGTGGGACATCTCACATGTACCCTGAACGCCTGCTCCGCTACTTCCCAGTCTACTCCTGATCTTGACTCCACTTCTGGCCAACCAGCGAGCAGCATCACTGTGAACACGAGCGTCAGAGGCCCAAACGTCACCATGAATCCCTTCGATGGTGAAGATGGGAACGACAGCGGACGCATAAACATCGGCTTTCCTCCCTTTCCGAAAACGTATTTATAATATATCCTATTCAAACGAAGGAGACAAATAAATGTTTGGACAACTAAAAGATTTATATAATTTACAAAAACAAGCGAAGGAATTACAAAAACAACTTGAAAACGAGAAGGTTGCTGTATCTTCCTCAGATAATTCTGTGACTATTACTATAAATGGTAACCATGAATTGCTCGACATTCAAATCCACAATACTGATTCAAAAGAAGCCCTGGCTCGTGCAATAAAAGAGGCTTATGCCGTAGCCGAAGCGCAACTAAAATCCATTCTCGCTGAAAAATTTAAGGGAATGATTTAATTCCCCCTCTTAGAATAAGAGATGCTCCCTCCCTCATCAGCCGCCGGGGGCTGGGTTAGGGGGAGTTAGATCCCAAGGATTAAACAGCAGCCTAACACCTTATAAATAACCCCTCCTAACCTCCCCTTATATTAAGGGGAGGAACAACTGCAACGGGTTGAAAACTCAAGTAAAATCAGCTATAATAACAATGGCTTAAATAGCCATTTTATTATTATTTTTGAACAATTATGCTCGAAGAATCGAATATTATAGCGCTCTCAATAATCGCAGGCATTGCTGCGATCGGTTATGGTCTGATTCTTACAAACTATGTGCTAAGAAAATCTCCTGGTAATCACAAGATGCAAGAAATAGCCACGGCTATTCAGCAAGGTGCCCAGGCTTATTTAGCGCGCCAATACAAAACTGTTGGGATCGTAGCCGTGATATTAGTTATTATAATTTGGAAATTTTTGGGCATAAATACAGCCGTCGGATTTTTAGTCGGGGCCATTGCTTCTGCTGCGGCTGGCTACATCGGGATGTACGTGGCTGTCAGAGCCAACGTACGCACTGCTGAAGCTGCTAAGTCTGGTTTGAAGCCAGCATTTGATTTAGCTTTCAAAGGCGGAGCTGTAACAGGCCTGTTTGTTGTTGGATTAGGCCTTCTTGCAGTGACAATTTTCTATCAATTCACACATGACATCAAGGCTTTGATCGGGCTTGGATTTGGTGGGAGTTTAATCTCTGTATTTGCCAGACTCGGTGGTGGAATTTTTACCAAAGGTGCTGATGTTGGTGCAGACTTAGTCGGAAAAATCGAAGCTGGTATTCCTGAAGATGACCCACGCAACCCAGCAGTTATAGCTGACAATGTCGGTGACAACGTCGGAGATGATGCAGGTATGGCTGCAGATTTATTTGAAACTTACGCAGTCACTACTATCGCCGCTATGCTTTTGGGTAGTATTTTATTCCCTGACAACTCAGCATATGTACTCTATCCATTGGTTCTAGGAGCCATTTCTATTTTTGCATCTATTATCGGTATGTTCTTTGTCCGACTCTCGGGCGAAGGGATTATGGCCGCACTTTACAAAGGACTGGTTGCTTCTGGTGTACTGGCTTTCTTGGGATTCTGGTGGGCCACAGGACGCACGTTCAAAGGCGAGGCTAGTTCTGACATGTTGATTTGTGCTTTCGTTGGACTCGCCGTAACTGGTGCGATTGTTCTTATCACTGAATACTACACATCGAAAAAATTCAATCCGGTTCAATCAATCGCAAAGGCTTCCACCACAGGTCATGGAACGAACATTATTACTGGGCTCGCGGTCTCCATGCAATCAACAGCCCTGCCTGTGCTTTCAATTCTTGCAGGAATTTTAATTTCCTATGAATTTGGGGGGATCTATGGATCTGCTATTGCAGTAGTTTCTATGTTGTCTATGGCTGGAATTATAGTGGCCATAGATGCATTCGGTCCTATCACAGACAACGCTGGAGGGATTGCCGAAATGTCAGGTCTTCCTGAAGATGTTCGTAAGTCCACTGACGCTCTGGACGCTGTCGGAAATACCACCAAAGCCGTCACCAAGGGCTACGCTATCGCTTCTGCCGGGCTTGCTGCTGTAGTGTTGTTTGCATCATACACTAAAGAGTTAGAAGCTTTGGGTCAACACGTTAAATTCGATTTATCTGATGTAACTGTTCTTGCAGGATTAGTTATCGGAGCTCTACTTCCTTACTTGTTTGCATCTATGGCTATGCAAGCTGTGGGCAAAGCTGGTCATGCTGTAGTCGAAGAAGTCCGTAGACAATTCCGAGAAATTCCAGGAATCATGGAAGGCACAGCCAAACCTAAATACGGCAAAGCTGTAGACATCGTAACCAAAGCCGCGATCAAGGAAATGGTAGTACCAGCTCTACTCCCTGTCGTTGTCCCAATCATAGTTGGATTCACTCCATTCCTTGGAGTTAAGGCTTTAGGCGGAGTTTTGGTTGGATCAATCATCACAGGATTATTTGTCGCGATCTCTATGACCTCAGGTGGTGCTGCTTGGGATAATGCCAAAAAATTCATAGAAGAAGGCAACTACGGTGGGAAAAAATCATTTGCTCACCAAGCTGCAGTTACTGGAGACACTGTCGGGGACCCATACAAAGACACCGCAGGACCAGCCATCAACCCGATGATTAAAATTATAAATATAGTAGCACTGTTGATCATTAGCTTTATCGTTTAGAAATAAATTAAAAACAATCTAAAAAATGACCACCCCGGACTTGATCCGGGGTCTCTTTTTAGGTATACTTAATGCCAAGAATTCCAAGGGGGTTGTTGCAAATGACCGAGGCCTTGTTAATGATGCTTGAGGATCACGATCTCGTGCGAATACCGGGGGTGCAAGCGTTTCTAGAAATTGTCCCCAGTGGCGGCGCTCGTCTCCATTTGGTACGAGGCAAAGATACGTTGGTGGCAGATTTCAGGACCTCGCGCGTACTCGAGACCAGATCTGGTAGACCCACTATCACGCTTCTACCTCATAAGGACGGTGCGGTATTTCAGATGAAATACGAAGGCGAAAGGATCCAAGCCGCCGTCGAGTCGACTGATTGGAATCGATTAGTCAAAACATCGTAGGTACCGCCTGACTCTTCAGCGATGCCTCTTTTTTATTTCACAGTTTCTATAATTCCACCACCTAGCAATTCTTCGCCAGCGTAATTTTGCCAAAAAGAAAACCGCAGTTCTTGTAACCACGGCTTGTGTCCTCCTAACCCTTTACAGTGGTAAAAGAGGATTCTGTCGGAGGTGAACTCGGCGGAATGTCGATCTATGAGAGATATCTTCCTCGATGAACCACCAACTTACGTATCTGTGCAGCGACTTGACTTGGAAGACCCTCGAGGTACTTATCCCGTAGATCATAGAAAAGGTAGACTGCTGGGTCGCGACGTTGGTAACGAAGACGCATCCTTGGATTCGACTTTACGGCTACATAGTAGGGCTCGGAGAATTGTGCTTCCTTCATGCCTTTGACCCAATAAACATGAAGGCGACGATTTTTGGCTTTGTCAGTTGCGTTAACCGCAACCTTCTCCTTTTCCTCGCTTTCTTCTCCGATGGAGATGGTGTAGACTCGATCGGGTAATTGCAGCCGATACTCAGTTTGCCATCCCGCCTGACGCGACTCTGGATCAATGGGCCTTGCGACCCATCTTTCTGCGCTTTGAACGTGCGCTGGGATGACGCTGAATAGCAAGATCACCGATAACAACCCGTTCCGCATGTACTCCTCCTGTCAAACGATTCTATCAATAATTCCACCGCCTAGCAACTCCTCCCCACTATAAACAACAGCTGCCTGTCCAGCAGTAATCGCCCTCTGCGGTTCATCAAATGTTATTTCTAGAATGTTCTTTGTTACGTGTTCCTTGATACGTGCTTCGTAGTCTGGATGATGATATCGAATCGATACTCCGGTTCGGAGTGGTAGCACAGGCTTTTCTCCTACCCAAGTCACATCGGTTATAGTGAATTCTTTTTTCCAAAGTTCTTGATCTTCCTTGTTATTGGTCACGATTAGCTTGTTGGCTTTTAAATCTTTATTGACGACGTAGTAGGGTCCCTGACCTCCTAAACGCATTCCTTCTCTTTGACCGATAGTGTAATATGGCAACCCATCGTGACTTCCTAAAACCTGCCCAGACGTTGTGACGATTTCACCTACTTGAGCTTTGATATGAGCTTTCAGAAATTCAGTTACATTAATTTTGCCGATAAAACAAATGCCCTGCGAATCTTTTTTCGCAGCATTTGGTAGTTTAAATTTCTTGGCCAGTTCTCGCACTTCAGATTTCTTGAGATATCCGATAGGGAATAAAATTTTAGCCAATTGTTCTTGTTTCAATGTATATAAAAAGTAGCTTTGATCCTTCGACGGATCAACGCCTTTGAGTAATCGGTATGTTACGTGTTTCGTGTTACGTGTTTCGTGAACCCGCGCATAATGCCCTGTCGCTACAAAATCGGCGCCTAAATTTAGGGCTCGATTCATGAACACTTTAAATTTAATTTCTGTGTTGCACATCACATCCGGATTTGGGGTTCTGCCTGCGGCATATTCTTTCAAAAAGTATTCGACAACTTTGCTGTAGTATTCTTTTTCGAAATCCCAAACATAAAATGGGATGTCGAGAAGATTGGCGACTTTCCGAGCGTCTTCAGAATCTTGCGCCCAAGTACAGCCATAATCGCCCGTCCGCCACGGCTTCGCCGAAGGCGTGCCGGGCGGGCCGAAGTCCTCACTCCAGTTTTTCATAAAAACCCCAATCACATCAAAGCCTTGCTTTTTCAGCAAAGCAGCAGTGACGGATGAGTCTACTCCCCCACTCATCCCGACAATTACGGTTTTTTTCTTGCGATTCATGGCTAAAAGTATAGCAAAATCGTGAAGCTTTGTCATCCTCCAGCGCCTAACCATTTCGACCAAAAGGAGAAATCGCTCCTTCGAGAATTGGTCCTCAGAAGAGCGATCTCCCCGCCTGCCACGCCGGCATGGCGGGCAGGTCGCTAATCGCTCGAGATGGTATCTAGGGGAGGAACAACTGCGAATGCAAAAAGAAAAGGGAAAGAGGCAGGTCTTTCCCAATTAGGACAGCAAGTTGCGTTCGCGGATGCAGCGGAGAACCACTGCTTGATAGAGCTCGTCTTCCAGAGGCTTCCACGGTGCAGAGAGTTCCCCTTTGTCGTTGAAGGTTCTGTAGGGAACAAGCTGGCCGTAGACGAAGAGCGCCGTCTGGTCTTCCACGAAATCGTACCCTGGTACTCCGCCGATCACCATGAAGCCGCTCCCGAACACTAGACCGCGAGCTTCTCGAAAGGCTTCCACAGAGCTCACGATCGCGCGAAAATTCTCGGTCTCGACAAACATGACTCCTCCTTCCAGAATCCACTACAACTTACGCCATAGAGATTCGAAGATCTGTCTTTGCGTTACATAGATGTCGGGATTTTCGATAATGACACCAAACGGAATGCCCGTATGGTCCAATCCGACGTGTGCCACTTTGTCTTTATATATAAATTCGTGGGTGATGGATGATGAATTCTCGTCTTTTGTCAGCCATTTGCGTTGATCCAACCCCACTGTCTCGCCACCTTGGCCCATGGAAATTGTTTTGACTTTAATATCCTTTTCTTTTCGTTTGTCGTTAAAAAGTGGAAAGTCAGAGTAGATCGCCTCACGTTCTTTGGCTGTGGCAGATGAGTAGACATAGTATTCTTTTATTTTTTGCTCCTTCATAGTATTCAAAATGTCTTCAAGAATTTTTTTCACTCCTTTTGAGCCTTCATAGACTCGAATTGAAGGTTTCCCTCCTTGCTGAACAAACATTGTCTTTAATTCAGGCAATTTTTGTGTAATCCCAACCTTCAATCGTTGCAGCTTCATCTGCTTGTCTTCCACAGCTTCTATTAATCGCTCCGGCGGTTCAGCCGCGAAATGATGTTTCCCTTTGCGGTAAAAAGAAGCCAAACCCAGATTGACTAAGTTTTTGAGAAGGTCATAGGCAGTACCTCGATTGATACTCGCTTTTCTAGCCACAGCTCTAGCTGGTGCAGGCCCCAATTCTAGAAGCGACAAGTATACTGCGCTTTCTTTATCAGAAAGTCCAAATTCAGTTAATATAGCTTTTAATTCCATAGTTATAATCTTAAAGATTGGGTCAATAATGTCAAAGCATTCACGACAATTCGTTTCAAAGCGCTAAAATAAGCCAACTTTTTGTTGGCTTATTTTCTACACTTTCTTAGTTATCAACAGTTAAAATTGAATTTTATCTCCTGGTTTCAGCGTCCCATGTTGCTCTGGTTGGGTTTGCGGCGCTGGTGCTGGAGGTGCAGGTTGCTTTGGTGGAGATGGTGCCACTACAACCGGCTTTCGGGGAGCTTCTTGAGGTTTTGCAGGTTGGATTGAATGCTCTATAGATTTTCCCAGATCATCCAAACGATCCTGCAACTTTTCTTTTGTTAGCTTATTCACAGTTTCCCAAACAGGATTTTCTTTCTTTGGTTTATCCGATGCACGTCTTTGAAAGTTAGTTTCAGGTCTTCGTCTTCGTTCTTCCGGTCGTCTTTCTGCAACAGGGGGTGCAATTCGATCAGTTCGAGGAGCGGCAGGAGCTGATTCACGAATTTGCTGTGGGGTGCCAGTTATCTTTCGTTCTTGATATCGAAAATTTTCTTGCATATCTTCTTGTTCCATAGCTCCGCTCTCCACAGCCGCCGCTTCAGCATGAAATTCAGCACCCATCCATCGATTAATCTTTTCTTCGACTATTGATCGTTCAACTGCATATCGCTCCCTTGAAACTTTTATTACTTTATCCCTGTTCTCGGTTGCTTCAGAGATTGGAGCCAGGGTCGTGGCTGAAAACGGAGTGGATGATACACCGTTGATCATCAGCTTCAGATAAATATGAAATTTAGTTAGGTTGACCAAATCATTTAACAAATACGTCGGGTCAAATTCTTTTTCTAGAAACTCTGCATCGTCAGCACCAACTCGAAAACAAATTAAGGTTCCGACGTTACCAAAAATCGCATCACGAACTACAGTGTTTCGGTCTTGGACCAATTGGCCGATATATTGGTGCGCGACGATCAAATTCAGCCGATACTTTCTAGCTTCGGAAAGAATATTCGCAAATGATTCAGTGGCAAAATTCTGGAACTCATCGACATAAAGATAAAAATCTTTTCGTTGCTCTTCGGGAATATCGACGCGGCTCATGGCAGCTAACTGCAATTTCGTAATAATCATAGCACCCAAAAGAGCTGAGTTGTCCTCACCGATTCTTCCTTTGGAAAGGTTGATAAGGAAGATTTTTTGGTTATCCATAATATCTCGGAGATCGATGGAACTTTTCGTTTGTCCGACAATATTGCGGATAATAGCAGACGACAAAAATTGACCAACTTTGTTCTGGATTGGAGCTATCGCTTCGTTTCGAAACTTGTCATTGTAGTTGGCAAATTCATCAACCCAGAATGATTTGACCACCGGATCTTTAATGTTATCAACTATCCTTTTCCGATAATTTTTATTGACCAACATCCGCGCAATACCAAGCAAGGTATTTCCCGGAGAATCCAGCAAAGCCAAAATGGTATTGTTGAGGATATATTCCATACGAGCGCTCCAGACTCCAGCCCAAATTTTCGTAAATACACCCATAAGTCCGGATGCGACTAAGTGCTTGTATTTTGGATCTACTGATTCCAAAGGATTGAAAGCAATGGGAAAATCGCTATCCGCAGGGTTGAGATAGACCACATCGTTGACGCGATTGGATGGAATGTAATCCAAAACCTTTTCCACGGAATCTCCGTGAGGGTCAACAAAAGCAACACCTTTTCCAGCTAAAATATCTTGAATAACCATGTTTTCGATCAGTGTGGTTTTGCCCATACCTGTTTTCCCGATGATGTACATGTGTCGTCTGCGGTCATCCTGACGAATACCAAAAGCAACTTCCTTATTCCGGAAATTTGTTTTGGCAAACAGTGTTATATCGTTGTCATTGTCTGGCATTCGTTTATAGGTTCCCTATTGGTAAATCCATTGGAGGTGCGGATTTCACTGTATGGACTTTTTCTAATTGTGAAAGTCTGGTATGGGGTGTTTGTGGGAAATGAAAAATTGTTGCCAATTCTTCAGAATTGAGGATTGTTTCTCCACTACCCCGCCAATTACTTCGAGGAATAAAGTTGTGAAGAAAATGCCGTTTCCGTTTTAATATATGCCATTCCAAATAAGGCCTTTCCAAGCGTTCAGAAATTTTATACGCCTTATCTGTCCAAGTATGCCCAATGTCGGGCTTTAATCCGTTCAAATTAACATCATCAAAATTCCGAACAGCGCCAACAAATTCTGGGACCCTCAAGCTTTTATTAAATTTACCTTTTGGCGCCAGATACAGCCCTCTCACTTTTGCATTGTAACCTACTTTTGAAAGACCGTGTTGGATCGATGTAATGATAGACTTTTCAATATCAGTGCGGTGAAGCATTAAACTCGGATCTTCTTTTTTAGGTTCTTGTTTTCTCGCCTTCGGGTCAGGAGGATTTAAAAATGCATCCATAACATCGCCTAGAAATTTCAAAGGGGCAATCAATATTGTCATCCACAGTGACTCATCATGTTTAGCCGGAACTCCTTTTAGTTCATCAACCAAATGTGCCGCATGTTCTTTCCAGTCATCATTGACTGGCTTTATGACTATCTGCCAAACCATCAACTCATGAGGCTGTAAACTACTCATGGCTTCAATTAAATTCGAAATAGGGTCGACAAATGTTTCTTGAGCCGAATGCTCAAAAGAAGTATCTTGATAGTATGTCCGGATTGGGTATGCATTTTCTTTTTTCTTGTTCCACTGTGTTCCCCAAAACTCAAAGTCTGCAGTTTCTGGATCATAGTGGTGTGGTAAGTTCTTCAAATAATCTTCAACTTCAAAAATTTCTGCTTTAGGGTATTGAGCAAACACCGCGCTTTCAAAAAGATTTCGATATCGTTCTGGAAGTTTGAAAATGTATGAGACCTTCCCCCCCAAACTCACAATCTCGCATGACAAATACAAAACTGTTTTGCCATTTAAGTCTTCTCCCCATGTAAAATTCTGGTGGATCGCATGAAGAGCAGTAAAAACTTGTTCCATGGCAAGGGGTGATTTTTCATTAAGTTCATCCACTTTAACTTCTAAAAAAATCTGTTTAACAGAATCCATGTATGCCGTCCGATTGTTATCCCGTTTTAACCACCAAAACATCCAAATCAAAGCACCCAAATAAATGGTCCAGCCAAACCAGCGGACCATGATTAACTCTATTAGTTCAAAGATTTCACTCCACATTGTTTGCTAAAGCGTATTTATCCTTTCCAACTTTTTGGAAATTTTTACGGTTACTTAGTCCGACTAAAATTGTGTTTCTTTTGACTTGACGTCTTTTCATCACTTCGTTGATAATTTCATCCCTTGTTAGCGGACGATTGAACGATATCAATATTTCCTTAATCACATCCGCCACTACTCCCCGCTTGTACCCCCATTCAGTCAGGGCGTAAATCCCCCGACCAATCAAAACAAACCGGCTATCTTTAATCAGCTCATTGTGCACAGTTTCTTGGTATGCGGTTCGGTTATCAAATTTATTATCATTAATGAGTTTCGTAATTTCCGAATAATGTTCGGGTTTGCCATGATGTTTCAAAACCAAATAAGCTTTATCACCGACATCACGAGGCCTGACTTCATTCCAATTTTTGAGTCCGATTTCATTGTACGGATTGATCTGGATCGACTTCGCGACACTTAAATAACTCTTCAACACCCGGTCAGTTAGCTCCATTTGGTGTTGTTTATAAAAATCTGTTTCTTTGAATTGCTGATACAGCTCATCCTGGCTGATGACATGACCTGTTGTCGTTAAAATCTTTTCAAACTCGGCCAATACCTGTTCCAGTTTTGATAAATCAAATCCAGCAATGTGCCAAGCTTCCAAATATTCGGAACTGTCGCCCAAATTTTTGAATTGAGAACTCAAACTCAACAGAAACTTGATCGATTGACGTTCTTTAAAATCCGTCTTCCCGACCTGTAATATCTGCATCAAATATTCTTCGCTGACGATATTCCCATGCTCCTTTACAGTATCAAAAATCAGTTGGACCGCTGTGTCTAATTCTGGAATATTTTGTTTCTTTAGAAAATTGAGCGAATCTTTTTCGATCTGCCTGACTCTTTCTCTGGTCAAGCTGTGTTTTTTCCCGATTCCTTCCAAAGTTTCCATTTCTGATCCGGCCAAACCAAATCTTTTGGCAACTATCTCCCGATCCCGTTCTTTGAGTAAAGCCAGGAGATTATTTACCAACGTGGTTGGTTGGAATTCATTCAGACTATTTTGAGTCTGTGACCCCATGATTTTATCCAAAATATTCGAATTTGTTTCCATCATGCGGATACTTCAAAATTTATGCCTAAAGTATAGCACAAATTCCGGATTCTGTCAAGAGTTGCAAATTCAAGTGGTTTGTAGCATACTTTATCCATGAACAAAAACCCCGAGGCAGGACAACATTTTCGTCCGAAAGACGAGCGGGAACGTGTTGGTGAGGAGGAGTGCTCGCGTTGCGGCAACGCTAAAAGCTTGCGCAGCTGTCAGGTCTGTCGCAGCGAAATGATGCGACTCGACGCCAAAACCCACACAAGCCGTAACCGAGAGCTCTCTGACGAACCCACGTCCTCACCCGAGGACTCGACTACACCTCCAATCAAAGGTTGGGGGCAACAACGACTGGACGAAACCAAGCGAAGGCTTGGAATCGGAACCTAAAACCGCCCGGTTTCCCGAGCGGTCTTTTTTTATTATGCTCTGCGTTTCAAATCCCATTTATGCCAGATCAAAAGAATGGGACTGGCGATAAAAATCGAAGAGTAAGTTCCGGCCACGATTCCGATCAGTAATGCCAGCACAAAATATCGAATCGTTTCTCCACCGAATAATAAAAGTGCTAAGAGAACGAACACAACAGTGGCAGATGTGTTAATTGATCGAACGATAGTTTGATTGATACTGTTTTCTATGATTTCAGCGAGTGGTTGTCCTGCACGGGTGCGGAGATTTTCTCGGATTCGGTCAAAGACGACGATGGTGTCGTGGACTGAAAATCCTAAGACCGTAAGCATAGCTGTGACGAATAATCCATCAATTTCAACTCCAGCAAATTTACCTAATATTGCAAACACGCCTAGGACAATGACCAAATCGTGGAGCAGCGCTACAATCGCGGCAAATCCAAATCGCCAGGAAGAAACTGGCCTGGTGACTTTACGGAATGCGTAGGCGATATATAGAATAATCCCCAATGAAACCAAACCTAGCTGGATAAATGCGCCAGAACGCAATTCTTTCCCAATAACCGGCCCAATCGAGGTGTATTGTTCCTCGGTCACAGTGCCGAATTTATCATTTATAACCTTCAGCAACCGGTCGTGCTCTTCTTTTTCTTGTGGACCGGTTCGGATGATTACAGATTTATCCCCTGCTGGCTGAACCGTGGCATCGCTAAAATTTTGTAGGTGCAACTCTGTCCGGATCTCGTTGATTAGTGGGCGCTCGGCAAATCCAACTTGTGTTAATGATCCGCCTTTAAAATCTATGCCGAGGTTTAATCCAAAAGCTGACAGTGCGACAACCCCTGCCAAAAATAAAACCAGCGATATCCCCATCCAAAATTTGTAGTATTTGATAATATTAAACATCCCAGTATATCAACTTCGATAATGGTTTTTGAGTTCGCTTTTGCGAATAAAAACCATGTTTAAATTTATTATTTTCTAAAATCATCGATTTAAGATTAATTTTATCAAAAACCATTAACAGCAAAAGCATTGAAGTTGTATTACTGGGCATTTTACTTCTTCTCCTCTGACATGCTTTTTATTCCATATAGCCAGTGATGGACCAAGAAGTTATGACCAACCAGCAGTCTCAAAAAAGTTCGGGTAACAGTGATAGCCGTAAACATTGAAATCAGAATGCCTAATGCCAGTGTAATAGCAAATCCACGAATAATACTGGTGCCGAAATATGCGAGGATAAAAGTTGTGATCAAACTGGAAAAGTTCGAATCCCGAACTGATAGCCACGCTCTGGTAAATCCGTCTTCCACGGCTTGCTGCAGGGTTTTACCTTTTCGCAATTCTTCTTTCATACGTTCAAAAATCAAAATATTGGCATCGACTGCCATTCCGATCGAGAGGATAAATCCTGCAATTCCAGCAAGCGTTAAGGTTATGCCAAATATTTTAAAAATCGCTAAAGCCAAAAAAGTATAAATTGACAAGGCAATGACAGCGAGTAGTCCTGGTAATCGGTAGTAAATAATCATGAACAGTGCCACAATTGCAAAGCCGATCAAGCCTGCGGCCACACTTTTTTGCACTGATTGCGCGCCCAGTGTCGCGCCAACGTTTTGTTGCGAGATCAGTTTGATGGGCACAGGCAGAGCACCGGAATTAAATCTAGTTACCAATTCCTTTGCTTCTGGAACTGTAAACCCACCCGTGATTACGGCTTCACCATTAGTGATGGCTTGGTTAACCGTAGGTGCTGAAAGAATTTCACCATCCAAGAAAATTGCTACTCGTTTCCCGACATTTCTCGAAGTGATTTCAGAAAATAACTTTGTTCCTTCGGCGTCAAACTGCAAGGAAATTTGGGGGACACCAGTTTGTGGGTTGAAAGTTAGTACCGCTCTTTTGAACTGTTTACCAGTAAGCCCTGTGGCCATGTATAGATCAGTTGGATTCACAGAAACTTTCCCTTCAGCGTCTGGAGTTAGGGTTGGGTTAGGGTTTTCTTCACGAAATTCCAAAAACGGAGTTTGACCTATCAACGAAATTGCTTCATTGATGTCCTTCACTCCTGGGAGCTCGATTATAATTCTGTTGGATCCTGAGACTTGAACCAAGGGTTCGGAAACCCCGAAAGCATTGACTCGACGTTCAATAACATCCCGAGCAGAAGCCATAGCATCAGACTGGGCATCACTAGGGATGTCTTTCAGGTCACCTTCATAAACCAAATGTGTGCCGCCTTGCAAATCCAATCCCAGCTTCAAATCAAACGGCTTTTCGTAGTTGATTTTGATCGGCTTGAGATTGATTTTGCTGCCTTGGGGAATGACCAAATAAACCGCACCAGCGGCTACCAGTACAATCAATAAGAATTTAAAATATAATCTCGATTTTCTCATTTGGGCAAATAAAAACGAGGTATTCCTCGCTTATTATTATACTAAATTATTGAAAAGTTGTATAGTAACTCGCCACTGTGCTATAACAAGTTTCCTGAAGATTGGCTTCAATCGAGGCGCAAAGCTCTTTGGCTTGGACATCAGAGTGATGATACGAAACAAAATCTTTCACCGCCCCGATAATACAATTCAGGCGTTGGTTTTCGTCTTTACCGAGCTCACAGGTCGCTTTGGTTATTTCGACATTGCTAATGCTGCGACCAGAGGCATCCCGTCCCAAACTTTGGTAACATATAACAGCATAATTTCCCACAGTACTGCAAAGCTCAAAAACTTTCGCAAAGTCACCGTTCGTGACTTTGAGCATGTACGAAGTCTGCATCAAATAACAGGTGGTTTTGTATTTATCGTTTACTGCGGTACAAGGATAGAGCGGTTCTTCAGGTTTCAAATATTTCGTAAAGTGATTTTTGTTATCGATAATCACATTTTCCATAAATGCGCCGCCATGACATGAAGACTGCTCCCAACTGCCACCTAAATTATCACAAAGTTCCAGTGATTCGAATAATTCGTTTTGAGAAATCGCCATGACACCATGACCGAGTCCGTGGACACAGTTGTAGTAATCAAAGCTATAAGATGCTTTGCCAGGAATTGCATTACATATCCCATCCATTTTGCTAGCCAATTCTTCGCGCGAAATCCGACCGATAATGCCTTCCATGACACCGTGGTAGTAGCCTGACCAACAAAAACTATCGCCTTTCGAATATGCAGTACCAACACCGGGATAAATTTCAGTCGCTGCCGTTCCTATGGTATGCGTGATCGGATGACACTGTGATTTGATATACGCGCTTTGATCATAACGAATTTTTAAATCATCAAAAGCTGCCGTAACACCCTGCCCTTTGACTAGACCCTTGTAATAATCTTCGTAACAGGTAAACGTTTGGGATGCTTCGCGAATACAAGCATCAGACAACGTTATCGTGGATTTACTACTCTTTAACTGGGAAGCAGAAGGATTAATAATCTCTTCAGCGCTTTGTTTAATCAAATCTTCGACTGAAAGATTCTCGGTACTTGGCGAATTACTTTGTGTTGATTCATTTGCTGATTTTTTAGAACCCTGCCAATAATATACAGCTCCGGCAAGCAGGATTAAAACCGTTATTCCAATTTGAATCTGCTTTTTCCTCATAGATAATTATGAATCGGCCAGGTTACTATTTCGACAACTCTTTCCAAAAAAGGTCGTCTCTGCCAATCATTTATCTCTATTTGTCGACAGTGCCGAAGGTTACTCTGAAAAAATTCAGAAACCGCATCGACGAACTGGGAATCAGTGGAGGTGGCATTTGCCTCCATGTTGTAATAAAAACTAAATTTATCCAAATTGCTGCTGCCCACAGCCGCCCAATTATCGTCAATTATGGCAGTTTTGGCATGAATAATCGCGTCTTCGTAGCGATAAATCCCGATATTTGCACGTAAAGCCTTGTGGAAGTACGAGGTCGAGAATCGAACCGGTAAATACTCATCATCTTTGCCTCGCACAATAATTTTAACATCCACTCCGGATCTGGCCTTATCTAGAATTAACTGGAAAAAATTTCGATCTGGAAAAAAATAGGAAGTCGTCATATAAATACTTTTGTTGGCAGATTTTATATGTTTGCGCAATTCTTCGTAAAATTCTTTCCGGCCGTAACCACAATAATCGATATGGAGTTGCGGATCATGTGATTTTTTTTCAAATTTTGGTGATTTGAAATATTGTCGGCGGTGAACATCGGCTTCCAAACTTTCAAAACTCCTTTGAATATCCTCAATAATTGGTTCATCTTCGTACCGAATCATGGTATCTTTAAAAAAAGTGAATTTCTTTTTGATCCCCAGTCCCCCGATCCAGGCAATTTTTGAATCAATGATCAAAGTTTTTTTGTGTAAATGAAAAAACCAGCTACTGGGTTTAAATGGACTAACCGGATTAAAAACTTGAAATTGAATCCCACGATTCATCAACGCCTTCACATATCCGGACCGAAACAACGGATAACTCCCCCATCCATCACAAATAACTCTAATTTTTACGCCTTCGCGATTTTTCTTATCCAGCAGCTTTAAAAATTTATGACCCACCCGATCATCCCAGAAAGAATATTGCTCAAGCTCGATAGTGGAAGAGGCTTGAGAAATATCGGCAAGCATACTATCCCAGGTCTCTTTGGTTTCAGAAAATAATTTCCAGCTCATCGTTTTTTAATTTTGACGTTGACTTTTTGAGGGGCTGTTTTGATTGCTCTGTCCACCAAATCCGAGCTGGAGCTAATCTTGCCGCCGTGACCGACATTGTAAACCATTTTTATCCCATAGCGACGGCAGACAGACAAATCTCGATTCAACGAAGAATTTTTATTTCGAGCATCAGCTACAGTTCGGTCTCCACCATTCGCAAAAATATCCGGTTTCAATCGCCTCAATTCTTCGCTGACGCTCATATCTTCCGGATCATGTTTGTGCTTGGAAATTACCACCTCATCGACATACTTGATCGCGTCGATTACTTCTTTGCGATCTTTCTGTGACATGAAATTGAATTTCTTTTTTTTGCGGAG
Source organism: Candidatus Doudnabacteria bacterium RIFCSPHIGHO2_02_FULL_42_25 (assembly GCA_001777665.1). Lineage (GTDB taxonomy): Bacteria > Patescibacteriota > Doudnabacteria > UBA920 > O2-02-FULL-48-8 > O2-12-FULL-42-9. The sequence continues at coordinate 74,906 of MFEQ01000005.1, forward strand.
CCAGTTGTCGTTGTTCAAAATCACGACAAGCTTATCTCCCAAAGCTTTCGCTTCTTTGAACAATCGAATATGACCCGGATGGATCGGATCGAATCCTCCGGACACAACTACCACTATTGGCTTATGATTTTCCATTCGCTAATTATACCACTAAATGGAATGGGTGCCTAAGCTTAATGTTTGGTTTTATGACCGCTATAAGCGAGATACAGAGCTAGTACACCCACAACCCAGGATACGCCGACTGAAATATTGGTATCACCAAAGGTTACAGGGATATTGTTGAAAGCGCGGTACAAATGAGCTACACCGATTACCAGAAACAGGACAGTGGTAACCATCATGTAGTTATCGTGCTTTAAATGCATATTTTTGTTAGTTTCTTAAAGTTTTTATCGACCTTTTTTGCTTGTCTATATTATATCACGAAAAAACTACTTCAAGTACTTTTCAATCTCGGTCACAATCATTTCAGGAGTTACCGATGTTTTGACGATATAATCCACAGCGCCCAAAGATTTGGCACGGCTAATGTCTTCGGTGCCGGCTAAATTCGACATAACTATAATTGGGGTAGTAAATTCTTTACCTTTCAATCTTTCTAAAACATGAAAGCCGTCAAACCAAGGCATGGTTAAATCCAGCAAGACTATGCCGTAGATTTCTCGCTCCAGAAGGTCGACTGCAACTTGGCCATCCGGCGCAGTCGAAACATCGTAACCTTTGAGTTGAAGTTTGTTCGATAAAACGTCAGTCAGAGCTAAATCGTCTTCGACAATTAACACCCGTTTTTTACTGTGGATCATATGCCAATATTATGCTATAATTAGCTCTCATATGCAAGTAATAATATCAGCTCATTTTGACATCGCCAGACCAGTGATGTCTATTAATTTGGATGGTGAAAAGCTGGAAGGTTTGGTAGATAACCTGGCTGGTGTTTTTGTCGCATACCAAGCCTCCAGGAAAACTGGTGTGCCTGTTTACTTCACGAACTTCGAAGAACTGGAATACGATGGAGCAGAAGCAGTAGCTAATAAACTAGACCCGAAAAACACTATAGTCGTGGTTGTAGACACCATTAAATTCTCAGATGCCAAAGGCTTTCCTGCCTCAGTTGCCAATGTCTATGATCTGGATTTATCTGAACTCAAGAAAAGTCTAGGTCATAAAGTTGACTTTATTGATGAACCGTTCGAACCTACAGAAGACGAGACCTGCATCTACGGTAAAAAATATGGATTTAAAGCTTTCTATTTCGGAGTCCCGATCTCTGGGGACAATTATCACGCCACTGACAACCACGTCTCTCTCAAAGCCATCGACCAATCTACTGAAATTTTAGTCGAGGTAATCACCTGGCTACAGAAACAAAAGAACTAACCCGCAGTTAACCTCCGTCATCCCGGACCCTTTCGTCATCCTGAACTTGATTCAGGATCCATTTCTATAACTAATACTCAAGTTTTATTTATTAGGCTGCAAGTTTCTCTCTTTCCGTGACTGGCTGGGGTTGATCTTTGACAATTTTACTGCTAAACTCTCCTAGTCACGGAGGACCTCAATGCGCAACTCACTCAGCTTCCTGCTCGGTGCAGTAGTCTGTCTAGCGATGTGCGGAATCTTCTCGATTCCCCAAGTCATCTGGCGGAGAACATCCCGCCTGGCTACGGCATAATCATCGATGACTTTGGTTCACCCCTCACAAGGTGAACCTCTTTTTTTATATTCAAAAAAAACCGGAAACGAGACTAAGTGGTGGTCTCGTTTCCGAGGTCGTCGAACGCCAAACGACTAGGAGTTGGCTTCGCCCGCCTTGGCTTCATTTGCTCCGATTCGGAGCGAGCGGAGAAAAGTCCTGTCATTGGTCGTGAGCTCGAACGTCTTCCGCGCCGGGAGAAGTCGTGCGGGCGTGGTAATTTTCGTCACAGCAGCTTGAGTATTCGTGTTGACGAAACCCACAACGGCTTCGAGCGTGACGCATGTCGTATCCAGCCTCGCGCGCGTTCGCACGACATGCTTCCACTTGCGGACTTTCCGCGACCGCTGCAGAAATAGCTTCCGCAAGCTCCTTTGCAAATCTATCGACGAATTCATTCATGGCCATCCCCCTTGGGTAACGTGTGTCTAAATTATAGCAATTAAAAATGAAGAAAGGCCAACCGCTTGCGCAGTTGGCCTTTCACGAACTTACACGATCGTCGGGATTCGTCCGACCCAGAGCTCCGTTCCACACAGTTTGCAGAATGTCTCGGTCTGACTTACCCAACGCGCCTCAGCTGGCCCTTCGCATTTCGGGCAGCGGACTTGGCGTTGCGCGCTAATCTGGCCTTCACCAGTTGCCTTGCGCAACCACCCCTGCACGTGTATCCACGTACCACCTGCCGGGATCATAAACCCCTTGAAATGCCATCGTTCACCGTCGGGGTCTTTCCGAGCCGAGTTCTCGATGAGAAGCCTAATCGGTTGGCTGCGTGATCCGTGAATAATTACTGCACGGACCTGTTGCCGATTATGTCTATCACCTTGTTCATGCGAGTCATGGAATGCTGCAAACCCGTCTCTCAGTACAAGGCGATGCGCGATGACACCTGGCTTAAAGTTCGCCACGACTTCCTCCGTCTAAGGTCCTAGGACGCTGCAGGACCAATACAGCCTTCAACCCCCTTTCGGGAATTGGACCTGCGCATGCAGGGATTACGAACAACACAGTGTACACGAAAACAGCCATTTTGTCAATGGCTTGTACAGTTAACACCATACGGTTACATTCTGGTAGTCTAACGGTGACACCTGTTAACTAAACATTTATGAGAACACCTAAATATACAAGGG
>MFEQ01000006.1:0-14921 GCA_001777665.1 Candidatus Doudnabacteria bacterium RIFCSPHIGHO2_02_FULL_42_25
AATCTTTCGCCAAAAAAATCTTCGGGTTGAACCTGACACTACAAGCGCGCGAAGCGCGCGCCGTTGCGGAAATTCAATGGGCTTCCGTTGCGGAAGCCCATCAAAAAATCTCTGAAACTGAATTGAGTTGTGTCTTGGTGCCCTCACGAGGAGTTGAACCTCGGTCCCGAGCTCCGGAGGCTCGTGCTCTATCCACTGAGCTATGAGGGCTAAATTGCATTATAAAACTTTTTTTCTTCGTATAACTATTTTTGATTTGATGTTCTCTCCATCGCGCTTCGTTTCTTGTTAAGTACTCTTCAAAACCTAACAGCTTCCAAGGAGCTCTTGCTCGTGTCGAACTCACTCGTCTACTATTATGCCTAATTAGTCGATCAAATACATTTGCTGTTTGACCAATATAATACGACGAATCCTTTTCACTTTGTAGTAAATAAACATAGAACATATGTTTGGGCCGTATGGCCCGATGGGAGGGGCACGCTTTATCCGTTAAGCTACGGGAACTGAATCCTAATTACTTTTTACCTGCCTGCCGGCAGGCAGGCTTATTACTAATTACTTTCTTCTAGCGTTCCGAATTGGCATCAAAAATTTTCGAGTATCGGTGTCCAGATCTAGATAGCTATCGACGAGTTCTCGCATTTTTGAAGACGTTGATTTGCCGAAACTAACCAATTCTACTCTCACGCCTAAAACTTGAAGGTATTCTAAAAGCGGGATATAGTCGCCATCGCCAGAGGCCAGCACCACGACATCAAGTTTCGGAATCAGCTTAATAATATCCATAACAATTCCTACGTCCCAATCCCCTTTTTTCGCTCCACCATAAAAACTTTGCAATTCTTTGAGTTTGACTTCAAACCCAGCCTTTTTTAAGGCATCAAAAAACGTTCCTTCTTCTGGCATATCTGCTTTGATTCCATAAGCAATAGCCCGGACTAAAGCTCTTTCACCCACTGATTCTTTTAAAACTGCATTAAAATTCACACGAGCATTATAAACATTTCGCGCTGTATAGTATAAATTTTGAATATCTACAAACAAACCCACTCTTTGCTCTGCCCTCATAGTAATTTCTCCGGCTTGTCCGCCATAGCATCTGCGACGGCGGAAATTTCTTGCTGTTTTTCTTCATCTAACTGAAGATTTGAAGCATTAATAATTTGATTTCTTAATTTAGAATAACTTTCCACTATAGTTGCCATGGAATTATTTGTATTTTTTACATGGTTTGCCATGGTGTCGAGTGTCCGACCAAATTTATCTGATTCCTGTCGGATCCCATTTATCGCGGCCAAAACTTGCTGCGCGGCTTTACCGATCTGTTGACCACGAAGTGAAACTAAAATTGCTCTTAAATTGATATTTAAAGTATTCGGTCCTACAACCACTACTTTTTTCGATCTAGCAAAAGCTTGTGCATCCATATCTTCCGCTACTTCCATATACACGCCTTCAGAAGGGATAAACATAAAAGCATAGTCTAACGTTCCTTCTTGCGGTAAAATATATTTTCTATGAATTTCCTCTATACGCTTTTTTACGTCCTTCAAAAATGCTTTCTTGAGACTGTCTGATGATTCATCTGTCTTTGCCTCTTTATATAACCGATAATTTTCCATACTAAATTTACTATCAATCGGAATTAAAATATCTCCGATCATTAGCGCGGCGTCGACCACTTCACCGTTTTTAAATCTGTATTGAAATTTACATAGCTCTTTCGGGAATACATCGGTCAGTAAGTTTTCTAAAATTTCTTCTCCAAAATTTCCTCGAAGTTTCGGTGAAGTCAGGGTTTCTGTCAGTCTTCGAATATCCGGTCCTATTTGAGATACTCCTCCTAGTTCACGCGTTAAAGCAGAAATAACCTTCCCAGCGTTATCCAATCTTTCATTGATCGCTTTGTTTAAATCTTTAATATTTTGCTCTGTGGTATGTTTACTGCTTTCTGTTCCCTGCTTTATTTCTTTCATCCATTCCATCATGATTTTCAAAGCTTCATCGTCCTTTTTTACTTCTTCTTTTTTGCGCAATTGCAAAAACAGCAGGACTGCAAACCCCGCAACCATCAAAATTATGATTATATTCTGTTGATCCATGCAGGGATTATAGCACAAATATGGTCATTTTTGGGCCTTTGTTTCGCTTGATTTATCACTAGCAATCTGGTATAGTGGGGTGTCGAATTTCGTTAGTTCGTTGCAACTTCCCAGCTGCAAAAATTGACGAATATCGACAGTTTAACAACCTGACACAAAGCCACTGGTGGAGGACGAGAAATCATGAGCAGCAATGTAAGCATCCCGTCGTTCGGTGCGGATTATGGAACCGCGAAAACACTGTTCTGCTTCGACAAGAAAGGGCTCTATCCTCGGAAGGACGGCGTCGACATGGCTGCCTGTGAAGCGGCGCTGAATCGGGCGCCGGAATTCAAGCAGATGAAGACTGCCTCGTCGCGCAATCAAAACGACACTCCGAACCTGCTCGACTTGTGCCCTCCGCTCCGCTCGTATGCCCTCGTCCGAAAAGAAAACAACGAGATCATCGCGCTCGGGGACGCGGCATACAACAGGATCGGCCGCACGCCGAAGCACCTGAAAGTGGTTCGATGCGTCGATTCTGGCCGCATGATGGACACTGACATCATGATCTCCTTGTTCGACGCCGTGTTGCCTCAGCTCCTGACCGACCATGACTGGAAAAAGGGACCGCCGAAACTGAACAAGCCGAAGCTCGTGATCCTCCCGGTTTCGGGTAACACTGAACGGGTGCATGCCCAGATCATGCGTCGGGCTATTCAGTCGCGCTTCATGCCCCCTGGACAGGAAACCGCCTTCTCGAACCTGGATTTCTCCAGCGGCGAGTACGATCTGAACGCCGAATATAGCGAGATCAACAGCTACGGCGTCCCGAAATACCGCGTCGTGACTGTTACACAGGCTGGTGTCGCTTTGCTGGGCGCCGGGATCGATCTGATGGACGGCAAGGCCAGGCTGTTTGTGGACATCGGGGGCGGTACGATGAACGTTGCGATCATTTGCAACGGGCACGTCATATTCCACCGCAGCTTCCCGCTCGGCGGTGACCTCGCGAACAAGATCATTGTGAAGTACTTCTTTACCAAGAAGAATATTCTCATCGGTCTGCTCGACGCTGAGAAGATCAAGATCGAGCTCGCGACAGCCATTCGTCCAGGTCACAAAGGCCATCCGAAGAAGAGAGGTGAAGTCGAAGGAAAGCATGCCGAGACAGGAATGCCGGCGAAGGTCGACATCGACTCTGAGGAGCTGTTCGATTGCCTCAACGCCGACTACTACCAGCTGATCATCGGGGCAATCACGCTCTCGCTTCACGAATTCGGAGAGCCCCAGATCATCAGTGACATCCAGACCAATGACGGGCTTCTGGGAGGTGGAGGCTCGCAGGTAGACCTGATCGATGAGCTGATCCGCCGTGCTCTCAACCTCTCGATCTGGAGCGTTCCCGACCCTCAGTACTCGGTAATCAAGGGGACGAAGTTCCTGCTCGAACACCCGGACTGGATCGATGAATTCGATCTGGACCTGTTGAGCCGTAGTCAATTTCAGGAGGAAGAACCGTGGCGACCGATGACCTCAACAGCGAAAACGACGAAGACTGGAGTGGATTCGGTACCGTCGACAACATCCCCGAACTCGACGCCCTCCGAGCCGCCGCAGCTTCCATCGCCTATGACCAGCCCGCCAATGTCGGCCCCGTCGATGGTGATGGCGGCGGGGACCAACGGATCATTGACGTTGGAAAGCTGAACGCTCCGCCCGCGCTTGCCGCTTTCGCTGAGGAGAGATCCTCCCCAAAGCAAAATCGAAACAAGTACGTGGAGGGTTCGGTGGAAAGGGCTCGGGCTATGGCCAATGCTGGGTTGGGCGGCAAACCGAAAAAAAAACGACGTTCGTACAGAAAATACAGTGTCGTAACGGTTGCCGTTCTAACACTCCTTGGCACAAGCACATTCGTCTGGCGATCCTGGGCCAAACCTGCAACGGTGAAGGTGTCGAAAGCCACCGCGCCGATAGTTAAAGAGAGATCCGCAGGTCGAACCTCGACGTCAGCGGCGCCGACACAGATACCCCGCCCGAATGTGGCAGAAACAACTGTGACGCCGCCGGCGCCCTCGACGCCGACACATGTCGTGATCCAACAATCCATCGATCCTGAAAAGATCGACGGCTTAGTCGCACGACTGCAGGCGCAGTTCGACGCTCGGCTCGAGCAGCGTCTTAAAGAGGAGCTGGACAAAAGAGGTCCGACCACGATCGTGATGCGCAGTGAACCTGTCTCATCCACAGTCGAGAAGCCCTCTTCCCCGTCTATCAAACTGGTCATCGAGGCCGCCCCGCCTCCACCAGTCGTACGACCGGAACCGCCAAAGGAGCTGGTCAAGCAAACGGCAGTGAACCTGCCTCGCCCTGCCAAGCCTCCGCCGACGGTTACCAAGCCAACCCCTCAAGTTACTCAACGTGTCGAGCGTAAGCTTCCGAAGGCGTCCTCGCCCGCCATCGCCTCAGGCGAAACGGTCGCGGACAAACCTTCGCAGGTGATCGCGCCGTCGGCGGCTATACCGACGATCACGACCTCGGCGTCGAGTAACTCTACAACCTCAAGGAGAACAACAAGTCTTGCGTCCAACAAGGACGATGTACCTCTGTACATCAAGTGCCTCAAGGACGTGAAGGCGTGCGCACCGCAGTAGCCACTCGGCTACTCGGTGCTTTTTTTATTTGCCAAAACAAAAAACACCTGTGATCAGCAGATGTTCTTTGTGGCGGGTCCGACCGGATTCGAACCGGCGGTCTTCTCCGTGACAGGGAGACGTGTTAGGCCAGCTACACCACGGACCCCTATTGGTGTCGGCGGCTGGAATCGAACCAGCGACCTTGGGCTTATGAGTCCCACGCTCTAACCGGCTGAGCTACGCCGACAAGCATATTTTTTTGGTTGCGGGGGGTGGACTCGGATTCGCGCTGATGCGCTCATGTCCGGGGTTGCGCCGAATGCTGCGCTTGCTCGCATTCGTCGATCGCTCGACTTCGGTTGAGACCTCGTCTCGCTTCAACCCTTCGAGTCCAAACTTACAACCTAGTACTTATTTCTTGGTTGCGGGGGGTGGACTCGAACCACCAATCTCAAGGTTATGAGCCTTGCGAGATGCCATTTCTCTACCCCGCGACGATACCGCTCGCATTGTATGAAAATTTACCGGTCGTAAAATTCTGGTGAATTTTCGACCTACGCGCTCGGACCGTCGTCCTGCGCGAGTTAAATTTTCAACAATGCTCGCTTACAGATTTAACGAATAAAAAACAGGTCCGGATTTCCTATGTCACCTCGAAAATCGAAATCCTGTAAGCATTGCTAATTATATATTAATATCCGAAAAAAATCAAGTACTGAGGTATCTTTTTAGTTCATTTTCGTTCTTTATTTTGACTAGGACTATCTGCACTTTTATATCTTCGATTTTACGTCCTAGCTGTGGTCCTGGTTTGAGTTTGCTATATTTCATGATTAAATTTCCATCAGCAAGTTTTGCCAGTAAATTTTTCTTTTGCTCGATTAACTTTAAATAATTCTTGCCTTTCTTCCAGCCAACTGGATAATCAGGGCCCACTTTTCCATTTTCAAGTCGTTTATAATTCGCCAGACTATCAACTTTCCACAGCTCTATCAAAAACGAAAAGTCCGGATGGAAAGCTAAAATAATTTTCTTTCTCTCTGACATATCTTTTGAAAAGGGACTCTCTAGTCTGTGATTTTCTATTGTCCATTCAATTTTCTGGGCACTTAACCTAGAAAACCGCAACCTTTTGGCAATGCCTTTAAAAAGCTTAGCTGATTCAAATTCGTGACCAAAGGTCCTAATCACCCATTCGCCGTTTTTAAACATTCGCTTTGCCACTGCTGGTTTACCGATATCATGAAAAAGCGCGGCATATTTCAAATCCAAATCATCTTGTTCTACGCCCTTCACAGCCAATATTGTATGGTCGAACTGATCACCTTCCAGATGATATTTTTTAGATTTGTGTGAAAAGTTTTTCAACTTCGAAACTTCAGGAAAAATAAATTTAAGCAATCCAACTTCATCAAGTAATCGAATTCCCTTTTCGGCATTTTGAGATAACAAGATTTTATCTAGTTCTGCTTTTATTCGTTCCCCAGAAATATCTTGAATATACTTGGCTCTGGTTTTAATTGCTGCGAACGCGTTTTTTTCTAGCTTAAAACCTAGCTGAATAGCCAATCGAACAGCTCTTAACATACGCAAAGCATCTTCATCTATCCGTTTCTTAGGATCTCCAACGAATCTTATCAATCTTAATCTTAAATCTTTAATCCCATCTGTAGGGTCAAATTGTTTCTTTAAAATCGGATCATAGTAAAGCGCATTGATCGTAAAATCCCGGCGTTTCGCATCAGCCAAATAATCTTGGATAAACTGGACTTGGTCTGGATGACGATTATCCGAATACCGACTCTCTGATCGAAAAGTGGTAATTTCTACAGGCATTGAATCAATCGTAGTTAAAATAGTCCCATACTTTTTCCCTATAGGAACTACTGGTAGCCTGGCTTTTTTCAAAATCTTTTCTATCTGATCAGGAGTAGCATCTGTGGCGATATCTATATTATTACTCTCGCGTTTCAAAAGCATGTCTCTCACCACCCCACCAACAAAAAAAGCCAGATGACTGGATTCAGTTAGCAGTTTGGCGACTTTTAAGCCCTGTTTATATAACTTTGTGAATGGTAGTTGGTTCATCTAAATGTGCTAAAACGATTAAGTACGCTTCCACTTGGAGGCTCGGAAACTTTGCGTGGACATCTGACACTGCATGCCGGAGTTGAATTTCATGAGTATGAATTTCTTCTTCAGGAGTTTGAAATTTCTCATAAGCTTCACAGTCAGTATGGTTGATCAAAATTACTTTCTCGATCCCATGTTTATCGATCGATGCTTGGATATTTTCAAAAATCCAGTCGCGTTTCGGGGTACCTTCGAAAATTTCTTTGACACCACCTAGATCAGTTTTTAGATCCACAGCATAAAGATTCAAACTATTTTCAAAATAGTTCTGGAGGGGCTTCTGAATTCGAAAGTCATCGCAAGTTTGGACGAAAACTTGAGCCTTAGCCATTGATTTTGGTTCCTTTATGTGATCGATGTTTATGTGCAACTTTCAAACGAGTTAAATGCTTTTGGAAAACGGCCGCTGCTCCTGCATAAGTTTTCTGGTCTCGAGCGCCTTCTGTCATAAGTTTTCGAGCAGCTTCTTTGGCAGCTTCGGCCCGCTCCACATCGATCTCATGACCAAACTCTGCAGTGTCGGCTAGAACTACTACTTCATTATTTTTCTTGACTTCGATAATGCCTCCTGATACAGCAAAGAAATCGCTTTTGCCGCCGTGTTTGTAACTAATCTCACCAGCCACCAAACTTGCTACTAGAGGGATATGGTGTGGCAATACTGTGATCTCGCCCATAGTAGTAGGCAATGTCAAAGAATCCGCCTCAGTTTCTACCATTATTCGTTCTGGAGTAACGATCTTAAACTTCATCGATTGAACCTTTCATATAAAAGGCACCTTCGTCTTTTTCATCATGCTGACCGTCCAAAATTTCTTTGAAACTTCGGATAGTGTCTTTGAGTGGAACATACTTACCAGGTCGTCCTGTAAATTGTTCTGCGACGTGGAAGGGTTGGGACAAAAATTGCTGAATTTTGCGTGCACGAGTGACAGTCTGCCTATCTTCTGGAGATAATTCTTCGATACCCAAGATGGCAATAATATCCTGAAGATCTTTGTATTTCTGTAGTACTCTCTGTACTCCTCGAGCAGTGTCATAGTGTTCTTGCCCGACTATGTTTGGATCAAGCACTGTGGAAGTAGAATCCAGCGGATCGACTGCTGGATAAATTCCTAATTCTGACAATGAGCGAGAAAGAGTGACTGTAGAATCCAAATGTCCGAAAGTCGTAGCTGGTGCTGGATCTGTTAAGTCATCAGCTGGAACATAGACTGCTTGGATAGAGGTAATAGATCCTTCAGTGGTCGAAGTGATTCTTTCTTGCAAAGCACCCATATCTGTAGCGAGCGTCGGTTGATATCCTACCGCAGACGGAATACGCCCGAGTAGAGTCGAAACTTCGGATCCTGCTTGAGTAAATCGGAAAATGTTATCGATGAAAAGCAGCACGTCTTGATTTTCTTCATCACGGAAATATTCAGCTAATGTAAGCCCAGTCAATCCGACGCGAGCACGAATTCCTGGTGGTTCATTCATTTGTCCGAAAACTAGAGATGTTTTATCCAAAACTTTGGATTCTTCCATTTCTCGATACAAATCATTGCCTTCACGAGAACGTTCACCTACACCAGCGAATACGGAAACGCCACCGTGTTGTTTGGCGATGTTATTAATCAGTTCTGTAATAATAACGGTTTTACCGACTCCAGCCCCACCAAACAGTCCTACTTTTCCACCTTTGACGATTGGAGCGATTAAGTCGATAACTTTAATTCCCGTTTCCAGAAGTTCTACTTTGCTGCTTTGTTTCGCAAAAGCCGGAGCTGGTCTGTGAATTGGGTAAGTTTTTTTACCACTGGCTTTGGCTTTACCATCAATCGGCTCGCCTAAAGCATTAAACATACGGCCCAGTGTTTCTTTTCCAACTGTGACAGCAATCGGAGCCCCAGTATCAGTCGCTTCGATATTGCGCTGTAACCCTTCTGTCGCACCCATGGCGATAGTCCGAACTTGATTGTCGCCGATATGCTGCGCCACTTCCAAAACAAGTTCTTTTCCGTCTCGTTGAACTTTCAAAGCATTGCGAATAGCCGGCAATTGTTTTTCAAAATGCACATCGACCACAGCCCCTATAATTTGTGTAATTTTTCCCTTATTCATTTGATCCTTTCTAATTATTCTTCTCCCCTTGCGGGAGAAGATATCCGCTCTTAAGCTTTAGGATTGTCGGACAGATGAGGGGGAACCAATGATTCACCCTCACCCGCCCGCCTTCGTTATGCTTAGTTACGGGCACCCTCTCCCGTCAAGGGAGAGGGACAAATTGATTAATACAATTCTAACCCTCCATGGCTAGTTTCGCTGCTGAAATCTCAGAGAGCTCTCGGGTAATACCCGCTTGCCTAGCTTGATTATAACTTAATGATAATTCGTCGAGTAAGTCTCCTGCCGCATCGTTGGCATTGCGCATGGCCACCATTCGAGCTGAGTGTTCCGAAGCTGCTGCTTCTACTAATGCCTGATATACTGCAAACTTCACTGCACGATTGATCAAAACATCTAAAATTTCCTTTGGATCTGGTTCAAACAAAAATTCAGTCTTCTGTTCATTGTTACGTGTTACGTGTTCCTTGACGAATGGCAACAGCTGAAGCATGCTTGGCTTCTGAACAAGTGTTGAAACAAAGTCAGTATATACGACGAATACTTTTTCATATTTCCCAGCCAAAAAATCATCCATCGACATCACTGCTATCGGTTCAGCATCGAGCAAGGAAACATTTTTATCCTTGGCAGGAAAAGTCGCCACGAGAGTATATTTCATTCGAAGTAAGGCATCGCTGCCCTTTTTCCCGATAGTGACAAAATCTACTTCTTTCGCGCCTTCATCTTTCACAATGCCTAAGGCTTTATTCACCACATTGCTATTGAATGCCCCAGCCAAACCTCGATCCGAAGAAACTAAAATAATGAGAACTCTGGAAGGTTTTCCATCTCGACCAACGGGAGAGATCCCTCCTAAGAGCGATTTCCCCGCCTGCCACGCCGGCATGGCGGGCAGGTCACTTTGTTCGAAATGGTCGTAACCATTTGTTCTAGCTATAAGATTGCTCAACAACTCCGAAGAGAGAGTCGCATATGGCCTGGAGGCCAGAGCTGAAGCTTGAGCTTTTCTCATTTTGGCAGCAGAAACCAATTCCATCGCTTTTGTGATCTGACCGATATTTTTGATGGATCGGATTCTTCGTCGAATTTCTTTGGTAGAGTTTGGCATGTAGTGTCTACGAAAGTACGAACAATCGAATTACGAACAGTTCGCCCGCCTGCCATGACGGCATGTCGGGCAGGTAGTTTCGCAATTTCGTATTTCGTAGATTAATTCCCATATGATTTCTTAAAATCTTCAATTGATTGCTTTAATTTAACTTCAATATCCTCAGTTATCTCTTTTTTATCAGCCAAAGCTTTCACAACATCTTTTTTCTGAATGTCCAAAAATTTGTGGAATTTATTTTCCCAATCTTTTACTTTCTCAACTTCCACGTCATCCAAAAATCCATTGATTGCTGCATAAAGAATAATGGCTTGATGTTCCATGGACATTGGTTCGTACTGTTTCTGCTTCAAAATTTCTGTAAGTCGCATTCCTCGATCAATCCGAGCTTTCGTTTGTGGATCCAAATCAGAAGCGAATTGCGCAAATGCGGCGAGTGCTCGAAATTGAGCCAGGTCCAAACGCAATTTTCCAGCAACTTTCTTTATGGCTTTGGTTTGAGCGGATGATCCGACACGGGAAACAGACAACCCGACGTTGACTGCTGGTCTTATCCCTTGGTAGAACAAGTCAGTTTCGAGATAGATTTGTCCGTCAGTAATCGAAATAACATTAGTAGGAATATATGCGGAAACGTCGCCTGCTTGAGTTTCAATGATTGGGAGTGCTGTCAGAGATCCGCCCCCATTTGCATCACTTAATTTTGCAGCTCGTTCCAGGAGTCTGGAGTGAAGATAAAACACATCGCCAGGATATGCTTCACGACCTGGTGGTCTTCGCAGAAGCAGAGAAATTTCGCGGTAAGCTACAGCATGTTTGGACAAATCATCATAAATGATTAACGCGTGCTTGCCTTGGTCCATGAAATATTCACCCATGGCGCATCCTGCAAAAGGAGCTATATATGAAAGAGCTGCAGGATCAGAAGCTCCAGCCACGACAACTATCGTGTGCTTCATGGCATCGTTTTTCTGAAGTTCAGCGACGATACGGGCAACTTTTGATTCTTTCTGTCCGATCGCAACATAAATACAAATCACATCTTTACCCTTTTGATTGATGATCGCATCGATAGCGATTGCGGTTTTTCCAGTTTGTCTGTCCCCTATAATCAGTTCTCTCTGTCCTTTTCCGATTGGGATCATAGCGTCGATGGCTTTTATTCCAGTCTGCACTGGTTGATTCACTGATTGGCGTTCGATTACTCCGGGTGCTATTTTCTCAACCGGGTAAGATTTATCGGATTTGATTTCGCCTTTATTATCTATTGCTTCTCCCAAAGGATTAACCACACGACCAACCAAAGCATCGCCGACAGGTACTGATAATATTTTACCCAAAGCCTTAACTTTATCACCTTGCTTAATCGCTGTATCTTCGCCTAGCAAAATCACTCCAATTGCATCTTGTTCCAAGTTTAATGCCACCCCAATCACTCCACCTGGAAATTCCAACATTTCAGAAGCCGATGCATTCGATAGTCCGGCGACTTTGGCAATTCCATCTCCGACTTGCAAAACAGTCCCTACTGTTTCCAATTTCGCATCGGCTTGGAATTTTTCAATTCGATTCTTAAGTTGCTGTACTATATCTGACATACTATTGGATTAAATCTTTTTTTAATTGCTCTAGGTTGCTCTTGATCGAAGCATCAATCATTTGATCTTCGACTTGGATAATCACCCCACCGATCAAATTTTCATCAACTTTTTTCTTGATCTCCAGGTCACCTTTGACGATTTTATTCAGCTCCTTGATAATTTCGTGCTCATTTTCTTTGTTGATGGGGGCTGCGGAAGTAACTTCGACTTGTTTGATTCCTTTGCGGTTCAGGTCCTGTTTGTGAAATTCTTCAGCTATCTCCTCAAACATTCTTAGATCATTATTTTCTGCAAGCACTTTTACGAAATTATCGAGTATTTGATCATGCTCTTTGGTCGCTTCTATCGCTTCCAGCAAAGCCTGCGCGTATTGTTTTGCAGTAAATTTCATTATTTCATTCCCTTCATGCTTTGGCTGATCAACTCATGATCTTTCTTTGGATCCAATTTGTGTCGGAGAATTTTCTCTGATGCCATGACGACGAGAGTTGCAAGTTCTTCTTTCGCTTCGTTCAACATTTCAGTTTTTTCTGACTCAATATTCGATTTCGCTTGCTCGAGGATTTTATTCGCTTGATGCTGCGCATCCACTATAGTCTCTTGCTTAATTTTATTGGCAGTGTCAGTGGTGACTCGCAATATCTGATCAGCTTCGTTTCGAACTTTCTTCATCTCTCCGGCTTTCCAGTCTTCGAATTTCTTGCGTTCCACATCCATATTCTCGGCATTTTTCAATCCAGCTTCGATGCGCTCTTGGCGTTTGGTCAGTGTAGTCCCCAGTGGTTTGACTACCCATTTCCAGAAAACAAACAATACTATTCCAAAGTTAAGCAATTGCGCTAAAAACAACTTCCAGTTAATCCCAAGCGTTCCTAAAACACTACTCGATTCTTCTGAACGAGCAGCAGCTTCACCTACAACTTCTGTGGCAGCTAGAATAATTTGTGATACGTCAAGCATAATATTATTAATTTATAAGCTTAGTCACCACTTCTTGCTCTGCTCGAAGTGGTTCAAAACCTACAAAATAAAAGTAATAACCAAGGCGTAGATAGCGATAGCTTCAGCAAAGGCCATACCCAAGAGCATTGGTACAAAAAGCTTGTCGAGCGATTCTGGGTTTCGTCCGATAGATTCCATAGCTTTGCCTCCGATAAAACCTACAGCTAAAGCAGGTCCAAACCCACCAATGGCAATCGTGATACCTTTGGTAAAAATTTCAATTGTTGCTGCGTCCATATATATTCATTTTCTTTAAAGTTTTAGAAACAGTAATCAATCGACTTTTGATTACTCTAGACTAAACTTTAACCTGGATGAGCCTCTGCATGTTCTTCGTGTGATACAACCGGAGTAGTCGCAATCGTTAGATAAACCAAAGTCAACATCGAAAACACTAAGGCCTGAATTAATCCAACCAAGAGTTCCAAAAACATGAATGGCAATGGCAAGAAGTATGCGATTAAGCCCGCCAGAACTGTTAATAAAACTTCACCGGCAAAAATGTTTCCAAATAACCGGAAGGACAGAGAAACTAATTTTGCGACTTCTGAAATTATTTCCAAGAAACCTACAAAAAACTCAATCACGGCTGTCATAATACTAATCCCACCTTTACCAAACGATTTGTATAAATCTCCCAATTTAATAAACTTGTTGGCGTATTTGAAAAACCCTATGGTCGCCACTCCTAAAATGTGAGACAGCACTACTGCAAACACTGCCATGGCTACGGTCATATTTAAATCACTGTTTGCTGGTCGGAGCAATGGTATTAATTCAATCTCACCGTGCATAAGTAAATATCGGCCAATCGAACCAGTTCCTGGAATTAAACCCAGCCAGTTCGAGACTAATATGAATAAAAATAATCCGCCAACAACCGGAAAAAATTTCAATGACTTTTTGCGGTCATGAGTTACCTGATCTATATATGACAACATAAATTCAATCACTGCTTCGGAAAAATTTTGAAAACCTCGCGGAATCATCGCGGTTTTCTTTCGCAATAAAAATCCAGCAATCAAAAATAATACCACGGCAATGGTTGAGTTAATATAAGCGTTCGTCACAGGAAAGCTTTGAATATAAAAGATTGGTTCAGCTACTAACGGAGGTAAAGCGTATAACATTTATTTATTTATGTACTTTTTTAAGTTTTGGATTATCCAAATGACTGTTGCGACCATGGCCAGACCAATTCCTAGCAGTGTCATCCATGGAAAAGAGTGTTCCAATCTGGCATCTGCCCATTTGCCCAGAAGACCCAAAAAAACCAATGGAATGGCAATTATGTAACCTAATTCAAAACTTAGGCTAATCAAAGCTGCTTTATCGAGCTTTTTACTCTGTTTTCCCTCCCCTTGATGGGGAGGGACTAAGGGAGGGGTGGTCTCTGGGTTAGTCATAAAAAATTCTAGCAATTTTTAGCTAAGGTTTAACTTTAGCGCGTAAAGTATAATAAAAAATTGCCTATCTGGCAAGGGTTCCAAAAAACAGGGGGCTTGACTTTTTCTAAAAAATCTACATTAAACTCGCTGGAGCGAGGTACTTTGCATAAACTAACTGGCGCAGCGCGGCGGCGCGAGCCCGTAGACCAAAAATTCAGCAGAATTTTATGGCCGGTAGTTTTGCAAACGTACCGAGCGATTTTCTGGAGCCGATGGTCGGGATCGAACCGACGACCTCTGTTTTACCCGTCCGCCATCGCAAGCCTGTTCAATAGCTTTATGACTTGCCCGCCTGCCACGCCTTGTCGAAAAGCTTACTTCGAGGCATGGCGGGCAGGCTCAGGCGTTGCGGGCGGGCGAAAGCATACTTATAAATCTTATTGGAGCCCCCGGGTAGAATCGAACTACCGTCTACGGTTTACGATACCGCTGTTCTGCCACTGAACTAAGGGGGCACGATTATATTCTAGTTTTCAGAAATCTTCGTCCGAATCCTGTTTTAAAGTACTTTTCTCTTGCAATCGCTTTTTCTTTATTTAAGCATGCCTCAAAATATACTAGCTCAAAAGGACGGCGTGATGCTGTTGCTTTAACAAGACCATCATTATGTTTATTAATACGAACATCTAAATCATCTGTCCAACCGATATAATGATCGTTATCTTTTAAGCTCTTCAATACGTAAGTATAATAAAACATAAATTTTGTTTACCCGCCCGCTATCGCAAGCCTGTTCAATAGCTTTATGACTTGCCCGCCTGCCACGCCTTGTCGAAAAGCTTACTTCGAGGCATGGCGGG
>MFEQ01000006.1:14955-344653 GCA_001777665.1 Candidatus Doudnabacteria bacterium RIFCSPHIGHO2_02_FULL_42_25
AATTCCTTCAAATACTGCTCCATAAATTTATGTCTTCGTTGAGCTATTCGCTTTGCTGTCTTCGTATGCATACGATCTTTGAGTAACAAAAGTTTTTCGTAAAAATGGTTAACTGTACTTGCACTTAGTTTCTTGTACTGCTTAAACGAACGGTGAAAAAAAGGTTTTGCTTTTGGAATGTACATTGGAACATTAAATTTTCCACCGAAACTAAAGGTCCTAGCAATTCCGATGGCACCCAGAGCATCTAATTTATCAGCGTCCTGCACAACCTTACCTTCTATTGTTTTCATTTTATATTTGACACCCGCCCCTTTAAAAGATACTTCATTTACGATATTTTCTATATGGTTTAATATTTTTGTGTTTAGTTTAAATTTTTTTAAAAATTTAACAGCAACATGACCACCAAGTTTGTCGTCACCTTTATGAAATTTGTAGTCAGCAACATCATGCAGCAGAGCTGCTAGTTCGACTATGAATAAATCCGCTTTTTCAACTTTTCCTATTTTCATTGCCCATTTCCTTACACGATCAACATGCGTCCAATCGTGGCCGGGATCTCCTATCATACTTTTCTTTACAAAAACTTCTGTTTCCTTAATAATTCTTTTTTTATTCATTAAAATACTTTTCTAAAACTTCCTTGAAATACATATCTAGCTCAGAAAGTTTTCTTAGCTCATCCAAAGTAAACCATCTATAAGAGGAATGGTCTTCATCGAGCCGTGGTTCACCTTCGATCTCTGCTACATATGTAAGCCGCACTACATGTTTGTCAGCCCCACGCAAAATATCCTGCGCTGATAATAATTTAGGTTCATGGGTAAGACTAAGCTTTGTTTCTTCTAATATTTCACGCTTAAGATTCTCAAGTAGCGGAACACCGACTTCAATTCGTCCACCGACTATATCCCAGCGATTATCCTTTGGAACCTCGGGATATTTTTCTAAATTTCTTTCTAATAATAAATATTTACCTTCCTTGTTTTTTAACAACACCTTAACTCCTACTTGTAAAATCATAGTTTTATACTCCTGAAGGTTGCATGTTCTCCTGGGTATTTTTTATTTCTTTCAAATGAAGGTACATTAAGTAGGTGTAAATTTGAATAATCGGAACATAGAACAAAAGTACTATATCGGCATAAATATTAGAGGCCATGGTATTGTTCTTGTTCAAGATAAAAGTCGGGATGAGTAGTAAAAACAAGATAAACATTATAAATATCCATCGAAGCACAACTTCCAATGTGTGTCCTTTCACATAGTCTTTACTTCTTTTTAAGGCTTTCAGGTATCGTATGTTTTCTATAACCACTACCAGTCCGATAAATCCATACCAGGCTGAAAAAATAATACCTGGAACAATCAAAAGTACAAACCCTATACCCATAATTAAACCGGCAATAATGCTTGAAAAAAAATATGGCCAGAAAATTTTAGTCGATTTTTGCAAAGAGTCCTTAACTGGTGCGTTGTCTTTTATCACATAAACCATGGCAATCGAACAAAGGATAGCAACTATAGCCACAGCCATTGTCGCTACCCAATATGGCCAAGAAAAAACTTGAACATCTCCCTTCATTTCTACAGGAAAAACCAACTCAGTTAAAATTGATAACCCAAAAATTAAGGCTGAAATCTTCAACAGTGGGCTGAATCTTTCCTTATAGAGTGCCCACGATTCTTTCCATAGACTTATCGCACCCGGCATTTTCAAATTATATTGCATATGTTTTAATTATTTCTTATGGAGCGGAATACGGTCACCGCCGAAGGCGGGATCCCGCCTTCAATTTAAAATTAATTGCGGTGGCGGGAGAATCGTCTAAGCCCATTATCGCCACTGGAGCAGAATACGGGAATCGAACCCGTGCCTAAACCTTGGGAAGGTCTCGTACTACCATTATACTAATTCTGCACCAAAGGCGATAATGGGCGTGTACTTTTTAATTCCAAATCGCACCATTATACTAATTCCTCGTTACTTATTTCGTGCAACCCTAATTATACCATAAACTACCACTCCTCATGCCGTTCCCTAAATTAAGCGATCGCTTACCTTAGGTCATCAACGCAAATTAAACGCTTTCAACAAGTTTTCTTCACGGTCTATGTCTTCAGCAGTAATCATACGGAGGTATTCACGTACTTCGTATAGTTCTGCAATGAAAAATATTTCATCCTCGCAAGGAAAAGGGCAAATCCATACACTTTTTTGAATACGAATAAAACCTATTTCTCCCAACTTCTGCACCAATGCATCTCTTTTTTGTTTAAATTTCTCAGGTATGTCAAACATTACAATACGCCATTTCCTATCCCATCGTTTTTGCCTTTTAATCTGCATGTCATCAAGTTTGAATGTTAGGACCTTTTGCATGCCCGCTTTTGTTAGTTTAAGAACAGTTTTGTTGCCATCTTGCGTAATTCCAACAAAACCTCCAATAGCTAATTTGTTTAGAGATTTTTTTAACTGACCAGAGTTCAAGTATCTTTGCTTTTTGAGATATGGTGCAAACGCTTCAGCTAAACCGGGAAGTGCTGCGAACACAAAAACACCTCCGGTTACCGCAATAGATGCTAAAATTATTTTTGCTATTTCATTTCTTTTCATTGAGATTCGTCCCTAATTTAAGCGATCGCTGAACATAGGGCGATTAAAAGTTGATTAATCTTCTTACTACAATTGACTTCAACTGGTCTTCCAACCACTGATCGTAGCCTGTGGTTTGAATCAAGATGTGTTTGATGTGCCAAACCTTTTCGCCGTTTCTGTCTGAAATCTCCACGGGATAGAGAATGTGATAGCCAAGCCGACTAATGACTAATTCTTTTTTAACTTCACCAATAGTTGAAATATTAATCACTTTTTCCAATTCTGGCAAAATCTGACCGGATGCTATAAATCCCAAATCGCCACCAACTTGACCACTGACTTTATCATCACTGGACAGTGCAAGTTCTTCGAAGCTCGATCCGCTTTGGATTTGTTTCAATATATTAGCCGCTCGATTATAAGCAGTATTATTTGCTCCAAAATCTTGATTGTATTTTATCTTCAATGCAGAATCATAAGCTTGTCTAGCTACCACAAAATCCACAAACAATTTCTCGTTGTTTGAAAAATACTTCTGCAATAATTCTTGATACTCTGCGGAGTTTCCGGTTTTGTAATACTTTAACTCATTAGCTATCAACCCTGTTTTGCTAATCTTATATTTATCCAGGAGAATTTCCTTCTGCTTTGCTTCCACCAATTCATTAAAAACAAGAGATCTGTTTGGGTTCGCTGTAAACCGCTTGGCCAGTTCTAGATTTTCTTCGTATTCATTATTTGAAATAAATTTCGACCTCACCACTGCTATTGGATAGAGGCCTAAAAAGTAAATCAAAGCCAGCGCGAGGATTACTCCACCAATAATAATCAAAAATATATTTAGTTTTCGGTGTTTTTTACTCGGCATTCCCAGTATATCAACTTCGATAATGGTTTTTGAGTTCGCTTTTGCGAATAAAACCAATCTTAATATTAATATTGACAATAATCATAGATTTTATATTTATATTTTATCAAAAACCATTAACAGCAAAAGCATCGAAGTTGTATTACTGGGCATTAAAGAAATAATTAAACCATAATTTAGCATTGCTGGATTTACTCGGTACTATCGTAGTCCCACTTACTTCTTCGTCGCTTGAAGGCAAAACCACGACATGTTCCCCTTCTTTTGCTAGATTCAGTTTTTCACGCGCCTCTTTTTCCTTATATTCCGGTGTATTAAGATACTGAATCAATGAGCTTAATTCTTCATTCTCATTACTCATTCTCGCCATCTGGGCTTCGATCCGAGCAACTTCACGATCGATTGTTCGTTTCTGTACCAATATTCGAGCGGTGGCGATGATAATAAAAGCCAATCCAATAAAAAGGACGAGTGTAGCAAATTTGGACAGTAAAAATGATTTCAGCATTTAGATAAACAGACCGATCATAGTTAGCAACAACATGCTCACTATCATGAGTACTGCAAACACCGTAAATATTTGTTTTAATCTTTTTCGATCTCGCATAATTATCTTTTTAGAACAGCTAAGAAGGCTTCCTGTGGAATGTCGACTGATCCAATTCGTTTGAGCCGCTTTTTTCCTTTTTTCTGTTTCTCGAGTAATTTCATTTTACGGGTGACATCGCCACCGTACAACTTCGCGGTCACGTCCTTGCGCATTGCTGATATGGTTTCTCTAGCTATAACTTTACCCCCGATTGCGGCTTGTATCGCTATTTCAAATTGTTGCTTGGGAATTAAACTCTTCAATTTTTCGACTAATGATCTACCTTCAGCTACAGAAACATCACGGTGGACAATCATAGAAAGGGCATCTACTAATTCGGTGGCCACCAGTATATCCAATTTTACCAGATCACCAGGTCTGTAATCCATCAATTCGTAGTTTAGAGAAGCATAACCTGAAGAAATACTCTTAAGCTTATCATAAAAGTCTATAATAATATTCGCAAGTGGCATCTCTGCTGTGATTAACACCCGTTCGTTGCTAAGGTAATCCATGTTGTTATAAATACCGCGTCGGCCGGTGATTAGTTCCAAAATTCCACCGATATACGTCTGCGGCACCAAAATCTCTACAGACACCCACGGTTCTTCTATTGATTCGATAAACGACGGGTCAGGCAATTCTGCTGGAGTATGGATAATTTTCTGCGGGCCCCGCCTCGACTCGCCGTCTTCGGCGAGGCGGGCATTTTTCATGTTGATTTTGTATTCCACTGATGGTGCAGTGAGGACCAAGTCTAGATTATATTCTCTGGTCAGTCGTTCCTGGACTATATCCATATGGAGTAATCCCAAAAACCCAGTTCTAAACCCAAACCCTAATGCTGGAATGCTTTCTGGTTCAAATTCTAATGCTGCATCATTCAGTTTTAATTTGTCTATAGCATCACGAAGTAATGGATAATCATCCCCGGATGTCGGAAAAATAGATGCATAGACCATAGGCTTCACCTGTTTATATCCAGGCAAAGGCTGAGCTTGTGCTGAACCTAATGTTACCGTGTCGCCTACGCGGACTAAACGGACATTACGCAGACTAGTCTGAATATATCCGATTTCTCCGGTTTTTAAACCACTGCTCGGTGATAATTTTGGATTAAAGTATCCGACTTCTAATGCATCCGCTTGAGTATTTGTTCCGAACATTTTAATTCTATCAGCTTTTTTTACTTCACCGTCAACAATTCTAACAAACGCAATGACACCACGGTGAATATCATAACTAGAATCGAATATTAATGCTCGAAGTGGTTGATTAGTGTTACCTCTGGGTTCGGGTATTCTTTCAACGACAGCGTCTAAAATATCCATAACTCCTTCACCAGTCTTCCCTGATGCTAGTAAAATTTCATCTTGCTCAAACCCAAATGCTTTAATTATTTCATCAGCGGTTTTTTCAACATCAGCATTGGGTAGGTCAATTTTATTTATAACTGGAATAATTTTAAGTTTATTTTGTTGCGCTAAATGAACGTTCGCAAGAGTCTGGGCCTCAACTCCTTGAGTTGCATCTACCAATAAAATAGCTCCTTCGCATGCGGCAAGGGATCTGCTTACTTCATAAGTGAAATCTACATGACCAGGAGTATCTATGAGATTTAATATATACTCTTCACTTCGACTTTCATCATAAATAATCCTTTTTATGTCCGCACCGTTAGGTGAAAAATTAACAAGCAATGCCAATTTATAAGATGTTCCGCGCAAATAATGCCATGTCTGACGCTCTTTTTTTTTTCCTAAAAATGGCAACGCTTTGAGTTCTAAAATAACCTTATTTTCTACAAGAAAATCAGGTTTATAAATTCCTACCTTTTGTCCTTTGTAAGAAACATCTAATATTTTTTCTTTTTCAAACTGGATCCCTCGATTTTTGAATTCTAATTCTAATGCCTTTTGATACACAATCTCTTTGTGACCTGTTCCTAATTGTTTCCGAACTTCAAAAATTGCTCCCCTAATCTTGTATGTCAAATCGGCATATAGCAGCCCATCTGCGTCTGTCTGCGTTTTGTCTGCGTTAGTCTGCGTCTTATAGAGCATGCGGACTGGCTGGAGTTTGATCGTAATCCCTCGTTCGCGTTCCAAATCCATCGTATCGAGCAGCTGCTCTTTCATCTCTCTTTTCGAAACTGTGGAAGTCATTTCTAAAAGACGGTCAGCCAGAGTCGACTTCCCGTGATCAATGTGCGCGATGATACAAAAATTTCTAATTTTACTCTGCATTGATAATTTTTAACAACTGTTTAAATGACCTAACTTCATAATCTGGTGTGTGCTTAGCATTGGAATATCTATTTCTATAAAGTACAGACTTTACTCCTGCGGCTGTTGCGCACAATACATCGCTTTCCATATCGCCAACGTAAATTGCTTCGTTTGCTTTTACTTTCATTTTCTTCAGTGCAATCAATAGTGGTTCGGGATGTGGTTTAGGATTCTTATAATCCTCGAAAGCGACTTTTGTGCTAATAAATTTGTCATACCCATATCGTTTTAAAACAGGACCTACTCCAAGTTTTTGTCTCGCAGTTACAACTCCTAATTTATACTTTTTGGATAAACTCTTTAAGGCAATTTTCGCATCCTTAGGTATCGTTACTTTATTGTGAGGATACGGAAACTTTCTCGCAAAATCCCAGATCTTATGGATTTTTGAGTTCGATTTTTCTTTAGTAAAATATTTTATAATATTCCACATTGTCCAGAAATTTCTATCAATATACTCTTTCTGCGAGTACCTAATACCCAAATGTTTGAATACTCTTTCAAAAAAAACAGCATTACTCTTAATCGAGTTTAATAGCACACCGTCGATGTCAAAAATTACTGCCTTTAATCTCATATTCCTAATTTTCTTCTTAAATGGGTCTACATATAGTATCACTTATTGACTTCCGAGTAAATCCTCTGTACTATTTACACTCATGTCAAGCCAAGGAGGGTTTGTTTTTGTGAGACTAATCAAGCTCAGGAATCATTCGACCTATATCAACGAGGGATTTCAGGAAACGCCTTCGAACACATCGTCATCATCCGAACACATCTCTGATGTCGTAATAGAAATTCCTTTTCCGAAGCTTTCACCGGTTCGGCAACTCCTTGAGGATCTTCAAAGGGAATTTGAAGACAATTAGTGGAACTAACCTCACCGGACGTCTCGACGGCGCGATCTTCATTGATCGCGCTTCTTTTTTTAACTCCACCAATTGAATATTATATTAATTGGCTTGCCAATTTTTGAACCTGTGGTTCGCAAAAGTTTTACCAATTCTTTCGTCTCCGTCATATTCAAAATCCAACTCACTCCCAAATAAATACTGACTGCAACCAAAGCTGCAAAAAATGCCTGGCTCAAAACTCCAAAATAAGTGGACAGATCTACTACCGGTGCTACCAAATACAATGCAACGAAAGCTCCAGCTCCTGAAAGCAGAGATGAAATAATAATCTTTAATGAATTGACGATTAAATATTCATCATGGAAACTTCCAATTTTACGATGCAGTTCCAAGATTAAAATAATTAAATTAATTACACTCGTGATGGAAAATGACAAAGCCATCCCGATTAAACCAAATTTAGGAATTAAATATGCAGAAAGGAGGATATTCGAAACGATTGTGATCAAACCAATGATTACAGGAATGATCGTGTTCTGCATTGCATAAAATGCCCGCGTAAATAATGGGATTAAAGCTTGGGCAAATAATGAAATACAAAACAATCCGACAGCTTGGGCCACTGCTCGAGTATCTTCAAAGGTAAAATTTGTACCCTCAAAACTTCCATAAACCAATCGAACCACTTGGGCCCGGAGCACCAAGAGCAATGTCGATAGCGGAACTATAAAATATAGAATTTGGATTGTTGTTTTGGCCAAAACGTCTTTAAATCCATCATTCTCTTTCTTGTTATACAGATCTGATAGAATTGGAAATACTGCTATGGCAAACGAGATCGCTATGATCCCTAAAAACACTGACTGTAAATTGTTAGCATAATAAAATCCAGCGAGCGCTGCCGTGCCAATGAATGATCCAAATATGGTCACAATCAGAGCAGAAACTTGTTCCGTCCCGAGTGAAAAAATTCGAGGCCAATATAATTTCCAAAATTTGACAAAACCTTGACTACTCTCAATAGCAAACTGATAATTAAAACCTAATTGCCAAAGTCTGGGGAGTTGAATGGCAAACATCAAAATTGCTCCCGCAACAACTCCGAGCGCAATCCCCACTGGACCCATCGCAGGATACAAAATTAGCGCCCCTAAAATAATTGAAAGATTATAAACAACTGGGGCGATTGCCACAGGCATAAAACTTTTGTGGGTATTGAGCATACTCGAAACGATCGACGACAGTGTCATAAATATCGGGGACAGTAAAAAAACTTTTGTAAACAATTTCGTCAATTCGTATGCTTCGCCACTAAATCCTGGAACAATCGCTGAAACCAACTGATCCACAAAAATGAACGCGATGATGCTTATGACCAGCATGATCAAAATCGTGGTATTGATGATGCTGGAGGCCAGATGATCAGCCTGTTTTTTGTCTTTCAATAAATATTCCGAATACACGGGAATAAACACGACTGAAAAAGTGCCCAGAATCAAAAGGTTATAAATAAAATCTGGAATCCGGAATGCAGCAAAATACGCGCCCATCAGATCCGAGGTCGCAAATTCGTGAGAAAAAACCACATCACGAACAATTCCTAAAATTTTTGCAAGCAACGAAAAAAGCGCTATGGTAACGGTAGCCTGGGCTATTTTATTTTCGCTTAAAGATTTAAGATTCATTATTTAAATACAACTCCAAAAAAATCATCAGTATTTGTATCTGATTGATATCCTAGGGCATTTATGGATTCATAAACTCGAGGACTGATCCAGGCTGGTTGTCGATTACCCAGATTCAGGTTGGCTTCGAAATTCACAGGCTTACTTCCTGCTTGTTTTTGAACTAATAAACTATAGGTAGAGCTGACTTTAAACGGCAACATATAGGTTAAAGAGATAGTTTTTTCATTGTTACCATCTACTTTAAACCAACCGACGAATTCAGTTTTTCCAGCTTCGATACGATTATCCCATGCTGCTAGATCAGGATCCATCTCTAAACCATCAGCGGAGGAAGAGTGCACCGGATCATTATCAAATCCCTCACTGGCAATTAAATCACTGCCAATGGGTACTAGGATTCGAACAAAACTCCGGTTCATCTGTGTTGTCGGGTTCGTTCTAGTTATCGAGAGCGTATTCAAAACCGAACCATCGGATAATATTTTAGATCGCAAATTTGCCTTCTGGTCTATTTCTAGATCAGTTTTAGTACCACCCAAATTCGAATTATTGATCGATAGATAATCATATTGGGTGGATAAAACCTTACCACTGAATCCTAGGTTCTCAATTATTTTCTGGGTTTCAGCTTCTTTGCTATAAACCATTATGTGTCTTTGGTCCAAATTGTTTTGCATAATCTGCATAAAATTTAACCAAGTCTCGTTGGAAAATCCCGACAATCGATCTAACAAAATCGGTGCGAAATCAGCTAACATTTTCTTTGGTTCATTTTCGACGACGTCATAATCTATAGAAGTTTTATACTGAACAATCTCTTGAAAATTTTCCGCGGTCAGTGTCACTCCATAGTCCTTCATTTCAATCGGACCGGTCAGTTCTAGTAAATTTTCAAATATTTTAGGTGTAAATGACATCACACCATCAGCTGTCTGCTCCCCTTTTTCATAAAAATCTAAAAGTTTTCTGGCAGATGTCGGAAAATCTACGAACCAATTAGCATCCCGGATCCCCCAACGTTTGATGTCAGGTTGAAACGGACCAGGTGCTGCGACCAATTCATAAATTTTTCCATCCAAATCGTAGATGCTATCAATCTTTAATTGCGCTATCGATCCATTTTCGGTTTTGAGTACTCCGTAAGTTCCGATAAAACCACCAGTGGCGCGCTGCTCGTCGTAGTTCTGGAAAATCAAAAGATAAGTTTTGGCATTACCAAAAATATTCAAATACAGGCTCTCCAGCCCGATCAATTTATCTAAAACGCTACTTAGCTGACTGACCTGCTTTTTTGCTTGCGACAACGTATCTTCATAATCTAGTGGAATGCTGCCGACATCATCAAACGCAGTAGCAGATTTATCCAGCAGATCTTTGGTTTCTTTAAACAACTGAATGTTCGAAATTAATTTTTGGTTTAAAAGAACAGTCTCTACTCCTTTGCTGCTAACCTTCAATTCATTCAGTAAATTCAAAGACTGGGTTAATTTCTCTCCGGCTTGAGCTAAATACTGCGCGCCTTCCAGTAAATGGTTCGCACTATTCGCTTCGGGGTGAACCCATGTCAAAGGTTTATATGCATCTAGTTTGTCTTGTGCGACTTGAACATTGTTTGAAGCGGATTCAAATAACTGTGCTGCTTCATCAAACTTTTCTTCGCTTAAATTCCTGGTGGCATTATTCAATTCCTCGTAAGCCACAGTTGCGACTCCCAGAATTTCTCCGGAATCGGATTTTGCATTCGATAAATACAATCCACTTTGCAGAACGAAAACTAAACCTGCCGAAACCAAGGCAAAAAGCAGACCGCCAAAAATTTTCCCACGTTTTGAGAGCTTCGGCATGATTATAAAATTGTGTTTGGAAAATTGTTTCATTTTTCAACTACTCGCTGACGGGAAATATTCAGCAGTATCCCGACCGCTGCCAGACTGATAGCTAATGATGTCGAACCATAAGAAATAAAAATTAATGGAATTCCTGTCAAAGGAATGAGGGCGGTAATCCCTCCAATATTAATCACAGCCTGAATTATAATCCAAGCAGTAATTCCACCAGCAACTAATTGACCAAACGTATCGGGTGCGGCTTTGGCAATTCTAAATCCTCGGTAAGCAATAAATAAATACAGAAATAGAATTAAACAAACTCTGATAAATCCCAGCTCTTCGGCAATAACTGCAAAAATCGAGTCACCTATAGTTTCTGGTAAATAGCTGTGTTTTTGTAATGATTGCCCAAATCCCTTCCCCCACCAGCCACCACTCCCAATAGCCAATAATGCTTGATTGATTTGATAGGAAATTCCTTTGGCATCAACCGATGGATCCAAAAATGCTAAAAAGCGGTGCATTCGGTAAGGCGCGGCTTTGACCAGCAGCCAAAAAACTAAAAGGCCTGCACCAGCGGTGGCTGCTATATATCGAAGTCTCACGCCAGCAATAAAAAACATGACTGCCGAGATCAGGGCCAAAACTAACATTGATCCGATATCAGGCTCCATAATAATTAATCCCGCCACAATCCCAGCAACGGCCAAGGTCGGTAAAAATCCATAGTACAAATCATGAACATGGTGTTGTCGTTTATCATACCAACTTGCTAAATATAAAATAATGGCCAATTTTACAAATTCGGCTGGCTGAAAAAGAAATGCACCAAAGTTGATCCATCGTTTAGCTCCACCGACTTCAAAGCCGATACCCGGAATTAAAACTGCAATCAACATTCCTATCCCGGCTAGCACAAACAGCGGTGCAAATTTTTGTAAATTATGATAATCAAATTTAGAAAAAAAATATAAAAATATTAATCCGGGAATCGCGCCAAATAATAATTGCCGAACAAAGTAATAATAATTATTCTCAAACCTTTGATATGAAAGTACGCTCGAAGCCGAAAAAAGCATGATTAAACCAAAGCCCAGCATTATTAACACAGACCAAAATAAATATTTATCGACTGATTGTTCAAAAGTTTGCTTTTTCATCCCAGTATATCAACTTCGATAATGGTTTTTGAGTTCGCTTTTGCGAACAAAACCAGTTTAAATATATTATTTTCAAAAATCATCGAGTTAAAGTTAATTAATCAAAAACCATTGGGCAAAAGCATCGAAGTTGTATTACTGGGTCATAAACCATTAACCATCTTGATAAACTGCTCTCCGCGATCCTTATAATCTTTAAACATGTCGAAACTTGATGCTCCGGGAGAAAGTAAGACCAAATCCCCAGACACAGCCACGTTCTCTATTTGATCGAAAATTTCTTTCATATTCACAGCTCCCGTCAACAACTTGCCTTGAAACCCTTCTAACTGCTTGGTAATTTTTGACGCTTCCTCACCAATCACAATCACTGCCTTCACACTTGGAGATGTTTTTATGACGTTAGCTAAAACTTTGTACTGAAGTCCTTTGCTAGCACCTCCGACAATCAATATTTCTGATTGCGTAAAAGTTTTAATCGCCGCGATAGTGGATTCTTCATTCGTGCTGATTGAATCATCGACATATGTAATTCCATTTTTCACTGCAACGACGTTTAACCGGTGAGGTAACGGTTGAAATTCTGCCACAGATTTTCTTATCGATTCATCCGCAATTTTAAAAATTTTGGCGACTTCAATTGCGGCTGCAATATTGTCCCAATTGTGACTTCCTAAAAGCTTAGTCTGGTAATTTGATGCCGAATTTGGATCTATGAAAACCTTTTGACCTAATCCCAGTTTTTGGAACCATTCGGGAAGACTTTTATGAATTACCGCGTAATCATCCTGCTTTTGATGAGCTATAATGTTCGACTTCGCTCGGAGGTACTCTTCCAAATTTTTATGATGATTTAAATGATCCGGTGAAATCGATAACACAACCGCAATGTGCGGG
Source organism: Candidatus Doudnabacteria bacterium RIFCSPHIGHO2_02_FULL_42_25 (assembly GCA_001777665.1). Lineage (GTDB taxonomy): Bacteria > Patescibacteriota > Doudnabacteria > UBA920 > O2-02-FULL-48-8 > O2-12-FULL-42-9. The sequence continues at coordinate 27,731 of MFEQ01000006.1, forward strand.
GATTGTTCTAAATCTTGTAACTGAAAACTAGATAATTCTAAGACCACCAAGTCATCGGATTGAATTTGTTCAAGAAATTCAAAAGGATCTTGGCCGATATTCCCAGCAACCCAAACCCGCCCGCCACGCAAGACAGCCCCGCCTGCAACGCGAGCTTGCGAGCGGGCAGGTTGCTGGCGTTGCGGGCTGGCTTTTTTACTACCGGTGGATAGCATTTCTGCAATCAAAACTGTTGTAGTCCCTTTTCCTTTCGTTCCGGTCACACCAATGATTGGAGCTGGACAAAGCTCAAAAAAAAGTTTCGTCTGACTGGAAATTTCGACTCCAGCTTCTTTCGCTTTCTGTATTGATTTTGACAGATACGGCAGTCCGGGTGTGCGAAAAATTATGTCGAACTTTGTCAGTTGATCGATTAGCTCGGCTTCCGATTTCCAATCATGGACAATCGTAAAACTAAGTTCGTTTTTGTTAAAAAAATCGGCTAATTTTTGATTGTTGGTACCATAGCCGATGATGCCAATTTTTTTTCCTGTTAACTTCGAAAACATTATCGTTTTATAACCATGCCATTAAGGCCAACGACTTCTTGGTTTGTATAAGATAATTTTCCGTTGACAATAACTCCATCGATCCCGACTGAAACCAAACTGGCATTTTTATAATCAGCTTTATCAGTTATGGTTTTGGGGTCGAAAATTACCACATCAGCGAGTTTATCTTTGGCTAATTGTCCTAAGTTGGGAAGTCCAAGAAGTTTTGCTGGCTCTGAAGTAATTTTCATAATCGCTTGTTCCCATTTGAGCAGCTTATTTTCTCGAATCATTCGTAAAAATCTGGGCATGGTCCCGAAACATCGTGGGTGAATCAAATGTGGATGTTCTGTCGAGTGCCCAGCGCCATCAGTCGCGATCATAGACAGGGGGGATGCGCAGAGTAATTCTACGTGCTCATTTGATAGATTATGATCAAAAACCATAACTTGAGCTCCACCAGCCAACAAAACATTCAACGTCGCTTCTTCAGCGCTGACTGATTGATTATCTCCAATTTGCTTCAAACTTTTCCCCACAAAGTTTGGGGCAGACGAAGCCTCCGAAACAATAACCTTATCAAAGTCATATTCTTGGGCTTTCAGATAATCCCAAATTTTTCGTCTGGTCACTGGATCACCGATCATTTTTAGAATCTGGTCGCGGCCACCTTCGTAAGTCCATTTCGGTAAATACGTATAAAGCACTGACCATGAAGTGTCATACGGATAGACATCAAATGAAATGTTAATACCTTGATGGTAAGCAATTTCTAACTTGGTCATCAGGCGTTCAAACAATGGCCAATTTTTCTTACCGCGAACTTTTAAATGGGAAATTTTTATAGGCACAGAAGCGATCAAGGCCAAATCTATAACTTCATCGAGGCTTTCCAGAATATGGGAATCTTCGGACCGCAAATGAACACTTAAATATTTCTGTTTTGGATTAAGAACGGTAGCCAGTGTCCTTAACTCTTGTTCTGAAGAATTAACTTCGTGCGCGTAAACCAATCCCATAGACATTCCAAACGCTCCTTGATCGAGAGCATTTGTTAAAATGTTCTTCATTATTTTGATTTCGTCATCAGAAACCGGCCGGGTCGAATCACCCAAAATTCCTCGCCTGATCGTAGAGTGGCCTACTAAAGTTCCGACATTGACTCCATGCGGCACATTGCCGAGGTATTGCAAAAATTCTGCCATGGTCATCCAGTCAACATTCACCCCACTCAAATTATGCCACTTTTGTATAGACTTAATAGATTCTTTTGAAAGCAGTGGCGCTAATGATGCTCCGCAATTCCCCATGACGATGGTCGTGATTCCTTGCGAAAGCAAACTAAACTGACTAGGCTGATCCAAAATAGTCCAGTAAGAATCTGAGTGGTTTTGGATATCGATAAATCCTGGACTAACGATTCGATCACTGGCATCGATGGTTTGTAAAGACTTGGCTTTAATTACCGACTCAATCGCCGTGATTTTGCCATCCTGGATTGCAATATCAGCTTTATTTGCTGGTTTCCCCATCCCATCAATTACAGTCCCATTTTTTATGAGAATGTCGAGCATTATCGTCCTATCAAGTTAACTGCAACTCCTACGATTGCGAACACCACGGAGACTACCCAGAGTCGCATCGTGACTTTTGTTTCTGGCCAGCCCTTAGCTTCGAAATGGTGATGTAGTGGTGAAGATAAAAATAATTTTCGACCTGTCGTGTGGCGCCACGTCCACTGCAAAAGAGTGGATATGGATTCCAAAACTAAAACAAATCCGATCAAAGGTAGAACAATGACGGAATTAGTCAAAAACGCAATTACTGCCAGTACTGTCCCGAGTGACATCGAACCCGTATCACCCATAAAAAACCTGGCTGGGAAAATGTTAAACCACAGAAATGCTAACAAAGCGCCACCAATGACTCCAGCCAGTGCGGCTAACTCGAAACGTCCTTGTAAAAATGCGATCAATCCGTACGACAAAAAAGCGACAGCTAAGACTCCACCTGCCAATCCATCTAACCCGTCAGTTTGGTTAACTGAAAAACTCGTTGCAATCACGACAAAAATAAACAATGGCACAATCCAGGCACCAATCACTAAATCACCAACTCCTGGAATATGTAAAATATCGAATTGAAGTTTATAGTAAAACCAGTAAGCCCCGATGATGGCAATCAGCGTATAAAACAGTAATCGGTGACGCATTCGGAGTCCCCCGCCCTTCCCACCTCCCGCTCCTTTTATTCCCAAATAATCATCTAGGAGTCCCAGAACCGCAGCCGCACCTAATACTCCCAAAGGCAGTAAGGTTTGCTGCCTCGTCAAAAAATTCAGTTTGTGAAATAGTTCAAAACCTAAAACTCGATCCAAAAACCAAAAAATTGCAGCCAGAGCTAGCGTTGTAAACCAAATCAAAACACCGCCCATGGTTGGCGTGCCATTTTTCTTCTCGTGAAGCTTGGTATAAAACGGAGTGTCGCCTTCGGCTCGAATTTTTTTCCCAAATTTGTGTTTGTAGACAAAATTAGTAAAAATTGGCGTCAAACTGATCGCCACCGCGAAGCTAATTGCAGCAAGTGAAAATATTTTTATTAAAGCGTCCGCCGATGTCATTTTATTTGGGTTTCTGAATTGAAATTAGGACCTTCATCCCGTTAGAAGTTGATGTCTTAAAAAGCATTGCAGCCTAAAAATATAAAAATATAAATTTTCAGAATACAATAACGATTTTTCTGTACTTCTAACGGGATTCATGGTCCTAATTATACCACAAATGCCTTGTTATTGCCAACCTTTACCAACGATAAACCGTAAACACCCAATCTAATAGCTTCCGCGAATCGTCTTCTCTGTTTTCACTATTCAAAATAATCGTCAGAACATAAGTACCATCGCGATTATACAGCGTGATCAGATTACCTAATGCTTTGGAAGTAAATCCGGTTTTTAATCCTTCCACGTGTTCGTCATCCAGAAGTAACTGATTCGTCGATTTAAGCCGATGAATATATTTGTTATCAACTGAAGCCACTGCAGTTTCTTTTATCTTAACAACTTCCAAAAGTTCTTCATGCTTTATAAACTCTTGAACAATTTTCAGCAAATCCAAAGAATTAGAAAAATTTTCTTGTTCTGCCCACAAATCCCAACCAGCGGGATTTGAAAAATTGGTTGCCACCAAATTTAATTCCTTGGCTTTCGTATTCATCAATTCCGCGAATTTTTCTGGCGAGCCGCTGACAAAAGAAGCCAATGCCAAGGCCGCATCGTTACCAGATGGAATCAGCATTCCTTTCAAAAGGTCCGAAACTCTGATCTTTTCGCCTTCGACTAATCCTACGGTATTGCCAATCCCCAATAAATCCTCTTTTCTCACAGTGACTACGGCGTTTAGATCAACTCGCTCCATCACCACAACTGCGGTTATTAATTTAGTCAGACTCGCGATAGGTAATTTCTGGTCTAAATTTTTCGAATAAAGAACAGTCCCGGAATTTAGATCATAAGCTACCGCTGATTTAGCGGTTAGAGTGGGTGCACTTAATGTAAGCGCTATTTCAGGGGCTGCATGCTCTGGTTTAGCTGATGCGGTTTGCAGGGCTACCCCAGAAAGAGCAGGCTTATGGGTGGTGTCTCTGGCCGTATGCGGAAAAAAGATAAAGGCAATCCCTATTCCGAGAATGACATAAACAATCTTGTGGAGCATTTAAGGAAATTACTTGCCTTTATTTTAACATATTTAGTATAATAACCAAGCGCATTAACGGCGGAGGAAAGAAAAATATGGAATTAACACTCACAGACGCAAACTTTGAAGCAGAAGTTTTGAAATCAGACAAGCCCGTACTCGTAGATTTTTGGGCGGAATGGTGCGGTCCATGTAAAATGGTCTCCCCTGCAGTCACACAGCTGGCCGAAGAACTTAAAGACCACATGAAGGTGGGCAAATTAAACGTGGACGAAAATCCTCAAACCACGCAGAACTATCAAATATTCAGCATCCCGTCATTGAAGATTTATAAGGGTGGAAAAATTATCGGAGAAATGGTTGGTGCTGCCCCTAAATCAATGATCGAAAAAACTATTCGCGGAATACTCGGAATCTAAACATGAATACAAAAAAGCCCCCAATTGGGGGCTTTTTTAGTTATTAATTGTATTACATTCTTCCCTTTAAGGGGCTACGGAACCCTCGGACAATCCAAAGCAGAATTACAGCACCGAGGATCGCGACCAAAAAACTCGACAGATTAAATCCGGTGATATCAGGACCTCCAAATAACGTCACGACCCATCCTCCGAGCAATGCCCCTAGAATTCCCACGATGATATTTGAGCCAATTCCCATTTCAGCATCAGTTTTCATGATGATGCTAGCAGCCCAACCAACTATAGCTCCGAACACGATCCATAAGATTATATTCATATATTTCTCCTTTCTTCCTAAAATTCTAGCAATAATCCACTTAATCTCAACTGGATGATCTGACAAAAAAACCGCCCTATTTGGAGCGGTTTTTTTGTTAATTGACATGGGGCTTATGTATGCCGATCGGCAATAGACGAAGCGCCATATGAATCGGGCTTGGTTTTTACAGCAAATCCATTTCCTTTAATCATCCCCACTATTTCATGTAACATTTTTTTAGTTTCGCCGTTGGGACCAACATCGACGTGAATCGTCAAATTAAAATCTGAAATATTTTTTTCTTTCAAACGTTCAATTAACTGCTCGGCCAATCTTAGTGAAAATAATGCTTCCTGAAATATTCGCTGGCGCAGCGTGTGGAGACTTGTTTCGTGGCGTTTGGACCAGAAATATATTCCACCACGACTTTTACGATGCACGACTATAGCTGATACGAATTCAGCTTCGATACCAGTAGGCATAGAATCCGTGCCGATAATCAGTTCGTATTCCAAGCCCGGCTCATTTCCGACATATTCTAAAAGTTTTTCCAAAACTTGGTCAAAATCTAATTGACCATGAGTCGGGCTTCGAAAATCGTTAAAATGTAGGGAATTCATTTTATTCATCTGTTATATTTTGCCTGACAAATAGTTTTTTTGCAATCCCTTCGGGAATTTCTCGATGGCATAACGGAGTGCGGTTCGGGGCATCTTTTTGTAATACTTTCTTAAAAATTTTTCCTCCGCTCTTTGATCACGATTCCCAACTTCGCGCAACATCCACCCAACTGCTTTGTGAATTAAATCATGCTGATCATTTAACAATATTTTGGCAATTTTGAACGCTTCATCAAATTGCTTCTCATAAATAAACCGGTGCGTCGCAATCATTGCAATTCGACGATCCCACAAAAGTTTGGATTTAGCTAATTTAGTCAATAAACCCTTTGGTCGCTGCAGCAAATATCCACCCACAATATAACCGGCAGAAGTGTCCACCAGATCCCAATTATTAACCCTGGTTGTATTCTTGATATAAAAATCAAAAATCCGTTTCCTCGCATTTTCACCCGCTTTATTAAATTGAGTAACCAGAATAATCAATGCAACCAAGCGATGCTCGTGAATTTTACTATTCAATAAAACTTGCAGATCTTTCAAACTTAAATCTAGATATTTCTTCGCGATTACACGCTGGACTGGTACTCTTATTCCCAAAAATACGTCGCCATGACCATAACTCCCTTTTTCAGTCTTAAAAAACCACATACTAGCCTTTGCTCGCCGTGGACTCCCCGCTTTGTTTAATTCATTTTTTAGCTTTTTTAATTTATTCATACGGAGTAAAATACTCCAATACTCTATAGTATTGGAGTAAATTGCTAAACATATCCCGGAAAGAAATCACTTTTGATATGTCTCTTGGATACACCCATTGATTTTAACAGCTTCTCGAATGCAACAACCATGCCTCGCGGCCCTGAGACATAAAAGGTCCGATCGGACCAAATAGGTAATTCTGCTTCTAATCGCTTACGGTCAAGTAATCCATCACGATCAGTGACGACATAGATAATTTTAATTCCAAGCTTATTTGCAGCCTCTGACAAAATATCTTTATATGCAATTTCGCTCTCTGTCTTCACTGAATAGAATAAGACAATATCTCTTTTTTCTTTTTTATCTATGAGGTACTTCACCATACTCCGAAACGGGGTAATACCTATTCCACCTGCGATAAATACTAATTTTTTAGTTGTATCTTTGGGTAGTGTAAAATCTCCGGCCAATTGTCCAGCGAGGACGGTTTCACCTGCATTAAGTGACGTTAGGGTTTGCTTAAAAGTACTGGGTTTATCATAAAATTTAATTCCTAAATCGATATGATCCTCTGTCGGTGATGATGCAATGGTGAAATAACGCCGGTTTCCTCGCAAATCATCTTTTTTGGTTTTCAAAGTCCATTCTAAATACTGACCGGGTTGGAAATTAATTTTTCGATTTGGAGTAAATTCAAACCCAAATGTCGCTGGAGCGATTTCTTTTTTTTCTTTCAGCGTCATTTTATATCTTCCCTTGTCAGAAACTAAAAACGAGAAAATGTTTCCTAAGACTAGAGCTAACTCTGGACTAGAATACAATGGGCCTATGATAAAATTGGTTCCAGCAATAAACCCAACTATGGCTCCATAAGTAATTCGAAGTTTTCTGTTCGGGGGTGTAGTCAGCGGTTCGGTTAACATCACAAATGCAAAGTACAGTGTCGAGGAATTGATTAAGGTGCTTTTTATTGCCGACCAAGAATTGGCACCATCGGGAAGAGAAAAAACTAAACGAATCAAATAGACTATCAAAAAAGATATAACTAAATCAAAATGCTGGAGTTTCCGAGCAATCAGCAATCCTCCGACTATGACAAACGGAACTAAATAGATATTGCCGACCCACCAACTAGCACCTTGCTGGATAACTAATAGCGTGGCAATTACAGCAATCGCAGCTGGATTGAATATGTGCTTCCCACGAAAATTAATAATGTATTTCGCGGCTTGAGAAAAAACAGCGGCCAAAACTACGAACAGCAAATCAGCCCCTGGCGTAATAATCAGAGTCAAAATCGCTGCAGTGATATATGCAGATTCATTATTCGTGGGTACTCGAAATATTTTCGAAAAAATCCAGTTTGTAACCAAACAAACGGCAAATAAAATTAGCGACGTTTGAATAATATCTAAAGTATCATACGGCACCCAACCAAAAAATGAAAAAATAATCGCTAAGCTGATCAATATAAGCAAAAAGTACAGCATGGCTCTGTACATAGTAATCTTATTCAAAAAGCTATCTATGTATGGAACGGTCATAACTCATTATAACAAAAATTCCCTGCAATTGGCTGGGGAGGAAGGATTCGAACCTTCGAATGCCGCCTCCAAAGGGCGGTGCCTTACCGCTTGGCGACTCCCCAACCAATCACAGAGAATTAATTTAGCCATGTAAATATAGCATTTTTTGGAGTTTTTTTCAACTCTTTTGATATACAAAAACACTTCCAATCTTAGTTGATTCCCAATTCGGAAAGTGAAAAATGTTCGAGACCACACGACTGCCGGGCGGAAGCTCGGTTTTTAATTTTTGCTCAAGCTTGCCCATAATTTTAGTAATTCCAAAAAGCATAACGACGTTGTAATCCGAAAAGTCCTGAAACCAAAAGTTTTTCCAGTGCACGAAAGCTAGATTCTGTAATCCAGCTTTTTTTATTTTATATCTCGACCACCAAACCAGTAGTGGGTTGATTTCAAATCCATGAGATTCGATTCCTAGTTTAGCTGCGGCAATTAGTATGCGCCCATCCCCAGAACCGATGTCTGCTAATCTATCTCCAGTTTTCAGCTCGGCTGCCTGGATCATTTGATCCACTGTTTCTATATTGGTCGGTACAAATGGAGCGCCTCGAATAACCCCTAAAAAATACGTCACAACAAGGACAACTATGATTATCAAAACCTCAATAAGCATAGGGTTATTATAGCTTAACTCTTGACAAAATAGCCAAAAAGGAGTACAGTAATTTGTTCTTAAGGAGGAATAGCGCGATGACCAAGAACCATCGAGACGGCGAAAAGTTCGGGGGTAATCACACTACCCTTCTAGATTTGGCCGTGACGATGGTAGACATCGCGGCCAAGTACTCTGAAGTAAAAACTATTAGTCCGGGCATGCTTCAGGTAAACCCCAACAAATCCGGCGGATCCCAGCGTGTGAAATTCGCTTGGATGAAGGGGGGGGGCTTCTTATGACCGTTCGGCAAAACCGATCGGTCCAGGAAGTTCGAGTCTACACGTCGGACACTCAGACGACCATGGTCGCGCTAGCAAGAGCCGCTCGAGACCGAGATATTCCCATCGGGTTTCTGAAGAAGGATAAGACGCAAACCTACTAGGCTTGGAGGATACGCAGATGGCAGTCAACGCAATGGGAGCCTCGGCGGTTGCCGAGTTGCTGGGTGACCTGACAGATCGGACGAAGTACACTGAGGGGGTCCTGAAAGGGATGCTCGGTGTCATCCGAAACGAAGAGCTGCATCACACGACGATCATCGGCAAGATCGGAATCGTGCCGCTGTCGCTTGAGCAGCTCAACAAGCTCAAGTACGTGGACGAGGCCAACCAGAAGACGGCATTCGGTTCTGACATCGCCACGGCCATCCGGGCTGAAATGACGCGACGGACGAGCATCAAGATCGAATTCGAGTCCCTCTTCCGGACGCTCTACGCCGGCGCAGAGTACGGACCCGAGAAAGTGATGGACGCAATCCAGCGTTACGAGGAGGCCATGCGCTCGAGCTCGACCTCGTTCGCTCCTCCCCCGCCGGTTCCAACGACGGATAGCAACGACGGCTTCGCGGCACGGACGCACTAATCACCCGCGTCGTCAGGACGCACAAACGGCGAGCCCAACACTGGGCCCGCCGTTTTTCTTTTGTTCTATTATCTGTGACACCTGTCTTACCTAGTTGCCCATATGGGCAACTAGGTAATCTCTTTTTTTACTTGCCTCTAATTTCAGCGATCGCTGAAATTAGAGGAACTAGTTCTCTACTTCCCCGCCCATAATTTTGAGGGCGGACTCCACTAACTCATCTTTTTGCTCCACTTGAGCCTCACCTTTTTGTAACGTAGGTTTTACCATCAGTTTCAGTCCCGTCACTTCTTCGATTACTTGATCGACAACGATTCGATTCTTACGCGCTTCGATCGCATCTTTATGAAATTTATATGGAAATATCACTACCAGTTCTTTTCCTTCTATAGAAATAGGCTGAGCTAGTTTTAAACTCGAGATAAGCGAGTGGTTATATTCTTTTAGTTTTTCCAGAATCTGCGGCCAGTGAGCTTGGACTTTGGCAAATAACTCCCCCTCGCCCTCTCTTACATTAAGAGGGGGTTCCTCTGCTGCTTCATCCCCCCTTAATATAAGGGGGGATTGAGGGGGGTTATTCTCCTCGGTCGCCTCTACTGCGGCTAATTCAAGTGGCAGACTCTGGATCGATGACCATTTGATTTCACCTTCAGCTTTCTGGAATATCTGAATGATCTGCATAATTCTTGGCAATTCCAAAGCTTGGGCTTGATCCTTCATCTTCTGTGAAATTTCTTCGGTATAACCAAAATCAGAAGTTGTCCCCACTTTCGTCAACAATATTTTTCGCAAATACTCTAAAAAATCTTTTTCAAATTGATATAAATCTTTGCCCCCATAAGTCAGATCTGAAATAAAACTCACCGCTTCTTGGGTTTGATTTTCTACGAGCAGATCTAGGAATTTACTCAAAGTCTTCACGCCTGTTAAACCGAGGACTGTTTCGACTAATTCTTCAGTAATCTCGCCTTCGGCGTAATTCATAACTTGATCGAGTAGTGATAGCCCATCTCGAAAACTGCCATCCGCAGCAGTCGCGATTTCCATCAGGGCTCCTTCACTAACTTTGATCTGATTATCGGAAGCCACATATGCGAGATGCTTGCTTAAATCTGCAATGCCGACTTTTTTAAAATCAAATCGTTGCGTCCGCGAAATAATCGTGGCTGGAACTTTATGAATTTCGGTCGTGGCCAAAATAAATACGGCATGACTCGGTGGTTCTTCCAAAGTCTTAAGTAATGCATTAAAAGCGCCTTTTGAAAGCATGTGCACTTCATCGACAATAATCACTTTATATGTGGCCTTAGTTGGGGCAAATTGCAAATGATCGATCAATTCTCGAATATTATCCACGCCAGTGTGCGACGCCGCATCTATTTCCAGCAAATCTAAACTGGTATTCTCTAGAAATGGTTTACAGATCTCGCATTCGTTGCAGGGTTCCGAGCCTGTTCTATTCTGACAATTAATAGCCCGCGCAAAAATCCGAGCTAGCGTCGTTTTCCCGACCCCTCTGGGTCCGGTGAATAAATAAGCGTGGCCCACGCGATTATTGGCGACCGCATTGGCGAGCGTGGTTTTGATGTGTTCCTGATTGACCACGGAACCGAAATTCAGTGGCCGATATTTTCTATACAATACTAAGTTCATAAGATTTCTACGAAAGTACGAATTCTCGAATTACGAACTGTTCGTAGTTTCGTAAGTTCGTATTTCGTAGATAGTTTACCACAAATCAAAAAAGAACTAAATCAGTTCTTCTGTTTACTTCTTACTGTTTACTAATTACTACTTTTTAAACACGAATAATTTATACCCAGTGAAATTCCAGACCAGACTAACACCTGTGGCGATAACTTTGGCCCCGAATAGCCATGGTCGGGCCTCCACTCCAAACATTGGATCCACAAACGTCGTGATCGCAACTACTACTCCAGTATTAATTGCGACTCCGATAATACTCACGAATAAAAACATGCTCGCTTTCCTACCTTCGTGAGCATGGCTATGATCATGGAAGGCCCAATTCTTGTTCAAAAAATAACTGTTCGTCGTCGCGATAGTGAACGAAACAACATTCAACGGAATCAAGTCAGCACCACCTGTGATGCCTGTGACTTTAGAAAGAATAAACAAAACGATGTAATCGATTCCAGTATTGATTAACCCAACAACAAAAAACCGTGAGAATTGCGCTACGGTTCTTTTAATTTCAGCTTTCGGTATTTGTGCCTCTGTACTTATTACTTTTTACCTGCCTGCCGGCAGGCAGGCTTATTACTAATTACTTTTTACAGTTCCTCAAGCTCAGTCTCATCTGAGCTGTCATTTCTGGAGACACTGGCCATGTTAGCAGCGGCTTCACCGGCCTTGATGACGTTCTCGACAGCTCCCCAATTCGCATCTTTATCTTTCGGTAAAACTATAGTAACTTGGTCCCCTGGTTCAGCTTTAAAGTAAGTCAGGGATGCCAACAACACTTTAAATGGCTTACCTTCTGCCACGACTTTGTATTCACCTTTTTCGTCCTGTACCAAATTGCCCAAAACTTTTCTTCGTTCCACTGGTCCTATTTGCTTATAGATAAACGAACCGTCTTCGGCAATTGTCAATTTCAACACGTCGCCCTCGACTAATTTACTTTTCGAGGCATAGTTTGATGGCACTGGGTATTGCTTACTATCCGGACCGATCATGTTCTGGCCATCGAAAACTCCTTCTATAATTTTGCCACCTTCGGAGACAGACAAAACTTGAGCTTTTTTCATTATATCTGCATTGCTAACAACGCCACCGCCCATCATTTCGCGGAGGAGTTGTCTGGCTGATTGGATGTTTTTTTCTGCCGATTCGATCATTTGCGCTATCAGCGCTATATTTGAAATGTTATCCATTGTTGTTGGTGTCACTGGCTAAAATCGCACGATTTTGCAATTTTAACCTATTTATCCACAGTTTGTCAATTGTCTTTTGTTTCGGGGAAAGCTTTATTTAAAGCTAAATTATTATAACATGGAAAAGGTTTTTTGTGCAAACCCTAATAGCACCATCACGGACGCTACAAGCGAAGCGCGGGCGATCCGGGATCCATGCAGTGGACCCCGGATCTCGGTCCGGGGTGGCAGCTATTTTTTGCCTATTAAACTCTGAACCCAAACAATAAACGCTCGGAGGCCTGCCACAAAGTCGCCATCGGGTGGATTTTCGAGTAATTCCACAGCTTTTTCTACATCTTTCTCTGGCTGTTCTACTCTACCCGCGACTCCCTGCTCGTCTTTTATGCGTGGTTCTTGTTCCATAATTTTGGATTAATTTCTACATACTCTTTAAACCCAGGAAATTTTTGACATAACGCTTCTTCGGTCACACCATCGACGATGGCTTCCTCTAAAATCTTAACCGCTAGACCCATATCCGATGGCATGATACTTGCTACATACATACTGACTTTATTTTCCAAATCTTTACGCGCTGACATGTGTACGTGCATATGAACTATATCCACCAGCGCGTGTAATTCATCAAAGTCTCGATGCAGTTCTTTCACAAACTCCAAAAACTGACTTTCGGAATCGATAAGATTGATATTTTGAACAACTTTCTGCGCAATGTCAGCCGCACGCTGTAAATCTATCCGACGTGAACGAATTAATTCCGCCAAAAACAAGGCGACATGTTTTGCAAACTCATTCTTATTATTATCGTTGGCTGGTGGCATAACGTTACAGACTATTATTTTTTATTTTAACCATTTCGAGGGCCGGTCAATTGACCGGTTAGCGAGAAATCGATTTTCCGAGAGTGACTCCTCTTAGGAGGGATCTCTCACTTCGTTCGAGATGGGGTAGGAGAGCCCGCTTCAGGTTAGAGAGACCGTTCTACTGCGGCTGGGCCAGTCTCTGCAGGAGACCCCAATTGTGTCCGTTTGAGAATTTCATCATACACTTCAGATCGAGGTTTTCCGTATTTCAAACGCGACAAATTACGAATAACCTGGGCGGATTGCTTATCAGCTCCATCTGGTTTTGGATAAGTCTCCATATTAAATGGGCGGGAAGCTGTGCCATTGATCATCAATTTCACATAGGCATTAAATCGATCAATGTTGATAACATCAAACTGATTAAACACCGGTGCAAATTCTTTAGCCATAATTTCCGCATCTTCGACACCGATCCGGAAAGCAGTAATCGTGCCGGTATTGCCAAACACCGCGTCTTTCATGCGAGTATCCAGAGCGGAGGAACCTTCTTTTTCCTGGGCAAGTTGAGAAATAAACTGATGAGCCATGATCAAATTGAGCCTGTACTTACGAGCCTCTGATAGAATAGTCGCGAAGCTATCCGTCACAAAGTTTTGAAATTCATCGACATAGAGATAAAAGTCTCGTCGATTTTGTTCTGGAATATCAGCTCTAGAAAGCGCGGCCATCTGGAGTTTCGAAACAATTATCAATCCCAGCAATTTGGCATTGACTTCTCCGGTTTTGCCTTTCGATAAATTGATCAGCAAAATTTTACCTTCATCCATGACTTGCCGGAAATCAAATGCTGAATGCGGCTGGCCAATGATATTTCGCATCATTTCGTTTTCCACGAACCGACCGACTTTAGAAATCAAATAACCCAGCATCTCTGATTTATGGAAATCAGAAGTTTTCGCCATTTCTTTTTCCCAAAAACTTCTCACTATCGGATCTTTGACTTTTGCGACTTTGTATTTCTGGAAATTCACATCAGTAAACATCCGTGGAATATCAGCAATTGTCCCCGGATATTGCTGATCTTCCATCAGAGTCAGCATGACATTGCGCATATTATGCTCAAACATCGGTCCGATAGTCTCTGGTGGGAAAAGTTTGTAGAAAATCGCAATCATTTCCTGAATCATGAAATCTTTTTGGGATGGATCCTTGGCTTCGAGCATATTTAATCCGAGCGGACGATCCATATCAAACGGTTCAAACAAAATCACATCTTCAGCCCGTTCTTTCGGAATATATTGCAGTACATCTTCCACCAGATCACCGTGTGGGTCCACGATACAGATCCCTTCGCCATTTCGAATATCTTGGATGGCCATGTTTTTGAGTAATTCAGTTTTACCAGTACCAGTGCGCCCAATAATATACATGTGTCTCGTCCGATCCTCTCTCTGGATCCGAATTTTCGTATCTACGCCGCGATAGAGGTTGTGGCCGAGCAACACACCTTCAGCCGGGACATTGGTCGGGGCCGGTGCTTTTTTGGCTGCGACCCACTTGATATTCGGAGTTTCCAGATATGCTGTAGGCAGATGCCAGATAGACGCCAATTCTTCGGTATTGAGAATCGCGGAAGTGTTTCGGAAAACTCGGAAAATATAATCAGAGATTACTTGTTGAGGTTTGCGTCGCAACACTTGAAAGCCATTGAACGGCGGCATAGAGTACTGCATAAATGAAGATAGAATATTTCGGAGGTTACTCTGGGCCATTTCTTGGCTGGGCGCAGAGCTGACCACGCGCAAATTAAATTTGTAACCAGGACGCGACGCTTTTTCTTCAAACTTTTTTATCATTTCCTGCTGCATCGGGGTCAGATGCAGCGGTTTGTTCATCCCTGAACGATCCATGTACCCCATTTGTTGTTGCTGCGGTTTACCAGAATTCATAAATGAATTAAATGCTTCGCTGAAAAGTTTGAAAAATCCATTCATGCCTTTCATTGCCATCGACGATGTAACCACATCAGGATTGCGACCTTGTTGAATTTCCAATGCATAATGCCGAGGTTTAGATTGCCAATGATCAGTGGAAGGACTGATCAGAAGCTGGATCGCAGCACCTTCGGTTTCTGTAAGTTTGGATAAACTGTTCGTCAGAGCATTCAAAGGATCAGTTTCCATGACTTTGTATGTCCGAACTGGAAAAGCGTAATCTTTCTGCAACGATAACTCCGCGGCAGTCACTACAGAATCTTTGCCGAAAATATTATAGGGTTTGATAACTTCAATATTCGCTTTTGAATATTGAGCATGTAACTGTTTCTCGATTAAATCTTGCAAGTGCTTGGGCGTATTAATAAAAAATGAAATTTTCTTGGCATGGGCCGCGATTTCGACACTGATATATTCATTGATCCCCAAAAAACTACTAACTCCGCGATCTTGGTGGGTCGTGATAGTCGTGAAGAACTGCTCGGCGATGGCTATCATTTCTTTTTCTTGCTTCTGTGGCTCTTTTTCCGGATCAGAATTTTCTTTTGGGATCGATACTTCGAGGAATACTGATTTCAAAACTCTTGGCGCCCAGGTTTTTTTCCGTAAGACATCGATAAAAACGTAATACAAAAGCAACCCACCCATTCCTAGGATGGCGATCAGTATCACCCAAAAAATTATCATTGCTGGACTAGACATCAGTTTGTAAACTTAAAAGTCGAAAGGATTTGATCAAAATCCAGTATTAAGTTCTCCTGATTATAAAAATGCGAATCAGACCCTAGTCTTAGGATATAAATTTTATTATTGTTTGGTAAAAAAACATAAATAACTGCACCTCCTTCACCATCATATTTCTGTTTAAGGCCAATTTTATCATCTACTCTAAGCTCATTTTGCTGAAAGGAAAAACCGACTTCACTTTCATTGAGTATTTTGTCTATTTCATCTTTTGAATTATATTGTTCAGAACTTGTAAGCCATTGAGTTAGATTTAAATTCGACAAATTATTTTCTGTACTGATCTCTAATCCCGAAAACTCATCAATATCAAATATTATAGTTTTATCATCAGAGGAAATTATAAAATAACTTGGATATTTAAACTCAAATCCATAATCTGTATTTGTATAAGTTTTCCAATCTGACGGAACGTCAGATTGCTCCGACCGAAGCGTCGGAGCTTCTTGACTGATCTCTGACTTTTTTATCTCCTGCCACCAGAAATATGAACCTGCGATTAATACTAAAAGCAAAACTCCAAGGACGGTATACAAAACCTTGTGGTTTAATACTGGATGGTTTGGTGGAATTGGGTTTTGGTTTTCTATTTGCATTGTTTATTATTTTAACCATTTCGACCCCGGACTTGATCCGGGGGAGAAATCGCTCTTGGGAGGGATCTCTCTCTTCGTTCGAGATGGGAATCTACGTAGTTAACTACGTAATAAATTTTGTTTTTCTATTTGCACATTAATTCGCGAATTTAAAAGTCGAAAGCAATTTATTTGCATCAATTAATGCGCCCTCTCCACCATTATAAACATCTAAGTTAATCTCATTATCTTCTCCCCAACTTGATGGGTAATTCGTTAGTTGAATTGAAATGGTCTCTATGAGCTGGTTCGGGCACTTAATCATTCGCGGGCATTCGTAGCGCTTTGCTGAAAATCCTGCAAATTTAGTTTCTTCGATAGGAACATTCGCTCCTATGTCGAAAACACTTTCTCTTCCAATATTTTCTGCGGCAATTTCAAATTCTACGTACACGGTACCATTTTCTTCGTTAGCCAAGTAAGCACTCGTTCTGTCGCCAACTGATCTTACCTGCCAATATTCATTGGGAAAAATAAATTCATACCCATATTTATAACTAATAAACTTTTTATAAAAACCTGTAGTAACTATCGAGTACTCATTAATCTTAATAGTCGAAAGGACTGGCAGTATAATTTTAGGGTTACCAGAAAATGTCAAAACATTTTCACCAGATTTAATTTCATAATTTCCTGTTTCATGTCCACCTTGACCTCCCGAATAATAAGTAAATTCATAACCGTTTATTGCCTCTTTGTTTACACTTTGTGGGTCAGCCGTATTTAAATATGATTCCCAACTAAACCAAAGGTCTATATCTCCCTCGAACAGAGGATTTTCCATCTTTTGTTTAGTCTCGGCTGAAATAAAACCTACTGCGTGAGGATCAAGATAAATTTCCCAGTCATTGGGATATTTAAACTCAAATCCATATTCGGTATTCGTATAAGTTTTCCAATCTGACGGAACGTCAGATTGCTCCGACCGAAGCGTCGGAGCAATCTGAGTGATCGCTGCTTCCTTCTTTAACTCATACCACCAATCGACAGAGCCAATCACCACGACAAAAAGCAGGACCCCGATAGTGGTCCAGAGAACTTTCGTTGTAAATAGTTTTAGTATTTCGTCGAGTTTGTTTTTATTTTCCATTGTGTTTATTTCAATTTTATTCTCCCCCTCGAGGGGGAGACAGAACCAAGAATTCAACTGCAGTCTAAGGCTTAGGATATAACCCCTCCTAACCTCCCCTTATATTAAGGGGAGGAACAACTGCAAGTTTAGGCTGCCTTCGGAATTTCGCCTTTTCCTATTTCATCTATTCGGGCACGAGCCTCCATTGCTTGATTAGGAGTGAATTTACCAGTTGTTACTCCTTGCATCCAACTAGTTAAAACTACGTTTTTTTCATCCGAGGTTTTGGCTGCTTCAAGTTCGGCAATCATTTTATCTATTACATCCTCATCTGGGCTTTTCACCTTCTTGACTTGCTCGAATTTTGGCTCAACTTTCAAAGCATTACTATCTACATCATCTTTTAATCTTTGCATTTCTGCCTCTGTAGACCAACCGCGACTTACCCCAGCCCCCTCTTTTTCTTTGACATTAGCAAATTCAGCAGCGGTTTCTTGCTGCTTTTTCATAGCTTCTATAGCCTCTGGACTCAATTCAGAATCAGGGCGTTTAAATGGTAATTTTTCGGCCATAACGGAGAATTATATACTAATTTTTGGTTTCTGGCAACCCCATGATATTTGCTAAATTATAACATAATTGGTATGCTTTAAGCAAAGTTTTTCGTATTTTCGTAAGTTTTCGTACTTCGTAGACAGAAACAAAAGCTTCAACATGAGCCTGAAAATAATTCATACCAAAAATTTACGTTGGATCGACATCGTCGGACCTGAAGACAGCGATCTCACCTATCTCAAAGAACACTTCAAATTTCACCCGCTTGATTTTGAAGATATCATCACGCCATCGATCCGGACAAAAATCGACGAATATCCGGCCTACCATTTCATCGTTTTGCTTTTTCCATACTATAGTAAAGAAAACAATGAAATCCGTTCAGTGGAGGTTGATTTTTTGATCGGTCCGGATTATGTGATCACTATTCACAATGGCAAAATGAAAACTCTGAACAACCTGGTACACAACGCGCAGCAGTACGACCAGACCCGGAATGCGATGATGATGCAAGGATCAGGATTTTTGCTGTTTACTATTTTGGAAGCATTGTTCAAAAGAAGCTCTCCGATTCTGGACCACATCAATCGAGAAGTCCTAAGTGCCGAGAAAAATGTGTTCCAACTTGACATCAAAACTTTGGAAAAATTATCTGAACTTAAAAAAAACATCATCATCTACCGCCGTATCGTAAAAATGCACCGTTATGTTTTAAACAAAATTCTGCACTCTTCAAATGACTATCTGAAATTCAAAGACCACAAAACTTATTTTCAGGATTTGATCGAATACGGAGAAAACATTTGGAACGTGCTGTCTTCTGACAAAGAAAGTGTGGAGAGCTTCGAAGAAACCAACCAATCTCTAGGCACGCATCGTATCAATGATATTTTGCAAGTCTTAACAGTCCTCTCTGTTGTTTTAGCAGCACTAAATTTGATTACAAATATTTTGGTATTTATGGAACGAACCAACATCGAAGAAAACTACGGTCTGTCGAACGATTTATACTTAATCAGCTTCATCACTGGCTTCATGTTTGTTGTTACCATAACCATGCTTTATTACTTCCGTAAACGCCGCTGGTTGTAAAATTAGTTATTTGCTACCATACTTGGTAGTATGGTAGCATTTTGCTCAAGTATTAAAAGCTAAACAAATGTCAAAGTTTCCACGAGTTTTAACTAAAAAAGAACAAGAAGAACTCTTTATAGAATTTGCGCAAGCCCTCGCGAGTTTGCATTCGGCTGTAGAAATGGCAAATTTTATCAAAGATCTATTATCGGAACCAGAAACAATGATGTTGGCACGAAGATTGCAAATAGCAAAATTGCTCTATAAAGGTTTGAATTACCGAGAGATAAAAGAAGAGTTGAAGGTCAGTTTCGGCACAATTGCTAGAGTTCAGACTTGGATGCAAATATACGGGGAGGGCTATCGGACAGTTCTTGAACGAGTCAGCCGAAAAAAATATGACCCTACAAAAGATGTCTCTGACTGGAAAAAGGTTAAGCGCCGATATCCTTTATACTTTTGGCCGGAATTACTATTAGATGAGATAATAAAATCATCGAATAAAAAACAAAAGCAAAAACTTTTGGCTGTATTGGCAAAGCAAAAAGAAAAAACCGGTTTAAGTAAAGAGTTGGAACATATTCTCAAAAGCGCTCAACTCTAATTTAGCAATTTGCTACCATACTTGGTAGTATGAGAGCATTTAGCTAGTTCATCGAATTAATTAAAATTTATTTAAAATTTGTTATAATAGAGCAATGTTGAAGCTATTTAATTCCCTAACACGAAAAATTGAAGAATTTAAGCCCATAACCGACAAAGCAGTCGGTCTTTATACTTGTGGTCCCACAGTTTATAACTATGCGCATGTAGGCAATCTTCGGACATATCTGTTTGAAGACTTCTTGAGACGCGCTTTGGAATATAATGGTTACACAGTTAAACACGTAATGAATATTACTGACGTTGGACACTTAACCGGCGATCAAGACTTTGGGGAAGATAAGATGGAAAAAGAAGGTGGGTCAGTGGAGGAGATTCTAAACTTGGCAAAAAAATATACGGATGCCTTTCTGGCTGATCTCAAAACGCTGAATATCTTGCAAGCTGAAACACTGGCTCCAGCAACTGAATATATCCCGCAACAAATTAAATTAATTGAAAAACTTTTTCAAAAAGAAATCGCTTACGAGACTGAATTGGCTATTTATTTTGACGTTTCAAAATTTGAAAATTACGGACAACTCACTGGTCAAAAAATGGAAGATAAAAAAGTTGGGGCCAGATCAGATGTTGTAGTAGATAAAAATAAAAAACACCCTGCGGATTTTGCACTCTGGTTTAAACTAGCTGGGAAGTACAAAAATCATCTTTTACGATGGGATTCGCCGTGGGGGCAAGGCTTTCCTGGCTGGCATATAGAATGTTCTGCTATTTCTGAACATTTTTTGGGACAACCTTTTGATATTCATACTGGGGGCATCGACCATCTTTTTCCACATCACACAAATGAGATAGCTCAAAGCGAAGGAGCTAACGATAAGCCCTTAGCTAATTATTGGCTCCATGGTGAGCACCTTTTGATCCGTGAAGGTAGAATGGGAAAATCTGAAGGTAATATCTTAACTTTGTCAGCTTTGGTAGACAAAGGCTTTAACCCTCTCGCCTATCGATATTTAGTTTTGACCTCTCATTATCGCAGTAAATTAAATTTTACTGAAGAAAGTCTGACTGGCGCCCAACATGCGTTAAATAATCTTTACCAAGAGATTTCTAATTACGACGAACCCAAAGTTGGTTGCGCCCAGTTTGAAGAAGATTTTTTAAATGCTGTTAATAATGATCTGGATACGCCGAAAGCCCTGGCAATTATGTGGGATCTTATCAAAACTGACGAGTTCCCAACCTCGGCGAAAGCTCAAACCTTGTTTAAATTTGATGAGATTTTAGGTCTGAAAATGAAAGCAGTCTGGGAAGCAGCCAAAGTCATACCCGATGTGGTCCACAAATTAATCGACGAGCGTGAAGTAGCGCGCAAATCAAAAGATTTCGTCCGCTCCGATGAATTACGCCGAGCCATCGAATCCAATGGTTACATCGTCGAGGATACTCTCGATGGCTTTCGAGTCAAGAAAAAATTTGACAAAAATTGAGCTTGGGTGTATAATTATTTTAATAATTTGTATCAACTAGGCGGCCCAGGGCCGTTTTTATGTTTTCATTTTCTTTTCTTCATCTTCTTTAAGTCGAAGGGGCGAGCACTTTGGCAAGAAAACTAGCTTTCGCAGGTCGCGTGGGGCGACCGAGAACGCAGGCTGCAAAAATTGGCTTTCCAATGCCGATTTTTGACAGCCGTTAGTTTTTTGCCAAAATGCGAGCAAAGCTTCGACTTTATCCCCACTGTCCACAGTTTCCACAGGGTTGCTAAATATTTTTGTACAATCTAATAATTAGAGTACGTTTTAAAGTCAAGCATGCCTAAAAAGTCAGCCGAAATCAAACCGACGGAAAATTACATCAATCGTATCCCGCCACAAAATAAAGAAGCCGAACAATCTGTTTTGGGCTCTTTATTGCTAGATCGTGATGCTGTGATCAAAATCGCGGATTTAATCACTGCTGATGATTTTTACGAAGATAAACACAAGGTAATCTATCTGGCGATCTTAGCGCTTTATGACGAACGGTCTTCCATCGATATTTTAACTGTATCAAACAAGCTCGATGAAGGTCACAGTTTAGATAAAATCGGAGGTATGAGTTACCTTACGACTCTGGTCAACTCTGTCCCTTCTAGCGCTCACATAGTGCACTATGCCAACATCATCCGTCGAAAAGGCACTCTCCGAAGACTGATCTCGGCTTCTACAGATATCGTGGGCCTGGGTTACCAAGAAGATCTGGATCTCGAGTCGCTGCTTGATCAAGCTGAACAAAAATTATTTTCAGTATCCCAAAAATACCTCAAACAAAACTTCATCGCTTTATCAGAAATTCTGCATGAAACTTTTGATCGTATCGATGAACTACACAGGGAAAAAGGAAAATTACGCGGCGTGCCGACTGGGTTCACTGACCTCGATAATAAATTGGGCGGCTTACAAAAATCCGATTTGGTGATTCTCGCCGCTCGTCCATCAATGGGTAAAACTTCATTGGCTCTCGACATCGTCCGCCAAGTCGCTATGAATGAAAACAAAGCTGTGGCCATATTTTCTCTGGAAATGAGTAAAGATCAATTAGTGGACCGATTGTTGGCTGCTGAAGCTGATGTTGATCTTTGGAAAATGCGCACTGGCAAACTCAATGATTTAGGTCCCGATAACGACTTTGAACGCATCGGGCACGCGCTCGGCAGACTGTCTGAAGCACCTATTTACATAGATGACTCGGGAGCATTAAATATAATGGAGCTGCGCACCAAAGCTCGGAGACTACAAGCAGAACACGATCTCGATCTAATCGTGGTTGATTATCTGCAGTTAATGCAAGGCCGTAGCACAGAGAATCGTGTCCAAGAAGTATCTGAAATTTCCCGATCTCTGAAAATCCTGGCCAAAGAATTAAACGTACCGGTGCTTGCACTGTCCCAGTTATCTCGTGCAGTTGAACAGCGCGGCGGCGACAAAAAACCACAGCTCTCTGATTTACGCGAATCAGGATCGATCGAACAGGACGCTGATGTGGTAATGTTTATTTACCGTGATGAAATGTACTCGGGCAAAGACTCGAAAAAGCCTCATATCGCTGAAATTTTGATCCGTAAGCACCGCAATGGACCGACTGGCGACGTGGAATTGTTCTTCGATGCTGAAAAGACATCGTTTAAGAATCTGGCTAAATCCCCTCCTCCAATCGAGGAAGCTATGATGGAACAAATAATGGAATAGCGCTCGGAATAAAATTTTTATGCACCGGCCATAAAATTCTGCTGAATTTTTGGCCTACGCGCTCGGTCCGTCGACCTGCGCGAGTTGCTAAAAATTTATTCCTCGCTCAAGGTTTAATTGAATATTAATAAAAAATTTATGACAATAATAAGCAAAAGTCGGGTGAGGGTGAAGCCATATATCTTTGGGTTCAGTAAGGACGAAGAGCCTGTGCTTAAAGTTGGGTTGAATTTGGAATCAGTCGGGACCAAAACCACCCAGCTCGCCAGCCTAGTCTATACCTTAGTGAAATTTGAGCTTATCCGCCGCGATGCTTACAGCCGTTGGCGAAAATATTTGAATGAGGTTGGGTTGAGACTTCAGGGTTTAATTTCTTACATGAATGTCCTGTACGATGACGATCAACTCATCTATTCGCTGAAATCATATTATTACAAATCTGTTACCCCAGATTATGATAAATTGGCACTGCTTCGCGAAGCCAATGAGCTTCTGGAAACGCTTAAAGAAAAGGTTGAAAAAATGAAACTCTTGTCAGAATTTCAAGTCCAGTCTATTCGCAATATAGTCCCACCCCAGACTTGATCTGGGTGGTTTTTTACCACTTCGAACGATTAGTGAGAAGTCGCTCCTACAAGGGTTAGCGCTTGGAGGAGGGATCTCTCACTTCGTTCGAGATGGTAAAACGCTTTCGCTGGGATGGTAAAAAAAGTCATGATTTAGTAGAATATGTAGGCTATGTCCACTCTACCAAAATCGATTCATAATTTAATCAATGAATTTTCCAAACTTCCTGGGATCGGACCCAAAAGCGCTTCCCGGCTGACTTTTTATTTACTCAAAAATCCGGAGATTGATTTACAAGGATTTTCTACTGCCATCGCCAATCTCAAAAAAGATGTCATCTATTGTTCGACTTGCTTCAATATGGCCGAGACTAGTCCATGTAAAATTTGTTCTGATCCGAAAAGAGACCAGAAACTGATCTGTGTGGTAGAAGATGCTCTCGATGTCGTGGCCATGGATCAGATCGCTGATTTCAATGGTGTCTACCACGTCTTAGGTGGTGTTATCTCTCCGCTAAATGGAGTTAGTCCTGAAAATCTGAAAATCAAAGAACTGCTCAATCGATTAGAGCAGTTGGATCTAGGTGAAATCGTTCTGGCGACAAATCCTTCGCTTGAAGGCGAAGCGACAGCTATGTATATCACTAAACAAATCAAAATTCAAAATTCAAAATTCAAAAATATCAAAAATATCAAAATCACCCGAATCGCGAGAGGATTGCCCACTGGTGCTGATCTCGAGTATGCGGATGAGTATACTTTATCCAAAGCCTTGGAGGGCCGAAGGGAGTATTAATTAAAAAGGAGGCCACCGCGAGCATGCTCGCGGTGGCCTTTTTGCGTCAGTTAAACCTACCCGACATTGGTAGGTGCCCATTATAACCGACGCGGCGGGACCTATCCGTGAATACGTCTCAGGAGCTGGTGCCGGCTCTCTGCAGTAGCGAGTTGGTTCGAAGCGAACCGACGCGCCTGTTGAACCAACTCCTTCATCGCAGGATCCTGGCTTTCCAGGATGACCTGGGGATCGAGCTTCCTTTCACGGATGTAAGTTTCAAACTGCTGCTGCTCGAACTCTTCGAGTGGCAGGATGTGGCGGGATTCAGGCACGGGGCTACCTCCTTGGGGAAGCGGTCGGCGAACTTAACAGCCAAAAGCAAATCACAAAAAGCTTGTGACCTAGTTTCGGATTTTAAGCGATGCTTTGGATTTCGACCACTGTTTGTTGCTGGCGGTGCCCAGTTTTTCTTCGGTACCGAGACTTCGCTCGATATTTAAACACCACTAATTTTTCACCTTTTTGTTGCTTCAAAACTTTGCCAGTAACCTTAGCTCCTGACAAATATGGTTTACCTAAATTAACGCTATCATCAGACGCGACTAAAAGAACCTTATCAAAGGTCACAGTGTCGCCTTCTTGGGCGGTGAGTTTTTCGATTATGAGTTTGTCCTTTGGGGAGACCAGATACTGCTTCCCGCCGGTTTCAATTACTGCTTGCATGATTTTACGAATCTTATAACTAAGACAGTTTAGCAAAAAACTGCACGCTAGTCAACAATTGCCTGATCCCCGACTTTAATCCCATTTTTGGACGCCCAGCCAGCATTTACCTCTAATACGCTATCAACAGCGCTTTTGGGCGTATATATAGTCGTCTGGTCCCTAAACCCGACATTCGGAGTTATCTCTATGACCTTGCCATCTTTGATCCAGATAAAATCAAGCGGGAATTTCATGTCCTTCATCCAGAATCCATAAGCGTCTGGGGACTCGAAAATGAATAACATGCCACTATTTTCGCCTAGGCTTTCTCTACCAGATAGCCCCTGATTTCGTGCATCTGGAGTCTGTGCAATTTCAATCTCAACTCTTTCATTGCCTACACTCATAGTCGGAACTCGGTTGCAACTCACCGCCATAAAAACTAAAGAGATAAAAACAATTGCTATCTTACTCATGGGTTCTTCCTTTGGCCCTTAATACTGAATACAAAGAAGCGATGATCGAGAGCATGACCAGAAATAATATAATCAAAGCGATAAATTTACCTCGGGATTGAAGAAATAATCCGACTCCCCCAAATATCCCAGCCAAGGCGTAGAGGAATAACACCGCTTGAGGCACAGAAAATCCAATTTCGGTTAGCCTGAAATGCAAATGTTTCCGATCCCCTGAAAACGGCGATTGTTTATTGGCTAGTCGCTGCACGATAACCCAAGCCATATCCAGAAGTGGAATACCCATAACCAATAATGTCGTGGCCATTTTTCCTCCGGAAATAATAGCGAGCACGGCCAGCATAAACCCGGCAAAAGTTGAGCCGCCTTCCCCCAAAAATATTTTCGCGGGATGAAAATTCAAAATCAAAAATCCCAAAAGGCTACCGGCAAAAGTAATAGCGAGAATAGCAGTTTGTGGTTGCATCACTTGCGGGGATAACGAAAGAGCAAAAATCGAGAGTGCTGCAATTGCGGAAATGCCAGTGACTAATCCATCCATCCCATCTAAAAGTTTGGTTGTATAGGTCATGGTCATGGTCCACAAAAAAACTATAACCCCAGAAAGTAATGGGCTAAGTTCGATGATCGCATTGGTCAACGGGTGATGAACACTGACCGCCTGGATTCCAGAAGTAATAATGGCCAAGCACGCCATAATCGGAAAAATAATCGAAAGCTTTGCCGGCAGTCGATAGCGATCATCGAGATAGCCTCCGATCATCAAAATCGCGCCCCCGATCCAAATTCCCATCAATGCTTCCAGCGGGATGTGGCCATTGAGTAGATATCCTCCGAAAATTCCGATCGCTAACGTCACTAAAAAGAAACTCGAAAAAATTGCAATTCCTCCGAGCTGTGGAACAGGGCCTTCATGAAAACGTCTTTCGGTATCCGGGACGTCCAGAATTTTTCTTCGAACAGCAATTCTCGAAACTAGAAATGTCGCGATAAATGAAATTAGAAATGCCAGAGCAAAAGAAACAAAATAAATAGATCTCACAGAGTTTTATCCTTCCTAAATTTCGGGGTCACCCAAAATTCCATATATTTGCCGAACATTAATCGGGTTTGAGCGTCTATGGCTGGAAATGATCCAAACACCGAAGACACAATTGGCGAAAAAATCCACTGCCAGATCATGGAAAATGATTTCCATTTACTGTACCCGGCTGGCCTTTTGGGTAACAAAACCAAACTCACGTAAACTGAAAAAATCAAAAAGAAAGTCGCAATACTCATAATCGCTCTGGTCATGAGAGGTAAATTGAGTGCCAAAACTGTGGTCCCAAATCTGTCTCCGCCAAAAATCAAAGGCAACCACCCCAGCAACGCAATCATGATCGAAGCCGTCGCCCAAAAATAATATCCTTCGACCATCCGATAACCATAAAGTAATTTTTTCCAAAGGGGCATTTTTTTATTGCGCGCGAACTGTGGGAAAACGATCGAAATTTGAATTGCACCCCAGGCCCAGCGTCGTTTCTGTTTGTACTGCGCGACCAAAGTTCCCCAGTATGATTGTCCTAAGACTGCATCCATCGAAACTACTGTAAACAATGGGTGGGTTCGATAGTCACCATTAAAATAATTGAAGCACTGCCAAAAAATATAGGAATCTTCTGGAATTAAATCTCGACGCCAAAACCCGACTTCGACTAAAGTTTTAAAACTCATGGAATGAGATGAAAAAGTTACCAATCGATCAGGCCTCGAAGCTTCAACCAGCTGCCAAAACGAAGATGAGATAGCGATTACGCGCGCAATTGCTGGAGTATCCCAAATATTATTATGGAACATGGGCATGGGCTGATAACTCGCTTGATGAGGTTTATCAATGGTTAGGAAATCAAACGTTAAGTGAGCAAAATAATTCGTTGCGACAGAAGTATCACAATCAAAATTAGAAACAATAACATTCTCGTATGGAATCCCCCAGTTGATCAGGTCTTGTGCAATTTTTTCAGCTGCGAAAGCACAGTTCGCGCCTTTGCCCCGAGCTTCCCCTAGCAACCCATCTGGATGAACGACAATAGAAAATGAATGAAATTCTTTTGAGAACTTTTCTTTTAAAATTTGTGCTCTCTGCAACGCTTCAGTTCCGGCCCGTTCTTCCACAGCCAAAACAAAAATTAGTTTCTCATTGGGATAATCAGCGTTTGAGTAAGAACGAATGGCTGGTTCCAGAACATCCAGCCCTTCTTGATATAACGGGACAATTATTAAATGATAAATTTTGGTCCAATCCAAATCTCGATTGTCATTTATAGCTTCGATTCTTGCTAGATGTTCTTTAAAAGTTCTTTTGGTAACTCTTTTATTCGCTTCGAGTACTTGTTGGTTTAAATATTTTTTAAAACCATCCGTGTCGATCAGGCGCTGACACCAATCCTTCCAATCAATTTTGTCGTGAACTTTCAAACGATAATAAGAATGCATTAAATGGGTGGCCACATTACCACCTTTCAAAAACCAATACAAATCAAAAAGAATAATATAAACAGAAATCCACACTGGGTGGTAATATGACAAAAGAGGAGCACCAATCAAAGTGACCCAAGTTAAAAATCCCGGTAAAATTTCGAGCAACCTGATTCCAAAAGTCCGTTTATTCATTGACAAAAATGAGCACAATCGTGGCAGCAAAAAATACCAGCTGAACCGGAATGCTGCTGAAACTTATAAAATATGAGGCAAGTTTTTCCTTCCGATAAAATCGGATAGCCAAAATTAAATTAACAAAAAGCAAAACCAGTGCTAACAGGGGGATCCAATATAGATACAAACTTCTCCCAATAAAGTCAGCGCCGAGTATGACATTGTAGTGCAGCAACAGTTGTTCTTCAGTCGGTTTGATCTTGATATAGAGGGTTATCCAATGTATAATATTGATTAAGAACGCGACTGAAATTCCCACTGAATTCATTCGGTCAGAAATAAACGGTTTTTTGGAGGCTAATGCCTCATGAAGTTTGGTCGAAAACATCTATCAAATTATAATGAAAAAGTTCCTAAAAGACAACTGGATTCTGCTTTTAATTGCTGCCCTGGCTGTTTTTTTTCGATACTGGCAAATCACGAGTTTGCCGGGTGGATTATTCCCTGACGAAGCCGCCAACGGCTTAGATGTTAATAATATTTTAAAGGGTGAAATTCAGCCCTTTTATGAACGGGGCAATGGTCGCGAAGCCTTGTTTTTTTACTTTTTGGCAGCGGTCGTAGAGTTTTTTGGTCGCGGGGCCTGGCAACATCATGTGATCTCCGCGGGATTTAGTGTCGCCACTGTGATTGCCACTTATTTTTTGGCCAAACGAATGTTTGGAAAAAATGTGGCTCTGCTCTCCTCTTTTTTCATGGCAGTATCGAGCTATGCTGTAATCGTGTCTCGAACCGCGTTTCGAGCCAACACTGTGCCCCTGATGGCAACTCTGACTCTTTTTTTCTTAGTCAAATTTTTTCAGGCCGAAGATAAAAAAACAAAGTATTGGTCAGCTGCTGCCTCCGGCTTATTTTTTGCTTTAGGGTTTTACACCTACATTTCTTTCCGAATGATGGTCCCGCTCCTCGTCGGGTTTGGAGCCCTCCTGTTTTTAGCCAAACGAAGCAACTGGAAAGAAGTGTTCAGGGTTTATACAAAATACAAACTGGTGTTTGCTGGAGCATTCATCCTTGGGATTAGCTGGATCGCTAATTACTTTTATCAGCATCCAGGAAGTTTCGTTGGCAGAGCTGGCCACGTTTCAATTTTCAACAAAGATTTAAACAACGGTAACATTCTTGGCACTTTCTTCGACGTTTTCATTAAAACTATGGTTGGGTTTTTCACTGAAGGTGATCTGAATTGGCGACATAATGTCTCGGGACAACCGTTTCTCTCGCCGTACATCAGCCCATTTTTTGCTGTAGGCTTGATTTTGTTTACAATAGCGATGTTTGTTCTGCTGAAACAAGTTTGGGAACAAAAACTCAAAGCCGAAACTGTCTACATGGCCCTCTGCGGCACTTGGTTTTGGTTTATGTTAGCCCCTGAAGTGACAACCGCAGAAGGCATTCCGCATGGACTGCGACTGATAGGGGTCATCCCAGTTGTGTTTATTATTTCAGCTTGGGGTATTTACTGGGTTTGGAAAAAACTTACCGTCAATCATCATGGCTGGCCGAAATATTATTTCGCAACCTTATTTTTATCAATTGTCGCAGTATTTAATTTTTATTTATACTTTGTCGTTGCTGCTGGGTCTCCCGAATACTATTATTCGTTCCGATCAGACTTAACCTCGGTTTCGGAATATTTGAATCAACGCAATCTCAAAGATCGAACTTATTTATCACTGGATAAGTTTTCCGTGCAAACTGTTGATTATCTGACCACGGAAAAAAACCAGCCATTTATTCTAGTTGATCCCGCGCACACTTATGAAGTAAAATTAAAAAAAGGTGACCAGGTTGTCTTCACCATGAGCACGATCTACGATCGGATAAAATTTACAGAATTTCATCCAAACGCTCAATTAGTTGGTGAATACTTCAACCAATTCAATGAGCTAATTATGTTGGTCTATGAGCAAAAGTAAAGAAATAATTACTCGCGACAATTCTGGAATATTTAAACTCCTGGGTATTTTAATCCTCGGCGGTTTGCTTCGATTTTACAACAATACTGCTGTAGCACTCTGGCACGATGAAGCCTTTTCTGCTCTTTACATCAAGTACTCTTGGTCAGAAATGATGCATCGAATCGGCCTGGATGTGCACCCTCCCCTCTACTATTGGGTCTTGCGTTTGTGGAGCTATGTCTTCGGTGACGGACTACTTTCGTTACGGTTCTTGTCGATACTCTTTGGAGTCCTCACGATCTACGCTGGCTATCTGTTCGTTAAAAAGGCTTTTAACCCGCCCGCCCCGCAAGCGGGAGCGTTGCGGGCAGGTAATCCGAAGCTGGCTTTGATTGCCGCGTTCTTTCTGGCGATCAACCCTTTTCAAATTCAGTACTCACTGGAAGCGAGAATGTATACACTCGGAACTTTTCTGGTTTTGATAAGCACCTGGTTGCTACTGAAAGCATTAGAAGATAACAAGTACTCAACTTGGGCCTGGTATGGAGTAGCTACTGCAGCAGGACTACTCACCCATTACTACATCGTGTTTTCAATCATGGCTCAAGGGCTTTATGTCCTCTATTTATTTATCCGAAATCGAAAAATCAACTACAAAGCGGTCGGGAGTTATATTTTGGCCGCTATCCTCTTTTTGCCGTGGCTACCGACATTCCTGATCCAAATCAAGCGCGTCACTTCAGCTTTTTGGATTCCAGAACCTGATCGATGGAGCGTACCCAGTACAATTTTCAAAATGATTTTTGGAGGCCAGGGTAATGATCACTTAACTTTGATCGTTATTTTGATTGTCGCAATTTTTGTCATCTATTATTTTTTTAAAGAAACCAAGCCTCCAATTCGATGGTTAATTATTTCAGGTGTGGCTATCCCATTTCTCGCAGCCATCCTGTTATCTTTTAAGCAAGCTATCTACCTGGATCGATACTTTGTCTTTGCTTCACTCTTTTTCACTATCCTTATAGCGGCAGCTTTGTTTTATGTGCCTAAATATACCACTCGCAGAACGCTCACGATCGTCTTTGCACTGATCAGTCTTATTCTATTTTTCAAAAACTGGCAGGACCTTGGTGTGAAAAATTTAATTTTTAATCGACAGGTCAATTACAAACCGGGGATGGCCGCGGCGGCGGAATTTATCAATGATGGTGCCCAATCAACTGATAAAATTTATGTCGGCTCCAGTTTTATCTACTTTACTTTCAAATATTATAACCAAACCGAAATCAGGCCACTTCTCTATTCTTCAGGTTCACTTGAAACAATTCCACATTTTTCCGGCACTGCAATTCTCACCAATGATGATTTAATTCTGGATTTTAAACCAACAGAAAAAAACAGCAATGTCTGGTTGCTGTGGACAACAGGATTTAGCGGTTCCAAGCCAAACGTTCCAGGAAATTGGAGTATAGTCACCGAGAAGCAATGGACTGACACCCCCGGGTTTAAAGGTGAAATAATCGTTACCGAGTACCGGGTGGATTAACTCCTTGTTTTATTCAATGACCGTACCCTTGAAAGATCTGCCTGAAAGCAGGTTTTTTAAATTCGATAAGGGTTTACCATTCATCACTACAACTTTTAATTTCAGCTTCTCAGCCAGTTTCGAGGCGACAGGATCAAATGGCAAGTTTAATCCTGGGTCCCATTTGTTTCCCACAATTTTGCGAAAATCTTTCCAGGAAATATTTTTTAAAGGTTTAGCCCCTTTGAATTTTTTCGGATTTTTGTCGTAAACATAATCGATATTGCTCAAATTAATCATAGCCTCGGCTCCATATTTTTTGGCCAAAAGTACAGCGACATAATCTGTTGACCAGCCTGGCCGAAAACCAGCTGATACAATTATCGGCTCGTTCGCATTTTCAATTTTGTTGGGGTTCTTGATAATTCTTTCATGTGCATGCTTTCGGAATATTGTTCGCAGCAAATGTCCATTGAGTCTGGTTGAATGTATTCCTAACCAATCTAAATCAACGGACTCCAGATCTCCTAATTTTTTTGCGGCTTCGGAATATCTTCTACTAGTTCTGCCGCCACCGGTTATTAAAATAAATTTCTTACCTTTTTTAATTTCCGATTCAATTAACTTTTTGAACTGTAACAAAAAATTAACATCAACTTCGTCAGGAACAATTAACGAACCACCCAAAGAAATAATATACCTATTACTCATTTGTTGTACTCGCTCCCGCTTCAGTCGGAATCGGTTGTTGTTCACAAGGACTCTGTTTGAAGCAATAATATGCCCATTTATTTAATCGCAAATCTATATACGCTAAATTCGGCAGTTCCGAGGCTCTAATCTGTTTCGATAGAATAACAGACAAATCAGAGAGCTGTACAGCCACAGAACGGCCAGTATCAAAAAGTACTGCCCAGCCTGTGGTGGTAATAAATTGAACTTCGGTGCTGCTTTTGCCCGGAAATTTAATAGTATCAATCGGAGTTGTAATTTTACTATTCCAGGATTTATTCATGGTCATAATAAATGGAACCAACTTCTGATTTGGCAATCGATCGCCACGAGCAAAGCTCTCGGTTAACTGATCATGCACGACTAAGAAACTTTTCGGATCTTGGACCTCTTCGACGATCACGCCTTCGTCATCAATCAAAAAATAATTTCCATTGGATTCGATGACAAATCCTGGGGTATGTTCGACGATCTCAATAGTAATTTTATTTGGCCACTTCCGGTCAGAGTTCGTAATTGATTTAATCGTCGGTATGCCTTTGGTTAGAAGTTTGTTAACTCTTCCCTCGCTCATCAATAAAAAATGATTCTTTTTAATAAAAAATAATCGAGAATTGGCATTGGCACTTAAGACTTCATCAATTTGTGCAGTAGAAACCTGAGTATTACCTCTCACGGTAACTTCTTTAATCAACAGTGCATCTGAAATAATCAAAAAATAAATTAGCAAAAACAATGTAATTACACAAATTATGCGAATTATAGAAAACTTGGATTTACCTTCATTCTTTAAATAAACCCGCTTATAATTACCGGCGGCTTTGATTTTATTCCGAAATTCCATCGATCCAAATCGTTTTTTCGCCTCAACTTTTTTCCTGTGTCCTGAAAATATCCGCATTATTCTTTATCTAACGCCAATTGGATTAATTTATCTAACAATTTGGAATACGAAATCCCGGCAGCTTTGGCTGATTTCGGAACTAGAGAATTTTCAGTCATTCCAGGAATCGTATTGATCTCCAAAAAATATATTTGGCCTTTCTGCGTGACAATAAAATCAGACCGAGTGACTCCTCGGCAACCGAGTAACTCATGGACTTCCATGGCAATTATCTGTAAATTTTCTGCTAACTTTTTGGGGATTGGAGCAGGAACTATTTCGTCACTAAAGTTCGAATTATATTTGGCTCGAAAATCAAAAAATTCCGAACCACCTTTCGGCACAATTTCAATTACCGGTAACGCTTGCAGATGCTTATTCCCTAAGACCGGGACAGTTAACTCCCGTCCTTTGATGTACGGTTCTACAATAACTTCCAGATCATGCTTAAAAGCGTCTTCTAACCCTTTTTTTATTTGATCTTTTTTATCCGAAATTGTGATTCCGATAGATGAACCAATCCGATTGGGCTTGATAACAATTTTTCCTTTGAGATTTTTAAGATACTTCTGAGGATTTTTTTTGTAATCTTGTTTGGAAACAACGATATGCGGTGCGACCAAAATTCCCTCTGAAGCAACCATTCTTTTAGTTTTGGCTTTATCCATGGCTAAAGCAGAGGCCAGAACTCCAGAACCGGTATATTTTATCTTTAACGATTCTAAAACTCCTTGGATTGTCCCATCCTCTCCACCTGGTCCATGTAAGGCCAGAAAAGCTAAATCTATATTCGATTCAGAATTTTTATCTATCGGGACAATTGCTCGATTATTCGCAACTTTTTTTGTGGAAACTGAATGCTCTAACTGTTTGATCGTTGGGCTGCTGATTAACCATCTGCCTGCTGCGGATATTTCTACTGGAATCAATTCATATTTATTCTTATTCAAATTTTGTGCAACATTTTTACCTGACTCTAAAGACACTTCACGTTCCTGTGAAGTCCCACCAAAGATTACAGCAATTTTTAATTTTTTCTTTGCCATTATTTTATTGTTCTCGAAATTTCCGGATTAATTCTCGCTACCACTTCATAATTTATCGTCCCGATTTGTTTAGCGATTTCATCAGCAGATATCACTTCTTTCGCTTGTGATCCAATCAAAACCACTTCGTCTCCAACCTTAACTTTCTTTACATCAGTCACATCTACCATGGTTAAATTCATACAGACCCGACCCAAAA
The DNA here is from genome assembly GCA_001777665.1 of Candidatus Doudnabacteria bacterium RIFCSPHIGHO2_02_FULL_42_25. Classification (GTDB taxonomy): domain Bacteria; phylum Patescibacteriota; class Doudnabacteria; order UBA920; family O2-02-FULL-48-8; genus O2-12-FULL-42-9. Next base: position 62,215 of record MFEQ01000006.1, read on the forward strand.
TCTTACAGCGTTTACCACCGATTAACACATGTCCTATGTTTGAGAGTCCACGATCATAGCCTTCAGCATAGCCAATTGGTAGCACGGCTAGCGTAGTGGTTCGATGAGTTTGGTAAGATTTACCATAACCAATATACACCTTAGCACCAATCTTCTTCAGTTGAATTATTTTCGTTTTCCAGCTAAGAGCAGCTTTCAATTCGAAGTTAGGATAGCTTTTTAAAGTATGGCGTTTAGCCTGTTCTGATGGCCAAAGCCCATAGAGCCCTATCCCCAATCGAATCGCACTCCTGTGGCTAGTTTTGAACACTAGGGATGCTGCAGAGCAGGCAATGTGGCTGATTTTAGGCTCTAACCCGGCTCGATAAAGCTCGAACAGAATTTGGTCAAATAAGTTTATTTGCTCAGTAGTAAAATCAATGTCTTCTTCTGATGCTGCCAAGTGACTAAATACTCCCTCGACTTCTATGTTTGAAAACTTTCCGACCGCTAGAGCAAATTGGATAATTTGATTTTCTAGCACTCCAAGCCTGTGAGTGCCGATATCAACCTTGAGATGAATTTTGGCTTTCTTTTTTAGTTTTCGCGCGCTCTGGTCAATAACTTTCGCTTGTTTCAAATCGTAAACGATCAGTGAAATATTATGTTTGATAGCCTCACCGACTAAATCCAAATCATAGTAGCTCAAAACCAAAATTGGTTTTTTTATCCCCGCTTTGCGCAAAACCAAAGCTTCATCGAGATTCACAGTCGCAAACCAATCCGTTGTTTGCTCAATAGCTCGGGCAACTTCAACAATGCCGTGGCCGTAGGCATTACTTTTAACCACAGACATGATTTGAGAACCTTTGGTAATGTTTTTAAATTGCCGCAAATTATGCAGCAAGTTTTGCTTGCTGATGACTACTTGAGAGGAGGATGACATTATTGCTTTTTGATTACATCAGAACCGATAAATGGAATCAGGACTTTTGGCACCCGGATTGAACCATCTTCCATTTGATTGTTTTCCATAATCGCAATCGGGATGCGAGACATAGCAATCCCGGTCGCATCATTGGTATGCGCATACTCGCTAGACCCGTCTGCTCGTTTGATTCGGATATTCAACCTTCTGGCTTGATAATCTGTCATGTAATCAGCGCTGTGCGTTTCTCGATATTTTTTTTGCCCAGGCAGCCATGTTTCGATATCAACCTGTCTGGCATTTGGTTTACCCATGTCGCCTGTGGAATTGATCACAACCTGGTAGGGTAATTCTAATTGTTGCATCAAATACTCCTGAACCGCTACCAAAAATTTGTGTTCTGCCAAAGAATTCGCTGCAGAGGTAAATGATTCCATTTCGACTTTATCGAATTGATGGACGCGGAGCATGCCTTTCGTATCTTTTCCGTATGACCCAGCCTCGCGTCGAAAACAAGTCGAAAATCCGACATAGCGCAGCGGGATGTCTTTTTCATTGATCGATTCGTCCATGTGCATGGCGACCAGTGTATGTTCAGCGCTGCCGATGAGATAAAGTTCGTCCTTCGCCATTTTGTATTTCTCATCTTCGTCCTGGGGGCTCAAGCGTCCAGTTCTAGTATAGACATCGGGTTTGATCATGACTGGCGGCAAGACTGGGATAAATGGTTTCGGGCTGACCCCGACTGATCCTGCAATCTGTTGAATTATTTGGGGATCAGTTAAAGCTTTAAATGCAAACTGCATCAGCGCTGCATCCAGCATGGCTGCACCACCTTTTTTGAATCCAAATCTGGCTCCAGAAATTTTCACAGCCCGGGTCATGTCGATAATATCCAAAGCTTCACCGAGTTGCAGGTGATCTTTCGGCTCAAATTTAAATTCAGTGGGCTCGCCCCATTTTTTCAAAACTTGATTCTCTGTTTCATCCGCTCCCACTGGCACATCAGGCAGCGGAATGTTTGGAATTTCCTGCATCGCAACCAACCACTGGGCTTCTATTTCTTTCAGTTCCGTTTCTTTCATGCCCAGCATCTCTTTTAGCTTTTTGCTTTCCTCGATCAGATCTTCTTTCTTTTCTTTCTGCAGGTCCGCGGTAATTTCATTTCGTCTGCTCCGAATAGCTTCGGATTCGATAATCAGTTTCCGGCGTTGATCATCCAAAGTTAAAGCATGGTCCAAATTTGCGTTGGAATTTTTGTTTTTTATAGCTGCCCTGACTTTATCTAGATTTTCTCTTATAAATTTGATATCAAGCATATTCTTTCTTTATTTCCTTAAAAATATTTTTAATCTTCTCAAACGCATGGCGACGCACGTTCATGATGTCGTATTCGGAATCTTTCAATTCACACACAAATTTTCCATAGTTCGGAAGGTAGATCACAGAATCGTACGGATAACCTTCTGTTATTTTACTAGAGTGCTGCTCGCCTACTACTCCTTCCACAGTCGCATCCGAGGTAAAAATCCCAAATGGTGTGGCTAGGGCCAGCACAACCGTGAATCGACAACCTCGTTCTTCTTTCGGTACATCTTTCATTCTTTTGATAACTTCTGACACGATTTCATGGTCAGTCATTTCTCTACCGATCCATCTTTTACTTTTGATTCCTGGTTCCATATTCAGTGCGACAATTTCCATACCCCCGTCATCTACTAAAGACGGTAATCCCGATTTTTGAAAATAATATTTAGCTTTGGCTATAGCTTGTTCCTCGAAATTTCTGCCAACTTCTTCAGGTGATGGAATTTTTAAATCTTTCGATGTTACAACTTCAAAATCGAAATCTTTGAGAAATTCCCGATAAGTATCCAGTTTCGCACTATTGCCAGTGCCTATTAATAGTTTATTCATACGATTATTTTAACTATCGAAATAATTTCTTCCGGTTTTATAAGATTCTACAGAAAGCTCACACATATAAAACATTGGGGTCGGCAATTTATCAATCTCGTACCAATTCCATTCTTCGCATTTGTCTGGCTCTAAAACTTTTGGCTCTCCACTTTTCCAATCAGCTATCAACCCAATATGGCAATAGTGCTTATTGGCATATTTTTTTATATTCGCTAAAAATTGAAATCTAATATTTTCAATTTCAATTCCCGTTTCCTCTTTAACTTCTCTAATTGCACATCCTTCAAAGGATTCTGTATATTCCAAATGCCCACCTGGCCAAGCGTACTCACCTGATCCATGGGCGTTTTTTCTCTTACCCATCAAAACCATTCGATCCTTAAAAATCATAACGCCAATTCCAACTTTTGGACGGTTTTCATCCATATTATTGCTCTTTCATTGGTGGGAAAATTACGGTTTCCCGCATTGGTTTATTCATAATTACTGAAAAAAATCTTTCGCTCATCCCAAACCCGACAGCCGGTGGCATGCCATACTCGAGAGCTTCGACATAATCAGCGTCCAACATCTGGGCTTCCTTGTCTCCCGCTTCGCGTAATTTCATTTGCTCTTGGAATCTCTGCATTTGATATAGCGGATCGTTGACTTCGGAGAAGCCATTGCCCAATTCAGTTTTCGCCGCTAACACTTGAAAGCGCAAACTTTTCTTGGAATTTACAGGGTCAACTTTGGCCAATGGGGATAATTCAAACGGATGCCCGACTAAGAAACATGGTTGAACCAGCTTTTGGCGCACTGTTCGCTTATATATAGAATCAATCAATTTTCCTCTGCCCCAATTCTTATCATACGGAGCACCAAGTGCATCTGCTTTTTTTTGTAAATCCGCGATTGTAGCAGAATTCAAATCCAATCCAGTCTCTTTTTTAAACACCTCGAAGTAATCTAGTCTAGGCCATCCGCCAGCTGGCGGATTTCCCCAATCAATTTTTTGCTCCTCATATTCTGTCACGAGTCCGCCCGTAACGTTTTTAATCACTTCTTTAAACATTTCTTCGACTAACTTCATCCCTTTTTCATGATCAGCAAATGCCCAATAGAATTCCATGTCATCGTATTCCTGCAAATGTTCCCGATCAATCCCTTCGTTCCGGAACAATCTACCAATTTCAAAAACTTTTTCATAACCCCCGACCAGTAATCTTTTGAGTGGTAACTCCAAAGAGATCCGTAAATAAAAATCTCGATCAAGTGCATTATGATGGGTCATGAACGGTTCCGCATCTGCTCCTCCAGGTACGTTTTCCAAAACTGGTGTCCAGACTTCCAAAAAATCTTTTTTGATCATAAAGTTTCGGATAGTTTGCCAGAAAAGCGCTTTTTTCCGAAACATTTCTTTGGTTTCTGGATTCATGAGCAAATCCAAATATCGTTTGCGGAGACGAGTTTCAGTATCTTTCAATCCGAAATATTCTTGTGAAATCGGGCGGATCGATTTCGTGAGTAATTTGTAATCTAATGTCTGAAGAGTTTTTTCGCCGGTTTTTGACAGCTCCAAAAACCCAGTGACTTCGATAAAATCCCCTATATCAAAAAAGTTTCGGAAATCACCGAACATTTGCTCACCGAGAGTTTCGGAACGGAGCATGAATTGGATCGAGTCCGATGAATCTTCGAGATTGCCAAAAGTTAATTTGCCATGAGTGCGAATTGATCGAATTCTCCCGGTGATGGTGATCTCTTTTTTTGTACTCGAAAGTAAATCGAACTGTTCCAATGCAGAACCTATCAAATGCGTGCGATGTGATTCGACTGGATAGGGATCAATCCCTGATTTTTTAAGTTGTTCTAATTTTTGTATCCGAACTTGTCGGAGCTCTTCGATCTTCTCAGTCATAATTTACGAAATTAGTAAATTCGTACCAATTAGTAATTAGTAAAGCTCAATAATTATACAATAAACCCCTAGTATTGACAAATTGCCAAGAAGAATGTATTATATTGTGTTCTACTGCTGAAAATTGGAGGATTTTCATGAGACGAAAAGGAAAAAACCACATCTGTGAAGACCACAGTTCGTGGTTGAGTATGCGGAACACGGGGGTCTGTCACGTCGAGTTACGTGGATCCAGGGCCTACCTCAGCGTGGCCTACTACAACGGCACGACGTGGCTGCCTAAATTGGTCAGAATCCACTTCTGCCCTTTCTGCGCTAAACCTCTGGGGAAGAGGAAGGTGCGCAAGCTCCGCAAGACAGGGACGAAGTCGCTTCACTCCCGCCCCCTCTCGAAGTAGTATCCACTCTACTTCGCTGCCGAAATCGCGTTGGGCGCCAGCTCGACGCGATTTTTCTTTTAAGCTTCACAATTTTAACTTGCCGCGGTCATGTACCTATTTGCCCCATATGGGACAAATAGGTACCCCTGCAACATAAAAGGTGCGATCGCACCTTTTATGTTCACTTCTTATTTTATTTCATTTTAGCTTATCATAAACGCCTTGATAGTTTACGTCAGTGGAACTATTAAGTTCGTTTTGGATCTCGATTTCATGTTCGCGCTCTGATTTCGCGGCATCCTCTGCTTGCTTCACAGCATCATTCCCTGCTTCAATCTGGTTTTTGTCGCGACCAAAAAAACTTTTGCCACCGAAAACAATGAGTGCAATAATCGCGATGGCTATCAAAAGCCCTATTAGTCCAAAACCTTTTTCCTTTAGATTCCGCATAGTTTTTTAACTTCAAATATATCTTGTGATGTTGCTCTTTCGTTATCCCCGCTATTTAGTCTATACATTATAGCATCTGGATTCGAGTCGATGTGTTCTAGCCCCAGTGCATGGCCTAGTTCGTGAGCTAAAACCCTAACCAGTCGTTCTTTGGAATCAAATTCATAAATATCAATTTGTTTGTTGCGCCCGCTTTCGATATATACACCCTCTTCAAACTCCCCGCCGCGGGACTCGCCGATGTTATTATAGGTATCGACATTCAAATTCAAACTTGCTGCCATCCTATTTAGCACATCTACTACGGCATTAATGTCATTGACCAAACTATTCACAATCGCTTGATCGCTATTTATTTTTGCAGCAAGTGCATTAAGCGCATCTCGTTCTTTATTAAGCTTGGTCACGACATTACTTGGAGCACCTCCTTGATCATTCCATTTTTTTACTTCATCTTCGTACGCTTTTTTTCTGACATTATAAGAAGCAATTTGGGATTCTAAATTTACTTTCAGAAAAGAATAATCTGATGTCATTTGATTATAGCGCTGTTTCAATAAATCATAAGAGCTTTGCGTATTGTCAATATTGTATCCTAAATCTCTTAATTTATCTGTGGCTTGCTGGCGATAATCGTAAATCAGATTTATTTTCAAACGGCCTTGGGCATTATAAGCAAATAAATCCTTATTGACTGACGATTCCCAAATATTTACGGCTTGGTCGATAACTTGCAAATATTCTGTTTGTGACAATCCAAACCCAGAATCAATCGTACCGATACTATATTCAATCGGTTTACTACAGGGTTTTGTAAACAAACCGAAATAGGCCTGGCCATAATAAACCACGCCTCCGAGTACAGCGACTATAATTAAACTACCTATAACTTTTTTCATTTAAGTAATGGTGCGAACTTTGTTCGAAGCTTAGCAATCTTTGGACTGATCACGAGCTGGCAATAAGGTTTATTTTGATTTTGATCATAATATCGTCGATGGTAACTTTCTGCTGGCCAAAATTTGTTTAAAGCCGAGACTTCTGTGACAACAGGGTCATCGTATACTTCATCGTCTTCTAACTGTTTGATAAAAGCTAGAGCCACATTGCGTTGTGTTTCGTTGGTGTAAAAAACTGCTGAACGATACTGCGTCCCGACATCATTACCCTGTCTATTTAGAGTGGTTGGATCATGTGTAGCAAAGAAGACATTCAGCAAATCTTTATATTTAACGATAGAATCATCAAAACGTATCTCGATCGCTTCCGCGTGTCCAGTATTACCCCCGGAAACCTCTTCGTATGTCGGATTGGCAGTAGCTCCTCCAGCATACCCGGATTCAACTGCTTCAACTCCTTTCAAACGACTAAAAATCGCTTCCGTGCACCAAAAACATCCACCTCCAAATACTGCTGTTTCCATTATCGTATAACCTCCACTAGAAAATATATAAACATACTTACCCCAACAATTAGCTTAAATGCTGAACCAATAACCAATCCAAACATGGATGCGATGGCAACTTTCAGAGCGTGATCCGTGGTCGCCGCGTTCATCATCTCCCCTATAAACGCTCCTACAAAGGGCCCGAGCAAAATGCCGATTGGACCTAGGACAAAAATCCCAAGAATGCCGCCGATCAATGCGCCCATAACTCCTAATTTCGATGCTTTCCGGCCTTTGGCCGCAATCGCTGGGGCAATCACGTCCACTATAATTGTGAGGAGAATTAATACCCCAAATACCACGATCCCCCAAACTGGAATCGATTTAGTAATTATAGCAAACAAAATCAGCGCCCCTAATGCCAAAGGCAGTCCTGGCAAGAACGGTAGGACTGCCCCAAGAGTACCGAGTACAATTAAGAAACCACAAATTACTGCCCAAACTAATTCATTCATTATCTAATCGATTTTTCCATGGGCATGATATCCATGATTGGTTGCTGCGCATCCAAAACTTCTTTGATCAACGGCACGATAACGTTTTGGGTGTAATAATCAGTTGGTTGATTTGTGACTGGGAACACGAGACTAGGAACGTACAAATCTTTTGTTTGATTATTGATCGTTTGCCACATTCGGACGTACTCGATTTTGGGTGTACCCAATTCTACAGTAACTGTTTTCGCATCAGGTTCTATTACTTCGTTAGCGAGTGGCATATAAGAGCGGAATCCGCCATTTTCAGCAATTTTCATCAACCGTGCTGTATCTTTTTCAGTTGGATAAGCAGATGCTTGAAATCGTTGGGAGGTTATCTCACCGACAGAAGTTACTTGTTTGGTTCGAGCATTGATAGAAACAAACATTCCAGTTTTATTTCCACCTTCGTCCATGACTTCGTTGCCTTCAATTTTTATCGGATAGACCACCGAAACCGCGTCAGGAACATAGAGTGAATTTTTATCAGTAGCACGCTCATACATTATGCGCCAATAATTTTGAACAACTGGAGTGCCATAGTTTTCTTTAGAGATTCCATATTCGTTCAAAAATTGATCAGCGATAGCGATTGCTTCTTCATCGGAAGGCACTTCCCCCATTGATGTTGGTTGAGAATAATCAAGCATCGGCCATCTCTCCCAATTTTGACTAATGTATAAGGTTCCCTGTTTTAGATCCATATCTATCGCGTATCCTTGGTCACGATTCTCGGAAGCCCGAAGATAATCGACAGTGGCACTCTGAAATTTGGAAATATTGAATAGTCCAATATCAAATCGTTCCAGGAATGAGGCTAAATCTGCGCCTGCCCCAAACCCTTTTTGTCGTTCATAAACATCCATTTGATCTGAATCCACAGTGATAGGTTCGCCGTTGTACACATATTTGAAATAAGTAGGATACCAAATCGCTGGAGTTGCAACTCCTGTCCCACCACCGCCCATTCCCACAGCCGGTTCTGTACCGGGTGCCATCATTTTGGCATCAGCAGAAAGCGACATATTCTCAGCCCCTCCGCCGCCACCCTGGCCGCGTCCAACTGCATTCAAAGTATTGAGTTGACCGAAAGCATTGCTGCCGACTCGAATGATTTCTTGTTTACCGCCAAGCAATTGCTGGGTAGTATTTTGGTTGTTAGGTTTGACCACTAACATAATGACCGCAACGACAGCTATCGCCGAAATCGGCAAAAGCATTTTTAAATTGAACCGATCCATAAATTTTCCTTTCGTGAGTAGAACGTATAAATTATTTTTGAAACGAGGATCAACTTGAGTATTTGGTTTTGCTTTTGATAGAAGATTTTCGATGTCATTGATACTCATATAGTTTCTCCTCTATTTAGAGCTTGCTTAAGATTAGTAACCGCTCGCGAATAAGTCATTTTGGAATTGGCCTCACTGATTCCTAAAATGTCTCCGATTTCTTGATGCGATAATTCGTCCCATGCCCGCATAATTACGACTTCTCTCTGAACCTCATCCAACTTAGCCACCGCTTGGCGAACGGCTTGAAGATTAAGGGCTTGATCAGTATCTGCCTCAATGTTTTGATCCGTCGACAGATCAAACGCAAGGTCCAAATCAAGGATTTTCTTATCGGTGCGCATATGGTCGATGAGGCTGTTGCGCGCGATGGTGTAGATCCAAGTGCTAAAAGAGGATTTACTTTCGTCGAAAGAACTCAATTTGGAGACTGCTTTGAGGAATACTGTAGACGTTAGGTCTTCAGCAGTTTGCTTATGCCCGGTCCGATAGTAAATATACCGATAAATCTTCGGTAAATACTGCTCGTACCAGTCTTCAATATCTTTATACGTAGATGAATTCATAAAGTAACAGTCACAAATCCCAATTAAAACCTCGGCCAAAGTGACCCCAAGTCGCTGTATGGGCAAATCGGATTTGATCGAGCAATAAAAATTTCCGAATTCCTTCCGGACTTAAATCATAGCCCGTTATAGATTCTTCATGTCCTTCAATTAAAGCTTGAGCCATAACTGGAACGGATTTTCCAATGGCATAAGCTAGTTTAACTTGCACGGACTGTGCAGATTTTTTTTTCAAAAAATCGACTGCAATCTTCCTCGCCATGTAAGCCCCTGACCGGTCAACTTTCGTAAAATCTTTTCCTGAAAACGAGCCTCCCCCGACACTGTACTCTGGACCGTAATTATCAATCACTATTTTGCGACCGGAAATTCCTGAATCCGCGTCAAAACCACCAATACTCCAATCGCCGGCTGGGTTAATTAAATAATTTTCCGCTGGCAGCAATGTTTTTACCAAACTCAATAATTCGTCTGATTTGATATTCTGGAAACTAGCCACCACAGTAATTACTTTCGTACCTTCAACCGTTACTTGGACTTTTCCATCAAAAGGGTGCTTGTCATAAATTCGTTCGCACAAGTTTCTGGCGAGTTCATACTCCAAAGGCATAAAATTTGGTGTCTGATTGAGAGCATAACCAATCATGATCCCCTGATCTCCAGCACCACCGAGGTCAACTCCTGCGGCGATAAAACTACTTTGTGGGACAACGTGAACATTCACTTGGAAATTTTCACCGACAATTTTTTTAACTATCGCCGCTATGTCAACATTGGTATTGCTCCGAATTTCTCCACTCACAGATATCTGATTGTGGCCTCCCATGACTTCTACCGCTACTCGAGAATTACGATCTGAAACTAAATAAGCATCCAGGATCGAATCCGCGATTAAATCGCAAATTTTATCAGGATGCTTTGGAGTTACAAACTCACAAGTCTTCATTAGTCTATACTCGTGACTTCGTATTCTGATTTACCAGCTGGGCTATCGACCATAACTTTCGTTCCTTTTTTGGCACCAAGTAAAGCTTTGCCTACCAATGATTCGTTAGAAATTTTACCTTGAGCTGGGTTGGCTTCGTTTGCCCCGACAATTGTATATTTTACTTCGCGTCCACTAACACTGGCGGTTACAGTAGAACCAATGCTGACAATATTATGATTTGTGGCGTGGGAAATGATTTCTGCGTTCTTAATCATTTCTTCCAGTTCCATGATCCGACCCTCGATGAAGGCCTGTTCTTCTTTGGCCTGGGCATAATCCGCGTTTTCAGACAGATCGCCGTGCGAAACAGCTTCCTGGATGCGTTCTATGACTTCATGTCGTCGTTCTTCTTTCAACACTTTTAATTCGTCTTGCAGCTTTTTCAAACCTTCTTCAGTAAGTAAAACTTGTCTATTCATCCCGTTAGAAATCCTTATTTTAATTAATTATATCTTTAAGCTTCCACAATTGCCCGTTTATTCCAATAACATTTAAAATTACTGGAAATTTCTAACGGGATTCATATTCTATTTATTAATATCCGACAATAATACCTGCGGTTGAGCAGGCAGGAACAATACTATGCTATTTTCTAAACAATGTCAATTCAAGCCCGTCTTTTGGCTTTTTTCTCAATCTTCTCAAACTCGGTTTGCAAACTATCCAATTCTTTGTCTGGCAAATCTTCAGCATCAATCAAGGTGTCTCTGGCTCGTTTAAGGGCGTGCAATAACTCATCAAGTTTGATGTGAATAGCTTTCGTTTCTCTGTTCTGGGTGTTCTGGATCAAAAATACCATCAGGAAAGTCAGCACTGTGGTCGTAGTATTGATAAATAGCTGCCAGGTATCAGAATAATCGAATTTGGGTCCAGAAAATCCCCAAATGATAACTATCAGTAATGCGAGAACAAAGACCCATGGCCTCCCAACTTGTTCAGAAGCAAAATGTGCAATTTTTCGAAAGAGTTCATGCATGGCTATATTATACCATTAGGTTTGACATTTTCGCCATGTCAGCTAGTATTTCTTTAAGGAGGATTCATGCGCGACCCATTAATCAAAGTTCTCGTTGTGGTTGCGGTGCTGTTTGTCCTGGCATCTGCGGCATTTCTCTTGCTGATAGTGCCTCACGAGAAAGTGGAGGGATCGTCTTCACGACGTGTTCGAGCAGCAGCACTGATTGAACGGTTGCGCTTCGTCAATCAGCATCCGGAACAGCTCAAAAGCGGTCAGACTATCAGGATAAGGACTATAGACGATGCCATCCTGCTCCAGCTGGAGGGTCCGACTTATGTCGGTGTTGGGATGAACAAGTACGAAATCCTCGTCAACCTCAATGGTCAAGTTGAAATTCCTGACCGCAACGGTGATGGACTGTACGACGGTTGTTTCGAGTGTTCAGTGGAGTCAGATTCTGAACAGATCCAGGAAGTTTTCGACAGCGGCATTGAAACGGCGCTGAAGGAACTAGGGGTCAGCCCGTCAAGCTGAATATTCGATCGCGGCGATGGGCAGCGTCTCTCCGCTCGGAGAGACTTTTTTTATTTCTCACACCTACCTAGTTGCCCATATGGGCAACTAGGTTAAATACAAAAAGTGAATAATAATATTAGTATTAATTATAGAATAGAAATGGATCCCGGATCGCCCTTCGCCTTTTCTTAGCCCTCGAGAACGTAGCGTCCGGGATGGTTAAGGGTGAAAACGATTCTGCGCCCACCAGGTGTACATGTCTTTCGCGATTGGCACTGCAACGGCGTGACCTTCACCTGCCCCTTCCATAATCACTGTAAAAGCGATTTGAGGATCACTATATGGCGCATACGATGTCCACCAAGCATGGGTTCGATTAAGATCCCTGGCATCGAACTGTGCAGTACCGGTCTTGCCAGCGACTTCCACGCCAACGTTTAATAGTCCCCGTCCAGAACCAATCAAAACTGTCTGACGCATGCCTTCTTGAACCACTTTCACAATATCCGAATTAAAAATATTTTCCGACAATATTTTCGGTTCTCCTTTGGCTAAAACTTTGCCTGTATTATGTTCTACTACTTCATTCAAAAGATAAGGTTGCATAATTTTTCCACCGTTCGCGATTGTCGCAGTCCAATTATTGACTTGAAGTGGAGTGGTTAAAACATCACCCTGTCCGATCGACATGTGATAGGTATTCCCCAAATACCACGGTTCTTTTTTTACTCGTTCTTTCCATGCCGGATCAGGAACGAGCCCCGGCTTTTCACTAGGCAGATCTATACCTAGAGTTGAACCTAAGTTTAATTTTCGAAACCAACTAGCTATCTTATCTGGTCCCATACCTTTAAATCCTGTGGCGGTATTTCCACCGCCCACGGTATAAAAATAAATATCAGAAGATCTGGCAATGGCTGAATAAATATCCATCAGACCCAAACCTTCACGCTCATAACCATAAAATGTAAATGCTCCGACCCGGATTACACCATTATCGAGAATTTTTGTTTCTGTGTTCACTGTTCCTTCAGAAAGAGCAGCTAAAGCCATCGCTGGTTTAATCGTAGAGCCCGGTGGATATGTCCCACTAACCACTCGATTCAAAAGCGGATTGTTTTCATCGTTGATAAGCGCACTATACTCGTTGTTTTTTATGCCGTGAGCAAAAAGGTTCGTATCAAATCCAGGCAATGAAATCAGAGCTAAAATTTCACCAGTCTGGGGATTAGTCGCAACTGCAGCTCCTCGTTTCGTGCCAGTCTTGCCTAACATAGCAACCATGCTATCATAAATAACTTTTTGCAAATCAAAATCGATATTTAATTTAACATTGCTCCCAGGAATTGCTGGGACCTCGGCCAAGGTTTTTTTATATACTCCTTCGGCATCGACTTCTGCTTGTTTTTTTCCCAAAATTCCCCGTAAATATTCTTCGTATTGAACTTCGATTCCTGTTTTCCCGATGTAGTCGTTCAAAATATAATCCTTTCCAGAATTTTCTTTCAGTTCGTCAGCGGTAATTTTACCGGTGTATCCAGTTAAATGTGCAACAGCAGCTGGATCTTTATAGTCACGAATAGGATTGTTTTGAACTGCAAACCCCTTTAGATCCTCTTGTTTCGCGATCAAAACTAATGCCTGCTCCTTACTAATATTTTGGACCAAGGTTTGCGCAGAGAATAAATCAGGAGTGAGGTTTTGTACCGTTTGACTCAACAAATTGGTATCCACTCCAAGAATTGAAGCAATTTGTGTGAGGCGACCATCAAATTCAATTTTGTCTTTCGGAAAATCAGCTGTGATGGCGACTAACTCAAAGCTGGGCCTGTTGCTAGCTATTATTTTGTCATTTCGATCGAGTAATAACCCTCGAGGTGCGAGTAGAAATTGAGTCCGAAGTTTATTACCTTCCGCGAGTGCCCGGTATTCCGAACCTTTCACCCCCTGAAGATAAAGAATTCGGATAGACAAAACTGACAAGCACAAAAAAATTATTAATCCCAAAACTCGATAATTTATCTGCTCCCGCTCTTCGTCCATAACTTCCGCCTCTTCCATTTCCAAGCCCAAAAAAGCTTCATCGAAAGCTAAATTCTTGCCACGGTTCAAAAATTTGTTAGTCGAACTATAAACGAATGGATTTTTCATAAATTGGTAATCTCGAAGCTAAATTTTGAATCCAAGTGTAATACATTAAAATTGGATAAGTAAAAATCAAATTCCAGAGTAGAAGCAATGGTAATCTCGAGCTAAGTAAATACATAAAGTCGATTTGAGTGACTAAATTAAACCAGGAAAAAATATAACTGACAAAGATTACAGAGAAAAAATAAACCAATGTCGAACCCAAAACCGCAACGCCTAATATGAATCGATTCGCTTCTCTGGCCAATATTTCATTTAAAATAAAGTGGAGAATCAAAAATGCTAATAAAAAACTAATGGTCATTACGCCGTCCGGCAGCCCTGACATAAAGTCAGTGATCAGTCCACCCATAAGTGTAATGATCAGCCCTTGATTAAACTCTGACAGCAAAGTTGCTATCGCCACGACAATCAATACCAAATTCACGGAGATTATATGAAGCGGGACTAAAATACCATTTTGCAAAACCAGCAAAAGTATTAAGGCGAAAAACCAAATAATATTTCTCATCCCAGTATATCAACTTCGATAATGGTTTTTGAGTTCGCTTTTGCGAACAAAACCAGTTTAAATATATTATTTTCAAAAATCATTGAGTTAAAGTTAGTTATTCAAAAACCATTGGGCAAAAGCATCGAAGTTGTATTACTGGGTTATTGGATAATAAACAAAAATTTAATATTTCGAAGATCAGCCGCTGGTGTCACAAACGCTTTCTGGAACAAGTCTGTGGATGATGAACGAATAGAGCTGATGCGCCCAATCAATAAGCCGCGGGGAAATTCTTCTGAAAGACCAGAGGTAATCACGGCATCTCCGGTTTTGATTAATTCATTCTGGGTTACTAAATCCAAACTCAATCCCAAACCATGCTCGCCTTTTATCAACCCTTTCGCAGTAGAGTCAACGACTTCAGAATTGACCACAATTCCCGGGTCAGTAATCAAAAGCACCTCTGCCGAGCGTTCACTGACATTTGTAACTTTGCCGACCAAAATTCCTGGCTGCACAACCACAGGTTGCCCTATTTCAATATTATGATTTTTGCCTTTATCGACAATTACGACTTGTGAAAAACCGGTGGTATCGAGGGTCAGCGCTTCCACGGGCAACAAATTAAAAGGCCCTTGCTCGCTAAAATTCAAAGCATTCCGAAGTGCTGCATTTTCATTTTGAGCGGATTTTAACCGAGCATTTTCAAAAGCCAGTTGATCGACTTCAGCGCTTAATTTCGCATTCTCTGAAACCAATTTGCGAATTGTAAATAAGGTACTAAAAGTAACTTTAACACTGGTTGTCGCCGCCTTTAACTTCGAGGTAACAAAACTAAAACCGCGAAAAAAACCATCCTTCGCCCACCCAATGTACCCAGTTGCATCGGAAATTATAAGCAATGCAATGAGTACAAAGACTATAAAAATCTTCGTAAAAGTTTTCGAATAAATAAATCTCATACGCTACCTTGGAATTTGCTCAAATTCAGTAAGCACTAAAACATCTTTCAGGCTGGATAAATCTTCTAGGACTATGCCAGTTCCTCGGACCACAGCGGTGAGTGGGTCGTCTGTCACTACAACTGGCATTCCAGTTTCTTCTGCAACCAATTTATCAAACCCTCGAAGTAGTGCGCCTCCGCCAGCTAATGTAATACCCCGATCCATAATATCGGCAATCAACTCTGGTGGAGTTTCTTCAACCACAGATTTGATATTATTGACTATTACTCGAACTGAACGCAAAATCGCGGTTCGAATCTGTTCATCATTGACTTGAATTTCTTTGGGCAGACCAGTAACTAAATCCCGCCCGCGAATAGCGGTTTTTAATCGTTCTCGCATCGGAAGCGCTGAACCGATTTTTATTTTTACATCTTCTGCAGTACGCTCGCCCAATAATAAATTAAATTCATCTCGCGCAAATTGAATAATATTTTCATTCATTTCATCACCCGCGATTCGAATGGATCTGGATACCACAATCCCACCTAAAGAGATCACAGCTATTTCTGCAGTCCCACCACCAATATCCACAATAAATGAGCCTTGCGGATCCTGGACCGGTAATCTAGCCCCAATAGCGGCAGCCATCGGCTCTTCAATCAAAAAAGCCATTCTCGCTCCAGCGTTTAGAGTAGCATCCTGGACAGCTCTTTTCTCGACTTCGGTAACACCAGAAGGAATCCCGATCACGACACGTGGCCGAGACAAAAAACCAAGCGCGGCTTTGTTAACTTTTTCTATAAAATACTTCAACATCTGTTCAGTGATTTCAAAGTCCGAAATGACTCCATCAACCAGCGGTCGATGTGCTACGATATGTGCCGGCGTGCGCCCGACCATTCGTTTGGCTTCGTCACCGATTGCCAATATTTGTCTGGTTTTTTGATTAATCGCAACAACAGATGGTTCATTAATAACAATACCCTTGCCCTTAACATAGACAAGAGTATTGGCAGTTCCTAAATCAATGCCTATATCTTTTGAAAATTTATCGTAAACTAAATCAAGTATCGCCACGGCTGGGGAAATTTAATTATAGGCAGATTTTGTTTTAAATTGTTTTATTTTAGACTCTTCGTGAGGTCCTTTACTTTAACGATTGATGTTCGCTCACTGTTTCGATCTTTAATTTCAACAGAATCGCTTTCTAAGGTTTTATCCGAGACCAAAATTCGAGTAGGTATACCAATTAAGTCAGCATCCGCGAATTTTTCTCCAGCTCGGGTATCTCGCTGATCATATAGTACTGAAAAGCCCTGTTCCTGTAAAGCATTGTAAATTTTATCCGAATCTTTTTGATCTTTGGCAATATTTATCAGATGTAAATCAAAAGGTGACACTGATTTTGGCCAAATGATCCCCTTTTCATCGTGGAATTTTTCCACAATTACTCCCATCAATCGGGTGATTCCGATGCCGTAGGAACCCAAAATCACCGGGACACTGTTGCCTTGTTCGTCTTTATAATACAATTTCATCTGCTCGGATTTAATCGAGCCAAAATTGAAAATGTTTCCCGTTTCAGATGCTTGCACTTCTTCCAGATCATTCTTTTTTAAGCCGAGTTGATCCAAAACTTTATCATCCATCACTTCTTTATTGACTGCGACGTTTTTCTCTCGTGACAAATATATTGTATCCTCGCCACCTGGAAGTAATGTTTGAAACTCGTGACTAAATTGCGTAAATGCCCCGCCAGATGCAAATGTTAAGAACGTATCATTACCCAACCCGACTCTTTCAAAAACTTTGAGATAGGATTGGATGGCTTGGTTGTAAAAATCTTCGTGTGCTGCGGGATCTGTAGTATATGAATACATGTCCTTCATCAAAAACTCACGACCGCGCAAAATCCCGCTCTTTGCACGTAACTCATTACGTAGTTTAGTTTGAAATTGGTAAACAAAAATTGGCAAGTCACGATAGCTTTGGATATATTCTTTCATCATCTCTGTGATCTGTTCTTCGTGAGACCAACCTAGGCCAACTTCGGTGCCACTTTTGAGTTTGGATTTAAACCAAATATCGACTTTTTTATCATCCCAACGGTCAGTTTTTTCCCAAAGTTCTTTCGATTGCAGAGTTGTCATGATCAATTCTTTGCCACCGATCGCATTCATTTCCTCTCGGATAATTTGCTTGATTTTTTCGATAACCATTAAGCCCAGCGGTAAATACGAATAGACCCCGGCCATTTCTTTGTGAATGAACCCGGCCCGAATCAAAAGCTGCGCATTTATCGCTTCTTCATCTTTTGGAGCTTGTTTTAACGTCTTAGTAAATAGTTCGCTTTGTAACATATGAAGCAATTATAGCAATTATTCAAAAACAGTGTCTAGCGAGGCACTTTGTAAAATTAACTCGCGCAGGTCGACGGACCGAGCGCGTAGGCCGAAAATTCAGCAGAATTTTACGGCCGGTAATTTTACAACAGTGCCGAGCGATCTATTGACAAAAGACTTAAAAATGAGAATAATTAGTAGTTGTATTCGGCAACAGTGACCAAATCATTGCTGCGGAAGCAAAAATTCAAGGAGGGTAAGGGTGAACAAAACCGAGCGAGCAGAACTGGCAAAGAAGGCTTTTGCGCTGGCAATCAACGCACGGATACGTAAAACTCCAAGTTTGGCCCACATTCACGTTCTTGATCTTGAGTACAGCAACAGCTGGCCCGTGACTTGCGTCTGGAGCGTACCGGCAACTGTGTCCGCTACTGTCGATAGGGTGTACGCCGACATTTTCCTGGACGAAGAGTGGCGTGAATTCGTGGTTTGCATCACACGAATGGCGAACGAAGGCTACTCGATCTCCCACAACGATTTCAGTCACTACCCAGCTCAACTACTCACGCCGAGGTGAACAACTCCAACGATAGCGGGAGCCAAACAAGCGCCTGCCACGGTTGAAACGCACTAGGACGTGAAAAACGCGGAGGGTTTAAAGACTCAAAATCTTCTACTCCCCGCGTTTTCTTTTGCCATTCTACGTATTTTATGCGATCGCGCATTTTACGTATTATATTCTTTTTACAGCTTCAATGAACATTTTGTTAGTATCGTCAGATACAATTATGAGCCCTCGCACTATTCTTCTGTATGCAGGATCATCGGATTGGCCTCTTCCTCTCGTTATATGATCGAAGCCTCCTACTGCAGTCACTAAAATCCAAGGATTGTGCTCTTCCACATCAGGTAATTCATGCCGGTGCTCATTGAAATCCCGACGGTATTCATCTAACCGTAACTGCAGTAATTTATCCCAATCGATCAAGAATTTCTCCTCAATCCCGAAAGATTTTAAAATTTCTTTGTATGCAGTGAGAATTCCATTTTTTACTTCTTTCAAATACTCCCTAAAAAAATCTTCGTGAAAATTAATCAGTGTTTCAGTTTGAAAATAGACTAAACAGAGCGCCGTGACTACTAATTCATTAAAGATCCGATCTTGTTCAGTTTGGGATAACGAGTCAAAATTAATTTCGCTTCTAAAATCTATATTTCGAAATAAGTCAAAAGCTGACTTTATTGCCTTCATAGTAATGGCCACAGTATCTTTTGCCGAATTTGGAGGACCGTAAACAAGTTTTCTGAACATAAAATAGAGTCTCACTACGCCTAATTGTGCGATCGTGTATTTTGCGTAGAATCAAACAGCATTCTGCCTTCTAGGATATTAACATTTAATTCTACTTGTAATTCTTTTAATAGCTCTTTAAATTCTGGTAGTAGCTCCCAAGGTCCGATAAAAACACTCTTTTGCAACATCATAAAGCCGTTTTGAATTAAAAATCGTCTTAAAAATTGTCTGGCTTTTTTCTTTTCTTCGGGGATATCAAACATAACTAGAGTTGAAAATCCGTTATTCTTTGCCCTTCTCAACTTTCTTGAGTATATATATTTCAAACTCCTTGCCCGCCCTAAATTCGTTATCTGATAGTATGTTTTTCTTTCTTTTTTGATTTTTTTTACTAAGCCATCTCTGTCTAGTTCCCAAAAAGCTCTGGAAATTTTATAGCGATCATAATATTTAAGCCTTTTGATATATTGATACTTGCCTTCAAAAGGATAAGGAATCAGCTCCCCCATATCGCGCAAAAACCAAAGCAATTCTCCAGTAATTGTCTTTAGACGCTTCTTGATTTTTCTTTTGGTAGTACGTTTCATACGTATTTTACGCGATCGCGCATTTTACGTATTATAGCAAATTTAAAAAATATTGCTAAATAATCGCTTAAAGCCTTCGCTGTATCTCGTTACATCTTTCACTGTCACGAAAATCATTAACAAAATAAGCAAGGCAAAGCCAGCAGCATTGGCATACTGCTCGGCTTTGATGTTCAATTTCTTTCTTCGAATTTTTTCAATTGCTAGAAATAGAATCCGTCCACCATCCAGCGCTGGAAATGGCATGGCGTTTAAAATAGCCAGATTAATCGATAGCACTGCTGTGAATTGCAGTAAATAAATTATTCCAAGCTGTGTCACATCCCTGGTTAATACTGCTATACCCACTGGACCTGAAAGTGCGGCCCCGACATTTTGTCCTTGAAACAAGCCCGCTATTAAAGCTCCGAATGCAGAAAGCGTTAGCCACAAAATATTAACTGTGGCTTCGAATCCTTTGATCGGGGCCATATACCAAGGATAAGAAACAAATCCTACACTACCTAGAGCAACTCCTAATGGCCCTTGGCCTTCCGGTGGATTTGCTCTCGGAATAATAGTTTTTTCGACAAAGTCATCGCCGTGCTTGATGGTATAAATCGTTGGCTGACCACCCTTTATTTGAGTTATTTCTCTCGCATGATCGATTGAGGCCACATCCTGTCCATCGATACGAGTAATAAAATCTCCGACCTTAACTCCAGCTTGAGCAGCTGGGCTATCTGGAGCTACTTCCAGGATTCCCACCCGTACATCTCGCAGTTTTGCATATGATGGCAACTCTTCTCCGTCCGCTAAAACGGTTGGTAGTCCCAGTCCCATCCCGATTGAAATCAAAACCCAGGCAAAAATCACATTCATCGTCACCCCCGCTACAAGTACCGCGAATCGCTGCCAGCCAGTTTTATTCCCAAAGCTCTTCGGATCTTGAGTATCTGATCCATCTTCACCAACGATTTTGACAAAGCCCCCAAGAGGTATCGCATTCACGCTATAAACCGTGTCACCTTTCTTGATTCCAAAAATTCGAGGTGGGAACCCAAATCCAAATTCATCCACTTTCATCCCCGCCCGTTTGGCCATGACAAAGTGCCCTAGTTCGTGCACGAACACCAGGAGACCCAGAACTATAATAAAAACTATTATCGTAAGTAAAATCATAAAACTATCATAGCAGAAATTAAACCCAAAACTCCAATAAAGATTATCCAAAAGAAGGTTAAAATAATCCTCCAAGGATTAACTTTGGACCCTGAAATATCAGCTGCTTTCACCCTTTCCTTTAAAAAAATAAATGCTGTTATAAATAAAGATAAGAAAGATAAAACAACAGTAACAATAAAAATAGCGAAACTTATAAATTGAAGATTGCAATTATTATCTGGCGTTGTGAATAAAATATCACAGCTCGTATTGGCGGCAACAATTAAAGAAATAATGGCAATTGGTATACAAAAACTTAAGATACCGACCAAAATTTTCCTTGTTATCATATCGTCATTACTTCTTTTTCTTTAGCTTCGGCGATTTGCTTGATCTGTTCATTAAACCCATCTATTACTTTCTGCATCTCATCCTTCCCTGCTCTCAAATCATCTTCGGAAATTTTCCCATCTTTTTCCATTTTCTGAATTTCTTTCCAAATTTCTTCTCTGACGTTGCGGATGGCTACTCGAGACTTCTCGGCCATCTGGGCGACTACTTTTACCAACTCTTTTCTTCGTTCTTCGGTCATCTGCGGAATAATTAGTCGAATATAGTTCCCATCGTTTACCGGATTGATGCCGAGGTTAGAAGCCTGGATGGCTTTCTCTATATCCTTCAAAGCATTTTTATCATAAGGCTGGATAGCGATTTGTCTCGGTTCAGGCACAGAAATTTGCGCAATGGTTAGCAACTGTGTCGGTGCACCATAATAATCAACAGTAATATTTTCAACTAATCCACCATTGGCTCGGCCAGTACGCAGGGTGGCGAGTTCAGATTGGAGATGCTGAACAATTTTTTCAAACTCAACTTGTTTTTTATCTAATACTGGTAACATCGTCATACTACCTTAATCCTATATAAATAATATTTGAACTACTGGGGTTAATTAGTATACTATCGATTATCGAAGATGTCGGCAAGACCTTCGTCTCCCAAGTTAACCCGCCATTTACTGATTTGTAAATTGTAGATGCCACACTAGCGTATACTGCATTGGAATTATTTGGCTCTACAGTGATGGAGGAAACACTAAGCGCACCATTACGTACTGGAAGGGATAAAAACGACCAATTCGAAGCAGAGTCCACGGTTCGATACAAACCTTCTTCAGTACCGAGATAGACGACTCCGGCTTGCTTCGGATCTATTGCCAAATCATTAAAGGCACTCACAGAAGGAAGTGCATTGTTGGAGCTAAACAAATTGTCTTCAGTAAGGACTGACGATACTTCAATCCAAGACAATCCGGCATCAGGACTTTTGTACAATCCAGCTTGCACGGCCAAAGCATACGCGATATTCGAGGAATCGAATTCGATATCGACTACGCGATTAGTTAAATCTTTTACTGTTTGCCAGGTCCGGCCCGCATCAGTGGAACGGATGATCTCACCATTATTTAAACCAGCCAAAATTGTCGAAGAATTATTGCGAGCGAGAGTAATCGATAAAACTGTGTTGCTATCTGACGGTTCAGAATAAATATCCACCCAGGACGTTCCGCCGTCCACGCTTTTGATAATTTTCCCACTTTTACCGACGATTCCCGAAGCATAAACCGTGCTCCCATTGGCTGGGTCCAGAACCAGGTCCCCTACAGAAATTCCAGATAAAATATACTTCCAAGATTTCGCCCCATCTTCAGATTTATACATCCCTGCTCCAGCCGCTGCATAAACTATTTCGGAATTATTCGGATCAAAAGCCAAAGCTGTAATCGGTAAACTATTTATATCTCCTTTGGGCAACAAAGCATTGCTAGCCGAATATGTCTGGCCTCCGTCCTCGGATTTGAATACACCACGAGTCCCACCACCCAAATCAAAAACATTGCAGCTGGCTGCAGTCAGTGAAAGCCCTAAAATTAAGATGAAAAATCTTTGCATACTTTCGCAGTTGTTCCTCCCCTTAATATAAGGGGAGGTTAGGAGGGGTTATTCATAAGGATTAGGCTGCTGTTTCAAGTCTTAAGCATTAAATTAGTCAAAAGCAACTTCGAATTGACGTTCTGGTCCAAAAATTTTCGAGCCAACATTACTTGGCTAACTTTTTTCGCCAAAGCTTTAGAGGCTTGGGTCTGCAAATTCTGTTGTAATTGATTTAGCCATAAATCAAAAATCTTTTTTATTTCCTCTGTTTCAAAACCAGCCATATCATAAGCAGAAATCAACCGATCCACTTTTGAATTACTCATAAAAATTTTATAGAGACGATCTGCTTCGAGAGTTTCATCAGTAACTTCGGGTATTCTTTCAATCGGGCCAAATGTAATTTTCTGACAACGAGACAAAATAGTCTTTGGCAACTTATTCGGATTGCTTGTGATCAAGAATAAAAAAGTATAACTTTTGGGTTCTTCGAGAACTTTCAAAAGCGCGTTCGCCGCTTCAGTGGTCATCTGGTCAGCATGATCGATCAGTGCCACTTTGTGTTTGGCTTGGTAAGGCTTCAGTGACAATTTGTACGCCAACTCTCGAATTTGTTCAATTTTTATTCCTTCAGCGCCATTTATCTCTAATAGATCTGGATGGAAATAGTCGGGCGAAAGTTTGGGTAGATCGCTGAATGAAGATGCCTCGATTAACTCCAGGGCTAATTTTTTCGCGACAGTTTTTTTCCCTACACCTTCAGGTCCAGCAAACACATAAGCATGAGCTAGTTTGCCATTCCGTAGAGCTTTTTCCAGTAATTCTAATTGTCTTTTGTGTCCTGAAATTGATTCAAACATGGATTAATTATACCATTTCACCCCAGTATTGACAAAAACACCCAAAAAACAGTATACTTATACGTTGCACATTTCGTGCACAAGGAGGATAAGATGCAACCTTTACGTAGTTAGATTTTGAACTCACTGCAGAAGAGTGCTTATAACTTCAGATAATCCTGTCTGATCCACTCTTCTGCTAACAGCAGAGGAGAGGGTCATGATCAGGAACATCGCAGACGCGTCAGAACAGTACCACAACGCCGTCAACGCCTGCCGCGAGGTCTTCGCGGCGGCCGAGCGCGAATTCGTAGAGCCGAAGGGCGTGAAAGCCCACATCGAGGAAGCGCGGCGGCTCTACGCGGAACTGGGTGACGAGGCGTCAGCCGTGAAAGAGGTGGACAATGCAAGGCAGTGGCTGATCGGGATCGCCGGGAAGTTCTTGCGCGGTGCGGTCGAGTTCTTCGGCGACCGCATCTACGAGCTCTCCTACATGTCGCTCGACCGCGACATCGTCGAGAACATGCAGGCTAGGTTGCGCGAGTACGAGGAAGCAGTGCGCGTCGGCGAAGCCAGCAGCTTCGAGGTACGACTCACCGCATACAAAAAACTCGCGACCGTGGTCAACGGCGCGCGCACGGAGCAGCAGCGGCGCATCGAGCACCGCGAGAAGCTGGCGCAGGAACGCGCTGAACGGGAGCAACACGAACGTCGGCGGCGTCGGGAGGAAGAAGCCGAGGCCGATCGCGTTCGAGCGAAGCAGCAACAGGAGGCTGCTGAGGCTGCGGCGCGCGAGGAACGCGCGAAGCAGTTCGACGAGCTCTTCGGAGCTTAGGGGGTCCCTAGGGGTGTGGCACACAGGTGCCCGCCCCTTTTTCATTTCCAGGTTAGGGTTGACAGTGGCCTCAAAATCTTATATACTGTTAAGCTTTAAACGGAGAAAGTTTCGTTAGCCCTGTCTGCTAAGCGAAACGGGAAAAGCAACTCAAAAAGAGCGAACGCAAGATCATATCAAACAAGTAACTCTAATTGAATGCAGCTTCGCGGCAACTTCGCCGCAAGTTTACCCGTCCGCTCGCGGACAGGAGGTCAACCATGCCTGACCCACAGGACATGGACCCCACGGTCGCTCAGTTCGCTGAGGACCTGAAGTACACCCAGTGCCACGCTGAGGTTCACTACCTCAGTGTGGATGGGACGCCCCGGATGCTACGGTTCCACCCGTGGACATCCGTACTTGTCGAAGTCTCTGAGGACTGCCTAAAGGTGGTCGAGAGATTCGATAAGCGCCCCGGGGAAACCTGGAGCGAGAAGACGACGGTGATCGAGCTGAATAAGCTCTTGATCGCCAAACTCTTCGACTGCGAGGGATGTGAACGATGCGACGACAAAGGGTCGGGCGCATTGTGGACATTCTTGCAGGGGCAACGTTCTAGGAGTACTTGGGGGTACTGTTAGAATAAACACCCGGGCGACACGCAGTGTCCCCGGGTTTTTCTTTTCCCCAATTCCTTACACATACCAACCTTTTTACCTAGTTGGCCATATGGGCATTTAGGTAAAGTCAGCCAAGTTTAAATCTTTTTATTAAATCGGCTTTTATATCTATTTCTTCAGCAGTTATTAATCGTACAAAAGGCCTTATCTCATAGATCTCTTTTAAAAAATCAACTTCATCCTCACAAGGATAAGGACATGCCCAAAGACTTTTCTGGACGAGCTCAAAACCAATCTCCCCCAACTTCCTAGTAAACTCTTTTCGGTTATTATTAAATTCGACTGGTATATCGTACGTTACTAATCGCCATTTTCTATCCCATTTTTTCTGTGGTTTAATTTTCATATCGTCAATTTTAAATTTCAACCATTTCTCCTTCCCTTTTTTCGTTAATTTAATAACGGTTTTATCTCCTTCCTGACCTATACTGACCATCCTTGAATTTTCTAAACCCTTAAAAGATCGATCTATTTGAGTCTTGCTATATTTCTTATATAAATCATACTGACGAAAAATTTCTGCCATACCTGGTGCCACTATGACCACTGCTAAAATCCCGACCTTGGACAGGACGTATAAAATATCTTTAGCAATTTCCGAGCGTTTAGCCATACACAAATTCTATACCTAGTTGCCCATATGGGCAACTAGGTTACGGGTGTACCCAGTTGTTCACTTATTAAAAAGACTTGTTCTTAAACAAAAAACAGTGGATTTTTTTAATCGATCCTGCAACTACTTTGCGAAGTGTCGATTACAATCCACTGTTTTTTATCTCTTGAGATTTTCTAAACGTTTAATAGGCTTAACCTCAAGTAGTCTACAAAGAGTAAATATTCGCGTCAATCCGCCAGCTGGCGGATCAAAAAAACAGTGTAACTAAAAGGGTTTTCTTTCGATGTGTGCAGAACTTGTGTGTAACACGTGAGTAATCTGTGATGAAGCAAACTCCGACGCTCCGGTCCGGAGTTGCTACCGCAACAAAAAAACCACCGTTAGGAGGTTTTTTTGATAAAGACCGGTGTGCTGCGATGAAACTTGGATTGCACTTACGAACTCCCCAAGCCTAGGAACTGGTCCAAGAGGTTGCCCTTACTTGTTCTACACCCGAATCGTTTCTTACTCGAGCGTACCAATTCTTCGATCACATCTCCTGATCCATCGAACAGCCTTTTAGAGCCGCCCGGCTCCGTAAAGATTACTCTTTCCGAAGACCATGGTAACGGCATTATAGAAATTGAAATTAACGGGGTCAAGCTCTAAAAAAAATCCTATAAACTTACGATTTTACTGGGTTTTTTAACGCACTGTGTATTACGTGTGTATATCCTGTAAATTATTTGTGACTATCTCGAAGCCAAAATACTTTTCTTATAACTTTCCAAATTATCCAAGGCGATTCCAGTGCCTTTGACCACACACAATATCGCATCATCTGCGACATATGCAGGTACTCCAGTGGTTTGGCCAATTAATTTATCGAGATTGCGAAGCAACGCGCCGCCGCCAGTTAGCACCATGCCCTTATCGATAATATCAGCGGCTAGTTCGGGAGGTGTTTCTTGGAGCACTGATCGAATGGCTTTAATTATTTCTCGCAATTCTTCCTGAATTGCTTCGACCACTTCATTTGTGCTGATTTGAATAGTTTTCGGTAAACCCTGAACCATGTCGCGACCTCGAATTTCAATTTTCGTTTCTTTATCAACAGGAATCGCTGAACCGATTTTGATTTTAATTTCTTCGGCCGTACGATCCCCAACAGCTAACCCATATTTGCGTTTGATAAAATCTGCAATGGCTTGATCTAATCTATTCCCCGCTACCCGAACTGAAGTTTGGGTCACAATTCCTCCCAGCGAAAGCACGGCTACATCCGTGGTTCCACCGCCAATGTCTATAATCATGTTGCCGGATGGAGCAGAGATATCAATTCCAGCTCCAATAGCTGCGGCTACTGTCTCTTTGATAACAAAGGCCGCTTTTGCCCCGGCTGCTTGCGCCGCGTCAATCACCGCACGCCGTTCAGTCGAAGTAATTCCTCCTGGTACAGAAATCATAACTTCTGGCCGGAAAAATCTGACATTACCAGTAGTTTTATTAATAAAATATCGCAGCATGGCTTCCGTCACCCGATAATCAGCAATGACTCCGTCTTTCATCGGTCGGTGGGCTACGATCGTATCTGGCGTGCGACCCAGCATTTCTTTGGCTTCCTGCCCTACTGCCATGATTCTATTATCCACGACCGAAATAGCCACAACTGTGGGTTCGTTTATGACTATCCCTTTTTTCGGAACAAATACCAAAGTATTGGCAGTTCCTAAATCAATCCCTATTCTTTGTAAAAACATTATGCGCGTCTTATCTCCGCTCCAAGTTTACTTAACCTCTCTTCCAAATTCTCATACCCTCGATCGATATGCTCGACTCCTTCGATTTCTGATTGGCCTTGAGCCACTAGGGCCGCTATAACAAGTGTTATACCCATACGGATGTCAGAGCTAGTCATCTTATCACCCTTCAGGGGTGTAGGGCCAGTAAAAATCACATTGTGAGAATCTACCGCTTCCACTGATGCTCCCATCTTCATCAATTCCGTGGCATAACCCAATCTGTTCTCGTACATCCATTCATTCATAGTGCTTTTCCCAACAGCTTGAGTGGCCAGAATCGCCATGGCCGGTATGTCATCTGATGCGAGTTTGGGATAAAGTCCGCCCTGAATTTTTATCGCCTGATAATCCACGGTTGGGGCATTTACTTCAATAAAATCTTTTCCAACTTCGAAATTCACCGCCATATTTTTTAGCTTCAGTAAAAAATCATCTAGATATTCTGGATTAATCCCGGTAACGGTAACAGTACTCTTAGTCGCTGCGGCCAGAGTTATAAAACTGGCTGCTTCGTTTGAATCTGGAATCAAATCAATTTCAGCTCCATGAAGTTTAGGGACTCCAGTAATATTAATTGTGGTCGTGCCGATACCTGTGATTTTTGCTCCCATCTTATTCAAAAATTCACACAACTGCTGGACATGCGGTTCCATAGCCGCGAGTTTGATCACAGTTTGGCCTTCGGCCATTGCCCCAGCTAATATGGCATTCTCGGTCGCGGTAACTGACGATTCTTCTAATATAATTTTATTTCCGACTAATTTCTCTGCAGAAATTTCGATAACTCCATTGGCTTGGGTAATAGCTCCCAAAGCTTCAAATGCCTGCAAATGTGAATCAATAGGCCGCTTCCCGATCGAATCCCCACCAGGGAAAGACATGGTGACTCTTTTCATCCGCGCTAGCAATGCCCCAAGTAAAACAACACTGCCACGAAGTTTTGAAGTTAGTTCTGGGTTAAGGTCTGTTTTGTTAATATTGGCTGCAGTAATCAACACTTCGTGAGGGGAGACATTCATCTGGACCCCCAAATCAGCCAATAAATGAACCATGACTTGTTTATCAACAATCTCTGGAACATTGGAAATCCTGCAGGGTTGTTCGGTTAGCAAACTCGCCGCAAAAATAGGAAACAAGGCGTTCTTGGATCCGGAGACTTTAATCTCACCTGATAATTTTTTACCCCCATTGATTATAAATTTAGCCATGAGCTTAGATATATAATACTTCTTCTTCTAACTTAACGCCAAATTTCATCAGTACGGATTGCTTAATTTTGTCTGCCAAAGACTTAATTTCTTCGGCGCTCGCTCCTCCATAATTCATCAACCCCAGCGAGTGTTTGGGCGAAATACCGACATTCCCTTCTCTATAACCCTTACCAAATCCTGATTGCTCTATCAAATAAGCTGCGGATAATTTCACACTATCGGGCATTTCCCAAAATTGGTTCGATGTGGAATCACCAAACATGGCTTTAATTTTTTCAAACTGCTCTTTACTGATAATCGGATTTTTGAAAAATGATCCAGCTGTTTTATAGCTCTCAAATCCTGGCATAATCACATATCCTTTACTCGCACGAATTTCAATTACAGCACGCCTCACTTCAGCTAAAGTTGGCACTTGCCCTGCAAATCTTTTCTGGATTTCTGGGTAAATTGCAGTTGCAGCCGATCCTGGATGTAATTGCAATTCAAATTTAGTTATTATAAATTTGTTTGGGTGCCTTTTGAACCAACTATTACGATATTCAAACTCACATTCGGCAGCTGAAAATTCTTTAACATTTCCAGTTGCGACTTCAACCGCGTAGACGCTTGATACTAAATCTCCAATCGTCTGACCATAAGCTCCTATATTTTGAACGATGGCCCCAGCAGCGCTCCCCGGCACTCCAGAGAGACACTCAATCCCAGCCAAGCCCTGTTGAACTGCACTAGCGACCACATCATCCCAGTTTTCTCCTGCCCCGACAGTTACCAATCCTGATTCATCTATAGTTAAACGTTTGAGCTGGTTGTGAATTACAACTCCATTAAAGCCTTGGTCGGAAACCAAAATATTGCTTCCACCGCCGATTATAAACACTGGCAACTTCTTGGCGCGAGCAAAATCCAAAGCCTCTTTCAGTTCTACTTCTGTCGTAACTTCAGCTAAATACAAAGCCGGCCCACCGATTTGGAAGGTTGTTAAATCAGCTAATAATTGGTTTTGCTTCATGTTCATAGGGCCTGAATATTTTACCAGAAAGCCAGAATATTGAAAATGCCTTACTTTTCAGGTAAAATACATGTTAGTCATGAGATTACGGAATCGATTTTTATTGGTTGGGAGCGGAGTGGTGGTATTTGTTCTAATTACCCCGATTTTGGTGTTGTATGCCCGCGGATTTAAGATTGATTGGGAAAATAAATCAATAGTTAAAACCGGGGCACTTGTCATCAAAACAGAACCGAATAAAGCGGACATCTACCTGAATAATGAAAAGATTGATCAAACAACTCCAGTTAATATCCGATTTTTACCACCTAAAGATTATGACATTCGGATCGAAAAAGACGGTTATCAGCCCTGGATGAAACGACTAAATGTCCGTTCCCAACTAGTCACTTGGGCAAATAATGACAGAGAGTTCATAACTTTATTTTTAAAAAATCCAACGCTGCTCGATCATATTGACACCGATGAAGCAGAAAAACTATTTAAAGTCGAGGACGATCTGAATCCGGAAGAACTTCAAAAAATCCTCATCGACCTCAATATATCTGTGCCTAATTTTACCACTCAAAAAATTATTCGCACCGAGAATCAAATTTACTTAATTCTCGATGATACT
This sequence comes from Candidatus Doudnabacteria bacterium RIFCSPHIGHO2_02_FULL_42_25, assembly GCA_001777665.1. Classification (GTDB taxonomy): domain Bacteria; phylum Patescibacteriota; class Doudnabacteria; order UBA920; family O2-02-FULL-48-8; genus O2-12-FULL-42-9. The sequence continues at coordinate 92,472 of MFEQ01000006.1, forward strand.
TTATACTTTTTAAACGACAGCTTAGAAAAAATATATTCTCCAGTGAATTTTGCGAATTGGAACAATGAAACAAGACAACTTCTCTACTCCAATACTAATGAAATTTATTTATACCAAGCTGATGGGAACAACTCTGATCTCATTTTGCGCAGTATCACCCCGATCCAAATCCCGATTTTAAATCCTGAAACTGGATATTTATTCTACCAAAATGAGAATAAAATAAAAGCTGTCGAATTGGACAGCCGCGATCTTCGTAATAATTATACGATTCTAAATTCTTCCGATGATTATAGAATTTCAGAAGACGGCACCAAACTTTATACCAAAAACGAATTAGAAATCAAATCTTACCAAATCAGGTAACGATCTCATCCAGGGCTTCATTGACTAGCTGGTCAGCTAGTTTATTTTTTTCGCGAGGGACATGGACAAATTCCACTCGATTAAATTTCGCAGTCAAGCGCAAAGTATCTGCCGTTAAGGGTTTTAATCCTTCTTCTCGGACTTTGTATTTACCCGTTAGTTGCCTGACCACCAGTTCCGAATCCAAGTGGCAAACCAGGTCTTTAGCACCTATTTTCAATGCTTCTTCCATCCCCGCAATCAATGCTTTGTACTCGGCTTGGTTATTGGTAGTAATTCCGAGATAATGTTTAAATCTCACCATTTCTTTCCCTCCCAAATCATAAATAACAAACCCAATCGCTGCTACACCAGGATTGCCCCTGGCACCCCCGTCAGAGTAAAGAATCACTTTATCGTTCATAGAATTTTCGTATCCAAAATTTTTAATTGTAATGATTTGTTGCCATTCCATTCATTGGCTGTTAGCTCAAATAAACAGTCTATTTTATTATTGGGCTTTAGTGAATTGTTCAAAAATCCTTGACCAAAAGCGATCGCCTCTAAATTATGTTCTCCAAATTTCAATTTCAATTTGGCATGATTATTATTATTGCCAACTGTCCGGCATTCTAGTACCTCAAGATTTCTACCAATGAATTTGGGAATGGGATTGCCGTAACCGAATGGCGCTAACTTTTCCAAATATCCATAATTCTCCCAAGAAATATCACCGGGTTCCACTTCGGCATCCGCTAAAAGTACAGGGTCAGATAAAGTTAAATTCAGACTCTCGGCATACTCCAAAAGCCGCTGATGAAAACTAAGTAAATTGTCGCTCGACAAAGTAAATCCAGCGGCTTGAGTGTGCCCACCATATTTTTGCAGCAGATCTTTTGAAGCAGTTAGCGCTGCCACGATATCAAATTCGGGCGTAGACCTCGCTGACCCAGTTGCCACGCCTTCGATGCTACTGATAGCTAAAACCGGCCGGTTATATTCCTCTGCGAGTCGCCCGGCCACTAACCCAACTACGCCTTTCGGCCAATCCTTACCGACCGCCAACAAAACCTTCTTGTCTAAAGAAAGTTCAACTTGAGCCTTGGCTTCACTTAAAACTTGATCAGTCAAAAACTGTCGATGCTGATTGAGCTCGTTTAATTCTACTGCCAAACTTTTGGCTTCTGCTTCGTTCTCTGCCACCAGTAACTTGAACGCCGTGTCGCCGTGTCGGATCCGGCCAGCAGCGTTAATTCTCGGAGCTAAAATAAATCCTAACGTAAACGTGTCATATTTCCGATCCTTCAATCCGCCTAACTCCAACATCGAGCGCAAACCTGGCCAGCGAGTTTTGGTCAAGACCTTAAGTCCAAAACCAACCAAAATCCGGTTTTCAGAAGTTAAACTATGACAATCAGCCACTGTTCCTATCGCGACTAAATCCAAAAGCCACTTTTCCCAACCATTATTTTTAAACAGGGCAGAAATTAACTTAAATGCGACTCCAACACCTGTTAAAAATGGAAACGGATATTCATCGTGTGGATTTTTGGGATTAATTAAAGCAAAAGCTTTGGGCAATTCCCCAGTTAATTCATGATGATCAGTAATAATTAAATCTACCCCCAGTTCTTTACAGAGCAAAGCTTCTTCCACCGCGTTCGTTCCACAATCGACTGTAATAATCAAATTCGTGTCGTTCGCAGCAATTTGATTAATCGCGTCCTTGTTTATGCCGTAGCCTTCTGAAAACCGATCAGGAATATAACACTCTGCCACTAACCCTAATTTTTTTAAACCTTGATACATCACAGTAGCTGCTGTAATGGCGTCAGCATCATAGTCCGCATAAATCGTGACTTTTTCTTTTTTTGCAATCGCTTCCTCGATTCTGGTCACGGCTCGCTGCATCTCGCGAAACAAGAAAGGATCATATAATTTGCCAAAATCCGGATTTAAAAAATCCCGAATTGCTTCAGGTTCGGTCAGTCCTCGCAAGGCTAACAACTTAATAATTAAGCTCGGATATTCAGGAAGTATTGCCTGTGAAGTTTCAAGTTGTTTTATCTTCCAATTTTTCATTTTTTTTATCTAGTAATTCCTTCACCTTAGTTAAAATAACATTTGGTCCGGCCAAGCCCTTAATCATAAAAGTAACCTTTGTAAACTTTTCTGCTTTTTTCTTATCTTCTTCGCGGCCCAAATGCGAAAATAGAATTACAGGAACTTCTGCCATTATCGCATTATTGCGAAGATTCCGCACAAATTCAAATCCATCCATCCGAGGCATGATGATCCCGCTAAAAACCAAGTCCGGTTTAAACTTTAGCGCGATGTCTAGTCCTTCTAGCCCGTCATTGGCTCCAGTTACATCATATCCTTTGTCTTTAAAAACCTGGAGGTACAAATCTTTCTGAACCAAATCATCATCCACCACTAATATCTTCTTTTTTGTCATAATCTTCGCTTTTTACTAATTGATCAAGCAAACTTACACCTGTCATTTCTGGCGGTTTCTGGGTGCCCATTAATTCTAGCATTGTTGGGGCCACGTCGGAAAGTACCCCGACCGGGATCATACTCGCTAAACCCGCAACTCCATCCTGCTTCGCATTTTTCAAGCGAAATTGTTCAGAGACTAAAATAAATGGCACCGGACTAGTCGAATGCTCTTTATCTATACCACCCGAACGATGATCAATCAACTCTTCGACATTTCCATGGTCGGCAGTGATGATTAAACAAATATCTTCTTTCAAACAAGCGTCGGCAATTTTCTTAATACATTCATCAAGAACTGTGATTGATTGAATTGATGCATTCAAATCACCCGTGTGCCCGACCATGTCACCATTGGCAAAATTAATCAGATAGAAACTGTAATTTTCCGAAAACTTTGCAATCAATTCTTCAGTGACTTGCCGCGCTGACATTTCTGGCACATCCAAATAATTCTGATAATTCGAAGCCGGAGAACTCACTATTCGCCAGTCTTCTCCAGGAAAAGGTGTAGTTTTACCACCATTAAAAAATAATGAAACGTGCGCATATTTTTCTGACTCTGCGATATGGAACTGACGCAACCCCTGCTGACTAATTATTTCAGACATGGTATTGGTTACATCTTTAGTCTGGAAAGCAACTTGTACGGGATAATCCCGACCAAATTCTGTCATCGTCACAAATAATAAATTTTCTAGGTATTTTCGGGGTTGTTTAAATTTGTCTAAATCCGGAGAAACGAACGCTCTTGTAATTTGCTGGACTCGGTCGGGACGAAAATTAAAACAAATCACTGCGTCATTACTTTCAATAAGCACAGGCTTGCCTCCTGATTGAACTATTACAGTCGGGACCACCATCTCATCATAAATATCCTGACTGTAGCTATCCTGAATTGCCTCCAGCGCCGAGTAGGCGGTTTTACCGATCCCATAAGCCATAGCTCGATAAGTTTGTTCGGTTAAATTCCAATGCTCACCACGATCCATTGCATAAAATCTACCAGTGATTGTAGCTATCTTTCCTACTCCCAATTCTTCAATTTTTTGGTTGAGTTTCTGAATTGTTTCAAGGGCGATTTGCGGTGGAGTGTCGCGTCCATCCAGAAACATGTGAATAAAAACTTGGGTCAGTCCCTGTTCAGCAGCCAGCCCCATCAGAGCGTACAAATGTTCGATATGACTGTGAACCCCGCCAGTGCTCGCCAGTCCCATCAGATGCAAGGCCGAATTATTTTTTTTGACATGCTCGGCGGCGGCCAACAATACCGGATTCGTAAAAAAACTCCGGTCATCAATCGATAATGTAATCCGAGCCAAATCTTGGGCCACAATTCGACCAGCACCCAAATTTAAATGCCCGACTTCAGAATTGCCCATCTCTCCCCAGGGCAATCCCACAGTGGCTCCCGAAGCCTGCAATGTGCAAGCTGGAAAATTATTCACTAAATAATCAAAATTCGCCGGATGAGCCTGTGTCACCGCATTCCCTCTCGAATCAGTCGCGATTCCGAAGCCATCCAAAACAACCAAAACCATTTTTTTATAAGGTTTAAATTCCATTATTTCTCCAAAACTTCGATTCCTGGAAGCTCTTTACCTGCTAAAAATTCCAACATCGCCCCACCGCCAGTTGATAAATGATCCACGAAATTTCCCACTTTTGCTTGATTCACAAGTTCTACTGTCTCCCCACCCCCGACGACTCCAAAGGCCGCACCTCTGGATCTGGCGGCAAAAGACATTGCAATCGCTTTACTCCCAAACGCATATCTTTTGTTTTCAAATAAACCAAACGGACCGTTCCAAACCAAAGTTTTTCCAGTTTTGATAATTTTCGCAAACTGCCTAATCGATTCAGGACCGATATCGAAAATTGCTTCGTTCGGTCGAACCTTTTCAATTTTGGACAGTCTGGGCTTTGATTCTTCATCCGTAGCGACCACGACATCCAACGGCAAAACAATTTTGTCTTTGTAATGTCTTAGGAGTTTTTTAGCAATAGAGACATCTGTAACTTTTGATTTGCCCACTTCATAACCCAAGGCTTTCAAAAAAGTATTCGCGATCGCCCCGCCTAAAATTATTTTTGTTGCATGCTTCGCCAAATTAGTCAGCGTTTCGACTTTGTCGTCAATTTTGGCCCCGCCCATAATTACGATCATGGGTTGCTGTGGTTTGGTGATAACTTTTTTCAAAGCTTTGATCTCGCGCAGCAGGGCTATCCCTGCATAAGCCGGAAGTTTTTCCGCCAAACCATAATGCGAAGCGGATTTACGATGCGCTGATGGAAATCCTTCCTCCACGTAAATATCGCCATATTGGGCAAGGACTTTTACAAACTTCGTGTCGTTTTTTTGTTCTCCTGGATAGAACCGCAAATTTTCCAAAAATAAAATATCCCCTCCATTTATCTCTTTGCTTAATTCCGAACAATCATTTTTGATAATATTCGATTCCAAAAAGTTGATATGAGGAACTTTGTAATCTGGGAGCCGGTCTTCTATTTTTACCACTTTGATATTTAAAAATTCGCCCAGCTTTTGAGCGACTGGCCACATACTTTTATCATTATCCCAGTTATCTGGACGGCCCAAATGCGCCACAATTATGATTTTTGCTTTTTGTTCTATCAGATATTTCAAAGTAACCAGCGAATCTTTGATCCGGGTGTCATCAGCTACTTCCCATTCTTCTTTCTTTATTAGTGGCACATCAAAACCAGCCCTGACAATTACTCGTCGACCAGCTACTTTTACATCCTTGATTGATTTTATCATTCGGCGGTTATTCTTTAATATATTGTAGCGCGCCCATTTATGGGCTCGAGGGCTCGGCTACTCTAGAGCCGACCCGCCTGCCACGCCGGCATGGCGGGCAGGTGAATCGGCACGCTACAGAGAACCCGTTCTAATAATTTATCTCTTTCTTTTCTTTGTCACCGCATCCAAAATCATGAATCCGCGAGGAATTCTTTTTACGATCACTCGTTGTCTCTCGCGCCAACCCAAACTCCTTACACCTGAAGCTGGAAGCATAATTCCCAGTGACCCTTTGCCGATTCTGGTGACCTTTTTGATATTTGAATTTTTTGCCATATTTTTTCTACGTAGTTAACTACGTAGATCTTAATTATTCTCTTACCCAACCTTCTGGGACATCACAGGGTGTTGGGAATTGCTTAATCTCGCCTGTTTGAGGATTTCTGGCTTCAGCGATGACCTGGATACAAACCTGGCCGTCATTCGATGTTTCTTCGGAATTTGATTTGGCTATAAAAAAATAATATCCGGCAGCCAAGACAGCGCCTGCTAATACAATCCCTAAAATTTCAGCCAGCAAATGCCTGGCAAACCAAGATTTATGGCTAATAGATTGGAGATCTGAAGCAGGTGTTCTATATATTATTTCGGGTTTCTGTTCGTCCATCGATTCTAACTACTCCTTTCCGATCATTATTGCTTGTTCGACAAACCGATTCGCATACCCAAATTCGTTATCATACCAAGCGACCACCTTTACCATATCTCCGTCTACTACTTGAGTCAGTTCGAGATCAACAATCGATGAATGGGGGTTGCCAATAATATCAGTGGAAACAATCGGATCATGAGTTACCTGCAAGATATTTTGCCATATTGGATTTTTCGCTGCGTCAATAAAAACTTGGTTGACTTCCGCAACGGTCACTTTCTTGTTCAAAATAAAAGTAAAATCCGAAAGTGAACCGACAGGAGTTGGAACACGGAAAGCCATAGCCGTCAAAAGGCCCTTAAGTTCTGGGAGTGCTTCTGTTGTAGCGATTGAAGCCCCACTGCTTGTCGGGATAATGTTTTCCGCAGCGGCCCGAGCACGCCTCATATCATTCGATTTGCCACCGGGAGGTGGTCCGTCCACCAAATTTTGTTCAGCTGTGTACGAATGAATAGTCGACATCATCATTTTCTTTACTCCAAATTTAGAATGTAAAATTGCGATTACAGGTGTAATATTGTTAGTCGTGCATGAAGCGTTAGAGATAATTTTTTCTTCATTATATTTATTATGGTTTACTCCAATGATAAATGTCGGGGTAATACCCTCATCCTTCGCTGGAGCTGAAATAATTACTTTTTTTGCACCAGCCTTGAGATGAGCACTAGATGCTTCAGTCGTAATAAACCGGCCAGTAGATTCCAGCACGACATCGACACTCAAGTCTCGCCATGGTAAGGTAGCTGGGTCTTTTTCTGCAAAAATGGGATAGCGTTTACCATCAACGATAATACTACCCATGGAAGAAATCGTTTGGTTTGCTTTTTCCTGCTTATCATCACTTCCAACTTTTTTATCGTATGGACCGTAATTGGAATCAAAGCGCAACAAATGCGCCAGAACTTTTGGTTCAGTTAAATCATTGATCCCGACCACTTCTAATTCCGGTTTGGTGAGTGCGATTTTAAAAGCTTGGCGGCCGATTCGACCAAAGCCATTGATGGCAATTCGAATTTTTTCCATCGGTTTTATATATATTGAGTTAAGAATACGGTGACAAGGGTTGCCCAGATCAAAACGATAAAATATTCTGTATCGTTCGTGATCCATTTGTATATTCCCTGCACATTGTTTTTCTTTTTGGCCATTTGATTTTAATTAATAATATTTTTATAACCATTTCGAGCGAGCGATGCGAGGGAGAAATCGCTCTCCGAGGGTGACCCTCGTAGGAGGGATCTCTCCCCCGGATCAAGTCCGGGGTCGAGATGGGTTAACTCTAAAACCTTTTGCTTTTCCACTCGTATACATTAACTTCAGCTTAGCTTCCGCGGCTTTACTCAAAGCTTCAGTGGCAGGGGCAAGTATCTTTCTCGGATCATAAACCTCGACATGTTTTTTTAAATTATCTCGAAGCGCTTTATTAAACGCTACTCGCAAATCAGTGTCGATGTTAAACACAGCTACTCCATGCTTAATCGCGGCTCGAATCTGTTTATCTGGGACACCGGAAGCTCCATGCATGACAAGAGGAATTTTTACTTTTTTTCTAATTGCTTTTACTCGGTCGATGTCGACATGTTCTTTAAGGGTGCTTAAAACTTTTTTGATCCGAGGATCTACCGGAATACCGTGAACGGATCCGACTGCTATCGCCAACGTATCGATACGAGTGTCTCTGACAAATTCGGCAGCTTGGTCAGGATCAGTCATGAGATCATCCCCACTTTTTACGTTCTGCCAATCTTCATTGCCTAAAATTCTTCCTAGTTCAGCCTGGACCCAGACTCCTCGGCGATGCGCGTAGCTAACCACGGCTTTCGTTAACTTCAAATTTTCTTTGTACGGTAAATGCGAGGCATCAACCATCACTGAACTATACCCGAGACTGATCAATTTTTTTATCAGATTAAAATCATGACAATGATCTTGGTGGAGTGCGACTGGAATCTTCGCTTCTCTAGCAAAAGCTTTATTTAAACCCACTAATTCATCAATCCCTGCATACTCGAGAGCACCGACAGAAGTTTGAACGATCACCGGCGCTTTTTGCTTCTCTGCAGCTCTGATTATCCCTTGCGTCATTTCGAGATCAGAAGTATTGAATGCTGGGATCGCATATTTCCCAAGCATATTTGGAGTTACAATTCGGCCAATATGTACCAGCATCTAAAACCTGGCTCCTGCTTTGAGAACTTCGAAGATGCCTGGGATGGATTTTGCTCCTTTGGTATCACAAACTGCATACGCGATGTGATACTCGCAATCCCATTTTTTATCCGCTTCCACATTTTTTATTCCACGCCAGTATAAAAATAGTAAAACAGCGACGATGACTAAAATTAATTTTGTTCGGTATCTTTTGCGGAGTAACATTTTATTTATTGTATTCTTTCGCTTTAAATTTTGGATGCTTACGTAGCCAGGATTCTATTTGAGATTTCGTCTGTAATCCTTTGTGCGGTCCTGTATACAGTGCTACATTACCGCCATTGATCGTCCCCCAGGCTATAGCTTCAGGAACTGTTTTCCCATGAAAAATCGCAGCAGTAAATGCTGTACCAAAGGCATCTCCAGCGCCCGTTGCTTCTATAAGTGGGCCGGGGAAATGATCTAAGAACCAAATATTGGTTCCGTTCGAAGCATAAGCACCTGCGCGACCATCAGTGATGACAGCAATTTTCACGCCCATTTTGTGCATACCATGCGCAAGTGATCGAATAGCTCTGGTTGTTTGTTGGGTCACCAGCTGTGCTTCTTCGCGGTTCAAAAATAAAATTTCAGTGCGTTTATAAATGCCGCCTAGAGCTTTTTTGCCCATCCGCATTTGGAATGTTCCGGGATTAAAGGCTAATTTCACCGATTTATTTTTTTGTAAGTACCGATCAACTTCTTTGTGGAATTTTTCGGTTCCTTGAGCCATGGACGAAAAATAAACCCATTCTGTGCTCAAATTCGGCAGTGTATATTTAAATTTATTGTGCTTGAGTAGTATGGTTCGTTCGCCTTTGAACACCAAAACAAAATGATAATTAGTCGCTACACCTTTGTTGATACTAATATGGGATGTATCGACTTTTTCTTTCTTAAATTCGTTGAGAATATCTTGACCATGGGCGTCTTGACCGATGGCACCAATATAGGTACCTTTCATTCCGAGTCTGGACGAACCAATAGCATTGTTGGCTGAATTACCGCAAGCAGGAAGGACGATTAAATTCTCGTAAGGAATTTTATTAGCATAAGAAAAACAGATCTGGCAATCCCCATGATTAATATTGCAATGCACCGAAGCCTCATGAACTTCAATAAAAGCATCGATGGTTGTATCACCTATGGAAACAATATCAAATTTAGCCATTTTTGGTTTCTAAAAGCTTATTTTACGTCTTTATTATAATGAAAACTTATCTTTTTGGCAAGAAAATTCCCCTCCTCGGTTCGAGAATAAAAACTGCTGTCTAATTCTAGTATCTACCCCACCTAACCTCCCCTGCTCCAGGGGAGGAACAACTGCACGCTATTTTCTTTTTACTACTCTCTTTACAGCAGCAACTATAGCCTTCGCGTCCATTCCCCATTTGGCGATCAGTTCATTAGGTTCGCCGGATTCCCCGAATTTGTCAGGCATGCCCACAAACTCTTGGGGTACTGGCAAATTTCTACTTAAAGCTTCGGCCACCGCTGAGCCAACTCCACCTGTAATCTGATGTTCTTCTGCTGTGACAATGCATTTGGTTTTTTTAACTGATTCAACGAGGGTTTGTTCGTCTAGGGGCTTAACAGATGCCACGTTGATGACTTCGCATTCAATTCCTTCTTTGGTTAATTGATCAGCGGCTTGCAGGGCATAGTAAACTTGAGCGCCAGCTGCAGCGATCGTCACATCTTTGCCTTCGCGGTAAACAAAAGCTTTTCCGATTTCAAACGGGGTTTCTTCAGTAGTGAATTGAGGAGTTTTTTCTCTGGCCAATCGAATATAAACAGGCCCATTATGTTTGGCAGCTGCTAAAGTCGCTTTGCGAGCTTCAATTGCGTCTGCTGGGACTAATACCGTCATTCGCGGCAATACGCGCGTGATCGCGATATCTTCCATTCCTTGATGAGTAGCTCCATCTGGACCCACAGAAATACCTGCGTGCGAACCGACGATTTTGACATTGTTGCCAGAATAACAAATCGAAACGCGAATTTGGTCCCAATTTCTTCCCGGAGAAAATGTCGCGTAGGAAGTTATAAACGGAATATAGCCTTCGTGAGCAAATCCAGCACCCAGTCCGGCTAAATTCTGTTCTGCTACTCCGACTTCGATAAACCGATCAGGGTACTGTTTAGAAAATTCAAGCATTCTAGTGGATTCGGTAAGGTCGCAACAAAGTCCGATAACTTTCGGATTTTCTTTGCCTAATATCAAAAGGCCTTCCCCGTATCCATTTCGGATCGGGACTTGTTTGATATCAGGAGCAAATAAATTGTCTATGAGTTTGACTGTCATATTAGTTCTACGAAAGTACGAATTCTCGAATTACGAACTGTTCGTAGTTTCGCAATTTCGTATTTCGTAGATTATTCATGCTCACTCCTTATCTTCCCTCCAAGTGTTCTTAATTCATCCAAGGCTTTTTTGGCTTCATCTTTTTCAAAAACTTTACTATGCCATTCGTATCGATACTCCATGAAGTCCACACCTTTGCCGGGAATAGTGTGGCAAATAATTACTGTGGGTTTTTCATAAATCGCTTTGGCTTGATTGCAAGCATCGATAATTTCGCGGATATTGTGACCATCAATTTCCAGGACATGCCAACCAAATGCCCTCCATTTATCAGCAAACGGCTCCAGCGGCATGATGTCTTCGGTATGACCGTCAATTTGAATGTTGTTGCGATCGATAAGTCCTGTTAGATTTCGCAGTTTGTATTTCGATGCAAACATCGCTGCTTCCCAAGTTTGTCCTTCTTCTTGTTCCCCGTCACTCATGACGCAGTAAACTCGCCAGGGCTGTTTTTTTAAAATCAAACCTGCATAAGCCATGGCTGCTGCTTGCGATAAACCTTGGCCCAGCGGGCCAGAAGAGTTTTCAATCCCAGGTAGAGCTTCATTGTGTGGATGCCCATGAAGGCGTGTGCCTAATTTTCGAAGTGTCGCTAATTCACTAGTGGGGAAAAATCCGGCATGTGCCATAGTCGCATACCACACAGGGTTAATATGCCCGCAAGAAAGTACAAATCTGTCCCGACTCTCCATCTGAGGGTTCTTCGGATCATAGTTCATTACTCCGAAGTAAAGCGCAGTAAATACGTCGGCCATATCCAAAGGCCCGGCAACATGTCCTGATTTGGCGGAGACAAGCATCCTGATGATGTCTTGTCTGATTTCATTCGCTTTGAGTTCGAGCTGTTCTAAGTTCATAAGGGGAATATTATAATTCTATATCTTTTCTAAGACTTTCCAAAGCTTCTTGCTCATTCGGGCTTTGTAAAATACTGGAACCAGCCACTATAATATTTGCTCCGGCTTCAGCCACATCATGCGCAACACCAACTTTCACGCCGCCATCTACAACTATAATTAAAGTTTTAGACAAAGATCTTAATTCCTCAACCTTATCTATTATTGAAGGAATAAACTCCCGCCCCTGTGCCCCTGGATGAATTCCCATGACCTGGACCATGTCTACTTTCTGTAAATATTTTCCTAATCGGTGGACCGCTGTTTCGGGATTGATCGCTATTCCGATCTGAAAACCCAAATTTTTTCCGTGCGCAATGACTTGATCCATATCTGGTTCATCCACTGCTTCATAATGAAATATAACTTGCTTGAATCCTATTTCTTTAGCTTTCTCAAAATATTGTTGTGGCATCATGGTCATAAAATGAGCCATGAGAATCAAAGGCGAAGATTTTAGGAAATCCAATGCATCGGGCATGACAGTGGTTCGATCGACAAACACATCATCCATAAAGTCCACGTGTAGAATCCGAAAATACTGACTTAATCCAAATAGATCTGAATACTTTTTTCTGAAATCTGATATATCATTAGTGAGTATCGCTGGTGCTAATTCTGTCATAAATTAATATCGATCTTTCGGACTTTGTTGACTCGTCGCAAGAACCGTTCTTCTTTTGCAAATGGCGTGGTTAAGAAAGTTTGGACAATATTTTTAGCTAAATCAAGAGTTGTATAATCTGCCGCCAGACACAAAATATTGACATCATCGTCATTCCGCGCTGCATGAGCTGATTTTTCGTTCCAGGCCACTGCGGCTCGAGCGCCCTTCGCCTTGTTGGCAACGATACATTCCCCCTGACCTGATCGGCAAATCAAAATTCCAAATGAACCATGTTCGTGCCCGACTTTCACTGCCACAGGCCAGGCAAAATCCGGATAATCATCCTCGGGGTCAAACTTGTCATTTCCAAAATCCTCATAGCTGTGCCCCCATTCTTTCAGCCAATTTTTGATTTCTTCTTTTAATTTGTAACCCCCATGATCAGCTCCTAGGTAAACTTTCATTTATGTACACTTTCTCGATTAAATTCCGTGACTACTTGCCAGAAATTATCTGAATCCAAACTGGCTGCCCCGACCAATGCACCATCAATTTCCGGATATTTAGCATACTCGTGAACGTTATCTTTGTTTACAGTACCACCGTACAACACTCTGATGTTTCTCGCAACTCCTTTGGCCAATTTTTTCTCCAGTAAACTATAGATGTGATTAATTAATTCCAAAGCGTGTTCACCTGTTGCAGGATACGAATGCCTGGAAGTGGATATACTCCAAGTCGGTTCATAAACATAAATAATATTTTCTAATTCTTTCGGTTCTAAATGTTTCGTAACTTTATTAAATTGTTTGGTCACGATAGCTTTCATTTCGTCCTTCGTTGCATCTTCTTCTGCACCCAAACATACTATAGGGGTCAGTTTATATTTCAGGGCAGTAAAAATTTTCGCATTGACTATTGAGTCTGTTTCGCCTAAATTTAACCGCCTCTCGGAGTGGCCCAGTATAACATAATTAGCTTTCCATTGTTTGACTTGAGACGCTGAAATCTCACCCGTCATGGCCCCATGTTCGACCCAACTGATATTTTGGGCTCCTAGCGAAAGGTGGTGCGTGTAGTGGCTTAATGCTGGCAAATATACAAATGGCGCGCAAATCACTACTTCAACATTATCAACCACTGAAGACATACGGTGCTCAATCGCAGACACCAAATGCCTAGCCTCTTCCACAGTCTGCGGGTTCATTTTCCAGTTGGCAATAATTAATTTCTTCATCTTATTTCTGCCTAAATATGTCGGCGGACATTTCGGGCAATACTGTGTTTACGTAGACGTCACTTCCGAGTTCAAATCCACCCCAAACGTTTAATCGAGGCAATATTTCTAGATGCCAATGATAGCTTCGCTCGTCATAGCGAGAAAGTAATGAATGCGAAATTGGCAAAGAATGAATGTAGTAATTATATGCTGGATTATTCAGTTTATAGTGAAGCTTCTGGAGTACAATTTTTAAAACTAAACCCAACGATTTTCTTTCTTTAGCCGTAATTTCCATAAAACTGGCTTGGTGACGTTTCGGGATAATTCGCATCGCGTACGGCACTCTAGCGGCAAACGGCGCAAATACCAGAAAGTCTTCATTGTCCAAAATAATTCGTTCCCGATCCGAAATTTCTTTGAGAATCATTTCGCAATAAATGCATGCCCCTTCAGATTTAAAAAAAACATAACATCCAGTAACCTCGTCATGTAAATGTTCCGGAACAAAAGGTGTCGCAAAAATTTGTGAATGAGGATGAATAAGCGAAGCTCCTCCAGCGAAACCGTGATTTTGCAAGATATGCACATATTCGACTTCGGAATGATTGGATAATTCTGTCATTCGCTCTTGATAGACTTTCAAATTTAAATCCATAAGTTCATCAGATAAAAAACCGGTCAAAACATTGTGTGGACGAGTAACGACCACTTCGTGATCTCCAATTCCTTCACGGACTCGATAAAAGTCCGATCGTTCACGACCACCCGAATGCCCTAGTGCTTCAAACTTATTCAGGATTACTCTCACTTTCCAGTTCTTGCCCTTCGGATGAGCGGCAACTTCCAAATTAAATTCTTCTTTCCCAGCACAAAACGGACAAGTTATGTCGTGTTCGGGAACGGTTTTTGGATTTGGAGTCGCCGGGGCATGCTTAAAATCCTCTGGTCTTGAGGCTCTATTTGGAGCAAATAATACCCAGTGTTGGGAGACGATATCTTGTCGAAATTCAGACAAATGTTTACTTAGTTATAAAATGAAATGTTAACAAAACTGGTCGCATCAAATTTTCTGTGCCGTTCACAACATACAATTTCTTGTTGTGCGTTGCCATGATTATGATCTCACTGTGTCCTCCGCCCAAATCATTTACTAATCGCGTCGCAATAATCCCACCAAGTGTCGTGTTAGTTTCAGATATTATTTTAAGATTTTTTCGGATTCCGACAGATGAACTCGGATCTGCGACGGTCACCGTGACACCACTGTCTGATAATTCTGGAGGTAGGAATGTCACGCTAGAGGCTTCAGCCTCAATAGCCCAGTCTGCCGGGTACCTGACTCCAAATCCCAATCTGGAATCGCTGTAACTATGGAAGGAAGAAAAAACACTATCAGCTTCACTGGAAATGTTTAGATCAGAAATCTTGATATAACTAATCAAAGCTAAAGCAACGATCAAGGCATAAGCCAGCGCCCAGATCAACCACCGGTTATGATGGATTTTTATTTTATGTAGATGGTATAGTTTTCTTTTTGCCATTTTGTTTTCCGCCAGCTGGCGGATTAATTAATTATTATGTAAATTTAACACTAATCAAATATAATCCTACAGTCCCTCCTAAAAGAATAATGAAATATGTAAAAATATTGCTTTGGGCTCGATGTAATAATTTGGTCCAGAAATATATAATAAATGATAAAATTGCTAATCCGATCAGGAGACCGGCATTGACTTTTTCGTCAAAAATAAATGCCAAAAATATGTTAACAAAGAAGTAACCAACTGCAAGCCACACCAGTCTATTTTCATCGATATAGCGGGCGAATGTCGCTAGGATGAACAGAAAAAGTATATCTATCATTTATTTGTGTCTAAATATTGCTGCAGCATAATTTGGGCTGCGATATTATCTTTAATTGTCCTCTGTTTCTTTTCTTTCATTCCAGCCTCGTGTAATTTATTCCTTGCTTGAACTGACGAAAACCTTTCATCGACTAATTCAAATTTGCAACTGGTGTACTCCTTTAGGATTCTTACAAAATCTTCAACTCGGGTAGCGCTGGCGGCTCGGTCGCCCGATAAATTTTTCGGGTTCCCGATTATGATTTTTTCTACATCTAGATCCGTAATAATTTTTTTAATTTCAGATACTGCGACTTTTGCATCAATCACTTTATCTAAAGGAAATGCGATTGTAGCTTCTGGATCAGAAATAGCAGCACCGATTCTTACATCACCCCAATCTAACGCTAAAATTCTCATTTAGACTCACCCAATGTTACCGTGATTGTTTTTTCTTCACCACGGCTCAAAATCTTCATTGTGACCTGATCATCAGGGTTAAAATTCTTTAATTCAGCAGCTAAACTGTTTTCCTGCTCGATCTTTTTGCCGTTGATTTCCAAAATAATGTCATTCTCGCGAAGCCCGGCTTTATCAGCAGCTGAACCGGGTATGACTGCTGGGTTGGAAGGAGTGCCTCCAGATACAATTAAAGCTCCATAATCGACTTCTAAATTATTTTCTTCCTTCAGAGTCTGATTAATCAAAACATAGCGGATTCCTAAGAAAGGTTTAACAATTCGTCCAAATTTTCGAAAACTATCTAAGTCTCGTTTCGCATCATTAATCGGTATCGCAAATCCCAAGAGCTGGCCTTGAGAATCAATGGCAGTATTAATCCCAATCACAGAGCCGCCGATATCTAATAATGGTCCACCAGAATTCCCTGGATTAATGGCAGCATCTGTTTGAATTACTCCTTCTAGCTGTTCTGCAGTACTGCCTCCACTCGCTGTTATAGACCTCCCAATCCCAGAAACCACTCCAGTCGTAACTGTATTTTGGTATTGGCCCAGTGAATTACCAATCGCAATAACTGATTGGCCGATTTCTAAGTTGGCGGAATCTCCGAGTATTAAAGTCGGCAACCCGCTGGCGTCAATCTTGACTAAAGCAATATCATTTACCGGATCCCTGGAAAGAACTGTCGCGTCGTATTTTTTTCCATCAGTGGTTAGAACTGTGTACGTTGCTGTCGTATCTTCGACCACATGTTTGTTGGTCATGATCAATCCGTCATCAGTTATAATAAATCCGGTACCACCTCCGATTTCTTGAACGTCGGGTATCGGCCCAAAATTGAACGGCGAAGTAGAATAACCTGGAATTTTATTTAAATCTTTCGAGACTATGATCGAAACCACCGCTGGTGAAGATTTATTTACGACATCGATCACTGCGGAGCTCTCGTCGACAGACACGGTTCGTACATCGCCCAAAGATGTTATAGAAAGTCCTCTCTCACCGAGGAAAGCTGATCCAAAAACCGCGCCTGCTATCCCAAAAAGAAAACTCAATAAAGCCACCACGCCCAATAATTTCAGGTGGTTCTGGTCTGATTTATCCGAAACTTCCGAAAAGCTCGGAAGTAAACTTTTATCCTCGTTAGAATTGCTCATCGTGCCTATATTATACCATATTTTAGGTCAGGATCTCAAATCCATCCTCCGTGACCAATATTGTGTGTTCTCTATGTGCAGACCAACCGCCATCTTCAGTGACTATAGTCCAATTATCAGGTGCAAAATTGATTTTCCATCCATTTTCATTCACCATGGGCTCTATCGCCAAGACCATTCCTTGAACTAATTTAGTCCCGGTGCCCTTTTTCCCGAAACAAGGAACTTCTGGTTCTTCATGTACAGCTTTTCCTACGCCGTGACCGACTAATTCTCGTACAACTTGAAAATTATATTTCTTAGTAGTTGATTCTATGGCAAATCCTATGTCTCCAGTGAATTTCCCGGGTTTAACTTCGGATAATCCGGCTTCCAAGCTTCTTTCAGCTGCTTCTATAAGCTTTAATTTCTTCTCTGAAACGTTACCAACTGGGACTGTAATCGCGGAGTCTGTATATAATCCCTGGTAAATTACTCCGAGATCTAAACCAACAATGTCCCCGTCTTGTAAAATTTTATCTTTCCCTGGAACACCATGGACAACTTCATTATTTCGACTAACACACAGACTCGCAGGGAAAGCGGGATCGCCCACCTGCGATCGATAATTCTTAAAAGAGGGTTTACCGCCCATTTTAATTATTTCTGTTTCCGCCAACTCATCTAACTCTGCTGCTGAAACTCCAGGCTTAACCTTACTTGCGACCATGTTTAAAACAGTGGCAAGAATTTTGCCACCTTGGCGGAGAATTTTAATTTCGTTTGGATCTTTGGTAATCATATGGTCTTTAATATTTTATATGTATTTCCATGCCTTAGCAACCCTAGATAAGGCCGTTCCTTTTTTGACACTCTTGTCAAGGCTCGATATAATTTATATATGACTGATTTAACTAAAGAATACCTCGACAAAAGCCTAAAAAACCTGCCGACAAAACAGGAAGTTGATACTATTGTCAACACCGCTGTTGATAGTGCTGTAGAAAATCTAGCGAAAGTAATAAACGATGGCTTCCAAGCACAACAGGATTTCTTAATTGAAAAATTGGACGTTTCGGAACGGGTGGCCCAACTAGAGAACGACATGACCAAGATTAAAGAAGCTCTGCATATAAAATAGCCATACGAAAGCAGCCTTAATGGGCTGTTTTTTTGTAATCACTTATAGCTTTCTGAATATCTTTAGAAACATTAGGAATGGTTTGATCACCATTAATCATTCTTAACTTTTTAAGTGATCGGAAATACTTTACTGTTTTACTAACTTGATTCTTCGTATAATCAATTCGATTCCAAACACCCTGATCTTCAGATTGGAGACGGGCCCGAGCTTTAGTCCTCGCTAAAATTTCTTTGGTCGGAATTTGTATATAGATCACAAAAAAATCCCGTCTTTTTTGCTTAAATAATTTAACGAGCAATTGAGCTTCTGGTTTCAGCCTGGGATTGCCGATAAATATTAAATCTTTGTTCTTAGGTGCATTAGATAGATTTGAAATCAAAAATTTTTTCATCAACACTACTGGTGTTGGGTGGCCCAAAGACATTGTTCGACGCAGCCAAGCGCCATCCGCATTCTTTTTCTTGGCCATCGCTCGCCAATGCTTGCCCGATTCAACTGCTTTTAAAGAGTACTTTTTCTTTAAAATTTCCGCGTGCGTATCTTTCCCAGCCGTCGGATCGCCTAATAAAATCAAATCAAATCCGAGTTTTTTCATAACAATTCCTCCGCAGCTGTCCCCCTCCCTGGAAGGGAGGGGTTAGGGGAGGGTCGGAGAGCTAACCCTCATGACTCCTCCCCCAGCCCCTCCTCAAAGAGGAGGGGTGAAACTGCTACTTAATTTTCTCCAAAATTTCTTGCTGGACTGCTTCTATTGGTTGATCGCCATTGATGTGAACTAATAAGCCTTTCCTTTCGTAATAATCCTTCACAGGGGCAGTTTTAGTCATATATTCGTCAAATCGTGTTGTCATTGCATTAATGTCATCATCCGCCCGTTTTTCTAGTTCTGATCGCAACAAAAGTCGTTTTACTAATTTCTCTCTATCAGCATCTAGAAATACTGCTAGAATATTTTGAATATTATATTTTTTCATGAGTTCCTCTAAAAGCTGTACTTGCTCAATGGTTCGAGGGTAACCATCAAGTATGACTCCAGATGCATTCAAAATACTTTCAAATTTTTTAATAAAAATCTGCCGTATAATTTCAATCGGAAGAATAATTCCCTGATCAATAATTGATTTAATTTTTTGGCCAAGTTCCGAATCTTGCTTGGCATATTCCCGAGACAATTCTCCAGTGCTAAAAAACTCGTAGCCTAATTTACTACTAAGGAGTTTGGTTTGAGTGCCTTTACCACTACCAGGCGCTCCCATAAACACAATAATTTTCTGTAGTCCCATGATGATATTATAGCGAAAATTGGTGCAAAAAAAAAGCCGAGGGCAGGACGCTGTGATCCCCGGCAGGAATTACGAAGCCTTTAAAAGCGCACTGGGCCGAAAGTCCCTGAAGGGTAATTTGACCCCGTGTTGTGTAACGAAATTCATAAAGCGCTTGTAGTCTCCAGGAGGCATGTTCAAAATCTCGACTACGCGCTTGTAGCACCCTCCGGTTTCTCGCAGCGCGATGGACACCAGCTCTCGCATCTGACCCCTGGTCATGTCTCGGTTCATGTACGTCGGATAGGCCGTCGTCCAGAAGCTCTTCTTTCCTTCTGTGATCTCCGAAAACACATCTTGCGCGACCTTTTCATCGTCTGAACGGTCACTCATATGGTCCCCCTTGTAAGAACTATAGACTAACATAATTAAGAAAGTTAGCAAAGCAAAAAAAAGAGCTCGCCTTTCGGAGAGCTCTTTATAAAATATAAATTTAAAAATCCTCGTAGTCGCGCATGACCATTTGGGCTTGGACTTGCTTCATCACTTCGATAACGACTGATACCGCAATCAACAAACTAGTGCCGCCCAAAGTAAGCGCTTGTGTATGCGTAAATCCTTGTATGATGTTTGGTAACACGGCTATCAGTCCCAAAAATAGAGCTCCGACTAGAGTGATTCGATTCAAAACTTTATACAAAAAGTCTGCAGTCTGGCGACCAGGACGAAGGCCAGGGACGAATCCACCCTGTTTCTGGATATTGTCAGAAATTTCATCAGGATTGAAAACAATTGCTGTGTAGAAATAAGTGAAAGCTACGACCAATATGAAATAAATAATCGCTTGATAAGTTTGATTCTGGAAAAAGTTGTTGATCGCAGTGGCGGCGTTGGCTACGGCTTCAGTTTTTGCATGAGAAAAGAAATTCGCTATCAATCCAGGAAACAATAGAATCGAGATTGCAAAAATGATTGGAATAACACCGGCTTGGTTCACCCGCAATGGCAGATGAGTATTGACTCCGCCATACATTTTATTACCACGAACACGCTTCGCATATGAAACTGGGATATTCCGCTGCGCTTCGGTAATTAATACAACTCCGCCTATGACGACCAAAGCTACAGCCAAATATGATATCAGAGTAACCAAGT
Organism: Candidatus Doudnabacteria bacterium RIFCSPHIGHO2_02_FULL_42_25; assembly: GCA_001777665.1. Lineage (GTDB taxonomy): Bacteria > Patescibacteriota > Doudnabacteria > UBA920 > O2-02-FULL-48-8 > O2-12-FULL-42-9. The sequence continues at coordinate 113,075 of MFEQ01000006.1, forward strand.
TCTGCCCGGTAATCGTATTACCAGATGAAGTCAAACTGACGTAGGCTTGCTGAGCTGCGGTTGGCAACCCTGCCACGATACCAGCAAAAATGATTAAAGAGATACCGTTCCCGATTTTAAACTCGGAAATCATTTCACCTATCCAGAGCAAAATCATGGTTCCAGCAGTGATTGAGAGTAAAATAATAAACCATTCAAATGAGGTAAAATCCCCAATACCTACTTGGGTGCTTCGGCTTAATAATACGATTGTGCCGTAGCCTTGGATTGCTGTTAATGGCACGGTCAGATAGCGCATATACTGGTTGATTTTTGCTCGCCCAGCCTCTCCGCCTTCTTTCTGTAATTCTCCGAGCTTCGGAATAATTACGGTCAAAAGCTGCATAATAATCGAAGCGGTGATGTATGGCCCGACTCCCAGCATAACAATGGAAAAATTACGCAATCCACCGCCTGAAAAAATATCAAACAATCCCAATAAAGTATTTTCACTAAGCAGTGATCGCAAATTTGCTAATTCAATTCCTGGGATAGGGATGTGGGCTAAAATTCGAGTGACCAAAAGCAAAAGCCCCACGATAATAATTTTATTCCGCAGCTCTTTGACCTTCCAAATTTGGGAAATACGAGACATAATTTTTATGAAATCTTGCCGCCAGCTTTTTCTATTTTTTCTCGAGCAGCACCAGAAACGATTACCTTTTCCAAAGTCAACGCTTTTTTAATCTCGCCGACCCCCAAAATTTTAATTTCTTCGCTAGCGGACTTAACCAATCCTTTATTCTTTAGAATTTTTGGATTGACAGTTTCGCCAGAGTTAAATTTATTATTTAAATCATCCAGACTCAAAACAGTGGCCTTGATATGAATGCTTTTGAATCCTCGTTGCTTCGGGATCTGTCGTTGCAGTGGCATTCGTCCACCTTCGAATCCAGCGGGAATATTTCCACCCGATCGTGCTTTTTGACCCTTCGCGCCTCGTCCGGAAAAAGTTCCATGCCCAGATCCAACACCGCGTCCGACTACTTTTCGGCGTTTTGTTGCTCCTTTATATGGTTTTAACTCATTTAATTTGAGCATATTCTTCCTTTGATCGAAGTTTATTCAAAGCTAGATAAGTGGCCATAACATTATTAACTTTATTGCTGGAGCCAATCATTTTAGACAAAACATTCTTAATACCCACTAAATCAAGTACTGATCGGATAGCTCCACCAGCAATCACTCCGGTTCCAGGCATAGCTGGTTTCAAAAAGACAACTGCAGACTTATATTTTAGCTTAATTTCGTGAGGAATGGTATCGTTGACGATTTTCACAGTTATCATATTCTTTTTGGCACTGTTCACAGCCTTATTTACGGCTTCTGAAACGTCAGGACCCTTGCGAATACCCATGCCAACTCTACCTTTACGATCACCAATTACTACCAAAGCCCGAAAACGCATACGCTTACCACCACCGGTCACACGCGTAACACGCTTGATTTCTACAATCTTTTGATCGAATTCTCGTTTGGCCTGATCCCCACCACCCCGACCGCCTCTACGCTGTTGTTTCATAATATTAGAACTCCAATCCCGCAGCTCTGGCTGCTTCTGCTAATTCTTTGACACGTCCATGATATTGATATCCACCGCGATCAAACTGAACTTTCTTAAATCCAGCTTCCACCGCTTTTTTGGCCAATAATTTTCCAACTTCAGCAGCGATTGTCGTCTTGTTACCCTTGGCTTTAACTTCTTTACTGGAAGCAGCGGCCAATGTTTTTCCTTCTTCATCATTAATCAGCTGAACATAGATATGGTTCAGGGATCGGAAAACATTTAATCTCGGGCGGTCCATGGTACCAACAACTTTCGCTCGAACTCTGTTATGTCGCAATTTTCGTTGTGCTCTTTTATTCATAGTTTTACTAAATACTAATTGTTACTAATTTACTAATCGGTAAAGCTTTAGCTATTCGTATATTCGTACCGATTCGTACTTCGTAAAGTTATTTCCCGCCACCTACGGCTTTAACGACTTTACCAGCTTTGCGTCGGATAACTTCACCTTGGTATTTAATTCCTTTGCCTTTGTATGGTTCAGGTTCACGCTTTGATCGGATCACCGCCGCAAATTGGCCTACTGATTGGCGATCGATTCCGGAAATTGTGATCGTGTTCTTTTCAACTTTCGCTTCCAACCCTGCAGGAATTTCTAATTCAACTGGATGAGAATATCCTAATTGCAACACTAATTTCTTGCCCTGTAATTCTACTTTATAACCGACGCCATTGATTTCGAGAACTTTACTGAAACCTGTGCTGACTCCAGCAACCATGTTGTTAATCAATGCCCGGTATAATCCCCACAACGCTCGTTGTTGCTTATTCTCTTCATTGGAAACTTTAACCACAACTTCATTTTCACCTTTTTCTATCTGAACTTTTGGATGCAAATTCAAAGTCAGCTCACCTTTTGGCCCTTTAACTTTTAGGACTTCAGAGGTTAGATCAACATTGACACCCGATGGAATTGTAACTGGTTTTTTACCGATTCTTGACATAGTTTTACCAAATTTGACAAACGACTTCTCCGCCGACTTTTTGCTTGCGGGCTTCTTTGTCTGTCATTAATCCTTTCGAAGTCGAAATAATCGTGGTCCCGAGGCCTCCCAAAGATTTCGGAATCTGGGTGCGGTTACTGTAAATTCTCTGTCCTGGTTTACTGACTCTCTTGATGCCTGTAATCGTGGGTTGACCCTTAGTATCGTATTTCAAAATCAAAGACAATGTTTTAAAGCCATCCACTTCTTTTACATCCACTTGAGCCAGCCAGCCTTCACCTTGCAAAACTTTCGCCAGATTGTGCTTAAATTTGGAGTAAGGCAAAACCACTTCTGGCTTCTGTGCCATAAGTCCGTTGCGGATGCGGGTTAACATATCGGAAATTGTGTCAGACATTGTCATATATTTACCAGGACGCTTTCGATACTCCAGGGATTTCTCCGTTGGAGGCTAATTCTCTAAAACAAATTCTGCAAATATCAAAATCTCTCATATATCCATGTTTGCGACCACAACGCCAACAACGCCTGACTATTCGAGTCGAATACTTCGCTTGGGTCCGTGATCTATGGGATTTTATGTATTGCGCCTTCGTTGACATAGATTATTCTTTCTGGAACGGGAAACCTAATGATTTTAATAACTCGAGAGCTTGCTTGTCGTCATCTGTAGAAGTCTGAATATTTACTTCCAGACCGAATGAGTAGTCAACGTGCTCGCGGATGGTTTCTGGAAATACAATCTGTTCTTTTATCCCAACATTGTAATTACCGTGACGGTCAAATTTTTTAGGATCCAGTCCTCGGAAGTCTCGAACACGAGGGAGAGCTACTCGAACTAGCTTTTCTAAGAAATCATACATCCGGTTTCCTCGCAGTGTCACCATAACTCCCACCACTTGTCCTTCGCGGATCTTAAATCCTGCAATCGATTTCTTGGCAATAGTTTTAACAGGTGCTTGCCCGGTGATGCGTCGAATGTCTTCAATAATTGCATCCAGCATTTTCGCATCTTTCAGAGTTTTTCCCACTCCAACATTAACTACGACTTTCTGAATTTTAGGCACAGCCATAGAATTCTTCAAATTGAACTGTTGCTTGAGTGCAGGTGCTGATTTTTCTTTGTAGATAGTTTTCAGTTGCATATGATTACATTACCTTTCCGCATTTCTTACACTTGCGCAAATTACCATTCTCTGTGACTTCATGAGCGACTCTGGTTGGTTTACCACAATTCGGACAGAGCAAAATTACATTCGAGACATTCATCGGAGACGGAAGTTCCAGTCGTTGACCTTTTTCACCTTTTCGCTTCGCTTTCGAAAATCTAACATGAACATTCAATCCTTCGATGGATAATCGGGCGTTTTTTGGAAACACTTCCAAAACTTTTCCGGACTTTCCTTTTTCTTTTCCGGATAGAACTTTGACTGTATCGCCTTTTTTAATGTTTAATGAAGCCATATGCTTTAGTTAATTAAACTTTCTACGAAATTACGAATTTTTACGAAAGTACGAACTGAACCGAGTTCTTTCGTATTTTCGTAACTTTTTCGTAGTTCGTAGATCATACTACTTCCTCTGCTAAAGATATAATCTTGGTAAACCCCAAGTCGCGAAGTTCACGGGGCATCGGACCAAAAATACGGGTGCCTCTTGGGTCTTGGCTGTCTTTAGTTACCAATACTGCGGCATTATCATCAAATCGAATATATGAACCATCGGCTCTGCGGACTTCTTTGCGCGTACGGACGATAACTGCATAAACTTTATCACCTTTTTTGACTTGGCCTTTCGGGCTGGCAATCTTCACTGAAGCGGAGATGACATCGCCCAATCTGGCCCAGCGTCGTTTGTTCTTTCCATTCACAGAAAAAGCTGCGATCTCTTTCGCACCGGTATTGTCAGCAACTATTAATCTGGTACGTAATTGAATCATATTAGACTACTCTCCAGTTAACTGTTTTACTGTAAGGTTTAACTTCTTCGATCGTAACTTTCTGGCCAACTGTATATACTTTAGCATCGCCATCGGTGTGAGCTGCATATTTTTTAAACACCTTGTAGCGCTTGTGATATTTCGGATGGACTTTTACTGATTCAACTTTAACAACGATGGTTTGAGTCATCTTGTTTGAAGTTACAAATCCTGTAAGTTGTCGCTTTACCCCGTTAGATTTTACAGTGTTATTATCGTTTGTCATAAAATTTACTTTCCCGCGTTGATTTTTATAAAAATCTAACGGGGTTTACTTTATCCATATTATTTCTTCTTACCGATAAATGTTAAAATTCTTGCTATATCTTGTCTGATGTTCTTCAGCATGTGATTATTTTTCACTTCCCGTGAATGAATCTTGAATGTCAGATCGCGAACTTGTTCACGCAATACACCCAGTTGTCTGGTCAATTCGTTCGGTGTCATGTTTTCTAATTCTTTCATCTTCATAAACTTTACTAATTACTAATTATTACTAATTTACTAATCGTTAAAGCATTGGCTATTCGTATATTCGTACTGATTCGTATTTCGTAAATCACTTCTGCTCCTTTGTCACGAATCGAGTTTTGACCGGCAACTTGTGAGATGCCAACCGCATAGCTTCTTCAGCCTGAACCGGGGTTACGCCATCCATTTCAAATAAAATTCGTCCTTTTTGAACTACAGCAACAAAGTGATCTACAGCACCTTTTCCAGCTCCCATCGGTGATTCATTACCATGAGCAGTAATTGGTTTATCCGGGAAAATTCGAATCCAAATTTTACCACCACGTTGGATGTATCGAGTCATAGCGCGCCTAGCTGCTTCGATCTGACGCGAAGTCACCCAGCTGTTTTCCAGCGATTTCAGTCCAAAGCTGCCGAAGGCGACAAAATTTCCAGACATGGCCTTGCCTTTAGATGATCCGCGATGATGCTTTCGATGTTTAACTTTCTTTGGAATAAGCATAAATAATCCTTAAACTTTAAGCTTTAACTTGTTGCCTTCAAAAACTTCGCCTTTGTTGATCCAAACTTTAATACCGATCGTGCCGTATGTAGTAAATGCTGTAACTCTAGCAAAATCAATATTCGCTCTCAAAGTATGCAAAGGAAGCTTACCTTTGAACAATCTTTCGGATCGGGCAATTTCAGCTCCACCTAATCGGCCTGAACATTCGATACGAACACCAATCGCTCCGGATTCCATAACTTTCTCAATCGAAGCTTTCATCGCACGTCGGAAAGCAATACGTCGTTCAATCTGGTCTGCAATGTCTTGGGCTATAACTTGGGCTTGAAGATTTACATCCTTGATTTCTTCGATATTGATCTTCATTTCCAATTTATCAAGTTTCAAATGCTTCAAAATCTTCTTTTTCAACTCTTCGATCCCGCCACCACCTTTTCCGATAATCATTCCAGGTTTCGTGGTTTTGATATTTATATAAAGTCTGTTGCTGTATCGTTCGATATCGACGCGAACCAATCCGGACTTTTTCAAAGCATTACCAAGGAAAGCTCGAATTTTCGTATCTTCAGCAAGAAGAGTTGCAAAACCAGTCTTGGTCAGCCATCGTGACTTCCAAGTGTCTGTAATTTTCAGTCTTAAACTATTTGCGTTTACTTTATGTCCCATAAAATTATTGACCCGATCTCCTGTTAAATAATCGACGTTTCAAACTAATCTTTTGCTGCTTCATCTTTTCATCAGATTTCGGAGCTTGTTTCGGGACATTCTGCTTTTCTGACGCTTGACCAGCTTCAGGAAGAGCTACGGCTTTTGGTCGAAGTGAGAAAACTGATCTAGATTTTTTCTTGGATTTACCAGCTCTGGATTCTAATACGACACTAATATGACTAGTTCTCTTTCGTTCTACGAATGCTCGTCCTTGTGCTCTTGGCGCATATCTTTTATAAACTGGTCCGCCATCTACAGTTAGAGATTTAATAAACATATCATCTTTATTCATATTGAAATTATGCACGCCATTGGCAATAGCAGAATTGATCGCTTTGCTTAGTGGAAGAGCAGCGTTCTTCGAAGAAAATCTAAGCTGTTCCAATGCATCAGAAACATGCATTTTTCTAACCAAATCAGCGACAAGTCGAAGCTTTCGCGGAGAGACATGAATGTATCTTGCGAACGCTTTAACCTCGGTATGCAGTTTGGGATTCTTTTCAGCCATAAATTTATCTACGAACTTACGAAATTTTTACGAAAATACGAAAGAAAGCTATTTTCGTATGTTCGTATTCTTTTCGTACTTTCGTAGCCATTACTTTTTGGGCTCCTCTTTAGCAGCAGTTGTGGCACGTCTTTCAGCGTCAGCAGCTGCCAATGCTTCATCTTTTGCCATCTTACCACCATGTCTAGTAAATTTCCGAGTTGGAGCAAACTCACCGAGTTTGTGGCCAACCATGTTTTCTGAAGGAATAACTGTAATAAAATTCTTACCCTGGTGGACGAGGAAAGTCATGCCAACCATTTCAGGAAAAATCGTAGAATCACGTGACCAAGTTTTAATTTGAACTTTAGAACCTGGTTTGTTCTTCTGAACTTTCTCTAATAATTTTGGATCGATAAAAGGTCCTTTTTTCAGTGATCGTGACATATTATTTGCTTCGTCTCTTAACTATAAATCTAGAACTTGCTCTCTTTGGGTTACGGGTGCGGACACCAAGTGCGTGTTTACCCCAAGGAGTTTTCGGATATTTAAGCCCAATTGGGTTATGACCTTCTCCACCACCATGAGGGTGATCCACAGGGTTCATAGCTTTACCGCGTACAGATGGACGAATTCCCATGTGTCGAGTGCGTCCAGCTTTACCGATTCTAACATACATCCAGTCGACATTTGAAACTTGCCCGAGTGTAGCATAAGCATTGCCAGCAACTTTTCGAATTTCGCCTGATGGCATTTTCAATAAAACGTGCTCGCCTTCACTAGCGGAAATAATAGCGTAGTTCCCTGCGGCTCTAGCGATTTGACCACCACGTCCAGCCAAAATTTCTATACTGTGGACATTGGTTCCTACCGGGATATTTTTGAGCATCATACGATTCCCGACTTTCACTTCAGTTCGAGGAGCTGTGAGTAAAATAGTTCCGACTTTCACTCCATCTGGAGCGAGGATGTATCGCTTCTCACCATCACGGTATGCAAGCAGGGAAATAAAAGCACTTCGTCCTGGATCATATTCGAGAGTCTGAACTTTTGCAGGAATATTCAACTTTTCACGCATAAAATCAATCATCCGGACTTTTTGCTTGTGTCCACCACCTTGGTGTCTGGTGGTAATCAAACCGCGATTGTTTCGGCCGCCGGTTTTTTTCTTAGACACAATCAAAGCATTCGGAGCTTTGACTCGTTTTCTTAGAACAGAATAATCCGTAACTGAATGAATTCTGCGTCCTGGTGAAGTTGGTTTGTAGATTTTGATAGCCATACTAGATTCCTTCGGCTAAGCCGGAAATTTTTTCACCTTGTTTTAATGTCACGATGGCCTTCTTCCAATCTTGAGTGCGGCCCATGACTCGTCCCTGTCGGCGGGATTTACCTTGAACATTCGCGATATTTACTTTAACGACATGGACATCATAAACTTTTTCTATAGCTTTCTTAACTTCAATTTTATTCGCGTTGCGATCAACTCGGAATACATATCTGCCGGTAGTCGAAAACATATTAGTCTTTTCCGACAAATGATGGTTTTTCAAAATTCTGTGTGCTGAACCGGTGTCCTCTTTCAGTACAACCGGCTTGCCCTCCGTAGCTTTAGCGGAGGAGGGCTCTTGGACCATATCCAAGACATTCTCTTCTTTCTTCTTCTTACTCCCCTTGTCCCCTTTATTCCCTTTTATTCTATCGAGAAGTCCCATATGTTTTTTCTATTACAGTTAAGGCATCTTTCAAAACCACCACATCGTACTTCATCAAATCAACAACATTCAACTGATTTGCGTATAAAATTTTCACATTGGCAAGGTTTCTGACAGCGCGTTCCAATTCAGCATTTTTCGCATCCATCACTACCAAATATTTTTTACCCAAACCAGCTTTGGTCGCGAAATCATTCAATCTTTTCGAAATTTCTTTAGTCTTCGCAGTTTTATCCAAATTTTCGAGCACAACTAATTTCTTATCATTTAATTTATCAGTCAAAATAGTAAACAAAGCTTTACGCCATGCAGAGCGGTTCATTTTCAAAGACCAATTTCGATCTGATCGTGGTCCAAATGTAATTCCACCGTGTCGCCAAATTGGAGATCGGATAGAACCAGCTCGAGCGCGTCCAGTACCTTTTTGCTTCCAAGGCTTTCGGCCACTACCTGCGACTTCACCTCGGTTTTTGGTATGAGCTAGTGCTGATCTTGCGTTGGATAGTTGGATTCGAACAGCCGAATGCACCAAATTCGCGTCGATTTTTTCCACGCCAAAAATCTTTGGATTGAGATCCAAATCTGTAACTTTGTCACCTGTTTGGTTATAGACGACGACTTTGGGCATATGTTATTTAATTAACCCTGGATAATCGGTGAAAATTCCATCGACACCGATCTTTTTCATTCGTTTTAATTCCTTCTCGGAATTGACTGTCCAGACGTAGATATTTTTCGCAAACTTGCGTAAATATTTAACAACCTGATCAGTCACGAACAAATTTCTTGGATGGATCGAATACAACTGCAAATTTCTAGTAAGCTGCATCATAATCGGCAAGAAATAAAATTTTCTCACCGGAATAATTAATCCCAGATGGACTTTTCCATCCAAAGCTCTGATTTTCTTGAGAACCCCCGGATAAAATGAGGAAATCAGAACCCTGTGCGGAAAATTTTTAATTTTGTTTAGAACTTTTTGCTCGATGCCTTGGACTTTGATTTCGATATTAACATCAACGTCGATGGCGGCTAAGGCTTCGTCGAGAGTTGGAATCAATCGATACCGAGAAATGGCTCGCAATTCTGCCAAAGTACTTTTGGCAATGGCTTGTCCATCATCGAACAATCTTTTCAATGTTCGGTCGTGGAAAAGTACTAGTTCTCCATCTCTTGTTACCCGTATATCGAGCTCGACCATTTTCACCCCATGCTCAATTGCTTTTTTCAAAGAACGGATTGTGTTCTCCGGTTCAAACCCTGATGCTCCTCTGTGCCCGATTACTAGCATAAATCCGGTTATTTACGCATCGCCTGAATCTTAACTATTCCACCATTTGCGCCTGGAACTGCTCCTTTTATTGCTATTAAATTCCGTGCTGCGTCGACATCCACTACTTCCAAATTCGTCACTGTTCTAGTGCCGCCCATACGTCCGGCCATGTGCAAACCTTTTCTGACGTGCTGTGGGAAACGGCCTCCGATAGCTCCGACTGCGCGAGGGTGATCATGTCCGTGAGATGCTGGCGCTCCGTGGAAGTGCCATCGTTTAACTGGGCCTGCAAACCCCTTTCCTTTCATCTCTGCGGTAACTTTAACCTTATCACCAATAATAAACGTATCAGCTTTGATCTCATCACCAGTGCTGTAGCTATCTTTATCATCAGTTCGGAATTCAACTAACTTTTTAAATTTATTGCCGGTTTTCTTTTTACCAAATCCAACCTGAACAGCAGTGTATTTATCTTTGTCCATGGTTCGAACCAATGTCACTTTAACTGGACCCGCCTTCAAAATAGTTACCGGAACTACGATACCTTTGTCGGTAAACATCTGAGACATCTTCAATTTTTGAGCAATTATGAATTTGGCCATGACTTTACTAATTACGAATTTTTACCAATATACGAATGGGTTTTTAAAAAACCGACCAGATCCCCTTTAATAAAGAAACCTGGTCGGTTCTTCAAGATTGGCGATATCCTGGGGGATCTTGACCCAATCTATTCGTATATTCGTACTGATTAGTAATTCGTAAAGTTCTACATCTTAATCTCGACGTCGACACCAGCTGGCAAATTGAGATTACTCAATGCATCTATGGTTTTCGGAGTCGGAGAAGAGATATCAATCAATCGTTTATGGATGCGCATCTCGAATTGCTCACGTGCATTCTTGTGCACAAAAGTCGATTTGTTGACTGTGTATTTTGTCTTTTCCGTTGGAAGAGGAACTGGACCCAATACACCTGCACCAGTCCGCTTTGCTGTATCGACAATTTGGCGGGCTGATTGATCAATCAACTTGTGATCATATCCTCGAATTTTGATTCTTATTCTGCTGACTGCAGCAACTTCTTGAGCCATCTTATATAATGAACTTAATTACACAACCCACTAATACTACACGAAACGGAAGCCCCTGTAAAGAGGCTTCCGTTTACGTATTTACTTCGTGATTTTGTTTACAACTCCAGCACCGACAGTGTGTCCACCTTCGCGAATAGCGAAGCGCATCTTTTCTTCCAAAGCAACTGGGGTAATCAACTTGACTTTGAGGGAAACAGTGTCTCCAGGCATGACCATTTCTTGACCTGCTGGCAATTCAACTTCTCCGGTTACGTCTGTAGTTCGGATGTAGAATTGAGGCTTATAACCTTTGAAGAATGGAGTATGACGTCCGCCTTCTTCTTTGGTCAAAATATAAACTTCTGCATCAAATTCAGTGTGAGGAGTAACTGATCCTGGTTTACACAAGACTTGTCCGCGTTCTACTTCATCTTTTTTGGTTCCGCGGAGCAAGATACCTGCGTTGTCACCAGCGCGTCCTTCATCCAATTGCTTGTTGAACATCTCAATACCAGTGACCACTGTTTTGACAGTTGGGCGGATACCGACGATTTCAATTTCTTCGTTGATTTTGATCATTCCACGTTCGATTCTTCCGGTGACTACAGTTCCTCGTCCTTCGATGGAGAAGATGTCTTCGATAGGCATCAAAAATGGTTTATCAATTTCACGAACTGGTTCAGGGATGTAAGAATCCAAATTTTCAATCAATTTGAGAATTGAAGCTTCGCCGATTTCGGAAGTATCACCTTCCAAAGCTTTCAAAGCTGATCCTCGAACGATAGGGGTATCTTTTCCTGGAAAACCGTATTTGGTCAGTAAATCTCGGATTTCTTCTTCGACTAAGTCTAGTAATTCTTTATCATCAACCATATCTACTTTGTTCATGTAGACGACGATGTAAGGAACTCCGACCTGTTTGGCCAGAAGAATGTGTTCTCGAGTTTGAGGCATAGGGCCGTCAGCTGCTGACACGACCAAAATCGCACCATCCATCTGGGCGGCACCGGTGATCATGTTTTTGACATAGTCAGCGTGTCCCGGACAGTCGACGTGGGCGTAGTGACGCTTGTCAGATTCGTATTCTGCGTGAGAAGTATTAATAGTAATACCACGGGCCTTTTCTTCAGGAGCGTTGTCGATAGAATCGTAGGCGCGTGCTTTGGCTTTGCCTGATTTTGCTAAAACTGTGGTGATAGCAGCAGTCAAAGTGGTTTTGCCGTGGTCAACGTGACCGATGGTTCCGACGTTGACGTGAGGCTTGGAACGATCGAATTTTTCTGCCATTTTACTGGCCTTTCCGGTGATTTTTAAGTGGTATCCAGTCCTCCCGAGCCTTAACAAAAACCCCATTTTGCGGGGGTTTAGCCAAGTTCAGGATGACGCCTGACTCAAAAACCGCCAATAATTAATTTACATGCCTAACGATTATAGAGGATTTGGGGCAGTTTGTAAAGGGTTTAGGTGTCTGTGGATAAACTAGCTTAAATTCTATAAATCAGATATTCTTATCTTATTGGGAGGGTTTAATGGCCGATGATGAAGGACAATGGTGGCTCGGAATTATTGCGATTGCGGCGATCATCGCAACTGCTCTCATCGGGCGAGATTGGGTACATCAGCTGATCGCCGGTGTAGCCGCAATCAGCAACTAGAAAAATCGGGAGGAACTATGAGAAAAACGGGAAAGAAAAAGCCCAAGAACGGCTGGCCGATCTTCGGCTTTGGAGAGTAAACCGCCAACTCTGTCCGCCATCCACCAAAGCATGAATCCACGCCTCGGTGGCTTTTTTTTATATGCAAATAGGAGTAATCTTATGACTAGGAGAGGACTATATTGCTAGTGACACTGACCGAGCTTCTCAACAATCTGCCCAAATACTTCTGGCTCGTTGCAGGAATTGGAACAGTCAGCATCGTGGTGGTCTTAGGACTCATCGCGAAAGTCCATAAAGATTGGGACGGAATCCGTTAACAAAGTAACTTTAAGGAGGAAATCATGGAGTGGATCTGGTTTGTGCTTGCTGTACTAACTGGCCTCTACGCTTTCGGGTACCACTGTGCGTTGCGTTTCGCCACTGGCACATGGGATTACTCGAGTGAGCTTCATGACTCGGCGATGCATTTGTGTTTGAATGCAGGTGCATTCCCCGGCTGCTTCCGAAGAATCGCTTCAGGGTGGGGCTCCTTCACCATCTTCTCTCTGATATTCCTATCCGAGGGTAGAATTGCAGCAGCACTTGCGATTGCTGCCTTCATGGCGATCCTCGTAGGAATCCATATCTATTTCAACCGGTTCAGACCGGAGCTCAATCTATAACCACCAACACGTGATCAAACGCAGCGGTGGCTTTTTTTATTTCTAAACTGTATGCTTATAATGTAATCGGGAGGAATGAATAGTAGCTTAGACGCGATCTAACCGGCTAAACATTCAGGAGGTTGCTATGTCGATTGGAAAAATGATCGCCGTCGCCCTGCTCATCTCGTCGTGGGTCTCTCTATTTGTCGGCTGAAGTCGACTCTCGACCACGCTCCCCCTCCACCAAAGCATTCCCCAAATGCCTAGGTGGCTTTTTTTATGGCAAATTGCTATAATCCATTGAACTCGAATCCGGAGGGAATCAAATGAAAGGAACTGTCAAAAGAAACCCTAAGACCGAGGTCAACTACCCCAGCAAAACATACACTGCATCAAATGAAGTGAGAAGCGACTTGTATCGGGGCTATGGTTGTGGTGTCTTCAGTCGTTATACGTGGAGTTCGTACTTCCAAGGCACAGCAGATCTCACTACACGACGCGTAGTGGATAGCCACAAGAGTTGCTGCCAGTCTTGCAAAGCGTTCCACAAATTAGAGTCCAAAGTCACACGAAAAAAAGCGAAAGGACATTCTCGACGTAGACGTGACCGTGCTGGCAAAGCAGTTCAAAAAAAACGATGACTAACCAGGAGGAAAACTATTGGCACTTCGTCATGATTGGGGTCTACGAGCCCTTCGTGGTTACAAGCTTGCACAACCGTTCTATGAGGCTCATCCGGAAATCCTGATATCAGTTGGAGCACTTGCAACTGTGTACTACAAGTATTTTCGGGACGCTGCTATCCAACGTGGTGATTTCGAGACCATGCTCGATCGGATTCGAAACAATCCTGAAGCGAACCAAGAACTTGAAACCCTTAATCAACGAAACGCTCAAGCGAGAACGAAAGCGAAGCGAAAACGGTAAGTCCCCGACTACCGTTCTTTTTTTATTTTCAAATTAGTCGCAAAAACAATGTAATTACAGTATTTTTACGACTATTTATTTATAAAAGAAAAACCGCCTTTCGGCGGTCTAAAAATTTACTTATTCTGGCCTACGCGGATTTTTCCTGTTTCCCCGATAATTTTCTCCGCGACGTTGCGAGGAACTTCTTCATAGTGATGAAATTCCATGGAGTAAGATGCCTGACCCTGGGACATGGAGCGAATTTGCGTCGCATAACCAAACATTTCAGCGAGTGGAACTTCGGCATCGACGACTTTGATGTTACCTCGCTCACCCATCTCGAGAATTTTTCCGCGTTTGGCATTCAGATCTCCGATGACATCTCCGAGAGATGATTCCGGAGTGAGCACTTCTACTTTCATGATCGGTTCAAGTAAAATTGGTTGCGCTTTTTTCACAGCATCCTGGAAAGCCATGGAACCGGCAATTTTGAAAGCAATTTCAGATGAGTCAACTTCGTGGTAAGAACCATCATAAAGCGTAACTTTAGCATTGATCAGAGGAAATCCTGCGATAACACCACGGTCTTCGGCTTCTTTAATCCCCTTATCAACAGCTGGGATGTATTCGCGAGGAATAGTACCACCCACGACTTCGTTTACAAATTCATTGCCTTTGGTTGGATCATCCTGGGGTTCGAGTCTGATATAGACATGGCCATACTGTCCACGACCACCTGTCTGACGAATATATTTTCCTTCAGCTTCAGATTTACCTTTGATCGTTTCTTTATAAGCAACTTGTGGGCGGCCGACATTGGCTTCCACTTTGAATTCGCGCTTCATGCGGTCGACGATAATATCCAAATGCAGTTCGCCCATTCCAGAAATCAAAGTCTGGTTGGTTTCTTCATCAGACTTGATCCGAAAAGTTGGATCTTCTTCAGCTAATTTCTGTAAAGCCAATCCCATCTTTTCTTGATCTTGTTTGGTCTTGGGTTCAATCGCCACTGAAATAACCGGTTCTGGGAATTTGATAGATTCGAGCTGAACTGGATAATCTACGTTCGTTAGCGTGTCTCCGGTGAAAGTATCTTTCGGACCTACCAAAGCAGCAATATCGCCAGAATAAACTTCTTTTACTTCCTCGCGGGAATCAGCATGAAGTCTGACTAGACGTCCGACACGTTCTTTATTTCCTGATCGGGTATTCAAAATATATGATCCTGTTTGCAATACTCCTGTATAAACTCGGAAGAAAGCTAATTTCCCGACAAATGGATCTGTCGCGATTTTGAAAGCTAAGGCCACGAATTTTTCATCATCTACTGGAGTCAACAATATTTCTTCTTTGGTCTTGGTATTAATTCCTTTTACCGGTGGTTTGTCCATCGGAGATGGCAGATAATTTACCACCGCGTCTAAAATCGTCGTGACTATAAGTCCGCGACCGTCGCCGCCAACAACTGGATAAAATTTACCAGTTAAAGTTGAAGATCGTATAGCTCGCATTAATTCTTCTTCAGTCAATTCAGTACCAGCCAAATATTTTTCCATCAATACATCATCAGATTCAACTGCTTTTTCAATCAATTTCAAACGATATTCTTTGGCTTTTTCTAACATAGAAGCTGGGACTTCGCCTTCAGTAAACCCTTTATCTTTGTGCTCTTTGTAGGTATAGGATTTCATTTTCACCAAATCCACCACACCATTGATGTCTTTTTCAAATCCGATCGGCAATTGGATTGGGAATGCGTTTGGTGACAATCGTTTATGAATAGCATCTAAGGATTTATAGAAATCGCCCCCAGTTTGGTTGATTTTGTTGATAAAACACATCCGAGGAACTAAATATTTATCAGCTTGACGCCAGACAGTTTCTGATTGAGGCTCGACTCCCATTTTGCCGTCAAATACTACCACTGCTCCGTCCAATACGCGTAGGGATCGTTCAACTTCAACAGTGAAGTCCACGTGACCTGGAGTATCAATGATGTTGATGCGATGAGTATCTTCTGCTTTTGCTCCACTCTGGAGAGTCTTAGACCAAAAAGAAGTTGTCGCAGCCGCAGTAATTGTGATTCCGCGTTCACGTTCTTGTTCCATCCAGTCCATGGCAGTGTTACCTTCGTGGACCGCACCAATTTTATGAATTTTTCCTGAGTAATACAAAATCGACTCGGTAGTGGTGGTCTTACCGGCATCGATATGGGCTATGATCCCAATGTTTCTGGTTTTTTCTAAAGAATATTCTCTTGGCATAAATAGGTCGTATAAGTCTTATAAGTCCTATTGGACCTATTAGACCTATTTTACTTATCGTCTCTGGAATCGTGCAAAATGAGCAAAGGCTTTGTTAGCTTCTGCCATTTTGTGGACATCTTCTCGTTTCTTTATAGCAGCACCCAATTTGTTGTAGGCTTCCATCAACTCGGCAGCTAATTTAAAAGCCATGGGTTTGCCTTTTTTATTTCGGGCAGCATCAATAATCCATTTCATACCGAGGGAAGTTTTTCGTGGTTCCTGGACTTCCATCGGGACCTGATAGTTCGCTCCACCAATTCTTCGTCCTTTGACTTCGAGGATCGGTGATACATTTCGGATCGCTTGTTCAAATACTGCTTTCGGATCAGTCTTCATTTCTTTTTCAATTTGATCAAACGCACCATAAACAAGTTTGGTGGCGACAGTTTTTTTACCGCGCTCCATGATGTAATTTATAAATTTGCCGATTTTAATACTATTGTATTTGTAATCAGCAGCTGCTGGATGTTTTTTATATGACTTAGCTTTACGTGGCATATTTATTCTCCTCTTTTCGCACCATATTTACTTCGACCGCGTCGGCGACCTTCAACTCCGCCAGCATCTAATTTGCCGCGGACAATGTGATAACGCACACCCGGCAAATCTTTGACCCTACCGCCACGAATCATGACCACACTGTGTTCTTGTAAGTTATGTCCGATACCCGGGATGTAGGCTGTGACTTCCATACCATTGGATAGACGGACCCTGGCGATTTTACGCAACGCAGAGTTTGGTTTTTTCGGAGTCTGTGTCGAAACTTTGATGCAGACACCACGAAGAAATGGGCGACCCTTGGATACATAATAAGGACGGCCTTCCAATAGGTTAAATCCACGGTGCAGAGCCGGGGCTTTGAGTTTTGAGGATAATTTAGTTCGTCCTTTACGGACGAGTTGATTGATTGTAGGCATAATTTACGGATTTACGAATTGTTACGGACATACGGATGGAGGAACAGGCGTCTTTCGTAAAACTTAACAAATTTAAAGCGGTCTTTTGACCGCGTGCAACTCTAACGCAGTAAATTAAAGATTTTTTAATAAATTAAGTTTACTGGCAAATATTAACAGGAATCCGAGTATATGTCAACCCCGTTAAAAACCCAGCCTTACTCCGCTCCCGACGAAAAATTCCAAGAAATATTTTACTGGCGGAAAAATTAGTAACTGGACTAAACCAGTATACAAAAATAATATTAGGATAAAAAATCCATAACGCTCAAGTTCTAGGAACGAATGCATCCAGTTATGATTGATATAACCTAAGATACTTGCGAGAACTTTGGAACCATCCAATGGTGGAATTGGAACTAAATTAAAAAAACATAAAACTAAATTCAAAATTATGGTTTGGAGCAACAAATATTCTCCCATATCCGATAGATTGGGTGTCAGACGGTAAACTACAGCTGCCAGCAATGCCAATACAAAATTCGTAGCAACACCAGCCAGAGACACCAAAATCATATCTCGACGGACATTGCGAAAGTTCCTGTAATCCACAGGGACAGGTTTGGCTGAACCAAAAATTATCGGGGATCCTATAAAAAGTAAAAAGCCAGGAAGTAAAATTGATCCAAATAAATCGATATGCGGGATGGGGTTAAGCGTCAGTCTACCCGCAAATCGAGCAGTTGGATCCCCCAACCTTTCGGCCATGATTCCATGTGCCACTTCATGAAAGATCACCGAAAACAACAAAATGATGATAAAAATAAGAATTTCCATACAGGGTTGACCCCGTTAGAAGTTAATCAAATTGGCCAACTTCTAACGGGGTTGACCAAATCAGCAGATTATGCTAAACTTTTTTGGTACATTAATTGTATCACATATGAGAAAATGTCAGATCTGTGGCAAAGGCTACCTCAATACTTTTACTCGATCTCACTCGATGCGTAAGACTAAAGTTCGACTCTACCCGAATCTTCAATGGTTGAAAATCGAACACGGACGGATCAAAGCTTGTACCAAGTGTATCAAGACTCGAAGTAAAAAGATGGCTCTCGCCGTTTAAAAATCCCTGATGGATCAATCAGGGATTTTTATTATTGCAACTGACTCGTACAATGTGGGCAACGGGTCGATTGTTTAGGGATATCAGTGAAACAAAACGGACACTCTTTGGTTTTCCCTTCTTCCTTCGATCGAAACCGATTGATTTGCTTGACCAAAATAAATACCGCAAACGCGACCACTAAAAAATTAATAACTGCATTAATAAATGATCCGATGCGCAGGACTCCCGGACCTGGCAGGCCGATCGAAATATTTCGAAATTCTACTAAACCAGTAAAAATGTTTAAGACCGGAGTGAATATATCATTGACTATCGAATTCACAACCGTGGTAAATGCAGCACCAATCACAACTCCTACTGCGAGATCAAGTGCGTTACCTCTAATAGCAAACTTTTTAAATTCTTGAAACATATTATTTTATAGCTCCGTTTTTTTATGCTGCTTAATTGATTCTTCGCCGATGGTCATTGATTTATTGTACCACAAACCCTAACCACCCCGGACTTGATCCGGGGTCCATGAAGTGGATCCCGGATCGCCCGTTGTGGCGTCCGGGATGGGGTTAAACCGTCCGGGCTTCTGCTTCAACCACTTTCTCGCTGATTTCTGTTTCGTTGACAATCGTGAGACGAGTAATGGCAAATAACAATATCAAACCTCCGACGATTTGCATGCCCGACAATGTCGCACCCAAAAAAATCCAGTTCACGAGTACAGCAGCCAGAGGAAAAGCCAATTCACACAAAGTCGCGACAGATGCTTTCGTCGATTTCAAACCATAGTAATAAATAAGCAGTGATACAAATCCAGCTATAATCGCTGTCATGAACACATAAAACCAATCTTTTGATGATGCAGTCGTGATCTGATTTAAAGTACCATAGTAAATGTTCATGAAAAACAAAAATATTAGCGCTGATATAAATCTCAAACTCGTCATCATCTGGAAACTAGCTTTGCGCAAAACATAACGTCCAAACACGGTAGATCCACCCCAGAAAAATGCTGCACCGAGAGCCAAGACAACACCAATCATGTTTGAATCCCAGGTAAATCCTGTTGGCTTCAAATTTGGGAAAGAAATTACGTATGCCCCAAAAATTGCGACTATTGCCCACATCCAAAAATTCTTGGACAATCTTTCACCCAAAACAAAAGTTGCTAACCCAATGGCAATCAAGGGCTGCAATTTTTGAAGGAGAATCGCAACTGTCGGGTTTAGATAATGAAAACTTTGTGTAAATAAAACAGTAGCCAGTGCCGAACCTCCGAAACCGATAAATAATACCGAGACCCATTCGCGCCCAGATAAATTTTTCAGTTCAGATACTCTCGGGATGAATAGAAATAATACCAAAACTGCAATCAAAATATGCTCCATCAAAACAATTGCAGTCGAAGACAAATCTGTAGTTAGAAATTTCCGAAACGGAGCATCTATCGCCCAAAGCACTGCGGCCAGAGTCACAAACCAAGGACCCATATTATTTAATTTATTCATAAAAAATAAAATGCCTTATTTCAGGGCATTGGCAAAAAACACAAGCCTTCTTTCATCCAGACTATACTGTCGCCCCCGGAATTACACCGGATCATGTCCCGAATCGGGACTCGCGGGGTTTACCGCCGGTGGGGACATTCTCCCCGCCCTGAAGGTTACTTATTGCTTTTATTATATTTAGTAAATAGTAATTAGTAAAGAGTAATAAGAATTCTAGCTCTTATTACTAATTACTTCTTACTTATTACTCTTAAAGAACTCTCGAGCCATCTTTTCGTCTTCTTTCATCTGCTCTATCAACTCTTCTTTGGTTTTGAATTTTATACTCGGCCGTGTTTTTTTGATCAGCTCCACTTCTAGCTCTCGATCATATAAGTTGCCTTCAAAGTCCAAAATATACACTTCCACTTTCTGCTTTATTTCTCCAAAAGTTTCTGCGGCCCCGACAAAAACCAAAGAGGGTTTAGTATCGGCCAGCCCGAAATACAATCCGTTCTCAATTTCGACAGGAATTTTTAAATTCGCTGTCGGAAAACCCATCTCTTTTCCCCGCCCTTTACCTTTTAACACTTTGCCTTTAAATTTCATGGAGCTTTGTTACATTAATTACGGGTTCCTCGTATGGATGCGCCGCTCTGACTCTCTCAATTAAATCTTTAAGATATGCCTCACCGACCACTGTTTCAATCCGCTCTTCTTCAACTTCTTCCAGCTTCCCGACTTCTCCAATTGTAGGGTTTGCTCCAGCTAGCGGTCGAAATCGTCCGACACCGCGCACAGAAAATGAACAAAAATCATAATTCCCGATTTTACCACCACCCGCTTCTCCCATGACTTGCCGAATCTTATCAGCTTCCTCCACTGGAACATAAACGATAACTTTGTACTTACTCATTTGTGCAATTCTCCGTTAACCCATCCCGGACACCACGAAGGGTGATCCGGGATCTATTACATCAATTAATACTAATTGTTTCTCTTCTTTCTCATTATACTGCTCTTAAACCTATCTGGTCTAAACGCCTTCAGTCTCACCACTTTAGTCTTTAATCCATTTCTATGCAATTGAACCTTCAAATTTTTTATGTAGTCTCGTTGGTCGTAGCCTAATGCTATAACGTCTGGCTTTTCTTTTTGAATATGATCCATCGGATTTTTTAATGCTCCCAGTATTACTTTTTTGGCAATTTTCAAATCTTTCACATGCTTCAATCGTAACTTTTCACTAAAGACCGGACTAAATCCTTTTGTCTTTTTGACATTCACGTCTCGCGCTATTGAAACAATCAAATAATTTCCAAGCTTCTTCGCTTGTTTCAAAAATGAAATATGACCAGGATGTAATAAATCAAAAACCCCAAACACCATTACCTTTTTCATCTTGACAAGTCTCCAAAATCTGTTATAATAGTATCAATCACGATGAGCGGGCACACCTAAGGTTCGTCCGAAGGTTACTCCCGCTCTTTTAATTTGCTTAGCTTATTTTCTAAATTTGAAACAAAAATAAAATATCTTCGAAACCTTCTTAGCAGAGCCGAGAATTTTCTCGAATTTGGTATGAATAATTTTAATAGTTTTTCCTGCTTCTCTAAATATTCAATTAAACAGTGGAAATCGCCATCACCAGTAACAATAATTGCCTTATCATAATTAGGGTATTCAATCATAGAGTGAAGAACTAGCTCAGCATCAACATTTCCTTTCGTGAATCTTTCACCTTCCTTTTTGTATTCCAAAGTTGGCTTGAAAACTAACACGTATCCAATTTTTTGCAAATAAGTATACAGTGCTTCGTTCCCAGCAACGTATCCTATAAATAAAAAGGTTTTGCTGACTTTATATTTATCTTTTAAATAAATGAAAAATCTACTGAAATCCAAGGTCCAGCCGCTATCTTTAATTGCTAAATTTAAATTTTGACTATCAATGAACGCGTAGATTTTCATATACTCTTTTTACGCTTTCAAATTCTCGTAAGGATACTATTTCTTTTGCTTTCCAACGCAAACTCCAACCCATTTTATTTGGCTTACATAAAGCACAGGAATGTTTTTTGATTTTATACCGCTTCCGCATTAATTAACTATAGACAATTATCCAACAACAATCAACACTTTTAGAAATTAGGTCCAATTAGCCTGCCCGCCAAAGCTTCAGCGACGACGGGATTAATTAGAAATTTTTCTTACTATCCCCTTATTCGCATCGACTTCGATCAGATCACGTGTTTTAGAAGGGCTTAGTATTGACAAAAGTACGAAAATAAGCTATCATATTTAGTTCATATTGCACATTCCAAATTTCGGCAACACTGGCAATCATAGCAATTCAGACATTCACACTTTTGCCTGGGAGGGCAAATTAGCATGCTCAAGGCTTACATTGTCACACACGGTAAACGGTACGATGGTGCCAATCCTCGCATGACACCGGAAGGGTTCGCGAAAGTCGCGAGCCAGCGTTCCAAGCTTCCGGCTACACCCTCTGAAGTCGTCGTCGGAACGGGCGATCGGCATATCGAGGTTTGCGATGCGGTCGATCTCGAACCGACCCGATACTCGGCTGTCATCGGTGGTGCCGAAGCACTCGACTCCGTGAAGCACGACGGCGAGGATATGATCGTTCTGCCCGGTGGCAAGATGATTCCCTACCACATGGACACAACCGAGAAGGATTTGGGTCCGTCCATGAGAGCGCTTGTCCTCGGGCTGAAAGACGACGCGGTCTTGTGCTCGGGTCGTCTCAGTGTGATCGCCCTCGGGCTGACGCTCGAAGAATCGAAATCGGGTGTCGTCTATCTCGTCGAGCACGACGGGGTACAGATCTTCACTATCAGTGAAGTCTAGCATGCAGAAAGGCGAGTTGGTTCAACCCCCGAGGATTTATATCCTCGACTGGTTGCCACTCGCCTTTTGCTTTTGTCTAAATTTTTTTGACTATTCCCTTGTTTGTATCTAACTCAACTAAATCTCCATCCTTAAAAATCGACGTTGCTATTCTTGTTCCTATTATCGAACTGATGCCTAACTCACGGCTTACTATGGCCGCGTGACAAGTCAATCCACCTTCATCTGTCACAACAGCCGCGGCCTTACGCATTGCTGGCACGAAATCTGGTGAAGTCATTGCCGTCAAAAGAATTTCTCCTTTTTTCATTTTAGATGCTTCTGCAGCGGTTAACATTCTTCTAATCCTACCTTTCAGTATAGATTTGCTACCGACGCTCCCCACGATCCCTTTCACTTCATTAGCTTTGCTGATCTTTTCTGTATATTTTGAAAGATGCTGTTTCGCTTTCTTTCCAATTATAACTTCCAATATTTTTCCATTTTTTGAATTTACAAAAATAACGTTGTTAATCCGTTTTCTGGCCAAATCTTTTAAAATATTCATTTTCTTTTTCTTTGTTAAAAGATTAATTTCAACCAAATCCAGATATTTTAATTCTTTTAAAGTTAGCTGAGTCTGCTTTGAAATATTTCTCAATAACAAATCTACGGCATAGTGAATTCGGAAATGAACACTTTTTCTCTCGTCAGCAGTTGTGATAAGAGTCTGGACAGTATTAATCAATCTTCTATATTTATTTAACTCATATTCATTAATTGTATTTTTTTGTTCTTTGGCTAACTCAAAGTTTTCCAAAAGTATTTTATCAATTTTCGATTTCAACCATTTTTTGTTTTTAACTTCCAATGATGTGAGCGTGTCCTCAAAATACTGATTGTCCCAGTATAATGGGCCATCGTAACCAAACGGAATCCATCCAAATTTATCAGATAAATTTCGAGCTAATTTTTTCTTATTCTTTCCAGATTTGACGGCAAGAGCTGATTTGTAACGCGCAAGCTCCTCCTGAGTGGTTAAAGAAAGAGTTCTGGGAAGAAATAGTCGAACAATTTTTACTCTAGGAATATTCAGTTTTTCCAATTCCAAATATAAATAGTCTTTTAAAGCTTCTGCTCCCACAAACCATGGCAAGGTGTTTATTCGATCATATTTAAACCAAAGTTTTTGTAAATAAAACAAAGACTTGATAGATTTCGTTAATGTAAAATTTCCAGTTTTTAATTGTTCAAGAAATGTTAAGACGGCTTTTTCTAATGCTTGTCCTGTTTTTAACTGGTCCCTATGTATTCGAGAAAAGTAGTTCGGATGATGAATAAAATATCTTAATAAGTGTTGAGCTATTTTATTCCACTCCTTTTGTTCATAAATCCAAATCCCCTTACCATCTTCAAAGAATAAGACATCGCAGTTAAATTTAATCCCGTGAATTTTTAGCATCTCGGGATGATTTTTAGAAATAGTATTCCAGACCGAGGGGAGATAATCTATATTTCTCGCTCGAGGAATTAAATATCCTTTTTTGGGTAGCATACTATTTTATCTTCCTCACAATCCCCTTATTTGCATCAACTTCAATAAAATCTCCATCTTTAAAAACTTTTGTAGCAATTTGTGTTCCAATTACACAAGGTTTCTTCATTTCACGAGCTGTAATCGCAGCATGAGATAAAATCCCACCTGCATCAGTTACAAATGCTGCCGCCTTATGCATGATCGGCAAAAACTCTGGTCTGGTCGCCCCTGTAACCAGAATACTTCCTGGTTTAAAATCTTTAACTTTACTTGGATCTAATACAATTCTTACTTTTCCCGTAACTTTTCCCGGGAAGGCTATTGCCCCTTTAAGTTCTGATTTTTTCGAGGTTTGTTTTAGTAATCTTTCTATTTTAGAAATATCTGGACCAATTAGGAACTGAAACGAATCTTTTTCTCTTATTAAAACTGCTCCTGCGTCTCTTTTCTTCAGTTCGAGTTTGTTGGGTAATTTCCTTTTATTAAAATAATCATTTACTTCTTCTTTAATTAAACAAAGTAACAACTGATAAGAATACTTAGTTTCTTTACTCAGTAGTTTAACAAATCGAATCATAAAATCTTCTGTGCGGTTCAAAACTGGCTCAGCAGTTAGTCTGGCTTCTTGTAAACTTGGTAAATACTGTTTCAAGAGATCTGGATGCAAATAATCAACAACATACTTCACATTGATATGGGGATGATAGTATGCCAATACTCTTTTCCAAAATTCATCATATAACGTTTTTGTAATTAGTCTGCCTTCGTATTGATCTATGAATTTCAAAATACCTTTAGCTTGAAATTTTAATTTATTCGCAATAACCTTAGCCTCCTTAGGATTCTTTACAATTCTTTGCGCTAGATAATTTCCCAATCGATCGCGATCAGATTGTCTCATCCATCCATTACTGCGCCCGTGAGATATAAAAATGATTGATTGGGATTTGAATGGTTTTCCGCCAAACAAAAGTTCTTTGGTGTATTGTTGGATAAAATGCGTGCTCGTTAAAAAACTCCACCGACCATCGTAGATTTTAGTCCAATCCTCGTGTTTAAACGATTTGATATTCATGCTACTAATTATGCCAGATAGCGCTATTATTGACAAAAGCGCCAAATTGTGCTATTATGGATAGTTTATAATAGTTCTTTTTAAGGTATGAGTCTGTGTTTGGCTTTAATTTTTTAAAACTAGTCTCGGGCTCATACCAATAACTCACCTAACAGTTCAACCTCGAATCAGGAGACGATGATGAGAACAGTGACGTTTTATTGTATGCGGCATGGCCACCGACTCAAGGGTGGCGACGAACTCAGTAAACTGGGCTACAAGCAGGTCGAGGCATCGGCGAAGGAGCACCTCAGCGGCATCAACTTCGTCGCTACCTTCAGCAGTGGGATGCATCGAGCAAACCAAAGCGCGGCCCTGATCCTCGGAGCGCTAGGAATTACTGAGCTGTATGTGCAGCGCGAAGAAGGTTTCAGCTTTGAATGGTTCTGGTCTGATCCTAACATGCCGAAGGTCGAGATGCTGAACTACGCGACGATCGGCGAGTACTTCGACAACATGTTTCCGCTGGCGTTTGCGACCAGAGGTCGCGTGATGCAGACGCTGTTGCATCTGGCGTCCAGCATCGTGGCCTGGTCCGGTGCCGACCGTGAAGGTCCTCTCAATGTTCTCGTCGTTTCCCATTCCCCGACGATCGACACGGCAGTACCGGAGCCGAAGGGCTTCCCGCGACTGAAGGAAGCAGACATCTGCGTCTATAACGTCTCCGTCGACGACCAGGGTCACTCAACCATCGAAAGCGCTCGCTACCTCTCGGCGCCGAAAGTCGAAGAGAACGATACAGCGAAGGTCTAGTCGAACGTGAGTCACACTCAAGGAGGGTGTGCGAATCAAAAAGGCGATCGGCCGAATTCCATTGTGGAATTCCCGCTCGCCTTTTGCTTTTGTCTAAATTTTTCTAACTGTGCCCTTATTCGCATCTACTTCTACCGAATCTCCGTCTTTTAGAACTCTAGTAGCATACTTAGTTCCTACTATACATGGTTTCTTCAACTCACGGGCAGAAATTGCAGCATGTGAAAGCATACCTCCCGCATCTGTTACAAAAGCGGCAGCTTTTCTCATTAGCGGCAAAAATTCTGGCCTCGTCATTCCGGTGACTAAAATATCTCCTTTTTTAAACCCTTTTGATTCTTTAGGATCAAGTATAACTAAAGCCTTACCCTTTACTAATCCTGGAAATGCTGGTTGACCCTTTATCTCCTCTCCTGTTTTTTCTATGCTTTTTTCAAATTTATCTGAATCTCTGCCCACTTTAAGCTGAACTAATCCATTCCTGTAAATAATAGCGCACGACTTATATCTACTCGCCAATTCCTTTTTTGCTGGAAGGTTCCCAGTTTTCCAGTACTGATCAATCTCCTCACGCGTGACATATAAAACATGTTCTTTCTTGTAGCGAGTCTTTGTTGCGATTTGCTTTGCCATTAATTCCATGAATTTTTCTGTTTCGGCAAAAACAGGTTCTGCATATAACCGCGCCTTTTGAAGCTGCGGCAAGAATTCTTTATACTTAGCGGGAGGCAAACTATCAACAACCACCTTCACTACACGATGTGGGACGCAGTACTCATAAAGATATTTAACAAATTTATTATAGTCTTCAGCATCTATAGTTTTCTTTCTTGAAGTGACATTGATAAAATTTAGAATCTGATCGGTTTTAGCAATTAAATCCTGGGTCCAATGCAGTAGTTGTCGTTTATTCGTTACAATTTTATCAGCCAAATACTGACTGAATTTTTTATAGTTACCCGCGTTGAGATAACAAGTACTGTAACCAGAATGAGAAATGAATATCGCTCTATCAAAACCATACCCCAAAGACTTTTTGAGTAGTTTAGTATATTGATAACCGAGATGGGAGTTATTAAGTAATTTCCAATGCCCAGCCCAATGTTTTATCCATTCTTCTCGATTACTCATTTTTTATGTCAGGTCTAATGCTTCTTTATCTTTAATTATTTCATCAATCAATTCCGGAGTTAGCTCCCACTGTTGATCTTTATATTTCAAGACTATATCAGTGCCTGTTTCATCCCCAACCAAATCAAGACTAAACCCTTCGCTGAATCCAAACCCATTTTTATCTGGTAAGGACTCTATAAATTTCATAACATCGTCTCGCCCCTTTGTCTTTTCGATGACTTTCATTAAAAAACTTTCAGTGACCGTAGCATGAGAACCCAAAAATCGTTGTAATTCATTTTGAAATTTAAGATATTTATCTGGATTGTCAGCAACTAACCGCTGAAAGTTAGGTAAAATTTCTAAATATCTCCTTACTATCTCTGCAATTCCTGCCGCTTGTCTGCTATAACTGGTGGAGGAATGATCTTTAAGTTTTCGAACAAGATCGTCGCTTTCTTCTACAGCAAATAATAAATAATCTTTTTTATTTACATAATGATCCATAGCTGCATCTTTAAATTCACCCTCCCAAACAAAATTCAATCTTTCGTCTACCATGTCCTTTCTTCCAACTTTCACCGATCCGGCCACCAACTCTTTGATGTCTTCAAGAGTTGTATCTTCTCCGATTTCGGGTTGGTCAGCCAACATCTGGCGCATCGCGGTTTCCACAGAACGTTCACGGGAGGATCCGAATGCCACAGCCACTTCAGGATTGGGATTTTTTTCTTTGCCTACTTCGGATGCATGTTTTCTTCCTTTTTCTGTTAAACGCACTGTGGTATCGGGTTGCCCTTCTGCAGCCTTAGCTTTATCATCATGCCTAAAAAATTCCAAATGAATCGAAGCTTTGGGTAATGACTCTCGACTTTCACGACCTAAATCTCTTGTTTCCATATATTTTTATTAATTATCTTAATTTTCGCACAATTCCATTGTTCGCGTCCACCTCCACCATATCGCCATCTTTAAAAACTCGAGTTGCCACTTTAGTTCCTATAATGCAGGGAATTTTTAGTTCCCTTGAAATAATTGCAGCATGTGAGGTAATTCCACCTTCATCGGTAACAATAGCCGAGGCCTTATTCATGGCGGAAATCATTTCTGGTCTAGTCATAGAAGCTATAATTATGTTTCCCTTTTTCATCTTTTTCATATCTTGAAAAGTAAGAATGACCTTTACTGTCCCTTTTGCGATACCAGTTGAAGCCACCATCCCGGAAATCTTTTCTAATGAATTCGAAGTTTTGGGATAAATTAACTTCTTTAATTTTTTAGCATCTGGTCCTTCATAAACAAAAATACCTGAACCACGAGTAGCCACTACTGCACTTGCTTGTTTGCGCTTTTTAATCAAAACTTTCAATTTTACTTTATCGAGAGATATTAATTGAGGTAATTCATCAATATAGGTATATTTCATCTCCTCAAAAGAAATTTTTAAACGAGATGAATATTCTTTCATAAATAAACCGATTATATTGTTAGACATCATTGAGTACTTTTTTCTTTCGTCCTGCATATAAGCAAACGCTTCTACCACTCTTATTAAAGTCTTTGACCAGCTATCTAGCTTGAGCTTTTTAATTAGGTCTTTTTTCTTTGTACCACTCTTTCTAAGTTGATATTGAGTATTTTCAATTGCCACCTTAGCCTTTTGAAGAGTTAATTTATTCAGTTGTTGACCAAAGTAAGTCGCATCCAACCAAGGAATATATGCATAATTACTATGAATCCAAAAATATTTCTTAGAATGCTCTTTGAGTAGTGATTGTTTGAGTTTTGGGTCTGTTTTTTTTAATTTTATTTTTGCTAAGTCAAGGGCTTCTGCTTTAACAAAAGATAAGTTCACCGGCTGGATAAGAATAGTATAAAGCTCTATAAAACGATTTTTGTAGCCAAGCGAAGAAATTACTTTATCAAAATGAGGAACCAAAAATTCCTCGGTTGTCATCGTAAATGGGTCCTGGATGGCTATTCCATAACTAAATTCTTCTCCGTAAGCATCATCAAATTTTTTGTAAAATTCAAATAATTCTTGATTTGAAAGCTTTTTTAAATCTATACGAATTACCCTCGCAATAACCCTATCTAAGATTATTACTTTCTCTTCCCAAATATCGACTAATTTGTCTAAATATTTAGGATTTGCCTTCAACTTTCTTATAAACAAATCTCTTATTCTAACCGAATCCTCATAACACCAACTCCATTCTCCATGTTCCTTACTATCAAAAAAATCCATAATTACATTATGGGAAGTACCAAAAAACTTACGAAACTCGAAAGCCGCTCTATGCACTGGATAGTGGAAATGTAAAACACCGTGATAACCTTTTCTAAACCAGTTTAGTTTGTTTAACCCATATTTCTTAACTAATTGTGCCGGCTTCATTTAATTTTCCTTACCATTCCTTTACTTGTATCTACTTCGATCCTGTCACCATTTTTAAAAATTGTGGTAGCAATTTTGGTTCCAACTATACATGGCACGCCTAGCTCTCTGGAAACTACCGCGGCATGGGACATTAATCCGCCAACGTCAGTAACAATCGCTTTGGCTTTACGCATGAGTACAATATAATCCGGTTCAGTCATGGTAGTAATAAGAACTTCACCAGCTTTCATTTTTTCAGGATTACGAGCTGATAACATAATTCTGGCCCGACCTATCACTAAAGGTCCTCGGCTGACGGTAATTCCTGTGACACTACCCTGATTCACGTTATTTCGAGTTTGATACTTTTTGGCGATTTTCGCTGCTGCTCTACCGGTCAGAATCTTGTATTCTTTATTCTTCATCGAGATAACACAAAGTTTTTTTCTCTGATTTATTTCATCATTAGAAAGTTTTTTTCCAGTGGTATCCAGATCCACCCATTCTTCAGCAGTGTAATATTGTAAATCATTAAGAGATATTCGATATTTTCGGCTAGTCAGCCGAAGCAAGTTATCAATCTTGTAAAGCGTTCGCCAAACTTCCGCCTTACGATCATCCTGCCACCAGATAGAAAAAGATAAAATCTCTGCCTGATTGATCACAGATTTAGGTAACTTAAATTTCTTAATAATGTCAGCTTTTCTTTTCTTAACACTCTTTATGTAATTTTCAATTTTTTGTATTTCGAATTTTAACCGTTTTTTATTCAGGCCTTTCAATCTCTGATAAAAGTCATTTCTAGTCAGTCTTCTGGTTTCGTAATAACTATTTTCAATCCATCCCCAGTTTTGACTATGTTTTTCTAATAATGTCGTCAGACTTTTTTTATTTCTGGCTCTTAGTCCAGCTTTAAATAATTCTAAATCTGATTCCTGATGGAAGCTCGGTCGATCCAAAGCTAAGAGCGCTTCCAATACTTCATCCAAATTGTTTTTCGGAACAAATTTACGGATTTGATTTCTTAGAAATACTGGAGCGCTATAATTGGCAGTTTCTGGGATTAATGCAATATTCCAAAATTGTATGAATTTATCATAAAGTTCCTTAACAGATTCAGATTGGAACTGATTTAATTCTTTTTTTGCTTTCATATAAACTTTCCAAACTTGTCTTCTTATCTGTGCAGGTAACAGCCATCTTTTAATAATCTGCAATCCGTGACGTTCGACAGCTACTTTATCCCAACGATAAGTTAATCGATCATGATCTAATATTCCAAAGGTCCCTGGCCAAAAAATATCATAAGAGTTCAATTTTCCTGCCCAAGGCAATATAAAAAAAGAATGATACAAAATCTTTGAATCAATCGGCCCCCACTGTTCCAGTTCTTTCGAAATTGCTCTACTCATTATTTATTTAATCTTTCTCACTATCCCCTTATTCGCATCTACTTCGACTCTGTCGCCGTCTTTTAAAAGCTTAGAAGCTAATTTGGTTCCAGTAATACAAGGTATTTTCAGCTCGCGGGAAACAATCGCTGCATGACACGTAATACCCCCTTCATCAGTAATGACAGCTTTTGCTTTTTTCATTATCGGAACAAAAAAAGGATTGGTCATTACTGTGACTAAGATATTGCCAGGTTTGAAATTATTAATTTCTTCATTTTTCAAAATGATCGAAACTGTTCCTTTAATCGAAGCTGGCCCTCGAGATGAGACAGATCCTACAATTTGGTTATGGGTAGTGCCTTTTTCGGGCAAATATTCAAAACCTTTCTTTTTAAAGAAGGTTTCTCTGGAGACTCCGGTAAAAACTGCTTTGCCAAAAAATATATAACCTTTTAATCTTGAGTGAAGCTCTTTTCGATTAGGAGAGAATGTTTGATCCGTAAGCATTTTCTCCAATTCTTTGAATGTAATGAAAGCAGAATACTTTGTCGATAAATTTCTCTTTTGCAAAAGCTCATGTCCTATACTCCGCCAATATTCAACAAGCTCCTCAATGACTCCTTCAGAGACATGTCTTGCATGTATCAATCTTTTCAAAATTTCTTTGGCTTGTTTTGGATATTTCTTATGAATTTCTGGAGCCCATTGATCTTGGGGTAGTAAATAACTCGCAGTATACCACGGATACATTTCTGCGACATAAATTTTTAATTTTTTGAACCTTCCATGATCTTTAAAATTTTTATCCTTGTTCGCATTTTGAAGTAACTTTCTAATTTGTTTCGTAAGAAAGATATATCTTTTAATTCTTTGCTCGCTTAGCACACTAAGTTTGGAGTTAGCCACAGCTTTTATAAACGCTTTGGACTCTTTCGTCAATCGATAAGTTTCTAGCAATCGTCCATTGTAAACCGAAAGTTGATT
Source organism: Candidatus Doudnabacteria bacterium RIFCSPHIGHO2_02_FULL_42_25 (assembly GCA_001777665.1). GTDB lineage: Bacteria > Patescibacteriota > Doudnabacteria > UBA920 > O2-02-FULL-48-8 > O2-12-FULL-42-9. The sequence continues at coordinate 144,984 of MFEQ01000006.1, forward strand.
TGGAACACCAGTGCCAAAAACTTCAATAAGCCTAGGATTCATATGGACTGACCACCATTCTGCCCACGCTAGTGTAAAATCACGCGTCCAAGCTAATTTAATTTCCTTTTTCATGGTTTTATTATGACAAATAACCCCACCTATTGACAAATTGGCTAAAATGGTGTACAATTGATCGTTATAATTAAGTATTTATAAATGCCGCAAGGCGTGAATAAATCGATTGTAACTTGTGTACCTTACAATCTAATGGTATGGGTTTATGCCTCAAGTTCTCAAGAGGACTTTGGACACGAACCCATACCAAGATCTCAACTACTCACGTTCCACTTTCGTTCTGGAGAGCGACATGAAAACTCTGACCTATCGGCGCCATTCTTTGAAGGATGGCCACTACATCAGCAAGGCTGGCATCGAACTGGCTCGGGATGAAGCTGAGGTGTACGAGAGCAGGCCGGACGCCGTGGAATTCAGCTGCGTTTTCCACGGACCATTCGTTCGTACTGCTCAGACCGCCCTCGCCTTCTGCTGCGCACTGACAGTGACGCCGCCGGACGCAATGCCGATCATCGAAGAAATCGGCAACGACGCGATCGTCGCTCTCATCGTCAACGATGCATTCAAGGCTGCGGTCGCCAAGGGCGAGTCCAACTATCAGGCGACCGTCTCGTCCCACAGTGCAACGGAGCTCAGCGACCTCTCACGGACGGCGATGGCAGCGGTGACCAAGATGTTCGATGCGATGAAAGACAAGAACGACGTCGGAATCGCGTTTGGTCACAGCCCGATCATCGAGCTGGCTGTATGCAACATGTCCGGCCTGCCCGACGGCTGGAATGAGCTCAATGAGATGGATGGGCTGGTCCTCGAACAGGATGACGCCGGTCAGATTCGCGTCGTGGAGCTCATCCGCGCGAACCGCGAGCAGCCGGCGACGGCGTAGTAGAGATCACCCCCGTAAGGGGCACAACCGCAAAAGGCGGGCATTTCCAGGTCAATATGACTGGACTGCCCGCCTTTTTTCATTGTTATGTTTTTATCGTTTATAACTTTCGAACGATACCCTTATTTGCATCCACTTCGACTTTGTCACCATCTTTTAAAACCTTCGTTGCTATTTTGGTACCAATAATGCACGGGGTGCCTAGCTCGCGAGAAACAATTGCTGCATGAGAAGTAATGCCGCCTTGTTCAGTAATAATTGCCGCAGCTTTTTTCATCGCAGGTACTACATCAACATCTGTAGCGATACTAACCAAAATATCGCCTTGTTTCATCTTCGGCATGTCCTTTGCCCTGATGATTATTTTCACGGTTCCTTTTGCATAACCAGGTTGAACGGTTTGGCCTGTAAATTCTTTTACATTTTTATTGATCTTCGTGGCTACCATTGATCTCAACTTTTTTTCCATTGCTCCCATGTATACAGTTTCAAAACCCTCTTCAGTATAAAGGACACAATGTTTTAATCTTATAGACAAAATATTTTTATCTATCCTGCCATTTAATAAAGCATCTTTGACTTCTGCTTGAAGCATAAATTGGAGTTGATACCTAGAAATTCCAAGACGTTTTGCAATTTCCTTGAGTAATGTTTTATGAACAAAATATAAATTTAAAAGCTGGGCGTTTCTGCGAATTAGTTTTGACAACGCAAAATCTTTGGCGTTTTCGAAAAGCCTTTTATATTGCACAGAGACTTTTAATTTTTTATAGATCTTTTTCTGCTTCTCTCTAGCGGTTTTCAAGTATTGTTCTTGCTTTGCCAATATTTTCTTGGTATTGATTCCTGTTTTCGCTAATTCGAATAATTCTTTGAGATAGTGATCCACTCCAAAGGGATCAACATTCCCAGCGTAAATGTAGCCGAGATGACCCCATTTTTGCGCATGCTTAGTTAGGGCATCTTTCAAATGCTGAGGTATAGTTCTCGCTTTAAGAAATTTTTTGTATTTCTCATGAATAACTAGGAAATCTTTCCGCTCATCGGCGACGATAGTTTTCCTTGAGGGCGTAGTTAAAACAACAAATGCCTGTTCTGCCTCTTCTTTACTGTTACTAACTGCGTATAAATAGCTCTTTAATTTATTCGTGAAATTATTATGAAATAAGTCTGCGGCAACCGGTATCCACCCATAGGTATAAAGTTTGGTCTGAAGCTTATCGGTATCCTTGTACAATTTCCAAAGCTGCTTATTATTATATTTCTCAAGCGGTAACTTATCTAATTTCTTGGAAAACAAAATTAACTTATGGGACCAAGAAATAATGTTTCTATCCAGTTCTTTACCGAATTTAGGTCTTTCTAGCAATGCTCTTATAATTGATTCAGCAACTTCATTGGAGTCTTTTTCTCCAACATAAAAATCCAAAGTAAAACCTTTGTATAGTCCCAAGAACTTTTTGTATCTTTTTATAAAATCGTAACTCCAATCAGAAGCAAAACAAGAGGCCGGGACTTGGAAAAAATAAATATCGCAATCCGGAATATTTTCTCCAAAAAGCCACTTGTCCTTATCAAACAATAACTTCGGCTTCATACTTTTCTTACGATTCCTTTGTCTGCATCCACTTCAATCATATCCCCATCTTTAAAAAGCTTAGTTGCGAATTTAGTACCAATGACACACGGTTTCTTCATCTCGCGAGCAACAATTGCAGCATGAGATGTGATGCCTCCACTATCGGTAACGAACCCACGCGCTCTGCCCATTGCGGGTAAAACATCTGGAGTTGTAGTAACCGCAACGAGAATATCGTCGTGGGTAACTTTTTGTAGATCTGGAATCCCAAACACTAATTTCGCCCGTCCTCGTGCTTTGCCCGGGAATGCAGATTGACCCTCGATGTAATCTTGTTTAATCTCAATGGCTTTTTCAAGAATTCTACCCAAGGTCGCATCGATTTTATTTGCAGGAATAAACTTAATTTTTCTATTCGAAACAATTTTAAGCACTCGGTGCCTTCTCCTTAAAATTTCAACCGTATCTATTTTTTTACCTGAAACGAAATCTAAAATCTCGTTCCTTAGTGCATAGCGAAAAAAGTAAACAGGGACCGCATGTTTTTTTGCTAATTGAAGAAATACTGTCTCTAAAGCATATTGAATGACATGTCGAACATTTAGCCGATAGGCTTTCGTAAACATAAGCGTACGCGCTTGATCAAACATATAAATTTCGTGGTCGGATAACCCAAGATCTTTTTCTATTCTCCTTTGTTCTTTTTCTAAATTTCTGAAGTAGTTTCTATGTTCATTCAACTGCTCTTGAGCAGTTTTTTCATTCTTGAGAATTTTCCTCACTCTCTGAATAAAATCTTCATCTGTCCAAAGTGGACCTTGATAACCAAAATTTAACCACTTGTACTTTTTAGCATGGGCTTTAAATTTCTTGGAAACAACTATTTTATTGAGAGTTTTATACTGCTTTATTATTTCTAATAGTCTCAATAGCTCTGCCCAATTTAAATCAGGTTGATCGGGACTAATCAATATTGCCAAATACTTCTGCGTGGGATTCTTGGGAGTACTATATTTCTCTAAAATTCCTGCGAGACGATTGCTGAAAAAATTGTGATCATAATCACTTACAACAGCTAAGCAGCCCAATCCGTTTAACTCAACGTAATGTTTGAACACTTGTTTTAGCCACGAAAGATATTTCTTATCATTCCACCTTCTCAAATCTTGATCAATGACTTGATGAGCAAGTTTAAAGACAATTTGGCCATGATAAATATGCTCTTCTAAATTGCCGTGAGCATCTAGTTTTCCTTTGGTCAATCTATCTTGGATTTTTTGGCCGAGTCTATTCCACAATTTAATATCTACACCCCATTGACCTTCATCCTGACTGACATGCATTACGGTGTTACTAAAATAGTCACCGACAAATCGCTTTACAGATGGTGAGAACAGAAACCCATCCTCAATCATTGTCCATGAAAACAAGTTCATATTTGTTTCCATTATTAAGTTTTTTATCGAGTGCGGTTTAATCATAGTGTTGTTATTGGTCTGCTTTGAGTAATGTAAAACTTACCCTTAACATAAGCCCACTCGATGTCTTGAGGATGTTTGTAATGTTTTTCAATATTTTTTGCAATTTTAGCAAACTCTACAATTTGTTTACCAGTCAGTTTCTGTTTGCCACCGGCTCTTGGTGATAATTTTTTGTGCAAATTCTTATTCCCGGATTTTACTATCATCATGCTTTGCTCCGAGACATTGATATCGAGAATAGAAAAATCATCTTTATGAACGATATATGTATCCGGAGTTACCGATCCTGAAACAATCGCCTCGCCCAAACCAAAACCAGCTTCAATCACCATTTGATTATAATCTTTGGTCACTGGGTGTACCGTAAAGCAAATTCCAGAAACTTCGGATTGGACCATGGTTTGGACGACTACTGCCACAGAAACAAATTTTTTGTGGAGTTTTTTCTCAAACCGATAAAAAATAGCTCGTGGAGTAAATAGTGATGACCAGCATTTCTGGACATTTTTCAGCAAATCTTTTTCAGTAGTATTGAGGTAAGTTTCCAGCTGCCCTGCCCATGCATCAGTTGAGCTGTCTTCTGCGGTTGCCGATGAACGCACAGCAACAAAACGACTTTTCAAAAGTTTGAAGTGCTTTTTAATTTTCTCGGCTATGTCCCTCGGCATTTTTGCACCAGCTATTAATGCTCTGATTTTTTCCGAAGCCCGCTCGACACTATTGATATCTTTGTGATTAACTTTTTTCAAAATCGATTCAATCTCCACATCCAAATCAGTTTCTTTTAGAAACTGCTCAAAAGAAGATGCCAGCACGACGAAACCTGGCGGTACTGGAATTCGAGCATTCGTCATTTCACCAAGCGAAGCCCCTTTACCACCGGCTTCAGAAACACTCTTCTTATTTAGTTGTTTGAAAGATTTGATAAACATAATCTATAGGAATCATAGCTAATTTTGAGGTATTCGAAAAGGTCAACTCCGACGCACGAAGTGGTCGGAGTTCCGACATCGACTTCGTCGATCGTCGGAAAAAAAGAAGCCCCGATGACTGGAGCTAATGGATGACTTGTACCAGGGACCGAATAGTGGGCTTGCCCGATTTCGGCCAAATAGTGACCAATGGTTGATAGTCGTTGTCGGTATCGTATCCCGGTGGGTAGACGTGAGTAACTTCTGCGATCCTGCCTTCCTTATTGCGACGGATGATGCCGAAGGAAAGCTGATGAACCATGACGTTTGCGATGTGTATGCCGTACGTGTCTTCGCAATAGATGACACGTTCATCTTCGCAATCACAGTCTTCGATAAATTCGATCAGGGAGTTGGTGTCCACTGGATCGAAGTTATAAGGCTTGACCTTGACGTCATCACCGTGAATGAGAATAAGGATCCGCGCGTCGTCGCGATTGATCGTTTTGGTGGGCAGAAAGACTTTCATCGGTTCCTCCGATGTGGTTGGGGAAACTTGTTAACCCCAGCATAACAGAATTTGTAATTACTTACTAGTGTTATATACTTATGTTAGACAATTAAAAAAATAAATTACATGAAAGATAAACTTTTGTTTGGAGTTGTGGGTTTGGTCTTAGGCATTGTGGTTGTGCAATTCCTTCGTCCGTCCACGCCGATGATGATGGATAGTTCTAGTATGGATTATCAATTTATAAATCAAATGATCCCGCATCACGAAGATGCCATCACGATGTCTGAATTGGCTTTGGAAAAAGCCGAACATGAGGAGATAAAAACTCTGGCCCAAAGCATTATCACCTCTCAATCCAAAGAAATTGAGCAGATGCAAGGATGGCAAAAAGATTGGTTTAGTAGCTTGTTTATTTCAAAAGCTTTAGCTCACGGCACGTCGCACGGGCTAAATATGGGTCTGATGGGTAATGAGAGTGACCTTGAAGAATTAGGAAACGCCCAACCGTTTGATAAAAAGTTTATCGAAGAAATGATCCCGCATCACCAGATGGCGGTAATGATGGCACAAATGGTTTGGAACACTACAAATCGAGAGGAAATGAAACAATTAGCAAAAAATATTGTCACTGCGCAAAATCAAGAAATTGATCAAATGAGAAATTGGTATAATCAGTGGTACAAATCAAATTAACTTGTAGCGAGGATTAAATTTTTGGACGCTTTGCGTATTTCTTCAGAAATCGCAACGCGAGTAAAAATCTACTCTGAAGTACATAACAGTTGCAGATTTTTACGTTCACAAAAATTTCAATCCGAGCGTTCTTGGTCGGGGTGCCGGGAATTGAACCCGGTCTACACCCACCCCATGGGCGCGTACTACCGGTATACTACACCCCGTTCTTCGCAGACTCTATTATAGTTAATTTTTAGAGATAAAAAAAGAGGTCCAACTAGTTGCTAGTTGTAACCTCGGTCCTCTTCGTGAGGATCGTCCTCGTCGCCAGGATCAGGACCGCTCTCGAAATCTGGCGGGGATTTCGAGTCAGACTCAGTCTGCTCAGGTACCAATGGTTCGGGACTCGACATACTCATCTTCTCTCTACTGTTTCAAACCGGGCGGCCAATCGTCGACCAAATCGGTCAAAGCGCGCCCCAACATTCACCTGAAGCTCGAAGGACTGGCTCGGCAGTTGTCGCTGCGGACAACACCTCCGATTGTGACCCGGCTGCCGGCATAGTGCACAAATCTTCTTTCTTCGTCCCTGGATGTTCGACATGGACACTCCTATGTCTGGGTCTTGGGTTTGCAGGGTTGGATCGTAATGGGCATTCCCTTCTGACACCGACCACAGATTTTTCCTTCACGACCAGCCTCGTCGTGAGATGGGTCAGGCTCATATCCGGCATTGCGTTCGAGTGTTGTGGGCGCCATGTTCACCTGCCTATCCGGCGTAGCGTTCGTTGACGATGTCTTCATCCGGATCAACGTATTGAACCGGAGGGTGCCTTAGTTCTTCCTCCTGTGGAGTCATTCGTTCATCGTTCGACTGCTGGTGTGCGTCCATAACCTGGCCTTCCTCCAGTATCAGCTGGGACATATGTTTCCTCCGTGACCTTGGTCTTGCTGTCTAGTGTAGTGTTGCTGAATTCACATCTCATGTTCCTATTTTTCATAAAATCTGAATTCAGACTTGGCCAACAAAAATCCGACCACTTCGGTCGGTTCATTCAGCTTGATCTTTGATCGTTGTTACGTGATCATTGACGCTTATCTGAACCGACTCGAACTGGGACTTGGTCAACCTTAATAATCCCCAAAACGATTTGGGCGATAGAGGAGATCAAGTTGTGGATAGTTAGTCGATTCATCCCGTTAGAAATAATGATTAGTTGCTTGATAATAATCGTTTATAATTGCCACACTAGATTATATTTTAACAATAGCTTTTTACTATGTCAAAATTTCTAACGGTATTCATAAACTTAGTAATATTATATAGCAGCAAAAAAACTAAGTCAACAAAGCCTATCACAATAGTTACCTATTTGCCCCATATGGGGCAAATAGGTACTCACCGGAAAAGAAAAAAGGTCAAGAACGGGTCTTGACCTAAGGACTGAATCAGGTTACAGCCAGAGTGACAGCGGAGTGGGCTGCCATGTGCGATTGAAGGCACGATGGCGCCTAGCCACCTCGGCGCGTTCACGTCTGACGTCGTTGAGGTACGTCAGATGGGTGATCTGCGTTTGTGCAGCTCTCAGCTGATCTTCCTCAAGCCTCGTCCGCTCCGGCTTGGATTCAAAGCGTCGGACCTTTCTTAGCAGCGTTCTGATTTCCTTCTGACGACCGCTGATCGTGCGTAGGAGCGGATCCCGCATTGCAATGCCCGGTGTTTTCACAAACATTAGCATCTCCTCTACGACATAAACTCTGACGCTTTGCTTCCGGGTGGGGTCGAACCGACATCGATGGGTCTTGCCGTTTTGCGACTGCCCGTCGGTGACGGGACAGCCTTGGGCTGCTTACCCTCTACAGCTGGATCGGGATCCACAGGACGGGTAACCTGCTCGGGTTTCAACGACATATTGTTATTCCCCCTTAAAGCTACGGCAGATAAAAAAAACACCAGCCGGATGGCTGGGTTCGGTTTGCGAAAATTTCTATGCAAACTCAACCAACCACCTCGGGATGGCTAAACCAAAAATAGAAATTCGGTCTGATTGATTGCATAACAAAAGTATTATAATGCCTAGGAACCAGAGAGTCAAGGCATAAAAAAGGACCCAGGCACCCTGAGAAGGGTGCACTGGGCTCAAGACGTACGACGCTAATTCCTCGGCGTCTTACGTCGATCGACTTTAGGCCGCAATCCAAGGAAACATGTCTGGTCCGATAACGCCTTTGGTGTCGTCCCGCTAGATACGCAGGCACAACTCAGGACGTCGACTCCCGCTTGCCTGATGACGGTGACCTCTTTGTGATCACCAACTTCGATGAATTTTGCGGCAGTTTCTTCAGCTCTGGCCAATCAATCCTCCTATCAAGCAAACAAAAACACCGGCCAACTGGGTCAGTGTTTGCATTTGCAAACCTTGAGTAAGTTTACATGTAGTTTAGCTTTGTGTCAATAGGCGCGTCTGGCGTTATTCGTCGGCGCCACGCGTATCGTCTGACGGTTACCGATACGCGCTGCGCTGCCGTACAATCATTAACGCATTTTATTACTCTTGAAGTCTCTTCACTTTGTCCAAGAAATTTTGGAGTTCTTCTTGGGAGAAAAATTCAATAGTGATTTTTCCGGCTTGGCCGCTTTTTTGAACCTTGACTTTGGTCCCAAATTTGCTGCGTAGATCACTTTCCAAAGCTGCAGACTCAGGATCAACTGGGCCTCGAGGCGCTTTGACCTGTTTCGGACGTTCCAGCATTTCTCGAACTTTGTCTTCGACTTGGCGCACAGTCATTTGTTGCAGGACGATCATATCGTACAAAGCCAACTGCTTCTCCATTCCTGGTAAAGCCAGGATAGACCGCGCATGCCCTTCAGTGATTTTACCTTCGGCGAGAGCATTTTGAATTTTCAGTGGCAAATTCAAAAGTCGCAACATATTCGTCACAGTTGTGCGACCCTTACCCACTTTCTTCGCAACTTCTTCTTGAGTCAGTTTGTACTGATCAATCAATTGTTTATAAGCCAGGGCTTCTTCGATCGGGTCTAGGTTATGACGCTGAATGTTTTCAATCAAAGCCAATTCCAATTTGTTCTGCTCTTCCAGATAATCGCGAATCACCACAGGGACTTTCGCCAACCCGGCCATTTTTGAAGCACGGAGTCTGCGTTCCCCGACGATCAACTGAAAAGTGCCATCAGGAAGTGGAACCACAACCAACGGTTGCAGGATGCCGTGTTCTTTGATGGAAGCAGATAATTCAGCTAACTTTTCATCGTCAAAGACTCTTCGCGGCTGCCAGGGATTGGGTTTGATAATCTCGACTGGAATTTCCGCCATGCTGACCATGGGCAGATTCTCCGGTACGGCTTCCTTCACCGGTTCGGCCAGAGGCTCGGCCAATTCCATGGGGCTAGCAGGTGGCAGCTCTGGTGTTTCTACAATTTGAGAAATTGGTTCTAAAGGTTGTTGTGCTGGTTCATCCATTCGTTTGTTTCTTGATTACAAAATATTACGTAACGATTATAGCATAAAGTTTAAAAAACTATAAGCTTTTCAAAAGCCTTGATTTAAGTTAGAATATATTGCGAGTTAGGCCGGTGTGGCGGAATGGCAGACGCACACGACTCAAAATCGTGCGAGGTTTCCTCATGTGGGTTCGACTCCCTCCACCGGCACCAAAAAGACCCAAAAGGGGCCTTTTTATTTTTGTTGAAATTTAATTTTATGTAATTTAAGCAGAACCAAACTCACCGCGGCTCCGATAATAGCGCCGACCAAAATATCAGATGGGTAATGCACTCCGACAAAAATCCTAACAATGGATCCTAAAGTTGCGATTATGAACATTGGCCAGAACCAGCGTGTTCCCCAGAACGCAAATGCTATACTGAAAAAAATGACAGTGTGGCCGGATGGAAAAGATTTACCACTCCCTTCATCCACTAGCAACTGATGGACATCCAGGACTTCAAATGGTCTCGGTCGATCGATTAATCTTTTAATAATTTCAACAAGTATGACACGCGAGATCAAAGCAGAAATAAAAGCGATGTAGACACGTTTGCGAAGGTTCCATTGTTTATTTGCTAACAACCCCCCGATGAAACCTAAGAAAATAAAAATCAAAACTGTTGCTAGAAAAATCCCGAAGCCATCGAGAAAAGAAGATTTTCCAGCTAGCCCATTGATTGCTTCAAATATAGCGTAGTCCATTATAGTCCAGGTGCGGGGAAGTTTTTAGTGAACTTTTTGATTTCGTCTTTAACTTTTGGCGCGACTAAAGGTTCAGTAATTACTGCTGTAATCCACGATGCAATTTTACTCATATCTTTTTCTTTCATACCGCGTGAAGTAACTGCTGGTGTCCCAATTCGTATACCAGATGGATCCCATGGTTTTCGTGTATCAAATGGGATCATGCTACGGTTCGTAACAATCCCAGCACTATCAAGTAAATCTTGGGCTTGTTTACCCCCAATATTTTTGTTCGTCAAATCCATAATCAACATATGATTATCCGAACCTCCTGAAACTAATTTAAATCCAAAATCCATCAAGGATTTTGCCAATGCTTTCGAATTTTTTACCACCTGCTCTGCATATTTACGAAAAGCAGCGGTATTCACTTCCTTCATCGCTACGGCCATGGAAGCAATAGCGTTTTCATGTGGGCCGCCCTGCATCCCAGGAAACACCGCTTTATCGATGGCAACTGCATGTTTTTCTTTACACATGATCAAACCGCCTCGTGGACCTCGCAATGTTTTGTGGGTAGTAGTAGTGACGACATCGAAAAATGGAATGGGTGAAGCATGTACCCCGGCTGCCACTAACCCACCGATGTGAGAAATGTCTGCCATGGAAACAGCGTTGACATCTTGGGCGATTTCTTTAAATCGTTTAAAATCAATTTCGCGAGGGTAAGCGGTAAAACCGGAAAGAATTAATTTCGGTCGAACTTTGTCAGCCATTTTGGCAATCTCTTCATAATCCAATTTATGACTTTTCGGCGAAACCCCGTAGTGAACAAATTTATACTGTTTGCCAGAAAAATTCACAGGACTGCCGTGAGTGAGATGTCCGCCATGGTCCAAATTCATAGCCATGACAGTATCCCCAGGACTAAGTAGTGCTGCATAGACTTCCAAATTCATCGGACTTCCCGAATATGGCTGGACGTTTACATGCCAATCATCGGGTAAATGAAATGCGGCCTTGGTGCGGGCAATGGCCAAATCTTCGATTTGATCGACTATTTCATTACCGGCGTAATATCGTTTGTGCGGATAACCTTCGGCGTATTTGTTCGTTAACACTGATCCCAGAGCTTCGAGAACTTCGTCGGAAACATAATTTTCAGAAGCAATCAATTCCAAAACATCCGCTTGCCTTTTGCGTTCTTGTAAAATCAAACTATGCAGTTCGGAATCGTTTTGCTTAAGAGACATATTATTTTTTAATTAAACTATATAACATTGTCAGAGCGCCGACAGCAATAAAAACTTCGATGATTGACCCATTTGAGGTAAGAATCCAAATCGCCAACAATGCCGTGACGACTTTTCCGATAGCCAGACTAAACTCAAAAAATACCCCGTAGGCGATGGCAAAATCTGGTCCTCTGGCTCCTGCGATTTGAAAAGTCCGATGCAAAAGTGGTACGCCTATAAAGGCCTTGCCGACTCTGGTGAGGACATCGAAGATCACGACCCCACTAAACGAATTGGCGAAAATCCGGAAGACCCAAGTTAGTCCATAGAATACCGCAGCTGTTGGCAGTAAATTCAGTTTCTGGTATCGATCGAGTATCCGTCCTAAATATAACATTAACATGACTGCAATCACACTGGCAAACGTCACGATAATCCCAATTGATGAAAATTTCGGAACAATTGTAAAAATAAAAATCGGCCACAAAGTCATGAGCATTAAATCTTCAGCATAACCCCAGTACCCAAAAAAGTTCCGTGGATATAACCTGAAAATTCGCCAAAAATTTTTAAATCGAAATTCGTGCCTGGTATAAATTTCTGGAGAAAGAAAAAGCGGATATACAGAAATCACAGTCAGAGTGGCCGCGCATACAAACAAAATCAGAAAACCAAATTGATACGAAATAAATCCCCCCAATATCGGTCCGAGGATCGCTGCGAATTCAATCACTGAAAATAATACGCCGACTTCCCGCCCTCGTTGAATTTTTACATTGTTCAAGGCAACATCAGCATTGTAAGGCGGCCAGAACAAAGATTTCTGGAATGCAAATAAAATCGGGGCGACATAAAACAACAAAGGTTCGGATTCTATACCATATAGCGTTAACCAATAAGTGATTTGAAAAATCGCGGCATAAAGCATAGCGTGCTTATAGCCAATGATGCTCGTGACTTTTGTAATTGGAATAACAAACAACGCATACGCCACATAAACCATCAAATAAAAATACATTATATCGACCACCGAATAGCCCAAAGTAATTAGGTAAATTGGTTCGAAGATATATGCCAAATTTATGGCCAAATTAAAAAGACCGGTATTCCAGTAAAGTTCTTTTACTTCACGATTTAGTTCATGGGAAAAGTAATGATATCTTCTGGGTATTAAGAGCATTTGCTATTTGTTTCTCTGTTATCGGGCCTACTCTTAATATTTTAGCATCTTTAATCATAGAAACCACTGTGGATGGTTTAGTTTTCCGGAGTTTGCCACCATCTAGGTAGAAATCGGGCTTTCCGCCAGCTGGCGGATTTGAACTTTGAAATTGCTTTTTTACTTGCTCCACCGAATAAGTATTGGGTTGTCCAGAAACATTGGCGGATGTCGTGGTGATCGGTTTACCGAACTTTTTCACGAGTTCTAATGCAATTTTGTTCTTCGGCCAACGGATGCCCAGTGTTCCAGTTCCGGCTGATAATTTTTTCCAAGACTTCCCTTTTGCCTTAAGTGGCAAAACAATCGTCAAGGGGCCTGGCCAAAACTTTCGGATTAACTTCTTCGCATCAGGAGTTACCTTCACAATCCGACTTAGCCATTTACTACCATACTCTGTAGTATGATAGTATTCGCCAGGGATTATTACATGAGTTGGCTTTCGAAAGTGACGGCCCTTGAGTCGATAAAGTTTGGCCACTGCTTCTGGATTTGTCGCATCAACAGCCAAACCATAAGCGGTGTCAGTTGGGTAAACGACGATACCACCAGCTTTGAGGATTTTTACAGCGAAAATTATTTCCGCTATTCTTCTCCCCTTGCGGGAGAAGATGTCAGCCATTTCGGCTTTTGACAAGCCGGCTGACAGATGAGGGGGAGTTGAGGTAGTCTTTGATTTTATTAATAAGCTGTTTTTCATGTTTAAGTTCACTATTCCAAAACCTAAGAACGATAAAACCTTGAGATTCTAAATGCTTACCCCTTGTTGTATCTTTTATTTTTGCTTCAGCTTGACGGTGAGGATTACCGTCCAGCTCAATAATTAACCTTTTTTCAAAACAACAAAAATCAACTATGTAATTATCTATCCAAACCTGTCTTCTGAACTTATACCCCAGCTGACGATCTTTAATTAAAAACCAGAGTCTCTTCTCTTCAGGTGTTTGTTGCTTTCGTAATTCTTTTGATAACTTAGCCTTTGGCATATAACACCCTCATCTGTCCGAGCACAAATATATTCTTACAATCGGACATCTTCTCCCGTCAAGGGAGAAGATGATTTGTAATTTACTTAACCACGAAATTTATCAATTTATCCTGAACGAAAATCTCTTTGACTATTTGTTTGCCTTCCAGGTGACGCTTGACGTTTGGATCTACTATCACTTTTAATCGAACTTCGTCTTGGGAGGTGCCTACAGGAAAATCCAAAGTCGCCCGAACCCGGCCCAAAACTTGTACAACTATTTTTACGTTTTTATCTTCAGTCATTTTTTCATCAAACTTTGGCCAGGGTTGTGTATGGATAGAATCTGTCTGCCCAAGTTGGCTCCATAATTCCTCTGTGATGTGGGGAGCGAAAGGTGCTAGTAAAATCAAAAATGTTTCCCAGTTTGCTTTCGACATCTGTTTATTTTCATTCAGGAATTCCATAAACGCCGCAATTGATGTGTTGAATTTAAAATTCGGAATATCTGAAGTGATTTTTTTGATGAGTTTGTGTAACCCCATCTCGACCGACGGGAGAGATCGCTCTTGAGAGGGATTTCTCACTTCGTTCGAAATGGTTCTAAAAACCTTATCTAAGAACCTTCTAGCGCCGATTAGACCTTTGGTATTCCAAGGCTGACCATCTTCAAACGGTCCCATGAACATTTCATATATACGCATGGAATCAGCACCCACACTTTCCACCACTTCGTCAGGATTGACTACATTACCCCTACTCTTACTCATTTTCTGACCATCCGCCCCTTGGATCAATCCGAGATGACGAAGTTTATTAAAGGGTTCTGCAACTTTCACAAATCCAGCGTCAAACAAAAATTTTGTTAAAAACCGGGAATAAAGTAAGTGAAGTGTTGCGTGTTCGGGTCCGATGACATAAAGATCCACTGGCATCCAATGATCGACTTTTGACTGTTCAAAAATTTCTTGGTCATTATGCGGATCAGTATATCGCAAATAATACCAAGAAGAATCAAAGAAAGTATCGAGAGTCTCTGGTTCTCTTTTGGCAGGTCCGCCACAATTCGGACAACTAACATTTAAGAATTGTTCTGAACTGGCGAGCGGAGGCATTCCTTTGGGGCGAAAATCGACATCGTCCGGCAGAACCACTGGTAAATCTTTTTCAGGGACTGGATGAATTCCACATTTTTCGCAATTGATCATCGGGATGGGCACGCCCCAATATCGCTGCCTGGAGATAGACCAATCACGGAGTCGATACTGAACTTTAGGTGTACCGAAATCTTTAGCCATTTGAGATCTAATCGTCGAGGAACTAACATCATTGTATTTCCCAGAATTCATAATCCGACCTTCGCGAGTATAAGGTAGTCTGCGATCACCTTCATCATTCACCACCCGAACAATTGGCAATTCAAATTTTTTCGCAAATTCAAAGTCACGCTCATCGTGTGCCGGGACAGCCATAATCGCTCCTGATCCATAAGTCGACAACACATAATCCGCAACCCAGATTTGAATTTTATCTTTCGTTGCCGGGTTAATCGCAAAAGCCCCAGTGAATACTCCGGTTTTATCTTTTTCTAGAGCAGTGCGTTCTAGTTCAGTTTTCTTAGCTGCACTTTCTACGTAGTTAACTACGTAGTTTTTCTGTTCTTTGGTCGTAATCTGGCTAACTAGAGGATGTTCTGGAGCCAAAACCATATACGTCGCACCAAAAATTGTATCCGGCCGGGTCGTGAAAACTTTTATTTTTGGTAAAACAACTTTGAGCAACTCTGGTTCTTGTAGATCAGTAAAATGTTGTTTAGACGCAGTAGTTTCAAAAAACCCTGAACCAAGCTTCTCTTTTAAGAATTTTAAATACTCTCCCCGTTTCTTGTCCTCTAACAAATCAGATACCACGGTTCGAAATTTCGTTAACTCTTTTACTTTCTCATAATCGATATCCCAACTAAAGTTTTTCCAAAACGGTCGTTCTATAGAGCCTGGGAATGTTTTATCAGTAGCAGAAGCAATCAAAATTAATCCCATAATACGACTGTTGTGTCTCATTAGCACTTTTTGCGCGACAACACAACCTAAACTATGACCAACGATAATTGTATTCTTATCAATTTTACAATTTTGTAAAACAAAATTAACTTGCTCTTCCTCTTTAGGATCATTGCTATTTGGCATTTCAGGAGCTTGAACTTTATACCCTTTACTCTCAATTTCTTGCTTCAACCAAGGAATAAAATTTTTGCCTGGCAAACCAGTATAGCCGTGCAGAATCAAAAAATTTGGCTCGGATTCAAAGTCAACTTTGAAATCAATATCAGCACCTTCAGACCGGCCGATCCAGTTCTTTTGCATTTGCTTCGTGGCTTCCGGCCAGTCCAGTCCGTCTAAGTCCGCGAGCAGTCTGTCCGCATAGTCCGTGATTTTGAGAAACCACTGTTCCATTTCTTTCTGGATGACCACTGTACCACAACGATCGCACTTACCATCTATTACCTGTTCATTAGCCAGAACTGTTTGATCGTTTGGACACCAGTTGATTTTGGCTTTGGCGCGATAAGCTAACCCTTTCTTATAGAGCTGGATAAATAACCACTGAGTCCATTTGTAATAATCCGGGCTCGATGTATTGATTTCTCGATCCCAATCATAAGACAGTCCAAACATCTGGACTTGGCGTTTGAAATTGGCAATATTTTCCGCTGCAACTTCTTTTGGATTCTTCCCGACCTTGATCGCATAATTTTCTGTAGGCAACCCAAAAGCATCCCAACCCATGGTGTAGAGCACTTCTTTACCATTGGCACGCGTAAATCTAGCATGAATGTCTTCCGCGATATAACCTTTCGGATGCCCGACATGAAGACCTGCTGCTGATGGGTAAGGGAAAGTTTCTAATTGATAGAACTTGGGCTTCTTTGAATCATCCTTGGCTTGATAAAGTTTATTATCTGCCCAAAATTTTTGCCATTTTGATTCTATTTCTTTGTGGTTATACATGAATTCTCCTGCCCGCCCGCAACGCCTGAGCAAGACCGCAAGCAAAAAAATCAGGCTTGCGATGGCGGGCGGGCCATTTCTTTTCTATTTCTTTGTGATTATAAGCTTCCATACTATCTTATATTAAACAATTTCTTCGCATTTGAGAATGTCTGGAATGCGACCTCTTCAGGTTCAACCTTATTTAGCTCTGCAATTTTTTCGACAATATACCTCACATAACTCGGCTCGTTGCGTTTTCCACGGTATGGCGGAGGTGTTAAATATGGCGCGTCAGTCTCTGTCAGTAATCTATCAGCCGGCGTGTTCGCTACCACTTCTGCAAGTTTCCCGGTTTTATCAAAGGTCAAAATGCCATTCAGAGCGATGTAAAATCCTAAATCCAAAAACTTTTTAGCTATTTCCCAAGTATCCGTAAATGAATGTGCCACACCTTGCAATCCTGCATATTCACTTTTCAAAATTTCTAACAAATCGGCATAGGCGTCTCTGCAATGAATAATCACTGGTAGTTTGTGCTTTTTCGCAAAGTGTAATTGTTTTACAAATTCCTCTTTCTGTTTTTTGATAACAGATTCTCGATCACTATCTGAAGGCAATCGAAAATAATCCAATCCACACTCACCTACTGCAACAACTTTTTCTGTCAGCATCTGCTCGTAGTCCGACTCAACGAAAACTTCTGTTCGGGATTGAAAATGACTTTCTTCTTCGTCCAACATCTGCTGATAAGTATGCACTGGGTGTAGACCAATCGCAGCAAAAACTCCTTCCGGATAAATTTTCGCCACTTCAACTGCTAATTTAGATGTATCAGTTTGCGTGCCGACATTGATCATCCAAGTATTTCCATCTAGTGCTCGTTTGATAGTTTCGGATTGATCATCTTTAAATGCTGCGAAGTTGACGTGGGTATGGGTGTCAAAGTATTTCATGAGGTTTATCGAGTTATTCCCCCTCTTAGGATAAGAGATGCTCACTCCCTCATCAACCGCCGGGGGCTGGGATAGGGGGAGTTACGGTCAGAGCGTTAAACTGCAGCCTAACCCTTATAGATAACCCCTCCTAACCTCCCCTTATATTAAGGGGAGGAACAACTGCTGCGTTTTTCAAATCTTTATTCAATCTTTTGGAACAACGGCTCTGGTTTCTTTATATCTCCACTTTCCAAAACTGCTTTAATTTTTTGGGCGGTCTCGGGTAGAACTGGTGCGAGCTTGAGTGCTATGTCATAAAGCAGTGCGGCCAAATTCAAAAGCAACTCTTTGACTTTGTCTGGGTGTTCTTTGACCAACTCCCACGGTTTGGCTTTATCGATCAATTGATTGGCCCAAGCAATCTCTTCCCAAATCCGAATTAATCCCCCGGCAAAATCAGAATTATAAAAAGCATCAGACGCAGCGGACAGATCCTTCGGTGACGCTACAAACTCTTCGATGTGACCATCCAGATATTTTTCTATCATGTTTGTGGTACGAGAAAACAAATTTCCTAGGCCATTGGCCAAATCGCCATTGAAACGAGCTTTCAATTTCTCTTCACTGACATCGCCGTCAGCTCCAAATGGAATTTCCCGCAACATAAAGTATCGCACTGCCTCGCTCCCGTATTTCGCCACCCAATCATTCGGGTCGATGGCATTGTCCAAACTTTTCGACATCTTCTCACCATTGATCGTAAAAAATCCATGCGCAAAAACTCTTTTTGGTGTATCGAGTCCTATCGCCAAAAGTAGTGCTGGCCAGATAATACAGTGGAACTTGATAATATCTTTCCCCACTATATGTAAATCCGCTGGCCAAAATTTCGCAAAATTTTCAGGATCTGATCCAAACCCGACACCAGAGCAATAATTGAATAACGCTTCCACCCAAACATACACAGTTTGGTTCTTATCCCAGGGAATCGGAATTCCCCATTTGACGTTCGGTCGGGAAATCGCAATATCTTCGAGGCCTTGTTTGATAAACGACAAGACTTCGTTCTTTCGGGAGAATGGACGAATTTCTAATTGATCTGAATCAATCAATTCTACAAGTTGTTTCTGGTAATCAGACAGTTTAAAAAACCAATTTTTTTCTTTTAACTTCTCCGGTTTAGTTTTATGATCTGGACAAAGTCCGTTTACTAATTCTGATTCTTTAATATACGCCTCGTGCCCGACACAATACAATCCTTCGTATTCGCCTTCATAAATTTTTCCCGAAGCTTTGAGTTGATGTAAAAAAATCTCCACTGCCGCTTCATGTTCTGGGTCTGTGGTACGGATAAACTTATCTGGGGCTATGCCGAGTTGGTCAAAAGCCAAAGAAAATTGTGCGGCAACGGTGTCAGCAAATTCCTTTGGTGCCTTACCGGCTTTTTTAGCAGCGGCTTCAATTTTTGCGCCGTGTTCGTCTGTGCCAGTTTGAAAAAATACTTCTTCACCTAATTGGCGATGCAGACGAGCCAAAACATCCGCCGCAATCGCCGGATAAGCTGACCCGATATGTGGTTTATCATTCACATAAAATATCGGGGTCGTGACATAGAATTTTTTCTGCTCGTTTTCCATAGTTTTCAATCAAAAAAGCCTTATTCAGGCCTGTTTATTATAGCAATTAATTCCAAACTTAACTAGTCTGTGGATTCGGGGTTTTGCTGATTATCTTCCATCATATCAACGACAAATACTGAAATTCCAGAAATAATCGGAATGGCGATAATCGCGCCCATGATTCCACCCAAAGTGCCACCAATCAAAACTCCCAAAATAACTATCACTGGATTTAAGCCTACACTCCGACTCATAACCACAGGTACGATGACGTGATTTTCTAATTGTTGAACCACGACATAGAGAATCAGCACTGCTAAGGCCAAAGCTGGGCTTTGCAAAAAAGCGAAAAATATCGCCGGGATCGCCGCGATCACAGGACCGATAAATGGAATAACTTCTAACAAGCCGGCAATTAGGGCGAGCAACAACGCAAATTCAATTTTTAGAAATGTTAATCCCGCAAAAGTTAAACCAAAAATCACAGTGGATAAAATCAGCTGTCCCAAAACCCAAGCGCCCATTTTCCTTTGAATTTTGTTAACAAGTTTCAATACATAAGCTTGGTGCTTAAACGGAGTCAGGTGCTTCACGAAATTTTTCATACCGTTTTCTTCTGCCGTGAGATAGAACGAAACGGCCAAGACCGTAATTACTGAAACAAACCCACTAAAGACACCTTTGGTGGTTTGAAACAATGTCCCAGCGAAACTGCCAGCCAAGCCTTTTATACTATTCGAAATTTCTCTGCCGATCCCAGTTGAGTTCAGTGAGTCGCGATAGATACCGACTTTCTCTGTGAATTTCTGATAAAAATCTTGCTGACTTAATTCTTGAAATTGTTGATTGATCGGCGGCACCATCAGGTAGACTACCAATACAACCACTCCGACGAATAGCGCATAAACAACCAAGACGCTCAAGCCTCGAGGAATTTTATTGCGTTGTAAAAAATCTGCGAGCGGGTCGATAGCGGAGGCAATAATAATGGAAATTATCAGGAGTAAAACGATTTCACGAATCTCGAACAAAAACCATATGAATAGCAAAATCAGCGCTACTTTTAGTATCGTTAAAGTCGAGATATTTACTGTATTATTCCGCTCTGACATACCACAAGTATATCAAAGCTTCTGTAAAATAGCTATATTCCTCGGGTCATCTTTTGGAGTATCTTTTGGCGTTTCTAAAATCCAATCCAGCTTACTCAAAGCCTTATGATTAACTAGAGCTTTAAACCCGTCTAACCCGATGTGACCATCACCAATATGCTGGTGCCGGTCGAGATGCTTACCTAATTCAGCCAAGGAATCATTGGCGTGAATCATCACTAATTTCTCAAGACCAATTACTTTATCAAATTGTTTAAGGGTTGCATCAACGTCTTTTTTTGTCCGCAAATCATAACCAGAAGCAAACGCATGGCAAGTATCAAAACAAATCCCAATATTATATTTTTTGAGAAGTTTATGTTCTAAAATCGCCGCAATCTCTTCGAATGTATCGCCAACAATCCGTCCAGCGCCGGCGGAAATTTCGAGGAGTAATTGAGTGGATCCCTCATATCTCTCCATGGTTTTTGAAATCGATTTGGCGACTATTTCTATCCCTTCTTTGTCAGTTAATTCTCCAAAGCTGCCCAAATGCGTCATGACCGCGCGACAACTAAGCAGCGAGCCACGGTCCAATTCCTGACGAACGACGCTTATGGATCCGTATCGAATATTATTTTTCGTAGAGGCAAAATTAATAAAGTATGGGGTGTGAATATAAAAAGTATCAAGCTTCTGTTTTTTCATTTCAGCTTGAAATTCTTTGACCACATCTGGTGTGATTGGTTTGAAAGGACCTCCGTGAGGAGATCTGGAAAAAATTTGAAAAACTTCCGCCCCAACTTTCGCCGCATTTGCAGGTGCTTTCCAAATCCCTCCGGCTATTGATACATGTGAACCAATTCGCATTAGAGTTTTAATTTTTTTTCAAAAACTGTTTTGTCGGCAAATGGACCAACGATAGCCATATTTAGATTCTCGTTTGACATCAAATCTTTCGTCACGACTTCTACCTGTTCCACAGTAACCTTATCTAATTCTTCAAATGCTTGTTTGATCGTTCGGATGCGCCCTGTAAACGCTTCTTGACCCAAGTACCATTCCAGTTTTTCATGTGGGTCTTCCATAGCCAAAGCAATTTTACCTTTGATGTATTCTTGCGCTTTTTTCAGTTCTTTCGTGGTGATCCCAGAAGTTTGAACTTTTCGCAACTCATCCAAAATAATTTCTAATGCTGTAGGGGCCGAAGCGACTTTTAATCCTGACTGCACAAAAAAATCACCAGTGTCTAAATAATTATTAAATGATGTCGAAACATAATATGCTAACCCCATCCGTTCGCGGATCCGAATAAACAGCCGACTACTCATGCCGCCGCCTAAAATGGTTGATAAAATTCGGAGCGGATAATTATGTTTGTGTCGGTACGGATATGCTCCAAAACCGACGATCATGTGCGCTTGTTCTGTAACTTTGTTTTGAACAGAAAGTCTGGGCTTGGATTGTTTTTCGAATGCAGCTTTAAAGCCATTGGTTTTTTTATTCGGTTGGACTGACCAATGTTCCTCGATCAAATCTTCAAATTGTTTTTGGTCAAAATTTCCGGAAATCGCAATGATAATGTTTGATGGTTGATAAAAGCGATTACGGTACTTCAAAATATCTTCGCGTGTAATCGATCGAATGACATCAGCGGTGCCGGCGATATCCCGACCCAATGATTGCTCCGGCCATAACGTTTCCTCAAACAAAGATTCGACATGAATTTGGGGGTTATCTTTGTACATGTTGATCTCTTCGATGATCACACCCTTTTCCCGTTGCATTTCTTTTTCGTCAAACAGAGGATTCTGCAACATATCTGTCAGCACCCCGAAAACTAGAGGCAGATGCTCATATGCCGACCGGATAAAATATTGGGTGTGCTCTTTTCCAGTATTGGCGTTAAATTCGCCGCCAATGCCATCTATGGTTTCGGATAATTTTTTCGCTGTCGGATATTTTTTCGTGCCTTTGAAATGTAAATGTTCCAAAAAGTGGGAAATGCCGTTGATTGGTTTTTCTTCGTAACGACTTCCGGCTTTGACGAATATCGACATTGTGATTGAAGACGCATCTTCGATCGGGACCATGAGAACCGTTAACCCATTTTTTAGAATTTTTTTCTCGTAGACTGAATGTATAGACATGTTAACTTAACAATCTTGCAACTTATTTTTGAAATAATCAAGCAATTCACTGACCTTTACTCGATCTTGCTCCATCGTGTCACGATCTCGAACTGTCACTGACTGATCTTTTTCAGTATCGAAGTCCACAGTAATACAGTATGGCGTGCCTATCTCGTCTTGTCGACGATATCTTTTGCCAATAGATCCAGTTTCGTCGTACTGGCACATCCAGTTCTTGTTCAAGCTGTGTAAAATTTCTTCAGCTTGGCGGGTCAACGGTTCTTTCTTAGATAAGGGCAAGATAGCAATTTTAATTGGCGCTAAAACTTTTGGTAATTTCAAAGTGACTTCCATCTCATGCACAGCATCTTCTTTCCCAGACCTGGCTTCGGATTCAGAGTAAGCATCAACTAAGACAGCTAGCATAATGCGATCCATCCCAAATGTTGGTTCGACGACATAAGGAATAAATTCTTCGTTAGACTTTTCGTCTTTGACTCGAAGATTGGCACCCGAAAGTTCGATGTGATTTTTTAAATCATAATCGGTTCTGTTTGCAATCCCCGCAATTTCATCCCAGCCGAACGGAAACTGATAATAAGTATCAACGGTTCGTTTCGAATAATGAGCCAACTCATCCTTCGGTAATTCAACTTTTTTGATGTTCTCTGCTTTCAAACCGAGATCTTTAATAAAAAAATCTTGTTGATAATTTAACCAATCCTCAAATGAGGCATCATCTTCACCCGGTTTCACAAAATATTCGAGCTCGGCAATTGTAAATTCTTTCATTCGAAAGGTTAAATTACCCGTAGTTATTTCATTGCGAAAAGAACGACCAATCTGGGCAATACCAAATGGTAGCTTGCGTCGCATGGTTTCCATGACCAACTTAAAATCAGTAAACATAGTTTGAGCAGTTTCGCCTCTTAGATAAACCGTGGATTTGTTATCTTCAGTGGTTCCAATAAAGGTTTTAAATAAGAGATTGAAATTTTTGGGTTCAGTCCATTCGACTTTCTTGCCGTCATGGGTTCGTTCATGCTCTTCGATATCTTTCGCTTTATCCGCACGCATGCGGGTATGACAAATTTTACATTCCACTAAAGGATCAGTGAAATTTTTGACATGGCCTGACGCTTCCCATACTTTGGCATTCATAATAATCGGACCGCGGATCCCGACCATATCGGGTCGTTCTTGAACTATTTTCTTCCACCAAAGGTTTCTGATGTTGTTGAACAGTTCAGCGCCCAAGGGTCCATAATCATAACTATTCGCCAAACCGCCGTAAATTTCTGAACCGGGAAATATAAAACCTCGCCTTTTACTAAGCGAGATTATCTTCTCCATCAAATCATGTTGTTGCTTCATGTTATTTTATGCGTCGCTGGATGGCATTGTCTGACAATACCTGGCTGCGCCGCCCTTTCTTTCATTCATACTAGCACAGATTTCAGCCAAAAAAAAGTCCCCTCAGCAGAAAAGGTTACCTAGGGGACGGACAGTTTTCGTTCAAAGTCGAAAATGTCGTATTCGTTTGTCCTTACATAGAGATAAGAGCCCTTTTGTTCTTTACAACGCGTCGTCTTCTCGAAGTTGAGGCGATGAAAGATCAAAACAGGATTCTTGTGTTTGGTCTTGCCCACCAGCCAAATCGCGTAGTGGTTGGCTTCGTTGACGCGGACAGTGGTTTGCTTTTCCTTCTCGAGAAAAACTTGAAGCTCTTTCTGATCACGGAAGCAGCCGATGCGATTACTGACCCGGGGTCCTTGAGATTTTTTCTGGGTTCCAGAAACTGTCGCTCCCTGGAGTGACAGAAACACCGCGATGACAGCAAATAGAAGCACCAGCCACGACCTCCGTTTCGCTTTTTGTTTCATGACCCCACACCTCCTCATACCGATATGATTCTAGAAACAAAAAACTCGCATGTCAAAAATTAACCACTTCGCATACGATCGTGGGGTAAGTGGTTAATTAAACTTTTCTTTCTTTGTATACTTTTAAAAGTGCGGGGAACTTTTCGGTTTCAATACTCTCACGGATGCGCGCCATGAGGTTGAGATAAAAACGTAAGTTGTGCATAGTGGCGAGTCTGATGCCGAGCGGTTCTTCGGACATAAATAAATGTCGAATATAGGCGCGGGTGTAATTTTGGCAGCCATAACAGTTGCAAGCATTATCAATCGGAGTAAAATCTTCTTTAAATTTCTCATGATACAGATTCATGGTGATGTAGCCATCACCGTCTTGAGGTTTGAGATTCACATAAAATTTTCCGTGACGAGCTTCACGCGTCGGAATGACGCAATCAAAACTATCACAGCCAAGTGCTACTGCTTGGACTATTTGTTCCGGTGTCCCGACTCCCAAAAGATGTTTGGGTTTTTCTTCTTCCAAATGCGGTATGGCCAAATCCACGGCTTGATACATAAGCTCCGCTGACTCGCCTCCATTGGCCACACCGCCAATACAGTATCCTGGAAATTCTAAACTTTGGATTTCTTCTGCTGATTGTTTTCTTAAATCTTTGAAAATAGCACCCTGGACTATACCCCATTGTTGCTGACCTGGATTACTGGAGCCATTTAATAATTTTTTGTGCTCAGCTACAGCGCGCTTCGCCCACTCTGTGGTTCTTCTTACCATCGCTTTCACTGTCGACTTAGGTGCTTCTGCTTCTGGAAATTCATCCAGAACTAAAGCGATATCAGAGCCTAAATTAAGTTGTATCTGAACTGATAACTCAGGCGTCAGCACAAAAGACGTTCCGTCCAAATCAGATTGAAACTTCACTCCTTGATCCGTAACTTTTACCATTTTTGCCAATGAAAAAACTTGGAACCCACCAGAGTCGGTAAATATCGCTCCCTTCCAATTCATGAATTTGTGTAAACCGCCGGCTTTCGCAATCAAACTATCTCCAGGCCGCTGCCATAGATGATAAGTGTTGGCCAAAATCATTTCTGCTCCCCAAAATTTTAATTCTTCGGCAGCAATGGATTTGATAGCCCCTTTCGTTCCGATAGGTAAAAACACTGGCGTGTGCACTTGCCCATGAGCAGTTTGCAACACTCCAGTCCTGGCTTTTGTCTTGCTATCTTTTTTCGTAATAGTAAACATTAATTGGATTATTCTTCCTCTTTACCACCTTTTATTAAATCTTCGAGAGTTTTTCCATCTCTTCTCATTTGGTCTAAAGTCTCTGCCCAGCTATCACCAAAGGCTTGTCTGACTTGTAACTTCTCATCCTCAGTCAAGGATATTCCACGTTCTTCTTCAATGATTTTGTAAATAGATTCGGGTGATTTAGTCCAATTTTTATCTAATTGTTCTGCATAAGTTTTATTTAACTCTCTCAATATATGATCAATCTCTCTTTGGTCCAAACCCATCTCCATGAGCAAATTTAACCAACCCGGGATATCATCATCCGGAATTCTAATTTTTTCAATTCTTTCTACCATATATGTCCTTTCTCAATCAATTATAGCAATTACCCTTAACGTTTAATAGCATGGGGTACATAAAAGTACGATCGGACTAAATATGTCCAACTGCGATAATTTTCCCATTTCGGCACATATGTGAAAAATTGGGAAACAAAAACACCCCGGGCTAAGCCGGGATGCTCTATAATTTTTATAGTGAGGATAGTTGTAAAATTAACTCGCGCAGGTCGACGGACCGAGCGCGTAGGCCAAAAATTCAGCAGAATTTTATGGCCGATAATTTTACAACCTGCCCGAGCGTCATTGAGCCCAAATGATATGGGTGATGACTGCGTTACCGTTGCCTAAATCTTTGACGAACAGAGACGGCTTGCCATCCGATGAGGTTCGGATCGAACGACCCCAGTCCGAAGCTTCTTCGCCGAATTCTTGTCCTCTAGAATTAAGTATGGATGAACCGATAGTTGTAGTGCTGTCCAGATGCGCATAAATTAATTCCAGCTCTTCATAATC
This sequence comes from Candidatus Doudnabacteria bacterium RIFCSPHIGHO2_02_FULL_42_25, assembly GCA_001777665.1. GTDB lineage: Bacteria > Patescibacteriota > Doudnabacteria > UBA920 > O2-02-FULL-48-8 > O2-12-FULL-42-9. The sequence goes on from MFEQ01000006.1 coordinate 171,436, forward strand.
ATGGGCATTTGGATGTTGGTTTGTCGAAGGGTTGCTAGTGTAGTCCATGCAAGTATTCATATTTGGGTTATCAAAATTCTCATCTTGGTGATCCAACCCAAATGTATGACCGACTTCCTGGCAGACCACAAATTGTTTCCAGGCAGGAGTGTTGTATCGAGAAGTGTTGAAATAAGTATCATTCATTTTCACGGTGCCGGCAGTAATATGAGATCCAGAAATCCAAATTGAAGCAATGCCGAGCCAGCCGTTGTTGCCGTATCGGCTGTTACAAACTTGCACCTGACCAGACACAGCCTTACAGTTTTTTGGATTGGCACTGCCCGGAACCACTGTGGTGTCCAAAACTGTAGACTGACTCCAATCGGCTGAAGCTACATTCAAATAGCTGTCCCAGCTAGTGCTAAGATTATCGCCTAGTTTAAGCGTAAAAGGATTGGAAGTTCTGGCCCAATGGTAGCCACCCCAAGCATGGTTAGCAGAAGCCAAGTTAATGTTAAAAGCTAATGCAAAAAGGCCAAACAGAGACAAAATACGAAATAGTTTCATGTTTTTTCTTTAAGATTAATTGCTTCTTTTATTATATTGCTATAGCAATTTACTGGCAAGCAATAATTAAATTGCTACCTATTTTATACAAATGTAAAAAATAGAGTAAAATTATTCTAAATCATCAAGTTTGTCCATAAATTTTTAATGCTTTTTGATGAAGCGTCTCTAATCGATCCATAAGCTCTCGTTTAATCTGAAGCCCGGTTGATATATATTCACCAAAGTTAAAAATAATTTTATTTTCATTCTCTAACTTTGATAAGGATTCTAAACATCGATTCAAAAAAGTTAAAGATAGTGTATAGCCGACCCATGAAATATTCCAAGCCAAATCATTAAAATTTTCAATTACATCTTCAAAATCATAATCGTTCGAGGCATAAACAATTTTGGACGCTACATAATTGCAATTTTTTAAGATTCTAAATAAATGAATAAACTTGTGCCTCTCATACAAATCACAGCTCCTTTTTAGCATGTCAATGCTCCAAACTTTAGCGATTTTGTATAACTTATCATCTTTCCATTTCTCGCGTCGTTCTTGAAACCGCATTTCTGATTCTAATGAAAAATTATGGTCTGAAAATAACTCATCCTCAATTAAAGCCATTTCTCGCCGAAATTTAAGATACTCAAAGTCCTCAATCATTTTTTTCCTAACAATTTCTTCTAACTCTTTAGACCGTTGCTGCTCTCTCTGATTCCAATATTCCTCATCCAAGGTTCCTTTAAAATACTCTTCAAAATTATCATGCCACATGGCACGAAAACCGAGGTTATATTTAAATAACTCCTGCTCCAGTTCTTTTACAACTTCCAGTTCCTCTTGCGAATAATTGTTTCCAGCGTTCCACATATAATAAATAAAACGGCTCAATCCGCCGCTTTTATTAATATAAACCCAAAGCTCGGGTTTGTCAATTTGAAGAATTGCTACCTATTTTATACAAATGTAAAAAATGAGTAGCAATTTTCTTAAATTAAATTTTTCTTCTTGAAAAAATTCTTCAAAACCTTTTCGTCTTCAATATCCATGCGATTTATCTCCATCAAAGTCACATATCGCGATATGTAATAATAACTGGCCACATATTCTACTACCTTACGGGGATCATAAGGATAAAACCACAAAGTTCTCTGTAATGGGTAGAAACCTAACTCCTTCAATTTTCTTCGTAATAAATCAGCACTTTGTCTATACTGCTTGGTGGGAATATCAGCTGCTACTTGCCACCATTTACCATCCCAAAATTTTTGTTTTTCGATTTCTGCCGTCGCGATATTAATTTTTTGTGCTCGCTTTTTTCCTTCATCAGTTATAAATGCAAAAATTTCCTTGTTTGTTTTTTTAAATTTAACTAGTCCAGATTTTTTCAAATAGAAAAATGATCTGGTAATTTGATCGGCTTTTTCTTTTTTCGTCCACTTTTTTCCAGGATATTTATTCTTATTTAATCGACCAACCGCTGAGAATAAATTTGGAGCAACAACCGCGACTGCGACAATCCCAGTAATCGCGACTGACGCAAGGACAATATTCCTAATTGTTTTCATCTTCTCAATTTGAGCAGGAGTGAAAACTGACTGCTTATCTTCGGGAATAGCTTGCGAAATGGCTTTATTTATTTTGAAATATGTCATATAAATTGCTACCTATTTTATACATTTGGATAAAATAGGGTAGAATTTTTAAAGTATATTATTGCTTAAGGATTATTGTCAAGATTTTTATTGTCAAATGGCTGACAAATAATCAGCGTGTAGAAATTGGCTTGGGGATTTTTTGGCGGCGGATCAGACAAATTACGGCGACCGTCAGATTGCTTACTATAACCATTAGCACGTAGGGTAAAGTTAAAGCATTGTAAGCTTGTAACGAAAGAAGCGCAAAACACATCGCGATGAAAAATCCAATCCATGATTTTACGGTTTCGCTCCATGGTTCTTGCCAGGATTTTCTATACGTGGGGAAGTAACCGACAAAATCGATAACGGTAACCATGATCACTGCAATCAGTGGCTGATCAAGTTGCCACCAGACGACTATCGCTGCTAGTGCTCCAATTAAAATAATTGTATCGCTTTTGGTAATATTTTTCGTGCCGTACTTGAGAGCAAGTAAAAAAACTAGAGTGTTTACAGTCGCGGCCATAAACATTCCGCCAGCTCCCCAACCACCTCCGCCAGCAAGAGATGCGAATGCCGCAGTGTACTGGGTGATTGCCCAAATCAGCCATGTATAAAGATGGGGCTGGGTTCGCTTTTTAAAAATATCTACAAAATAGGGAATACTAAACCCCAATCCGAAGATTGAGGCTAGTATAAAGAAAAATAATTTGATGTCCATTTAAGAACTTTTAGTGCCTGGCGAGGTGTCTACCGCCACCGTTATGTCTCGGACCCCCATGACCATTATCTCTTGGAGGTCTTGGGCGATCGTCAAATGTTCCGCCTTCTGGTTTCGACAATAAAATTTTCCGTGAAAGATTAACTCTGCCCATGTGATCAATTTCGATAACTTTAACTTCAATTTCATCCCCGACATTGACCACATCTTCCACTCGGCCTACTCGATGCCATTCCAATTCTGAAATATGCACCAAACCTTCATGACCCGGCACGAGTTCGACGAAAGCGCCGAAATCCATGATCCTGGAAACCTTGCCTTTAAAAACTTCACCAACTTTAATTTCCCGAGTGAGATCCTCAATCCATTTCAGAGCTTTTTTCATTCCTTCTGCGTCATTAGATGCAACCATAACTAATCCAGAATCTTCAATATCAATCTTCACTCCAGTTTCAGCAATGATTTTGTTGATGATTTTGCCGCCAGTACCGATGACATCGCGAATTTTATCTGGATTAATCTGCATAGTCACGATTCGTGGAGCCAGTGGTGACATTTCTGTCCTTGGTTCAGCGATAGCGCTCTTCATCACAGATATAATATGCATCCGGCCTTCTTTGGCCTGGATTAAGGCTTTCTCCATGATCTCCACGGTTAAGCCTTTGGCTTTGATGTCCATTTGCAGTGCGGTAATTCCTTTTTCTGATCCAGTGACTTTAAAATCCATATCACCGTTGGCATCTTCGATACCCTGGATATCAGTCAGGACTTTAAAGTTGCCTGATTCTTTATCCAAAACCAAACCCATGGCTACACCGCCAATAATTGCTTCGATCGGGACTCCAGCATCCATCAGCGCCAAGGTCGACCCACATGTCGAGGCCATAGAGGTCGAGCCATTGGATGACAAAACTTCGGATACTAATCGCAAGGTGTAGGGGAACTTTTCTTTTTCCGGTATCACGACTTCGACGGCTCGTTCAGCTAAAGCACCATGTCCGACTTCACGTCGGCCAGGGCCACGGATGGGAGCAACTTCTCCCACAGAAAAACCTGGGAAATTGTAATGATGAATATAACGTTTGGTCGTACCCTCTGCATTGAAATCTTCCATCCCGTCTAGAATCTGGGCATCGCCTGCTGAACCGAGGGTCACAGTAGTCAGGACTTGAGTCTCGCCACGATTAAACAGGGCAGAGCCATGAGTTCGAGGAAGGACTCCGACTTGAGCCGAGACTTCCCGAGTTTTATTTAAGGGGCGCATATCGACCCGTTTTTCATGATCGAGAATATTTTTACGGATAATTTTTTTCAATAACTTTTCGAAGGCTAACAAAATATGTTTCGCCGCATCAAGTTCAGTATTCCCGGCAAATGCTTCGGCTACTTCTTTTTCAATTTGTTCTCGGACAGTGTCCAGGTTTGTTTCGCGTTGTTCTTTGGGAAAGGTGCCATAAAGTGCGGTTTCGATTTTTTCAGTGTAGCCTTCTACTTTTTTCATAACCCCTGCATCGACAGCTAGCAAAACAACTTCGGCTTTCGCTTCACCCACTTGTTTCTGCAAATTGTTTTGTAAATCAATCAGAGCCTTAAGATGTGGCATAGCGAACTTCAAAGCCTCGGTCATATCTTCTTCCGTCACTTGTCCGGCGCCAGCTTCCACCATCATGATGTGCTCTCCAGTTCCAGAGACTACCAAATCCAAATCCCCATTCTTACGTTCGTCGTAAGACGGGTTGATTACAAACTCATTATTTACTCGTCCAACACGGACTGCAGCTATCGGCCCTTCAAACGGGATGTTTGAAATAGATAAAGCAGTAGAAGCTGCGTTGATAGCTAGAATATCTGGGTCATTAATTTCATCTACTGACAATATCGTTGCGACGACTTGCACTTCATTCCGCATGCCATCTGGAAAGAGGGGACGGATAGAACGGTCGATGAGGCGGCCTGACAAAATCGCTTCGTCAGTCGCGCGCCCTTCTCTTTTTATAAATCTCGAGCCTTTAATTTTACCAGCAGCGTACAATCTTTCCTCGTAATCAACCATCAGCGGGAAATAATCCATTCCGTCCTTAATTTTTCCCATGACTGCTGTAGCCAGTACGACAGTATCGCCCAATTTTGCGAGCACCGAACCATTGGCTTGTTTCGCCAAAACACCAGTCTCCAGAGAAAGTTTCTTCCCTGAGATATCACTTTCTACTTTTCCTATACCCATGTATACCCTTTTTGTTTCCGCATTTGTGCAAAGCACAGAAGTTGTAACAGTTGGTCAATATTTGGCCAACTAATACAGCCTCTTTGCTATCAGCACTCTACGGAATTAATTATTATTACTTCTACGAAAGTACGAATTCTCGAATTACGAACTGTTCGCCCGCCTGCCATGACGGCATGTCGGGCAGGTAGTTTCGCAATTTCGTATTTCGTAGAAGACAACTACTTGTTTAACTTGAGCTTGTCCGTCAGCTTATCCCAGCGCTTTTCATCTTCGACTTTCAAATAGCGAAGCAGTCTACGACGATTGCCGACCATTTTCAGAAGACCTCGACGAGAGTGGTTGTCTTTTTTGTGCTCATTGAGATGCTCGGAAACTTTTTCAATTTCTCGAGTCAAAATCGCAACCTGTACTTCTGGACTCCCAGTGTCGTCTTTGTGAACCTGGAATTTCTTAATAATTTGCTCTTTCTCTTTAGGAGTTAACATCTAGTTCCTTTCTGCACGAGTCAGCCAGAGATTAGCTAACCGTGGATTAATTCTCATTGATTCTAACATAATCAGTTTGTTTTGACAAGATAGTGTCCTGGTTCATATGATACCCTGCAATTGACTGGAAGAAATTATGAGGGGCAGATACTCTGGTAGGACTATGACAACATATGGATATATCCTTCCTGGAGCAAGTAAGATTGCAAGATTAGCAACTAGTCTAAGCTCCAAAGCCAAACATCGAATTAAAGTCATTGACTGGTATAGAGCTCATGGCAAGAACAAAAGCTTAACAGCTAGGTATTTTGGAATGAACCGAGAGACATTGGATATCTGGCTTGATCGGTTCAAGCTTCAAGGCATCAAAGGCTTGGAGGATCGATCGCATAGACCTAAACATTTAAGAACTACGAGCACGCCTTTGCCAGTCCAAGATGAAGTAGTCAAACTCAGAAAAGCTTTCCCGTATTACTCTAAATACAAAATCGTTCATTTGCTCTCAACGAAAATTAGTTCATCAACTGTCGGTAGGATATTAAAAAAGAAAGATTTAATTAATCCCAAAGTATCTAGAAAGAAAATTAAAGCAGCTAAGCACCCCAAGAAGCGATTTCCAAGGGAGTTAGTCGTAAATATGCCAGGAAAACTAATCCAAATTGATACTAAGCATCTGAGAACCTTTCAGGGAGTAAAGATCTACCAGTTCACGGCTATTGATGTTTTAACCAAAGTTCGAGTGCTTTGGGTGAGTACACATTTATCATCTGTCATGGCTGCAAAGTTCTTAAGGCACTGTGTTAGAAGTTTCCCCTTTAAGATCGAGAATATTCAAACAGACAATGGTTCAGAATTTAACAAACATTTTGACCGTTTGTGCCAGAAGCTTGGAAACACCCATTATTACATCGAGGCACACAGTCCCCAGCAGAACAGCTACGTCGAACGCTCACACTTAACTGATGAGCTTGAGTTTTATCAGCAAGGTAACATGCATAATACTTTGGGCCAATTGCTTCCAAGGCTTAAGGCTTGGGAACATCAGTACAATCACCAAAGACCACATCAATCGCTCAACTACTTAACACCGATTCAGTATTTAAAAAAGTATCAAACTGAAACTTTAGCCACTAAAGATTACGTTGCATTACAAACTAACTAACTGTCGGATATCTATCTGAACCTAGACAGATAGCTTTTCAAAACAAAATAAGCTATGCTTACGGCTCAGAACAGAGGAGGAGTCACCGTGAAAAAGCTGGTCCTGCTTGTACTGCTAACGACTGCTGTGGGTACTGCGCACGCACAGCTCATTCAACCCCGGACGATTACCAACATAGAGGACTTATCACGAATCGGCGCCGAGATGCCGACCAACACCGAAACCTACGACGTTTACAAGGTCGGGGGCCGCTACCAAATCTACTACTTTCAAGTATCCTCTTTCAGTACGATGCTGGATTACCTGGGCCGGGTATTGCTCTGGAGCGATCTCCAAACTACCCAACTCAAGGGTCTGGGGGACGGCGTCATCAACCAGCTCGACGACTACAACCATGATGGCAAGCTGGACGAAAAGGATGTCCTCTACGCCGTACTCGTTATATGGGGCGCTCGAGGACAAGCCGCTGGAGTCACCTACGATCTTGCGCATACCATGAAAGCGTTCAATGCTTACCTCGCGGCAGGAAGGACACTCCAGGTCTCTATGAGTCGAGCAGAAAGGTCGTTTCTCTCTGACCTCGAACGCTTCGGTTTGATCAAAGAGATCAGTGGTCAGTACGAAGTCCTGAAGCCGGCGTCGATAGTCATGGTCCAGCCACTCAATTTTTTCCGCGATCTGGATCCGAAGTCGGTCATTCTCCACGAGCTGAATCATGCAGTGGTTTTCCAAGAGCCGCGGTTCCGTCAGGCCGTAGCCGAAATATGGAAAACCATGTTGCCGGCCGAGCAGGCTGCTATCAAAGAGCGCCTAGGTCGTATCGGACTCAATGTCGAGAACTTTGAACTGCTGACTGAGGAATTCGCTGCCTATGCGGAAGAGGGGTTTACTGACTCTGTTCTCAATTCGTTCGGAGAACTAAACCTCATAGTGCCTTCGGCAACCCTGACACGTTTACAGGGAGCAGTAGTACAGGCACTTAAGACCTTCAACGCCTTCGGTCAATAACGGATCTGCGTCTGAAAAATTCCTAGCCTGGATTCTTCGGACGTTTTTTTATTACTATTTTTCTGTTATACTTATGTCGTACAATATTGAGTTTTTCGTGATGTGCGAACATCTACTTTATGCCAGAAACCAAATCAAAACTCCAAAGATATTACCAACAATTCCTGGAATATTTAGAAATCGAACGCAATCGATCGAAATTAACTTTGCGTAATTACGATCATTATCTGAAGCGCTTCGTAGATTTTTGCGCATCGCGCGGTGTAAATGATCCTGAAGATGTAGATTTAGAATTAGTTCGATCATTTCGACTTTTTTTAAACCGGATGACTGCCAAAGATAAGAATCTAAAAATCATTACCCAAAATTATCATCTCATTGCCCTACGCAGTTTTTTGAAATATTTAGCCAGACGTGATGTAAAATCTTTAACTGCCGAAAAAATTGAGTTACCTAAAACACCAGGCCGTACTGTGGAATTTCTGGATATCGATGACGTCGAGCGGCTCATCAAATCTACAGATGAAGAAAAAAGCAAACTCACTCGCCTACGCGACCGCGCAATTTTGGAAATGCTTTTTTCCACCGGTCTTCGAATTTCCGAGCTAGTCAGCATTAAGAAAGACGGTTTGAACCTGAAAAGGGGGGAGTTTGCCGTCCGCGGCAAAGGCGACAAAATGCGTCTGGTCTTTCTCTCTCACAAGGCCATCGAATCACTGAATCAATACCTAAAAGAAAGAAAAGATAACTCAAAAGCCTTGTTTATCCGCCATGATGCCAAAGAATCAGTGGATAAACAAATGGAGTCAATGTCCGAATCCGCCAGCTGGCGGACTGGCTTAACACCCAGATCGATCCAGCGAATTATAAAAAAATATGCGAAACTCGCTGGTATTACGAAAAAAATTACACCACATACTTTAAGACATTCCTTTGCGACAGATTTGCTAACCAATGGCGCTGACCTGCGCTCGGTTCAAGAATTACTTGGCCACTCGTCTATTTCTACCACACAAATTTATACTCACCTTACAAATAAGCGTCTCCGCGACGTCTATGAAAACTTCCACCGATTAGGCAAGTAGGCTATACTGAAACCTACAAGACCTCACCCGAGGTCATTCACGGAGGCACTCATGGTCGACACTCCCAGCGTCAGTCGCGCGGCAGCCGTGCAAAAAGTCGTGATCGTCAACGGCAACACCGAAGTGCTTGGAATGGTTGAGCCCATTCTGGAAGCCGGTCGCTACGACATGGTGTTCGTGGAAACCGATGAACATGCCTATTCGCAGATCAAAAAACAGCTACCGAGTCTCGTCATCCTCTGCACCCGCATCGAGCACCTCGACGGTTTCCAGCTCCTGACTATGCTCAAACTCGATCCTGCGACTAAGGACATCCCAGTTCTGACCTGCACCACCGAGCATGAGGGCCAGGACTTCGACACCGCCATTAGCCAACTGGCTGACGAAGAGGAAGACACAATCCCGAGTCAGCCAGCGCTGCGAATGAATTAGGGGGCCTATGAGACCCCAACCACAAGCCAGCTGGGCACTTTTCTGCCCACTGGCTATTCTTTTGGACTTTCAACCACTAATTTATAATATATAGGTAAGATAATTTGTAATATGAAAGGCTACAAAATGAGGGCAATTTGTCTTTCTTGCCACGTCCAAAAATTAACCATTTGTTCACGATCGTATATTAATGGTTAAAAACCAGAATACTCCGACGCTACGGATCGGAGTTATTTTTGCTTCGCAAAAATAACAAAAGCGCCGGGGACTATGCTGGGAAGAATAGTCCTCGAATTTTGGCCGCGTCGCTGAAAAGGACGAATAGCTTCTACGACTTTGTCACGCGAGATTTCGATGTCATCGAGATGGGTATTAGGAAACGCCGACTCGAGTACATGTGTCCAATCAGCCATGGTATTCCTCCTTTTGGACTGATTCCTTATAAAAGTCTAGTACCAGATTGAAACCTTGTCTAGGGTCAGTTACAATAATGGCATGAGTTTAAAAACTTATCACAAAAAACGAAAATTTAACGAGACACCGGAACCAAAAGGTAGAGCTGTTAAAACAGCAAAGGCTTTACACTTTGTAATCCAAAAACACGAAGCAACTCGGCTGCATTATGATTTTCGGCTCGAGCACCGAGGCGTACTTTTGAGTTGGGCCGTACCGAAAGGTCCAGCTTTAAGAGTAGAGGATAAAAGATTGGCTATGATGGTCGAGGATCATCCGGTCGACTATATGAAATTTGAAGGCACGATTCCAGAAGGGAATTATGGCGCTGGGACCGTCATGGTTTGGGATTTTGGGAATTATTTAGCGCTTGGAGCGGATTCATTAGCAGAAAGCGAAAAATTGATCAAAGCCGGGCTGAAAAAAGGAGAATTGAAATTTATATTGAATGGCAAAAAACTTCAGGGCGGATTTGCATTGATCAAAACTAAATTTGGCGGAGCCAAAAATTCTTGGCTCCTGATCAAAGAAAAAGATCAGTATGTCAAAAATGTTGATGTGACAAAGAAAGCTAGGTCAGCACTAACTGGGAAATCTATGACGCAGATATCTAAAGGCGATAGAATCTGGAAAAGCAATAAGAAAAAGCGTCTTAAGTTTATCGGCAGCGCCACGCGTATCGGTTAACGTAAGACGATACGCGCAGCGCCGACGAATAACGATTAACGCATTTATGCGATATATCAAACCCATGCTAGCAACTTTAGTCAAAGAACCCTTCAATCGTGAGGGGTGGATTTTTGAGATCAAATGGGATGGCTTCCGTGCAGTTGCTGATATTAATCGCTCCGAAGTTCGGCTTTATTCCAGAAATTTTTTAAATTTTAACGAAAAGTTTCAGCCAATTGTCCAAGCTTTGCAAAAACTCAAACTCCAGGCAATTTTTGACGGTGAAGTTGTCGTCCTCGACAAACGCGGCAAATCGCATTTCCAGCTGCTTCAAAATTTTCAGGAAACAGGGGAGGGACAACTAACCTATTACGTCTTTGACATTTTAAGCTTGAATGGTAAAAATCTGATGACCACTCCCCTCCTGGAACGAAAAAAAATTTTGAAGAAAATTTTGCCCAAAAATAAGCTAATTAAGTACTCGGATCACATAGAAAAAAACGGGATTAATTTTTTCAAAATTGCGAAGAAAAGTGGGTTGGAAGGAATCATAGCCAAAGAAGCTTCAAGTCCCTATCGACCTGGAAAACGAACCCTAGAATGGCAAAAAATCAAGGTTCACATGCAGCAAGAAGCTGTTATAGCTGGCTTTACCGAACCCCGGGGTGGTCGCAAAAAATTCGGAGCTCTAGTTTTAGGAGTTTATAACAGAGACAAATTAGTTTATATCGGTCATACTGGTGGTGGCTTTAATGAAGAAAGTTTAAATCTGATTTACAATAAGCTGAAACCGATAGTGCAGAAGCGATCCCCTTTTGATGTAGCTCCCAAAACCAATACCCCGGTAACCTGGGTCAAACCCAAATTAGTCTGTGAGATTACTTTCAGTGAATGGACCTCTGATGGGCACATGCGACAACCGATTTTCCTCGGGATTCGACCAGATAAAAGTCCAAAAGAAGTAAAACGAGAAAGACCAATATGAAAAAAGAAGTAAAATTATCCAATCTTAAGAAAATTTTTTGGCCAAAAGAAAAAATTACTAAGGGTGATGTGATTAATTATTATGAAAAAATATCTCCTTACATCCTCCCCTACCTCAAAGACCGACCAGAGTCCCTAAATCGTCATCCAAATGGAATTAATGGAGGAAGTTTTTTTCAAAAAGACGTAGACCACATGCCACCGGCTTGGGTTAAAACCCAAAAGGTGTTTTCAGAGTCCACAGATTCCGATATTAATTATCTGGTCTGCAATGATAAAGAAACCTTACTTTACATGGCCAATTTGGGTTGCATCGAAATCAATCCCTGGTTTTCTACAACCAAACATTTAGAAAAACCGGATTATGCAGTGCTAGATTTAGACCCGGAAGAAATTGGGTTCGACAAAGTTATCGAGGTCGCACAGGCCACGCATAATATTTTAGAAAAGTTAAAAGTCCTCAATTATTGCAAAACGTCAGGAGCCACTGGACTTCATATCTATATTCCACTGGGTGCGAAATATTCTTATGAACAAGCAAAACACTTCATCCAACTAATCGCAGCCCTCGTAAATAAAAAACTACCGGACATTACCAGTTTGGAGCGAAGGCCAGCTAACCGAAAGAAGAAAATCTATTTGGATTATTTACAGAATCGTAAAGGACAAACATTAGCAGCTCCTTATAGCTTGCGCCCGAAGCCTGGTGCTCCTGTGGCTACTCCCTTAGAATGGAGGGAAGTCAAAAAAGGATTGAAGCCCACAGATTTTCATATCAAAAATATTTTTACTCGATTAAACAAAAAAGGTGATCTGTTCAAGCCTGTGCTGGGCAAAGGCATTGACCTATCGACCACCCTTAAGCGAATAGAGAAACTAAGCTAGATTACTGTACGGTGACTTTTATACTATAGTTTTTAGATGATTGGTTTGCAACCGAATACGGAGTAAACACAAACGATTGATCTGCTTTAAACGAGATCGTTTTGCTGTTGCCTGGAGCGACAAGACCTGAATTCACTACCGAGCTTCTGAAATCCAATCCCGAGCTCATACTCTCATGAACTTTGAAAGTAACTTGTACTATCGCATCTTTCGTTACGGTAATTTCACCAGGATTAGAAGCCACATCATCAGCTGTGATGGTAAAACTCTGAATCGCTGGTGGCGGTGGAGTAGTGGTTGTAGTCGTGGTCGTTATACTCGCCGCTTGAACAGAAGAGCTAGCTTCAGCTTTTGAGAATTTGAAAGTTGAGAGAATCCCGACAAAATCTGTAGCGGCTGTGAGCTCGCCATAATTTGCTCCACCGTAACCTTTCGAATAACCGTCAACGAATACATCATAGTTTGCTCCAGCGATATATGCATACTTCGCAGGACCGCCTTCACCATTACACGAAACAGCTCTCACGCTTACGACATCAGGATTTGTCACTGTCTCGAGTTTGCACTCTACCGCAACTTCTATCCCCTGTTGGGCCGGTTGTGGGTTACTGGCAGCTGTGTAAACGCCGTTGAAATAATCTTGCGCGTCTTTTTTGATTGTCGCGTCTTTCAAAACTACGAGCACTAATGGTCCGACATGGAAACCATGAACTGGTGCTTGAAAGGTTCCAAGTACAGAATTATCAGAAATAGCTCCGGCTTGTAAATTGGTCGGGTGTCGAAGACTGAAAACGTGCTTCTCATTCTCGTAAACTTTCCAACCTGTGGTAGAAACTGCAGGCGCTTCTTCCTCCTGTACTGGAGGAGTTGGTGGAGGTGTTGTAGGCGAATTTAGAGTTTGGGTATTATCTTGCTCCACTTGCAGCGGTTCGACTCTTTGATTTAAAATATAAAATCCAAAACCCAAAGCTAACGCAGCAACCACTAACATAGTTAGTAAAACCTTGGTTCCTTTTTTCATAGTAGATGATGGTCTTAATGGTGTATCTAAAATCCTATTTTGTATCTTTGTAGGGACTTTTCTAGGCATTTTATTTTAGCGAAACTCTAATATTATTGTTACTTCCAGATATTAGCACAAAAAAAACCACCAAGCCATTGCTCTTAGTGGTATTGTCGACTTGTGCCTATTCGTCCGCAATTGTCACAGACGTATAACCCCAATACTATTCGATACCAGGGCCGTCCGTTGCCACAACGCGGACACTTCTTCGGCTTGTCGTCCTTAACCATACAGTGCTCTCCCATCACGCCTCCTACAAAGGTTCAATCCGTTGGATTATGAATTCCTCGTACACGGGGTTGGCCAGCAGCTTTCTGGCTAGAACAGGCGCTCGCCCCTTGGCTTGGCGGAGGGTCACGTTTTCAAGATCGACTTGGAAGTACTTTCCTGTCGTGACTGATGTGACAGGGAGCCCTAGATCGCAAAGCTGTTCCTTCTTCGCAGCTCCTTCCGGGTTCGGTATGTGTCCTTTGTGCTTGACGAGTATTTCTACTCGCACCTTCGCGAACTTCTGAGCATTGATCCGCATGGTTCCTCCCGGTTTTGGTTTTCATAGCAGTATAACAAAAAACTCCCCTTTCGGGGAGTGCTTTGAAATGCCCAAAAATTACATACTTGCCGAGTGATCGTGGCCCATGTGACTCATTTCACCACGACATTCTTTACAGCGCATACCATGAGTAGCAATTTCATAAATCGCTGATAGTGCCACCAGCGCATAAACAGTTCGAACTAAACCAGACGGTAGACCCCATTGGGCGACATCCCAGTTAAAAAGATACAGTCCCCAATTCAAAGCTCCGATCATTGCTAAGGTAAAAGTCACGGTATGTAAACCTCGAATATGCATATTTTATTCCTTTATTTAATGCTTAACGTAAGCATATGCCTAAAAAATTCGTTTGTAAAATACCCGAGTAATTGGTAATCTATAAGGCTTGGTTCCCTTCACTTTCAACTCGGAGGAGTTTAAAAATGGCTAATAAGAAGCGGCTGGGTATTCTGATCTCTGGTCGCGGGAGCAACATGGTTAACATCGCTCGGAAAGTTGAGTCCGGCATCATTGATGCCAAAGTCTCTATCGTCATCTCAGACGTCGCTGAAGCTCCAGGGCTTGATCTGGCAAAAGGGTTGGGTCTCAAAACCCTCCACCTCTCCCCGAAAGGCATGCCAAAACTCGACTACGACAATCTACTCGCCGGCACACTTCTCGAGTATGAAGTGAATATCGTGATCCTTGCCGGCTTCATGCGCTTGGTCAAAGAACCGTTGCTGGCGGCTTTTCGCAACGACATCTTGAACATCCACCCTTCTCTACTTCCGTCGTTTCCAGGACTGCACGCTCATCGCGACGTTCTCGCACACGGTGCGAAAGTCTCCGGGTGCACAGTTCATCTGGTCAACAACAAGACTGATGACGGTCCGATCATCGTCCAGCGCACCTGTCCGGTATGGGACACTGACACGGAAGAAACTTTGGCAGCGCGGGTACTGGAACAGGAACACATTGCCTTTCCAGAGGCAATCAACATTCATCTCGCTGGCAAATGGATGATCAACGGCCGGCGTTTCGTGAGAGGATAAACGACATGCGAATTTGGCTACTAGGAACTGAGGGTCGGCTGGCCAAGATGGCACGACATCTCAACAAGTTCGGACACGACGTGTTCTTTTCCGGGCCCGGTTGTCCTGGAACTGAACGACATGCTTCGCGCATCAAATTCGATCTCAAGGAACTGGACTTCCAGAAGATGCGGCAACTCGCATCGGACCACGCGATCGATTTGGCTGTTCCAGGTTCCGAGGACCTACTCGATCAAGGAATCGTCAACGAGTTCGAAGGAGTTTGCCGGGTATTCGGTCCGACGCGTGAAGCGGTCAAACTCGAAACCGACAAACGGTTCTCCTACGAAATCATGACGAATGTCAAAATCCCACAGGCCTTCACCCGATGGTACGAGAACTTCCATATCGCTTACGGGGATCTCAAATCCCACTTCGATAACTTCGACCTGCCGCTCGTAATCAAGCCACAAGGTCCCACTGCCGGGAAAGGTGTTATCGTCGCACACGATCTGGCAACTGGCAAAAAAGCCTTGAAGGACATGCTGGTTGATCATAAGTACAAAGAAGCCAGCCGCATGATCGGACTCGCTGACTACCTGACAGGCTCGGAGTGCACTGTATTCGTCCTCAGCGACGGGCACGAAGACTCGATCCGATTTTTTGCAGCGGCACGTGACTGCAAAGCCGCCTGGCCAGCCAAGGATGGCAAGCCTGCAGGACCGAACACGGGTGGCATGTGGGGACTTTCAAGCATCCCAGAATGGGATGAGTTCCTTTACGAAGAAGTAATGGGCTATGCACGAAACGTTATCAGACTCATGCGTCGAATGCGGCATCCTTTCCGAGGGTGCCTCTATATCTCGCTGAAGCTCGTACCCATGGAAGATCTCCCACGACTTGTGACACCTACGGTGGTCGAATTCAACGGCAGATTCGGTGATCCGGAAGCGCAAGCCACGTTCGAGCGACTCGAAAGTGACCTCGCTCCGATTCTCTGGGCTTGCACGGAATCAGGCAAGCTCAATTCAGTCGAAATCAAGATGAGCGATCGCGTCGGTGGTTGTCTCGTCATTGCCGCCCCGGGTTATCCGGAATCCTCTCAGAAGGGAGGAAAGATCACTGGGACCGAGGAAGCCGAAGCCCTAGGTGTGGAAGTCGAACATTGCGGCACCAAACTCAACGACGCCAACGAACTAGTCGTCGACGGCGGCAGGGTTCTCAACCTCAATGCTTCTGATGCTAACGTTGAGGCACTCCGCGACAAACTGAACAGAGCAGCGGCCTGCATCCACTTCGAAGGAGGTCAGCACTGGCGCAACGACTTCGGTGATCCCTCAGTAGCGTCATAGTCTGCAAGCATCAAGCGAGCAATTCGCTTGGTGTTCTTTTTTTTAAAATTTATATTGGCCATTGGTGTAGATAATCTTTGATCGGCCATTGTTCCAATGCGCAGTGATTGTTCGAGGTGTAGTCGTAACCACATCAGTGTGCACAGTGGATTCGTTGTATCCCAATTTTAATTTATCAGCTTTCGTAAGTTTAGCTGGGTTACCTACGTAGGTATCTACGTAGGAAGCGCCCAGGGCAACGTGAGAGTTGCCATATTCGCCTCCGATATTTTCATCAAACAAAGTCTCGGCCATGAATTTATCAATTTTCGAAAACCGGCGATCAGTCATGGAGAATTCCCCTAGCTTATTTGCGTTCGGGGTAGCGATCATGTGTTTGAGGAGAGCTTCATTTTTTTTCGCAGTCGCTTTGGTCACCAGTCCGTTTTTGAATTCTAGATAGATTCCAGTGACTATATTCCCATATCGATACAGCGGTTGATTGAATCGCATCCAACCATTCGTCCCTCGCCAGTCTGGAGAAGTAAAAATCTCAAAGCTCGGAATATTCCGGCCACTTCCACCCAGCCAATTCCGGGTTTTACCTATCGTCACCCACAAATTCGCATCAGAGCCAGTGACATGCACTTTATCAATTTTCATTTTATTCAATTTCAATCGGTAAGACTCCAACTGATTGGCAACCGATTTCCATTTGGCAATCGGATTTTTTTCATTGAGAAAACAAGCTTTGATAATCTGATTCCAGTACTCTTTCAAACTCAGCCCAGCTTCATGAGCCATGGCTTCTGTCCCATAGAGTGCTAGGGTCCAAGTAAATTTTCCTTTGTGCTCTTTGGCATTGCGCCACTCGATGTATGGTTTATGTGATTCACCTCTCGCCATAATTTTCTGTGGATCGACACCGTGGAGAGCCCTGACATCTGTCTCACTTAATACATAAATCGAATGATCAATCTCATCCACTATCCCCTTCATGTATTTGCTCGGAAAAAATTTGATCTGATGATCCTGGGCATTCACGAAAAATTCTTTTTCAAAGTTATACGGATGATGTTGATCTGGTCGATAAGATGAGATAACATGACCACCTGCTTTGAGTACAGCTCGGTATAATTCCAAATACAGGGGTTTGGCCGATTCATGACAAATAAGCATGACTACATCACCATGCTGAATACCCTTGCCGCCGTTGAGGGCGTAATTGACTAAGACATTGGCGTAGTTTTTCAAAATCTTCTGGGATGGTGTATACATAGGGTTACTTTATGGTATAATAAGACAAAGATCAACCTTAAAAAGGATACAAAAAATATGAAAATTGAGCAAAAACGCTGGACGAAGGATGGAGGCTGGGAGAATCTTTCCACTCAAGCTGGAATTAATCCCCAATTAGTTTTGGCATTTGGCGAACGGACGCTTATCGAAGACCCCAATAATTTTCAACAGATCAAAAGCTTTTACCCAAGCGCGAACATTATCGTCTGCTCCACGGCTGGTGAAATTTTAGGGGATAAAGTTACGGATAATTCTATCGTGGTCAGTGCTATCGAATTCGAAAAAACTCAACTCCAGTTCCAACAAGCAGTGATCGGACAAGCCGATGACAGTAAAAAAGTTGGTAACCAGTTAGCAGAAACTTTGCCGAAAGAAGGATTGGTTCACGCCATGGTGTTTTCCGATGGCTTGAAAGTCAACGGCACGGCCCTAGTCAATGGGCTAAATGAAAAACTTCCGCCAACGGTATCAGTGACAGGAGGCTTGGTCGGCGATGGGGCGAATTTCAAAAAAACTTCACTGGGACTAAATGAACCTGGTCAGGAAGGTAAGGTTATTTTAGTCGGCTTTTATGGAACCAATCTCAAAATTGGTTATGGGTCCCTTGGAGGTTGGGATGCGTTTGGTGTAGAACGTGTAATTACCAAAGCTAAAAATAATATCCTATATGAATTGGATGGCCAGCCAGCCCTAAAACTTTATAAAGAATATCTGGGCGACCAAGCTGCAGGACTGCCTTCGACCGGCCTCCTCTTTCCTCTACGCTTACGTTTAAATGACGGCAAACAGACCGAAGTTGTCCGAACGATTCTAGCAGTGGATGAAAAAGAACAAAGTATGACATTTGCCGGGGACATGCCCGAAGGCACACCAGCGGCACTAATGAAGGCAAATTTCGAACGCTTAATCGATGGAGCTTCTGGCGCTGGCAACATGAGTGTCGAACAACTAGGCAAACAAGAACCAGAACTAGCGGTCCTGATTAGTTGTGTCGGCCGGAAACTGGTGCTGAAAGAACGAATCGATGAAGAAATCGAAGCGGTTCGCACAGCGATTGGTAAAAATTCAGCCATCACTGGGTTCTATTCTTATGGAGAACTCTGTCCCACCGCAGCCACGGAAAAACAATGCCAGCTCCACAACCAAACCATGACCATCACGACATTTCGCGAAGTCTAATCATAAATGCATCGAATCCTCAAAAGACAAGTTGAACGAACCTTCGAAGATGTCTCAAAACTGACGCCGGAGGTTAAATCATTACTCGATCTGGTCAGTAACACTTACGACCATTTCGACGAAGATCGGAAATTACTCGATCGGTCTTTGAGTTTGAGTTCTCAAGAATTTTTGGAGAAAAGTAAAAATTTAGTCGAAGCTAAAACGAAAATTGAAGAAATCGTCCATGAACGGACCCAAGAACTTCGCAAAACCCAGGCACGACTAATCGCTTCCATCGAAAGTTTGTCTCTCGGGTTTTTGATTTTAGATGAAAAGGGTAAGGTTTTTTTGGGCAACCGAATGTTCAACGAAATTCTGGGGGTAAGTGCTGATAATTCAGTGGAACAAATTGACGATCAGCTCGGTGACAAAATCAATCTCAAATCAATGTTTGACGATGCGATTACCAATCGAAAAACTCTGTCTGCAAAAATTCCTTACGGCCAGAAATCATTGACCGTTTTTGTCAGCCCGATTGCCCTCAATCCTGCCAAAAGTATTGGCGCTGTGCTGGTGATCGAGGATATCACCAAAGAACAACAAATCGACCGGGCGAAAACCGAATTCGTGAGTATGGCCAGCCACCAGCTGCGCACTCCCCTGACCATCGTCAAATGGCACATCGAAGCCATGCGGCTAAAGCTGCTCAATCATCCCTACGAACGAGTGATTAAAAAAAACCTCGATCATATCGACGAGGGAACGAAACGGATGATTGCTTTGGTCAAGGCCTTACTCAACGCCTCCAGAGTTGAACTCGGGAAAATGTCAGTCATCCCAGAACCGCTCGATTTTTTGGAACAATGCAAAAACGTCATGGAAGAACTAACTGAAGAAATTAAAGTTAAAAATCTCCATGTCGTGGAAACGTTTGATCCGAATTTGCCTGAAATGACCGCGGACCAGAATATTTTAACTATGATTATCCAAAACTTATTAACCAACTCTGTGAAATACACTCCTCCAGATGGCAACATCCTCATAACAGCCAACCTTGCTGAAAACAACATGATCTTGTTTAAAATCACAGACAGTGGTTATGGTATCCCGAAAGAAGCGCAGAACAAAATTTACACAAAACTCTTCCGGGCTGATAACGTTAAACTCCTGAAACTCGGCGGTACGGGATTGGGTTTATACATCACCAAAGCCATCGTCGAAGCCGCCGGTGGAAAAATATGGTTTGAATCACCAGCAGCCATGCCCGCAGGAGTATTCAATACTACTCCGGAACAACCTGGAACCGCCTTCTCTGTCCTCCTTCCCATTAAATGGAAACCGAAAGAAGAAGGAGTCTCACTGACTGCTGACGATAGTGATTTGCTTTATACATAATTAATTTTTTCATGGCTAGTACTTTTGGGGACAAATTAATACTAATTGTTGAAGACGAAGACGCCTTAGCCGAGGTTTTGGCTGATACTTTAGAGATCGAAGGATTCAAAGTCAAAGTTTGCGGCAATGGTGAAGAAGGTCTGAAGTATGCGTTAGAAAGCCATCCGGACTTGATACTTTTGGATATGCTGATGCCGAAAATGAATGGTATGACCATGCTCACCGAACTTCGCAAACAGCAAAAATCCCCCATCAGTCCCGTGATTTTCTTTACCAATCTCAACCAGCTGGACAAAATCGCCAGCGCCGTCGAAGAAGGTGCTGAAGGCTACATGATCAAAGCCGAAACCTCACTCGAAGAAATAGTCAAAAAAGTTATAGATTTTTTCGAAAAAAAGGCCCGCCCGCCATCGCAAGCCTGATAGTATTGCTTTAATTCTTGCTCAGGCGTTGCGGGCGGGAAGCTACCAGTAAAGCTAAGCCAAGCGTTTAAATCCTAGTCTGAAACCAAGATATTCCCGGTCATGGTCGAGGCATGGGCGCTGCAATGGTATGGATAAATTCCATTAGTTGTAAAAAGAATGGTATAACTTTCCCCGGTCTTCAATGCCTGGGAATTTTGAGCTGGATAATAAGTATGATCGGGGTGGGAGTCAGTGTTTACATAGTGCTCGACGACCTCATCGTTAACCCAAGTCACTTTGGTTCCGGGTTTGATTTTTATATCCCTTGGCTTAAACATTAATTCAGACATTTTTATAGTTACTTCGTTTTCGTTAATTTCCTGATAGTTAAGCGCAAGGAAATGATCAATCGCAAATTCAAAGTGACCCTCATGGCAGGATCGGTCTGGCCAGCAAGCCGTATAATTAACTTTATATAGTCCATTTGGTGCTGCTGGATTAAAATTTCTCCGCATCGCTAATTTATCGGAATCAATTTGAAGATCCCCGACACCATACTCCACGTCGTCTTTGATGATGGAAATCGACGACGGCGGGGCCAGATCAAAATTAAAATCAATAACAATATTTATTGGGGCAGCGGCTAAAACCGATCCGTGTGCCGGTGTGTTAGTTTCATAATGCGCACTTTTCTTTGGTGTGTTAAAAGAAATTGGGTTACTTTCAGTCTTTAAGTTAGTCGGCTCACTATTGGTATTATCGAGAAATAACCAAATTCCTAGAGCAATTACAACCAAAATAACCGGCAAAATAATTTTTTTTGACATAATTTTTTTATTAATGACGATAATTAGAATAAATCAAACTCAATATTTTTGCTAAATTGATTACAATCAAGCCCGTCAACAGCCAATAATCTAAATTGTGAGTAAATAATTGATATAAAACCCCAACGGAAAGGACAATTGTTCCAGCAATTAGAGCAATTCGATTTGCTGAATACCGATGAGCAATTTCTCTTTCATCAACACTTTTTCCCTCACCCACCAAAGACATTGCCACGACATAAACGACTAGTAGCAGAGAAATTGAAATCATGGCATTCATGGACATCCCATCCGGGTGAGGTTGCAACAAAAATCCAGTTAATAGCGCAATAAATACCAACAACACCAAATAGTAAACAACAACTTTCATATTATTTAACATAGAAAAGCTCCTCAACTGAAACCTTAAAAAATTTTGCTAAATTAATTGCCAAAGCTAAAGAAGGGATGTAATTCCCTTTTTCGATTGCGATAATCGTTTGCCTAGAAACAGAGGTTGCCGCAGCTAATTCTTCTTGAGTTATCCCCAGTTTTTGGCGCATATTTTTTACATTATTACTTAAATTCATAATTTATCTATGTAAAGTATACTTGACAAAGAATTTTTAGTCAACTATGTTAAGTGTACTTAACATTAAGCAAGGAGAAAAATATGAAACTTTTCTTCCAAGGTACCGTACTAAGCTTGGTTCTAGTCGCAAGCTTCGCCCTCGCAGGCACAGCTTCGGCTAGTGTGGATATGACTGAAGGTTTTGTCTGTCCGGTGATCAAAACGGAAAACGTTTTGAATAGTCCGCGAGGCGGGACTCTCGGCGACACTGGCCACTATACCATCGGTGGTCCAGATGTTATGGTTCCGATCCACGCAACTAACGACGATGGCGCTGGTGTCCCTCCTGGACCTCATGCCGCACCAGGTGATACGACCTACACCGCGATCTGGGCCAGATAATTAGTGAGTTGAAAAAATAAGATAGCCGATCAGGACTAAACCTACTCCAAACGGCAAAATTACGCGGTAGAGGTGCCTGTGCCTGGCTCGGTGATGGATTTCTGGGATCAAATCAGAGAGCGCAATGTAAGAGAAAATTCCAGCAACTCCAGCTAGTAGATACGGCATGATCGATACAAATGAACTCGCAGCAGTATAGCCTACTAAAACACCAATCAAGGCGCCAACCGCCGAAAATAAATTGACTAGAAAAACTTTGGTTTTGGACCAGCCACGATCAAGTAAAATTGCGAAATCTCCGATTTCTTGGGGCACTTCATGCGCGGCAACTGCTAAGGCCGTGGTCAAGCCTAGTGCTGGACTCGCAACAAAGGCGATAGCAATTGCTATGCCATCTAAAAAATTGTGAAGGGTGTCGCCCAAAATGATCAAAGCTGGCAAGGTTTCTGTGTGATCCTCATGCGTGCCTTGGGCTTCTGAATTATGTCGATGCGAATACTTCATCAGTGTCCGTTCCAACACAAGAAAAAAGAAAACACCAACTAGAAATGCAATAAATATATAGTGGGGCTCTTCAACCACTTCCACAGCTTCGGGCAACAAATCCAAAAAGCTCACACCCAAAAATGCGGCCGCGGCAAATGCCAAAAGCGATGTCATAATTTTTTTGACATCTTCTGATCGCCACAAAACAAATAAGCCTCCGACGAGGGCAATTATACTTCCCAACAAGCTGTATAATATCAATTCCATATACTTATTCTAACAAAAAAACCGCTCCAGATCGAGCGGTTTTTCTGTTTACTTATTTAAAAGATAAGATTTAACAAAACCAGCAGAATTACAGCCCCCACTACTGCCCAAACAAAACTCATCATGCTCGATGGTCTCTCTGCCCCAGGAGCGCCTCCCATGCCCATCTTATCAGCTATCCATCCGCCCAGGAACGCTCCCACAATACCTACAATAATATTACCAGGGATCCCATACGCCGCGTCAGCGCCTACGATCATAGTCGCGATCCACCCCGCTAACCCTCCAAAGATAATCCAGATAATAAAGTTCATACTTGCCCTTTCATTTAATGTCTAGTTATTATAGCTCAAGCAATTGAAAAGTACATAGTACTAATGTACAGCTCACTATAATTCCTGTTTCCGAAGGAGCTGGGCGTTAAAGGCCACAATAATCGTGCTGACTGACATCAAAACTGCGCCAATAGCCGGAGGTAGGATTATTCCAAATAATCCTGCTGCCAGTGGAATTGCCACAACATTGTACCCTGTGGCCCAAACCAAATTTTGCACCATTTTCTTGTACGTGGCTTTAGACAGCTTGACTATTTTGGCAATGTCTCTGGGATCGCTTTTGGCCAAAATGATCCCTGCTGATTCGATGGCCACATCTGTCCCAGCTCCAATAGCAATCCCGATATCGGCTTGGGCCAGCGCCGGCGCATCGTTGACCCCATCCCCCACCATCGCCACCCTGCTACCATCTCTTTGCAGCTCTTTAACTTTTTCTGATTTATTTTCTGGTAGCACTTGGGCGAAGTATTCGGTGATCCCCAGTTTATCTGCGACATACTGAGCGACGGCCTCGCTATCTCCGGTGAGCATCGCGACCCTGACGCCGCTGTTTTTCAGCTGCTCCACAGCCTGCTGTGATTGATCTCGGATGACGTCGGCGGTGGCCAATGCTCCGATAACTTTGTTTTGTTCTAAAACATAGACCACAGTTTTTCCGGCTTGGCCAGCCTGCTGGATTTGATCAGCCAGTTCCTCGGGGACATTCATTGTCTTCCCCACAAAAAATTGTTTACCATTGATTGTGGCTTCAACACCTTGCCCAGGAATAGCTCTGAAAGTTTGAACAGTTTCAATCCCAATCCCAACTTCTTTGGCCTTAGCCACAACTGCTTGGGCAATGGCGTGTTCGGATCGAGCCTCCAATGCGGCTGCAATCTTGAGTAAATAATCCTCGCTGTAACCTTTAACTGACCAGATATCTACCACCCCGTGTTCACCCTTGGTCAAAGTTCCAGTTTTATCAAACAAAACCACATCGATATTTCTGGCAGCTTCTAGCGCTAACCGATTTTTGATCAACAGACCATTTCTGGCCGCGAGACTGGTAGAAATAGCGGTCACTAATGGCACGGCTAACCCTAAAGCGTGAGGACAAGCAATCACCAAAACTGTCACGGTTCTCTCCAGAGCAAATACTACTTCCTTCCCAGCAATCAACCACACCACCAGTGTCAGGGTACTTGAGACAATCGCAATGATCGTCAAATAGAAGGCCGCCTGGTCTGCTAAAATCTGCGCTCTGGAGCGCGAAGCTTGAGCATCGCGCACCAATCGCATAATCCCAGCCAGCGCTGTTTTTTCCCCAATTTTAGTGACTTTGACTTTCAATGAGCCGTTACCATTTACCGTGCCTGCAATAACTTGATTACCGGAATTTTTCAAAACCAACTCGCTCTCTCCTGTAATCATACTTTCATTCACGGATGAACTGCCGTCGACAACCTCGCCATCAGCAGGCACTTTTGCCCCTGGCCGAACCAAGACCACATCGCCAACTTTGAGCAGAGAGACCTTAACCTTCTCACCATTCTCAAGTTCAGCCAAATCTGGCAATAATTTTGCTAATTCCTTCAAAGCACTTTGAGCATTGGACACTGATTTCATCTCCACCCAATGCCCAAGAATCATGATTGTAATCAACGTGGAAAGCTCCCAAAAAAATTCTGTGCCTTTGATAAAAAATGTGGTGGCTAAACTATACAAAAAAGCCGTGATGATGGCCAATGAAATCAAAGTCATCATTCCAGGCAACCGGGCTTTGATTTCTACCTTGGCCCCTTTGATGAAGACTGTGCCCGAATAAAAGAAAAGAACTGTCCCAAATACAAGCGGAATATACTTTGCAAAATCGGCTCCGCCAGCTGGCGGAGAAAAATGCAGCCAGTTCTGAACCATTTCCGAATACAATAAAGTTGGGACAGTCAACAAAAGACTGTACCAAAACTTATCACGGAACATTTCTGGGGAGTGACCTTCGTGTTTGTCGTGGTCTTGATGATGCGAATGATTATGATCCATATTATGCGCTATTTCTTGATGCCGTTATAAAGTGCGACAAAAAGCCAGACTGCTAACAGCGCGATGATGTTCCAGATAATCAGCCCGGAGATGAATGTGCCAAAGTTCAAAATATTCCGGCCCATGTCAATTCCCATGTGCAGTCCATAATTCATAAATCCTGGACGAACTCCTGGGAACATCGCGACTCCAGCATAACAAATAACATAGACAATACTGATCCAAGCAGCAGTGACTTTTAAAAGATGGTTTAAATTATTCATATTTTTCTTTCCTTGATTAATTCTGCGACCTTTATGCGGCCTTCCGCAACTCAACTCGAGGCGGGGCCAGTTTGTATCTCAATATATTTTCGCACGCCTGGCCAGACAACGCGCCATCGGTCTCTGCAATAGTCTGATCGAAGTCCATAACCAAAACCGGGTTAGGGTTTTTCTCGCGCTCTTTCAGGATCCATTGGTAAAATGCTGTAGCATCGGCATTTTTATCCTTGATCTTGATTTGATAATCATGAATTTGGACAGCTCGAGATTCATACTCGGATCGCAGGGCTAGCGCATCTGACAAGCGTTGAGGATTATCATCAACTACATAAACATGCGTGGAGGGATCCTGTTTATCCAAAATTTCACGTAACTTATCTATCTTGCTTCCTTCCGCGACAAATACGTGATCGGGACGGATAAATTTATCCGCGCCGCTCAACCTGAATTTCTCCCGCTGCCAATCTTCATCTCCCAGAGTCCAGACGGAAATATCGAAACCTTTTTCTTTCAGCACCCGCAATAAACAGTAAGTTTCAAAATCCTTATCCTTCAATGCTTTCGCCAACGGTTCTTGGCTGTCTTCCGTCGAGATGCTAACCAGACATTCCGGAGTTACTGCAGAGACTATTGCTTGCCGGATCAAAGCTGGATCCATATCCAAAGCTTTCGATAGATCATCGATTCGATCTTCAAATTTTTCCGATTTCCACCAGTTCGCTTCCACGATTTCCCGAATTTTTTTCAATTCCTCAATCTCCGGTTCTCCGTGCTCGCGGGCATATTTAGCCGCTTCCGCCACTGCTTCTCCATATCCGGGCATCTGCCTATGGGGAGTGGATCTTGACTCAATTTCGTTTTCGAATTCTTCTTCGGGTTCAAACTCCAATATCCTGGCTGTCATGCTTTAAGTATAACAAAACTGGTTGCTTATGCCTATATACAGTTGACAGAAGTCTAAAACTCAACTATACTAAATCGCTATGGTCGGGCTCAATAATTCGAGAAAGGACTAAAGTACAATGGACGATACAAATAAAACACCTGAAACTCCTGCTACAGAAGAAAAGAAATAGTTATACAAAAAACTCCCCCGATAAATCGGGGGAGTTTTTTGATGGAAGACTTAGGCGCGCTTTACGTTGGTCGCGTTTGGTCCTTTTTGCGATTCTGCGATATCAAAGGTAACTTTGTCACCTTCTTTAAGCTCGTCGAATGTAACATCGACTAAAGAATTGCTGTGAAAGAATAAATCTTTCTCTTGACCTTCAACGGTTATGAAACCAAAACCTTTGTCAGTCTTTTTCTTGATTACACCATTCATAGTTATTTGCCTTGTGTTAAATGATCTGAAATATAAAATTAAGCTCGACTACCTCTCAAAATAAATATTGCCCTACCTACAAGATATAGTATAACAGAAAAGACTAATTGATGCTAGGCGAATGAGCCGAGTTTGATTTCCCCGTCACTTTTGTAAGAAGCGAAGATCACGCCACAAAGTAAAACACAGTCCATCCTTCCAGGTCAAAACCAACAGAAAAATCTTCACCCTTCCCTCCAGGAGCCTGCATCACACCATCTAGAGATAGAAAGTTAAAACCACAATTTTTCTCATACGATAAATATATCAGTCTCTATTTTAGCCTGCAATAGTACTTTCTTTAATTCTAGCTATTTTCCCAAATTATCACATATGTGCCGATTTGGGAAAATAGAGTCGCAGCGGAACGTATTTATCCATTTTATTTTCTCGCTAATATAGCGAACTGATCGAAGTACTTCTGTAAATCTAAGGGGAACCCTTCGTATGACTCGCACAATCGAAGCAGCTCTCGTTTTCGATGAATCGACCATCTAGGATCGGAAATTGTCAGATCTAGCAATTCTAGAAATCTGACGAAAGCTGAATTAAATCTGACCTCGTCATTTCTTTTCTTCGCCGATAGCATGCGACTGTATTCACTGCCGACATTACCTAGTTGTTCAGCAATGCTCATGGTAAACCATCGACCATTGGCTAACTCTTGATGTTGCATATTATTTAACTAATCTATTCACGATCTTTAAAACTCTTCGCAATTTTTATTTTAGCAATTTGCTACCATACTTGGTAATATAGTAGCATTTGACGAATTAACCAATTACAATAAAACCATCTTCTAGTGAACGCAGTAATTGGTTCCATGTATGAAAATTTGATTCTGGGGTGGGTTACGGGCTACGATCCCGCTACCTCCGCTGCCACAGAGCGGCGCTCTACCAAATGAGCTAAACCCACCATAATAAAATTATACAACCTTGAACCAACAAACTACACACCATAGTGGCTACAGCCCAAGAGCTTTATTTGCTTCCACATAGGAAAGTCATTGCTCAAGCGGGATCGAACCCGCAGCCCTCGCTGCCACAGAGCGATGCTCTACCATTGAGCTACGTCCACCCTGGTGGTTCCGGAAGGAATCGAACCTTCATTGAGAGATTAGAAGTCTCCAGTTCTATCCATTGAACTACGGAACCACTAGGCTAGGCATAGTAATGAAAAAACTCCACACAGGTGGAGCCGAATTTTCGGCAACGTAGATGCTGTGTCATATACGTAACCATTCTGAATTGGACAATATATATTGTACTACTTTCCTCAAAAAAGTCAAACTGCTATAATATGTAAAGAATTAATAAAATATTATGAAAACAGAGGATGAAATAGTCAGTGAATTTATAAAGAACCACAAAATTGCGGTGCTGTCTTCAGTTTCGTCGGATTATTTACCACATTGTGCAGTTGTTGGTATATATGCAGGAAAAAATTTCGAACTATTTTTCGGAACGTTTAAAAGTTCCAGGAAATACTTGAATCTTCAAAAAAACCCCAAAGTAGCTCTGGTTATAGGCTGGGATAGTGGACGGACTGTTCAGTATGAAGGTGAGGTTCAAGAATTGCACGGACAAGCCGTAGAAGAATTTAAAAAAGCGCATTTATCAGAAATGTCGACCGCAGCCAAATATGTTTCGAGTCACGAAGCCGTTTACTTTAAAATTGTCCCGAAATGGGTCCGCTACAATGATGTTTCGAAAGATCCATGGGATGAAATTGTATTAAGATTCTAGGTGTATTATTTTGTCGCTCGAAATTTTGGAATGACGATAAAATATAAAATCAAAAGTAAGCTATAATTGATAACCATAAACACTGGATGCGCCCAAGAAATTACAGAAACTTTAAGCCCTGACAGTGGAAACAAAAACGGGGTTGCGAAAAAAGCTTCAGTGTGAGTAAAAATGTCTATAAATATGTGCAAAGCCCATCCGAGTAATATCCATGGGAATCCCGCACCTTTTTTCCAAAAAAGGTGCGGGATTAACCATACCAAAATTAAAACAGCGGCCCAAATGACAATACTGTGAGAGTAATTATAAGTTTGCACGGCATATTCGAAGAATGGGTTGTCATTCCCCGGAGGACCGGCGAAAAAAGGCTGCTGCAAAAAAATAGAAGCGTAAAAAGCGTAGAAAAATACTGGGGTAAATGAAACTAAATCCGGCAAAACACCAAAAGCAATTCCCCAATAAGTAATTTTGCGGTTATCGCGAGTCTGCGGGATCGTTTTGTACATTAAATTGGTCCATAAACCATGTGCAAGTATATCCATGACATTATTATACAATGATACAATAGATTTTTGTAACTCCTACACGTACAATGTCGTTGAAGTAACGAAAGGAGTATATATGGCATGGTATGGAGATTCAAAAGGACATGCTGAAGCTGGCCGCAAAGGCGGTAAAGCTCAAGGCAAACGCAACAATCCAGGAAATTTCGCAAATGATCGAGATAAAGCTAAAAGAGCTGGCCAAAAAGGTGGCTCTGCAGGCCGGGACAATCGCGAATAACTAGATAGTCGCTAGAAACAGGTTCAATTCTAACTTCTGGTTAGTAGATTTTCGGCTTGGCCAAAAGTCAATATGTTTTAAACCAGTTAGCGTTTAATAATGAATAATCAATGGCATTAACTAGGCCATCTGAGTTTAAATCTGATCTGGAATTCGAAGTAAACCAATCCGAGTTTAAGATTGAGTAATCAATAGAATTAACTATTAAATCATTATTCAAATCCCCTACCAAAACCGTAGGTGAAATAAATTCATTCCGGGGTCGAATTTGAGAGCTACTATCTGTATTAACTGATAAAATAAATTGCTGATGTGAGGAAGAATTAGAAAGATAAACGAAATTCGGCGGGGTGTCCGTATAATAAGTATTATTGCTTGAGACAAAACCATTTAGCTCAATAGTGGTAGCCACACTGTAAACATAACATGTCATTCCCACGATAATACTGTTTCTGCTACTGCAAACCGAGCTTAAATTACCATTATTTCCTGCAAATTGATTGTTATTTATATTAATATTTCTGGAGGGAGGTAATTGATCGGCTGGCGACTCGAAGTATAATTCAGGTTGAGGATAACCAATCAAGGATAAACCCAGCGTATTATAAATTTTATTTCCCTCAACACCGCAAGTGTCGCACGAGACAAATAAAAATGCTGGACCACGATAATTATAAATAGTATTGTCTACAACCAGGACATTGCTCGCCGAAGGAAGATAATTCCCAAACTGATCTCGCTCGTGAAAGCTAGGAGCGCTACTGCCAGAACCCAAACCAATCGCTGGTGTCAGATTGGTGTCGAAATCATGAATTTGATTATTTCTAATCAACAATCCATTTACTCCACCTTTGGAAGTAATAGCATTTGCTTCAATCTGGTCCGTTGTAGGATCCAACCCGGGATCATGAAAATCATTTTTTTCAATAATAATATTATCGCCACCGAAATAATCCACCCCTTGGGATCCAAATCCATAAACGTTGTTGTTGTAAATATAAACGTTATTCGCGGACGAAAGAATCTTAATTGAATCTTCATAAACACCGATCAAAGTGTTATTGCGGATAATCGAACTCCTACCGGCAATCTGAATATTATGCCGAAACCCATAGCGGATCGTAAGATTTTCAACAATATTATTCTGGCCCAATACATCAATTAGTTGTCTAATCCTTATCTGATAACTCTCTTGCCCAGTTGCAATCCTGTGAATTTGATCCCAGGGTAAATTTTCTCCGCCATCGAGAATGGCTGTTTCGCCAGGATAACTAGTTAAAATTACTGGATGGAATTCGTCTCCCGAACCGTTGAGTGTAATACCTGAATTGCCACTTGGGGATAAATCCCCAAGTGCGGCAATATAATAAGTACCCTGTCGAAGAACCATTTTTACACCTTGGTTTCCTGACAATAAATTTCTAATATTTTCCGTATTCAGATCTTTAAATGGACCATTGTTACCACCCTGATAAGTCGGATAGAGTCCGTTGTTGTCATTACTCGCACCCGGTTCATTCGTTGCGACATAGTATATTTTCGCAATACTAAACTGGCTCTCTAATCGAGAGTAGAAAGGGATATAAAGAGAAGACTCAGTAATCGCTAAGGCTTGGTTTAAACTCAAAACAGTGAGAAATATTACCAAAGGTACTAAATACTTTAAATTTTGATTAAGTTTTACCATTAATGGATTTTTGTAATACACTCGTTAGATAGTCGCCAGAAATAGGTTCAATTCTAACTTCTGGTTAGTATCCGAGGTTTTGATTTTGTAATCGATAACCAATAATTGCGAAAGTAAGCGCGTAATAACGGATTCTGACGTTTGGCGAAGATTTCGAGCTGTGATAAACACCCGTCCTTCGGTCCAATCGAGCTTTTCGGCCATTTGTTGATTCGTTAACCCTTCCCTGCTAAGCAGCGAAACCATCAACAAACTTCGGAGTTGTTCGGCTAACAGCCCGATTACTTTAATCAGTGCCGTTTTTTCTTCCATAGTTTGGGAATTCAGATAGTTTTCCAACGCTTGAAATGCTCCAGCTCGGTTCTTTTGGACAACCTGATCTGAAAGATTAAATACAGAATCAGGAATTTTTGGCTTGACCAAGCTTTCTACATGATCAATATCGACTTGATCTGTCATGGTCGTTAATTTCAAAAGCTCGGAATAAACTTGCCACAGATTATAAACGGGTTTTTTGTCTTCTGATAGATCCCGACCGAGGTATTGGGCTAGTTTATCTGCCGCTCGGTCAGTAATGCTTCCACCCAGCGTTTTAGTCATGGCTTTGATCCACTGGTTGAGCATCGCTCCTTGAGGCAAATTGAACTCATTGACTGTAACTTTAGAGTTAAATTTTTTGGTAAATCCCAGTCGTCCGTCAGGTTTGGTGGTTTGCCAGAAAACCACAAAAAAATCTTTCGCAACATTCGGGACAGTGTTCAACAAAAAATCAGCTAGTTCGGTCTGGGTAGCCTTCGCCGGTAGTCCATCGCGGACGATAATTAACTTCTTGGTCGCAAACAGGGATGGGCTTAGATGTGTCTGCAAATTTTTTATAATATCTGATTCCGCCAGTTCCGCACCTTCGATTTGGACTAGGGCTTGGACTGAATATTTTTTGGCAAATTCTTTTTTCCAATGATCGATTTTTCGAACAACCGAAAACTGATCTTCGCCGTAGAATAAGAAAACGTTAGAAGAGGGTTGGGATTTGTCGGTCATCTTTTTTGACTATTTTTTGGTTGATAATTTTGTTGATGTCGGATTGTCGGATTTTCCACTGACTGCCAATCTTAAATGCCGGCAGTTTTCCTGATTTGCACCACCGCCAGATCGTTTGGTTGGAAACGCCGAAGAATTTCGACAATTCCTCAACATTTAAGATTTTATCGTCACCGGCTTTCATCCCGTTTAGAAATAATGATTAGTTTAAATAAAAACAAGCTTTTATAATCAACCCGCTGAAATATCTCTATTTTTAAGATAAAACCATGTTAAATTTCTAACGGGATTCATGTACCCAGCTTAGCATTGAAAAGTCTTCCGTTCAAGGCTATAATATCAGGGTTAATAGGCGTCTGTAGCTCAACGGATAGAGCAATGGTCTTCGGAACCATTGATGGGGGTTCGATTCCCTCCAGACGCACCAAAGAATGAAATTATTTCAAAGACGCCAAGAAGATTTCAAATGTGAGAATTGCGGCCATCAAGCCAAAGGCTCAGGATACACAAACCATTGCCCGAAATGTTTATTTAGCAAACATGTCGATGTAAATCCTGGAGACAGATCAGAATCTTGTCGTGGTTTGATGCAGCCAATGAATATTCTAGTCGATCACGGTGAATATATTATTATTCATAAATGCATAAAGTGTGGTCTGACCAAAAAAAATAAAACCGCCGAAAAAGACGACTTCAATCTCATAATAAAACTATCTACGCGCGCCCATAGCTCAGTTGGTAGAGCAGCTGACTCTTAATCAGTTTGTCCCAGGTTCGAATCCTGGTGGGCGCACCAAAAAAGACCGGAATTGTTTCGGATCTTTTTTAATTAAACGGGCTTTCGATGTCGATTGGTCGGCCTTGGTAAGTTTTTAGCGAATCCAAAAGATCTAACATTTTATTATAATTGGTAACATCTAGTCGCACGATGTTCTGCTCAATCGGAGCGCCGGTGATTGAAACATACAAATTCGTATAAACTTTACTGTACAAAAGATATACTTCGAGGAGCAACAAAACTACAAAGATTGTTGTTAACAATAAAGTTGGGTGCAAGAATTTTTTTACAATAGCTAAATATTTATTCATTTGGTCGCTGGTGGATTAATAACAGATTTTACGAAAAACACACCTTTGATTTGCCCAAACACAACTCCGGTCCGAATCTTGTCGAGACCGATGTTAGTGACTTCTGAAGACAGTGAAATTTTACTGATTTCTGTAAAGTGTGGGATATGTTCGAGATAATCCAAAAACTTAACAATTCCATTATAGTCATTTACTGTATCTATCGTATATGGGATTTCTTCGACCCCTTTAGGTTTATTCGTGACACTACTCGGTTTGTCTTTTGAACCAAGCTCTGTGATATTTAAAGTCGTTTTGGTGTTCGTAACTGCACCAGCTAGCTCAAATTCCTTCACAGTCACCACTAAATCTTCCTTGGCAACAAAGGCATTCCTTATATCCTCCTTGCGCGTGGCTTTCGCCAAGTCTGACTGGGCTGTTTTGAATGCTCGAATTTGATTTTCTAAAATCTCGAGTTCAATTTTCTTTTGTTTCGCATCAGCATTAATCCCATCGAGATCATTTAACCCCGGTAAGGCTAAAAAAACTACTACCAATATGAAAATCACCGCTCCAAAAATCATACTCGCTAAGACTTTCGTAATCATTTTCATGGGCTTTTGATTTTATCCTCTTTGATGCTAAAGGAGAATGTAAATGGATCGAGAATCGGTTTTTCTAAGTTCGACAGCGGAAAATTTATATTATAAAAATATTCAGATTTATGAACGTCGGCCCAAAATTTTAAAACACTTTCCCGACTACCCGCCACCCCAATGATCTCCGCTTTACCGGTCGCCCGATCAATTATAACCGAATCTAAACTGATATCAGGTGATAACATTTTCGCTAGCTCCTCTAGAGCAATCGACCAAAACCGATGTTGATTATGAAGATTCTTAATGGCATTAATTTCTTGATTGAGCGTTTCGACCTGGGCTTTTAACAATTCGTTATCGGATGATTTGAGGACTTGCTCTGAAATCGCAATTTGACCTTCCGTATCAGCCACTTGGGCTGAGAGATAAGCTTTGGCAATGTAAGTTAAAGACACAAACAGCATGAGACTGATTAAAATCCAAACCCAAAATCTAATTAATTCATCATTAAAAAACGTTAATCGCAGCTCGCGTTGTTCAGTTTTTGGGAGTAAATTAATTTGTTTCACCGAGTATATCAACTTCGATAATGGTTTTTGAGTTCGCTTTTGCGACTAAACCATCTTTAATAATATTATTTACTATAATCATATAGATTAATCTTAGATCTATCAAAAACCATTAACAGCAAAAGCATCGAAGTTGTATTACTCGGTTTCATAATCGTTGCCTCTTAAAGCGAGTCCAATGACTGTCGTATATCCCAAAGCTTTTTCCGGGGCCAGTGGAAGATGGTGGTTTTGAGCGCTGATCATCTTTGACCACGGATTACCTTGTCCGACACGGAGATTGGTTTTGCCAGAACCGAGGTTGATCCGAGTCGAAATATAATCAATCAATCCTGGCACTTGAGCAGATCCCCCACAGCAAATGATAGTATCGATAACATTTTTCGTTTCCGAATGATCCTCGAAAAACCGAATAACGTTTTTGATTTCGTCGATAATGTTGTCCAGAATAGGCAGAACTGCTGATCGCACCAACTCCTCCCCTTCGGTCTGTGAAGTTAGGCCATGAGAGGATTTGAGTTTTTCTGCTTCGCCTTTAGGGATACCCATGTTACGAGCGATGCTCTCGGTAAAAGAATTTCCAGCAATTGGAATACTGGATGTATAAAGCGGTAATCCCTTATCAACGATGATAAAGCTGGTTTGCTGCGCTCCGATATCAACTATCAATACACTCTTGGTTGCTTCCTCTGGGCCTATCAGTGCCCTGGCTGTGGCCTGGGAGCCAATTTCTAACGCTACCGGGCGCAATTTGATCGACTTCAGGGTAGCGATCAAGCTGTCAATATAATCTTTGGATGAAGCTGTGACTAATAATTCTATCTTCTCAGGAAGTTCGCGTAGTATAAACCAGTCCATATAGACTTGGTCGATAGGAATCGGAATATCTTGCTCCAATTCATAAGGAATAGCTGCTTCAATTTCAGCAAGTGGGATTTTCGGCAGATGAATCACGCGGACAAATGATTTGGCTTCGGGGATGGAACAGACGACAAATTTGCTTTTGATATTTTTGGCAGTGGTGAGCGCTTTCATAATATTACCAGCCAATCGCTGCTCACTGACAATCATGTGATTCGTAATTGTTTTATCGAGCAAGGGCACGTCAGCAAACACGGCCGAAGTCAGATGATTCTTATGCAAACTCAATTCCGCCACTTTAATGGAAGAGTCAGAGATATCTAGTCCAAATGCTTTAATTTTTTTGTTTCCGAATAAGCTCATTTAAATATAATTATACCATTTTATTGAAGTAATTGCCAGGATTGGGCTTGAATTCCCCAGCCGCCGGAAGAAGATGATCCGAACTGGGTGGAGGCTAACCCGGCTTCATAGGTAATCGTTGTGTTTTGGTTGAGATGAAGTTTATAGCCGGTTAATTCCTTGCCACTGGCGTTATTTACGACATTGATAACTCCTGTACCAGCATAAAATATAGCACCAACAGCATTGTTCGCCACGTTAATCGCAGGATCAATTACATTATTTCGTTGCGAAAGCAACATTAAGTATGATCCTGCAGTGCCGCTGCCTTGAATTTGAGCGCCATTTTGCGCGTCAATCAAACCCACGGTCGCATCCCCATCAAGTCCGGCTAAAATGACCCCGCTCTGTGGCCCATAACCCGCAGCCAATCTTAAAGTAGTTCCGTTGTTGAGAGTAATATTCCCTGTGACCCAAATCGTGCCGGTCATGGTTAGCGTAACATTGTTGGTCAAAATGAGATCGCCGACAATTTTCTTCGGTCCAAGAGACGTATCAACTTCGATAGTTTGGTTGCCGACCAAGGTGCCGCCGGCCGTAGCATCAGATTCCCAGTCATCAATTTGTGCGGCAGAGACAGGAAGCGGCTCTGAAGGCAATTCGACATATTCATCGGGGTTTGGGGTCGTTTCAAGGCCATCAACTATGCAGCCGGCATTGACATCATAGATCGCATCGCCACCAATATTAGCTGTGCAATTGGATAATAAGGTTGTCTTGACATCTCCACCGGCACTCGATCGAAGCAGATGAAAACTTTCCACATTTCCAGCAACTTTACTATCTTCAATAACTTTTGCAATTGCATTGACACCGATCCCGGATAGGCCCGCTCCTTTAACTTCATCAATTTTATAAGCTCCAGCGACAATGGCAGTCCCGGTGATTCGAATATTGTTATTATCGCCAATAATGTCGCCGTTGGAAAAAACATTGCCATTAATGGTGGAATTGTTATCCATTTTAATTCCACCTTCTCCGGCCTGGACCCCGTAATTAAATCCAACATTTGTAGTCCCAGTGGTGGCTGTAACTTGAATTTTACGGTGAGCGATTGGACTGGCAGCATTCGGGATGTAACTGTCTACAGTGATTAACTTAGTCGTTGCTGAAATCCCAGTAATTGCAATCGTGTACGTACCGCTGGCGTACGGGGCGTCCGTTTCGCCGATATAGCCAATTTGGTTATTTAATTTCCAAATCGCCATCTCTGCTCCAGCCTCGGCGATTTCCAAAGCCACGGTCCGATTGACAGCCTGACGATGAGCTTTGATTTGGACGCCTGCATAATTAACCAAAGCGGTAACCATACTGGTTACGATAACCAAGATCACTAAAGCAAATAATAAAATCTGCCCTTGTTGCTGATTATGTGTTACCTGTTTCATGTTACGTGATTAATAATTTCTTAATGTTGACTTGGACGAAATCGTAATCGCTCGC
Source organism: Candidatus Doudnabacteria bacterium RIFCSPHIGHO2_02_FULL_42_25 (assembly GCA_001777665.1). Lineage (GTDB taxonomy): Bacteria > Patescibacteriota > Doudnabacteria > UBA920 > O2-02-FULL-48-8 > O2-12-FULL-42-9. The sequence goes on from MFEQ01000006.1 coordinate 208,654, forward strand.
GTTTGAATACCAGCATCCTCCTGGGTCGTAATATTCGTGCTGACTTCGGTCACCAAAGCATTGCTGACGTTGTTATACGTAAAAGCTAGCCCATTGACATGGCTGGCTAACTGCTTTGTTCCCCCCAATCTCGAACTAGCATTATGAGGAAAAACCTCGCGATATAGTTCTGGACCAGTTAAGTAGTAAACCACATTATCAAAGGTCGCTGGGATCAACTGATTCGACGCGTTGATCGATTGAATTTGGAGGACTAGTACCTGGGCTCCGGTTATATAGGCGCCGGAGTTGTCTAAAACTCGGTTGGCTTGACGCACATAGTTGTCAATATCATCCAGGGCAACCCTGGCGTCAGAGGTGACATTGAGTTCTGCGGTTTCCACTTTATAAAGACGGTTTTGACCGATAAACAAATCTGCAATTACTACACCACAAACTACAACGATCGAAATCACGATTACTATCTCAACCAAAGTAAAGCCACGGCTCTTCATCATGGATTGATCCCTTCTAACCCGGCTAAGGTTCGCAGGATTATTTGCTTATTCACCCCATCATTCCAGTTCACGGTGATGGTGATTTCTTTGATCCCAGCAAACCCTGGATAATCGACAACTGTAAAGTCTCCGCTGCCTGATGGAATCTGGGCCAGCATCGGATCAACTACCACACCGCCTGCAGGCAAAGTATCGAAAGTTGTATTCCGTAATGTTTCCATTTGCTTATTCGCGACATGGTAAGCTAAATTCTCATAGCGTAATTTTCGGGTCAGTGCGACTGTATTGAGTGCGGATGCATAAAAAATCACTAACACAAACAAAACAAACATGACCAGAATGACTTCGACTAAGCTTGTTCCTTTTTGTCTTGTTATGTGATTCATGTTACGGGTTATGTGACTTATATGCTTTGGGTAATGCTATAAATTGGCGTGATCAGAGCCACTGCTAGAAATCCGACGATGGTTCCGATGATCATCATCAACACCGGCTCGAGAATGGAAGACAAATTCTTCATGGTTTGATCAACCTCTGTTTCGTAAAACGCCGCGACTTCAGCCAAGACTGTATCAGTGGTTCCAGACTCCTCCCCGACTTCCATCATCTGAATAACCAAATGTGAAAATAATTTTGGTTCTTTCTTAAACGCTGTCATCAGCGGAGAACCTATCTTTACTTTCGAGGCCGCATCGTTTATGACTTTTTTATAATAAATATTCCCGACAACCTGCGCTGAAGCATCCAGTGCCTCGACAATCGACATACCACTTTTAATCAGCGAAGAAAATGTTCGTATGAATCTCGCTAAATTAATTTTAATGACTATCTGCCCGAAAACCGGCATAAACAATACGGCCCGATGGATAACTTTTTTCCCTGAATCAGTTCGGCGCCAGTAAAGCAGTCCAAATACCACACCCAGGATTGCAATTAATACGAAAAATCCGTAATTAGCAAAAATATCAACGATAAAAATAACCACCCGTGTCATAAACGGCAGTTGGACATTGAGATCGACAAAAGTCGCGGTCAGTTTCGGCAAAACCAAAGTAAACATTAGAAAGCCAACAATCCCCAAGGCCACCAGAACGATTATCGGGTAGGTCATTGCACCTTTGGCTTTTGACATCAAATCATAGTCCCGCTGCATCTGCTCAGCCAAATATGTCAAATTCTGCTCCAAATTCCCGGAAACTTCCCCGACCTTGACCATGCTGATAAAAATTTGCGGGAAAACATTTGGATACTTCTCCATGGATTCAGCCAGCGAGGTGCCGCCCTCCACTTGCCTCGAGACGTCAGCAATAATTTTTGCGAATCTCGGGTTCGGGGTCTGAACAGTAAGGATACGGAGTGCTTTGGAAACAGGCAATCCAGCTCGAATCATGACGCTCATGTTTTTGATGAACGTGATTTTATCGATGAGTTTGATCGAGCGCAAATAATTCGCCAAAACATTAAAATCAAAAACATTGTGCGCGGGTTTGATGGATGTCGGCATTAATCCCTGTGTTCGCAGCGCATCCACAACACCACGTTCACTCATGGCTTGCATGGTGCCGCGTTCGATAGCTCCGGTTTTGTCTCTAGCAATATAACTATAGTCAGGCATACCCAGTATATCAACTTCGATAATGGTTTTTGAGTTCGCTTTTGCGAATAAAACCATCATTAATATTATTATTTACAAAAATCATATAGATTAAGCTTTAAATTATCAAAAACCATTAATAGCAAAAGCATCGAAGTTGTATTACTGGGCATACTACTCCTTACTTACTCTAACGACTTCTTCGATAGTTGTTACACCTTTGATGCATTTGATAAATCCATCCTGCCACATCAAGATCATTCCTTCATCAATCGCTTTGTCTTGGATTTGGTTAGTCGGAGCTTGTTTCATAATCAAATCTTGGATGGATGGAGTCACTTCCATGACTTCATAAATTCCTCGTCGGCCTCTGTATCCGGTGTGATTGCACTTCTCGCAACCCTTGCCTTTATAAAAAGTTAGCTCGGTCAGACTTTTAACCTGGGCGTCGATAAATTTCTCGTCCTTCATAACTTTCAACAAATGATCGATGTTGTAATCTTTTTTCAAATCAACTTCGTAATCCGCGGTAATTTTGTATTCTGTTTTGCAATCACTGCAAATCTGTCTGGTCAAGCGTTGGCCGACCACAGCATTGACCACTGAAGCGATTAAATAAGGCTCAACCCCGATATCCAATAATCTCGGCAGGGCTCCAGAAGCATTATTGGTGTGAATGGTTGAGAGTACGATGTGTCCTGTTAAAGCCGCATGGACGGCTTCTTCCGCGGTTTCGCGGTCCCGAATTTCACCAATCATGATGACGTTTGGGTCTTGCCGCAAGAGAGCACGAAGTCCCATGGCAAAGGTCAGCCCAATTTTCGGGTTGACCTGCATCTGGTTGACTCCCTCCAGTCGGTATTCAATTGGATCTTCGATCGTCGAAATATTGATACTTTTCGTATTCAACATAGTCAAAACCGAATATAGAGTCGTGGATTTACCACTGCCGGTAGGTCCAGTAACCAAAAGGGCTCCGTGGGGTTTTCGTACATTGCGGACGATGTATTCTAAATTGCGGTGCAAAAATCCCAGCTCTTCCAAAGACATAGCTTTGGCCGATTCATCCAGCAACCGCATAACCACTTTTTCACCATCAAATACAGGGATCGTCGAGACACGAAAAGAAATATTATAATTATCCTTTTCAACTTTGAACCGGCCATCCTGGGGAAGTCGGTGCTCATCTATTTTTAGATTGCCAATGACTTTGATGCGAGCGATCAGTGCTGGCTGAATAACTTTCGGCAAAGTCATAACATCGTGAAGTACTCCATCGATACGGTAGCGCACCACAACTTGCTTTTCCATCGGCTCAATGTGAATATCGCTCGCTCGTTCAAAAATAGCATATTCTAATAGTGTATCCACGACGCGGACCACGGGAATCTCTTGCGCCATCTCTTTGAGCTTGTCCGCCACAGTCGCATCAGCTTTTTCTGATGTGTCTTCCTGTTTCGAAACGATTTTCGCAAACTCAGCTTCCAAACTGGTATGGTATTGCTTCAAACCATAATCCAGGGAAGTTTTACTCATCAAAAACGGAATGACTTGTAAATCAGTTTTTTTCTTGATCGCATCCGAGGTCTGCAGATCCGAGGGATCGATCATGGCTAAGTTGAGCTTGCGGCCTTCTCTGGCAAATGCTATGACTTTATGTCGGCGTGCGATCGGTTCTGGAACTAAAAGTAAGACATCTTTGCGCATTTCTCCGATCTGTCGCAAATCTATATATTCCACATCATAAAAAGCCGCAGCAATCTGGGTCAGCTTTTCCTCATCAACGATCGCTTTTTCAACAAGCAAGTCCTCCATCGTCAGTTTTTTCTTCAGCGCCTCATCAGCCAACTCGTCCCATTTGTCCGCAGCAACAAGATTTTTTGCAACAAGCGCCCGTTTTAAATCTGTTTGATTAAATGCCATTTTTTATTAAGGTTTTGTTTCTTCAAAATCAAAATTTCGTGTTTATTATAAATAATTTAATCCCTTTTGTCAAAAAATAAAAATACCCATATAGCGAGCCGGCGAGGAGATGAATACACGGCAAAGCACGAGGTATTAACCCGAAGTGTAAAATAAAAAAACTCAACCAAGTAAAAGTAAAACCAACTACCTAGTTGCCCATATGGGCAACTAGGTCACGAGACTAATCTCTACTTTTAAAAAGCATTGGCTTTTGCTAGTAGCCATTATCCTAGAACTCTTGACTTTGACATGCTTTTAATCTAATATATTGTGTTCGTTCATGAATACAACTAGAACGAACAAGGAGGTTCTGAAATGGCGAAAGCCAACTTCAAGATCGATGGGAAAGAGGTCACGGTTTTCTTCGACATCGTCGACGGACGGCCAGCTCCCTGCTTCTACTGCCACGATGAGGGGGCAGTCGAGCAGCATATGCGAGTCGATGAGGTCGATGTCGACGGAGTCAACATCGACATCGGTAACCCGCTTCACTATGCCGCTGAGACCAGGGTCAAGCAACTGATGTTCTCAGGCCGGTCACTCCACATCGGCAGTCCCTGCGAGGATAAGTGGATCGCGGAGTTCCATGCTCATCGTGACGCTGTCATCGTCACACCCTAAATCGTCAACCGCAAAAGATCACGCTGAACAAATCAGCGGCGGTATATAAATGATCTTTTTTATTTGCTAAAAAAATACACTAGCTTTCGCTAATGCTTTGATTGATATTACTAATTTAGCCGATCGTCAAATTTAGTAAGTATTAACAAATAAATTAATGGCGCATATTATCTATAATCCTACGGTTGGCAATATACGTGTCTGCTAAAGTTTGCAACTCTTGACGGTTTAATTGGTACTCCACCCCATTGATCCAAACATAAGCTCCATAAGTAGATTCCCTACGACCTTGTGTTCCTCGGTCAGGACCTGCGGTTCTTATGTTTCGCCCATTTGATCGAAACTCAAACCTGACTCTTCCGTGTTCAGGAATATTCGGTGGAGGCATATTGGCTGGTCGTCCACTCATGTCGATATCAGTTCTAGCCACTCTGTTTAAAAGTGTTTGCAAAGCATCTCTATCACGATAAATGTTCATCAGATCGTAATCTCTGGTTCGTGACCTACCTAACATATTCCTCTCACTCATTAAAGTAGGGGTCATACGCATATAGCGATCAACGACAAAAGCCAAACCATCAACTCGTGCAGCTAACGGCATACTGGGATCAAAATCGAGCTGAACTCTCTGACTTTCTTCGCGTTTGCGCCAATGTCTTGCTCCTCTGACAACTTGTTCGCTGTATTGCGCTTGTGTTTCATCAGTCCCTGAATAGCCTTTGACTACATCGCGACTTGGACGAACCGGATCAAAATGATCTCGTCGAATATTTCTGCCGACACTTCGGGCTTGACCTCGAGTATCACGATCTAAATCTCCTGTACTTGGCACAGGGCCAGGTGTAAATTCAGCATAGACCCCATGAGTATCTCTGTCGGGCAAAGGGATGCGGCCAAGCAAAAGCAACAGAGCTGGCAAAGGTAGAATCAAAACATAACTGCGCTCGTCAGTGGTGATCGTTACAGCAACTTTACGTTTTTCGCCTATGATTTGGTCTAGATCTTTTTTGATTTCTTCTTGACTGATCGAACCTGCATTGTAGCGTTTAACTAATTCCAATAATCTTGGGTCTTCTGGGCCGTTAGGGCCAATTTTAATTTCAAAGGCATCATTGAGAAGTTTATCACGTTCTTCTTTAGATAAATGTTCCTCACCTTTGCCTTGATATTTAATTTCAGATACATCAATCCCTTTATCTTTAAATACTTGCTGTAAAACATATGCAGCGTTTTCTGCTCGCATTTCTGATAAAGTTTGATTCCGGGGATCATTCGTATCAATGCCCTGGTCTGATTCCGGAGAAGCGAACCCATCAATTTTTACTTCACTAACTTCCACTGATCCTTGACGACCGATGTTTTTAACTTCATCTTTATGGAAAGATAAACCAATAACTCTGGGTAAAATCTTTTCTATTAAGGCTTTAGCTTTAATCTCCATATCCTCTTCCATTTTCTTCTGATCAACTGGGCTGGCTTTACTAAAGTCATGTGCGTATTCATAAGGAATATCAGCCGCAAAGACAAAAGGTTCGTCTTCGGATCCACCTGTGACTATTCGAGTTGGCAGAGCATGCTCTTTGCCTAATCGAAACTTAATCCCAAATGAAAGGGGTTCAACAAACATTTTGCCAACATCAGCTAAAGATTCCGGTCGCTTTAGATTATGTTTGAGAAAAAAACCTAATTCGTCATCTTCCACAATGACATGATCACCTTCAAACCGAAGAGTCATTGGCGCTGGAATATCTCCTTTTTCTCGAATCACCTTGTATTCTTTTTCCTGCGATTGAAATGCAGATTGAGCTGCCCCCGCTTCAGCGGTTAAAACCAAGGCTGCCAAACTACCCCTAATAGTAGCCGGCAGTTCTCGAATTCTATGCAATATTGAAGATTTGCTGGCACTAGTTTCAGCTACTAGTGCAACTTGATCAACTTCTTTAACAATATCCTCTGGCCGTTGCAAATCGGACGCAATTTCTGACTTCAACCCTAAGGACTGTTTTACTGCCCCAAGCAATTTCGGTACCCGATGCCTTTTACTGCTTTGATTTTCGATCAATGTTTCTGTCTCTTCTCGTGGAACAAACTCACCTTCTGGTATCTTTCGTCTTTCCATATACTATTTTGATTAATATTACTAATTTAGCCGATCGTCAAATTTAGCAAGTATGACTATTTAACTATTTCTTGCTTTTCTACTTTTTGATCTTTAGTCAGATCAAAGACGGAACTTGATAATTTCGAGTTTAGTGGGATGGTGAAGATAAAACTGGAACCCTTTCCTTCACCTTTTGATTCGACCCAAATTTTACCTTTATGTTGTGCGATAATAACTTTCGCGACATAAAGACCCAGGCCCAACCCTGTGGAATTTTTCGGTGCTCTGTTTCCTCGGTCATATTTCTCAAACACATGACTCATCTGATCCTTGGAGACTCCCCGACCAGTATCAGTGACTTTCAGGGTAATTTCCTTATCGTTTTTCGATATCGAAACCGTGACCTTGCCAGCTGGGGTATATTTAATGGCATTATCAACTAAATTATTTATAACCTGCCGTAATTTTTCTTTATCAGCAGTGAGTTCAGGCATAGCTTCTTTAGGTTTTTCGTAGACTAATTCGATTTTCTTCATTTCAGCCTGGGGTAATAACTGATCCACAGTGATCTGGGTAATTTCAGCTAAGTTCGTAGGTTGAAATATAAATTCCAATTTTCCTCGTTCGATACGAGAGGCATTAAGTAAATCATCTATAAGGGCCACCATGGAATTATTCGTCATCATGGTTTTCCGTAACTGTTCATGAACAGATGGATCCATCTTTCCATAATCACCATCGAGAATAGACGCCAGATACCACTTGATGGTTGCGGGTGGAGTTCGAAGTTGATGTGAAGCAATCGTAATAAAGTCCGCCCTCGCTTTATCCAAAATCTTCAACTTCTCATTCGCCGCCTCTAATTGTTTGTCCAAAATCTCAAGCTGTTGGCGCTGCTTAACTTCTCTATTGACACCACGTACCAGAAGAATTCCGACTATCGAAGTTCCTATCAACACAAGAAAATTTGTTACATATTGCCCGACGGAAGTAGTGTTAACTAGTTGAATAACGAGAATCAAATTCAACAAAATAACAGCCAGCTCAGCCAAGAGAGCTTTGATGTTTAATAATTTATGTCTAATCATTGCGTAAACTGTAAAAAGTACAAAAGGTAATGTATAAATATGGCCGAAATTAACATATTTGGTCTGATCGGTCACTACAGCAAGAATAAAATTAAAAGTTAATACAAGGACAAAGGTTAAAAACAAACCTATTCCGATGAGCCTCCACTGAATTCGCTCTATCCCCTTTGCAAAATGCCAAGATTTAACTATATGAACAAAAGCTAAAATTATAAAAGTAAATGCATAGATCCCGAACAGAGCCATTCCAATTCCTGCGATGGGTGTGATTATGCCATTTTTAACTTCCGTATGAGTAAATAAAAACGGCGATCTTGCTAGCAAAACAAAAATACCTACTAAAATAACTAAACTCCAAGAATAACTTCTACTGATTATATCTTTTTTATTCAAGAAAGAATGAATAAAAAGAAAAAATAGTATTGGATGCGGTACCGCAGCGGCAATTGTCCATCGTGCCATACTTAGAATAGTATCCGGGTTACTACGTGCCGCAAAATAGTTAACCATTATCCAAATCGTCTGTGATAGTCCAAACAAAATAAATAATAACCTGCTTCGATCTTTCGGTGCATAACGGAACACAATCAATACCAAAGTAACATTGGCAATCAATGCTGTTACAAATACAGGAAATTCTAATTCTACTAGATTCATATATTGCCGATTATTACTGGTGATCTTTTAATTGACCCGGCTGATGGTGGGTCAGCATAGCCAAGTCGAAAAATCATTATAGGGATCTCATCCGAAGACAGAGAAAAAATTTGACGAATCTTATTTTCGGCGTTTTTGATTAAATCCATCTGTTTGGGCAAAAATTCGCTCGTATCTCCACCGTTTATTCGCTGGGCTAAAAATAAAATTGCCGCCACTGGCTGCATACTTAAACCAAGTCCAGTGCCAGTCAACCAAACTCTTTGAAAAAACCTACCAGCTAATATAAGCTGATCTTCACTAAGCCCAGCTGTTGCGATAATTCCGTAAGCCGGGGTAGATGCATAGAGCTTTGCAGAATCTTTGGAAACCATTTTTGACACGCCGAAATGATTCAAAAAATTAATTATTTGCCAATTTCTAAAAAGTTTAAAAGCCTTTTCTTGAAGTGGAGCTAATTCTAGAGTCTTAATATACATTCCATTTTTGGTTTTATCTTCATCTGTTTTTGACCATCGGATATATTTAAATAATCCATCATGAATTTTTTTATTTTCAAGTATAAGTCTCTCATTTAGATTTAGTGTACTACTTAACGCTTTTATTGCTACCGGGTCTTCCAAAATAAAATATTTTTTTATATTGTTTTCTCTCGGTACATTCAATAAAATATTTAAATCCTCAGGCGGAATGGACTTACTTAGATATGGCTTCCGGTTGGTCACCCGTAGTGGAATTTGCTTTGCTTGGTTACTATCTCTTTTATCACTAGGCAAGAACGTTACCTCGGCAATCAGTCCCGAAATGTTTTCTTCGGGGAATAATTTTATGGCAGTTTCAAAACCTGTAACGCCTGCTAAAATTTTAATATTTTCTATTAGTGCACCAATCCCTATATAAGAGCCTCTTTCTTCAAAGTTATAAAAGCTATCGTCAGCACCAAAAACGATATAGACAAAAACTCCATTATCTTTCAATTTGAACTTCCATGGTTGAGAATTATCACCGGAAGGGGCCAACACAGCTTGATTTAATATTTGTTTTATAATTTCTCTCATTTTATGTAAGAACCATCCTGGCTTTTTTGCCCTTCGTATTTAATAATCCAGCAATTTTTCCTGTTTCAGCTAATCTACCATATGGTTCTAGTTTTACTTGGGGTTGCGCCTTGGTACCGATTGCAGAATATAGTTTCCGATATTCGATACTTAATTCACTCAATTTTGAAGAAATAGTATCGACAATTAAATTTAACATTCTTGGATTCGCTTTAGTTTTCTCTGCCAACTCCAGTTTTAGGTGGAGCTTTTGATTTTTTTGATTTTTTGAATTTTGATTATAAGCCAAATAATTACCAGTTAAATATTTCGAAATCTTTCTATCTTCAAGACTTGTTTGTAAATTTTCAGGATAAACGTTTATTGCATAAAAAGTCACAGCGACATCAGTACGACCTTTTTTTACAAAAAAAGGCATCTTCCAAAATTGGAGGCCGTGTTCCTTGGCCTTATTAAGCAAACCTAGCTTTTTAAGTTTGTCTTGCATTTCATTATAAGGAATAATAGCCCCTTGATCATGAATATTGTATCTAATTAATGGGATGCTGGTTTTTGTTGTAATCAACAACTCATCATTCACTACTTCGAAATATGTAAGATATGGATCGTATTGCATCAAAGCCGGCTCGACTACTTCTTGCTCAAAAACTTGTTTATACAAAGCTGGGTTCTTCAGAGCTTCTTCACGGATATAAATACTGATTGGGGTTTCATGTCCTAACGCCCCGGTGTCCGCAGAACCATAGATACTTATAATATTTTTTTTAGAATTGATTCCGAGTAAATCAAGTAGACTCCGACGCCATTCTTCCGTAAATTTATCCCCCGCCGTAATGACAAAAGTATTTTTAGAAAACTTTATTTTTGCCTTCCTTGCATCATTGACTATGTCCATAACAAATGGAGGATAACCTGCAATTACTATGTTTTTGAAATGAGGTCCGAGTATTCGCAAAGAATTAATTATATCGATTTTTTCAATTCCTGGTGTAATTGTGGATAAATTAAATCCTTTTCTAGAAAGATTTCTGCAACAAGCCAGAGTATAATTGCCTGCCACCCAAAGTCCCATAGCAAAACAAATAACTACCAAGGTCGAATCGTCTTTTTTTATCCTAAAAATATCAGTAAAAATCTTTTCATGAAATTTTCCCCCAATCTTCTCTTGATCATCACCACGGAACCAGAAAGTCGGCTTGCCGGATGAACCTGAACTAGCGTAAATCATTGGAGCAATTTTATCTTTAGAAAAAAAACGATTAAAAGGATATTGATAAAGATAATTTTTCTTTTCCATTATCGGAACCTGCTCAAATTCTCTATGACTTTTCACCTTTGAGGGATTGAAATGATGGCGAGAAATAAAATCTTTGTAAGACGGTACCTCTTTGGCAGCATCTCTAAAAATTCTTATTGCATTTTTTAATCCTTGTCTCATTTGTTATTTAAATTGAGATCTGAATAGTTCTGTTTTTTGTTTCCTAACTTCTCGATTCTTTTCATTATTATAATCTGGTATTAATTTCTCCTCGAGACTTATTTGATATCGCCCAGATGGCATGATTTGATGATTGGCAATCTTTCGTACGACGTATCCTACAGCAGCACCTGCGACATTTGCGGTTGAACCAAGTTGCGGCACGGCCGAAATACTCTTACCTATTTCAGAAACAGATTCCTGCATACTCTCACTTAAAAATTCAGGACCAACAATTTTAGTTGCTAGTTTCAACCATGAGTGAAAATCAAGTTTTGTTACCTGTTCTAGGGTAATATCCACCAAACCATGGAAGATCGGACGCTCGGGCTCCAAATCGAATCTTTCCACATCGAGTATAACACCGTCACCGTTATCCGTAGCCATAAGTACAGGAATTTTTCTATTTTTGCAATAAAACCGTGCCAATATCTTTAAATCGATGCTATCCATCTCATCAATAAAAACTTCAATTTTCGGATTACCTAGAAATTCTAGTAGGTTATCTTTGGTTAAACCCTTACTGTAAACATTTAATTCTGCGAAAGGATCAAGTTCCCAAATCCAGTCTGCTGCGATTTCTGTTTTATTGCGCCCCAAATCAAGCAAATTTGAATTTATTCTGTTTAAATTCGTAAATTCTAAATTATCATAATCAGCAATGCTCATGGTCTTTGGACCACCAGTCCTAACCAAGGCATTTATAATCGATGAGCCGACCGAAAGACCTGCAACACCAACTTTAATATTTCGAAAATTTGTCTGTTCCTCAGAAGTAATAACTAATTTATTTCGAGCAGTTCTTAACTGAAAATAATAGTCTTCAGGTAAAATGTGTATAGCTTTTTTATGATCGGAATAATACACCCAAATTCCCTGTATTTTATTCTCCGTTAAAAAATTATCTAAAGCGTCTTGGTATCCTGAATAGCTTTTTTTGTATTGAGGATTTTGAACAAAAAATAATTCTTCCAATCCAGATGAAAAAACATCGATTATTTCTGCATCTTTTGGAACTTCTGATCTACTATTGTAAAATTTCGGTTGCCCCATCGGCCTTTTAGAATTTATCCATTAGCGAAGCTTTTAAAATATTCAACCAACGCAGAAAGTTCTTTTGTTAGTGAACGGTCTTCGATAACTGTCGCTACTTTCTCGCGAACTTTATTGTACATTTCGTGCGTCGATTTCGCTAGCTTTTCTTGAAATTGCAAAAAATCAACTGCTTGAGCTAAAGTTACAGCTTCAATAGTAGTAACTATATAAGTGTTTTCCACTACTTTATCCAATATCAACGAGGCATCGGTACCCATGCTCACAACATCTTGATTATCGGCGTTTGTCGGAATAGAATGAATGCTATGGGGAAAAGCATAGGACTGATTTTGGGCGGTAGTTGAAGTAGCGACAAATTGTAATCCTTGAAGTGCTAAGGTTAACCCAGGCTTATTTAGGTTAAGAAACGGCGGGAAAAATTTGTTTATGCTTTGGTTCATAAAGAAATTTATCCGTCTTTCGGAAAGAATCGAAAGTTTAACCAGAGACATTTTTATCTGATCAACGGTAACAGCTATGTAGTCCCCATGAAAATTCCCTCCATGTAAAAATTCTTTGTGCTCCCTGTCTAGAACCGGATTATCCGTCACCGAATTGATTTCAATTTCTATAACTTGAAGGCTATTTGTAACTGTCTCCAAAATCGGACCAAGTATTTGGGGAGTACAACGGAAAGAGTAAACTTCTTGTACGAAATCAGAAATCTGGTGAACAGTATCAGTAATCTTATTATTCCTATTCAAACTGTCTCGTTTTCGTAAAAGCTGACTTGTTTCAAGTAGTTCTCGTAAACTTTTGGCTATCTCTATTTGTCCAGGGTGAGGACGAAGGTTATGCAATTCTTTCGAGATTCCGTCATTGTAAGCTTGTATCAATTCTAAAGATAGTGCGCTGTTTTTAATTTCTATGTTTAACAAATTTTTTGCGTGCATCCATAGTATCGATGCGATTCCAGACATCACAGAGGTTCCATTGATTAAGGCCAGACCTTCTTTCGGTTTTAATTTATACGGCTCTATTCCTAATTCCTTAATCACATCTATAGCTTGTCGACGTTTACCTTTATAATCAACTTCCCCTTCTCCGATTATGGCTAATGCAATATGCGCCAATTGCACTAAGTCACCACTGGTGCCCACCGCGCCGTGAGTTGGAATAACTGGTGCAATTCTCTCATTTAAGTAAAGTACTAGTCTTTCGATTAATTCGACTGAAACGCAGGAATATCCCTTTGATAGAGTATTAAGTCGCACTAACATAGCGGCAAATACAAAATCTTGTCTTAAAGGTTCACCCATTCCAGTAGCGTGGCTACGAATCAAATTTGTCTGTAAATCTATGAGCTGTTCCTTGCCGATTAAATATGAAGCCATTGGACCCAATCCAGTATTGACGCCGTAAATTACTGTGTCCCTCAGTTTACTAGCCAAAAACTCATAAGAACTTTTAATTGAAGCGAATACAGACTTCGATAGCTTAACTTTTACAGTACTGTCTGTCACAAATCTAAATATATCCACAGCTCGTAATCCCTCGCCGTTTATTTCAAGACTATTCATATTTTACTTATTTATATTGAATTTACCTTCTTATTATACTGATTATCAATAAATAAATCAAATTAAAACACCCTCCGAAAAATGATAACTGGAGGGTAAAAAACAATTAGGACTACTAAATTTCTTAGCTTATTTTGAAAAATAATCCATAATTAATGCAACTAACATCCACGAAAATAAAATTGTACCCGTTGCTTTTTTGTTCATTTAATTCGCCAATAATAAAGTTTTGTTAGGTCTTCTGGATAGGAATCTCCATAATCTAATCCTGGTTTCTTAACTTCGAAATTATCACGTTCTGTGAGCTGTCTCCAAGTTGAATCCATTTTATATTTTTTTGGACTAGCCTTAAAGAGCAATCTCATTAGAATATTGTAAGTACTATATCCAATTCTAGCAAAGTTCTTCTGAGCTTGAATCAAGCTAACATTATTAGCGCCCAATGTGCTAGGAAATCTAAGTTGCCCTTCGTCATCTTCCCATCCACAAACTGAACAAGTGTCGTACGACCCTGGGGGATTATTGAAAGTTAAATAACCACACGCTGGACAAGTATATTGCATGTTTATTTTTTATTCGCTAGTCCAGAGACAAAGCTCTTGTCTCTCTAGACTTCTCTACCAAATAAGATCTCGATAAATAGATGGCAAATATTGCCCACCAAACTAAAATAAACGGATTTGGTACTTGTGAAATTTGATAAGCTTTATCCAAGGTTATTATTACTAAAGCAATAATCATTGCTGCTTTTTTACCTTTGAAGATAAAATACGCTAAAGGTAAATAAATAACCAAAGCCAAACCAGCTGTCATAACATCTATCGAACCTCTTAGAAATCCTATCAATGTAATAATTAATGAAAGTATTAACAAGATAACCGAAATTCCTCTATAGGACTGCCTAAACTTCAGGTCATTATACTTATCGACTTGGATTCTAATCTCATCTTCACTTAGCCTAAGCAATCCCACCTTGTTTTTCTTTTCTGTAATGTTGCTCATATTGTTCTACCTCAGTTGCTTTGAATAAATAAATTTCTTAATTCATCAAGAAGTTTTTTTACATCCTCTTTTGAGACTCCGTCGTATAAAGCTTCAAAGTCTCCATTTTCGTAATAGAGAAGTTCTAACGCATTTATCACAACTTCCAATTTTTTTATTGGGATACTACTATTATTTTTCTCAAAATCATTCAGAGCAGATCCGAATTCTTTTTCAGTTGCAACAAATTTAATTTTATTGGGTTTATATGGGTAACCCCGGGCATCGATCAAACTCTTAGCAATTATGTATGATTCATCCTTAGCAAAACCAAGTACTATATTATTTTTTAATTCAATCATATTATTATCTGTTAATATCTTTCTTTATGGTATCTTTTAAATACTCCAATCCATTTTTCGGCTGAAATAATGTTGGTTGTTTCGGATTATTTATAAACAAGTTATTGTTCTTAGAATCATAATAATACTTCTTAATACCCTTAATATTAACCTTAATATCAAAGCTTTCGAACGTTTTTTTAGCGATATTAGATATTTCTTGTTTAGACAGTCCTGGGTAATGATTTTTAATTATGGCATGCTCTGCTGCTCTATCGAATGCACTGGTTTTTGTAGTTGAACGTAAAGGAACAATTACAGAACTCTTACTCTTGGTATCAAGAACTTTATCTAAAGTTCTTATAAGATTATTTATTTCTTTAGCACGACCGGTTGTGGCAACCTTTGTTGCAGCAACTCCAGCACCCATAGTGTAAATAGTGCCTGCCGTCATCCCAATTTCTAGAGAGGTTGCAATAACGTTTGCAGTTGTTAATGTTGTGTCCTTTACTCCTCTACCGACTCGTCCCCAATCGCCGTCGAAAAGTCCTTCGGCTATATCATCAAATGATTCGCCGTACAAATAATGAACGGGATTATACTTATCCAGGAAATTAACGGCGTTAACCAAACTCCTCGGTAAATGACCGTCAGGATCTATGTAAGCAAGCGGGTTATTCCTCGCATAACTGTAGCTATTCAGTAGTTGTGGGTCACTCAAAACTTCAATCTGACCTGAACCTAGCCCTATAAATACTGGATCCTGGCTGATGAACCTACCAATACTACTATTGTAATACCTGGCGTTCATATATGACAACCCCGTATCCACGTCATACTCATGCCCAGCAAATTTTCGCTGCTCACTAAAGGTTCCCTGTTTCTGATCCAATCTAATTCCACCGAATGGAAAATAATCCATTAACTCTTCTTGCAGACCGGTATTATTGGTCACAACATTTGATCCAGTTAAATGATCAGTATGTACAGAATATACTGAAGCACTGGCGCCAACTCCTTTGACGGTTGCAACTGTTTGAGTAGTCGGAGACACTATGTGTTTAGTAGGTACTGTGCCATCTGTGTTGTAAAAACCGGTGGGATAATCAGTACTGATGCTACCATTCGATGATCTTACTCTTTGCCCCTCGTGGTCATAAGCATAATTTATGGTTGTTTGATTTGCATATGTAACTTCAAGAACAGGATCGAAAGCAGTGCCGCTGTATTCAGAAGATCTTAGAGTCAACTGGTTGCCGCCTTTTCCACCAGTATAAGAACTGTTAATTACATCGTGTCCTTCTCTTAGAGCTAGTAATGTATTACCAGTTTTCGAAATCCATCCCTTTCCCGTATTGTTCAAATTAAGCGTCAAGTAGGCGTTCGTACTGACATTAGTTATATCTTTGCGTTCTGAAGTATCTATGCCTTCAGTTGGATTAGTTATGGCTCCCGCGTTATCATAGTCATTTAAAACTAGACTAGTTGGGCTGGCTTGAGAGCCTTGCACTACCGTTACCCAATCATCACCATCGTTATCAGGATTGGTTTTACCATGCACATATACTTTCAATTTTGCATCGACTATGGAGGTGTTATCTGGTAAAGCAGAAGTATTGAAAGCCAGAAAGGCTCTTTCAATTCGATAAGTACTGTTATTTGTTTTTCCAGCCTGAACAGGCATGGTGGTGGAAGTATAACTTTGGCCTGAACCACTAGTAGCGTCATGAACACCACTCCAAGTGGAATAATTTTTATAAACATTACCATCACCCGATTGAACAGAAAATGTAGTCGTAGTGTTCGAACCGCCAGCTAACGATGCTTGGATCAAGCGGTTGTTATAATCGTAGACATAATTCTTATTACCTTCAGTTATCATATTCCCGTTGCTGTCATAACTAAAAGTTGTTGTGTTTGTTCCGTCACTAATACTTGTCACTGCATGGGGATTGGCATATCTGGAACCAGAGCTGCCATCATATGCATACGTATAAATAGTTGTAGGATTAATTCCGATTGTTTCGGCACGAGTTAAAATATTACCAATGGCATCATAGGAGTACGTTTGACCATAAGTCGATTGGCCGGCCGCGACATTCGTTGCTGCGGTTGACATCAGTCGATTTAGATCATCATAAGTATAATCAACTGTCTTACTGGAGTTAGTATCAGAACCATCAACAATTCGGGTTATATTTCCATTAGGGTCATATGTATAACTAAGATTTTGCAACTTCAAACCATTAGCAGCTGTCGTGTTTTTATTAGTTAAACGATACAGTTTTGTAGAATCATAAATGTTTGATGTAACTGGACCATTTGCGTAAGCTTGATAAGTAACTTGACCGTGTGGACCATAGTCCAGATCGCTCACTACATTTACAAACGAACCGTCTGTAGCTTCTTTCCTTTTGATGGTTTCTAATTGGCCGCCTTGATTGTATGCATATTTTATTTTAGAATTATCTGGATTGGTAACTTCCAACAAATTTCCTTGACGGTCATAGTTATAATCAGTTTGATAACTTGTTGAACTGATAGTTTTTGCTTCTTGTTTCAGTCCGCCCAAAGGATTATATAGATAATCAGTATTTGCTCCCGAGGACTGCACTGAAGTTAGTCTACCAATTCCATCAATACCAGAATCGTAATTATACGTAACTTCTGTTCCTGCTTGGCCAATATAGTTTTCAGTTAGTCTTCGGTTGATATCGTCATATGTGTACTCGACTTGCTGATTGTTTGGGTTTGTACTTGAGATAAGATTGCTCGAATCATCGTAAATATAGCTCCATAGACCGAAGGTTGTGTCAGTAGGATTATGTAAATCTTCTGATCCTATGCGACGGCCTAACCCATCATAGCTAAAATTGCGAATGTTACCCGAAGCATCAGTTATCTTGGTGAGGTTACCTAAATAATTATAATCATAATGAGTGGTATAAGTATTTCCGGAATTAAATTCTTCAACCTTTACCAAATTCCCGTATGCATCTTTATACAGATTTTTGATCTTGCCTTTTGGATCAATTACGGTAAATTTCTGATCATTGTAAATATTACTTGAAGTACCTACCGCATTCGTAACACTAACCACTCTTTGCATCGGATCATAGGTGTGCAGAGTTAAAAGGTTAGGGTTTGTATTAACTGATGTTTTACTAAACCCATTTGAAAAGTATGGCAAAGATTGTTTATAAACCTGTCCGAGGTTGTTATAAACCGTATCAGCGACGGAGTAAACATTGTTATCTTCTGTCTCTTTCCTGATTTGCACAGGTCTATTCAAACCATCATAGTAGGTATAAGTATCGACAGCGTTAGAATTGTCTAAATAATCAGTTTTCTTCGAACTCACGGCACCCGGAGTATCAGTATATACATACTCTGTTTTCACTACTATGGTTTGCGGATCAGTTAAATCCGGCTGTTTCTCGGCAATGACGCGATCCAGGCCATCATAAACAGATTGAAACACTCGAGAATTAATATCAGTAATCTGCTTGGGTTTGCCTAATGAGTAATCGTAGACATACGAGGTGCTTTGGTTTAAAGCATTCGTAACTGTTGCTGGATAAAGATTATTTGTATCGTAAACATAACTGGTGGCTTTACCTCGCGGATCAATATCAGTAGTTATTAATCCAAATGTTGGATCATAATTTTTTTGAATACTTACATAACTCGAACCTGCTTTCCAATTTTCCTGTTGAGTGAGATTCCCCCTAGAATCATAGCTGTACTTAGTTTCCTTGACCTTATTCGAACTTTGGTCAACTGTGGTTTCTTGACTTGGGTACGCATAAATGTAGTACGTTGCATTAGCGACATAAGAAAAGTCCGTTGTAAATTTATCAGTTCCTGTATCGGTATATGCTCCATCATCGCTGCCAGTAACTTCTCCCCATTCTATCTTTTGACTCAGATTGCCAGTGGTGTTGCTGTAAGTATATTCTTCTGTCTTGTCTTTGTGATCCGCATCACCATCGTAAGTAAGTTCTGTGGTTCTTACAAGTTTAACAAAATTCCTACTATTACCAAGATCATATTTATCCCATTTGTTGACTGTTTTAAGATAAATATTACTGCTTCCGTCTTTCATTTCTGATCTGTATAGTTTACCAACTTTGGAGATGTGATCACTATATTCACCATTACTACTATCAGTAGTGTTACCTTGATGGTAATACGTTTTAGTGACTTGACCAGCCGCATTAGTTTTATTGATTATATTAAATCCGGCAAATTGTCTATCAAATGAAGTGTTAAAGTAATAACTGCCGCTCTCATAACTATATGAAGTTGTGTAAGTGGAATTTACTTTGTCGTCGTTAGTAAGTTGATAGACAGTGTCTAAATTAATTCTTGCACTCGGATTTAATAGAGTTGAGCCACTAACATACCTAGCACTGGCTTTGTAAATAACAGCTGTCGTTCCAGCACTTGGATATGTAATTTTATTTGTAAGGTCAGCTTTGTTTCTATTATTAAATCTCGTGCTGCTCACAACACCATTACTACTATAAGCGCGGATGAGATCAACCATCCCATCAGCGTTTATATCCACTGCTTGAGTGCCGGTCTCTCCGTTACTACTGGTGACAAATTCCTCAACAGCGCCCCAATTAGTTCCTGTTTGCGTCCATCCATAACCGTTGTTATAGTAGCTTACTGGCGTCCCACCGCCAATAAATTTTGATAAATCTATCAATCCATCACCATTGAAATCAAATGGACGTACTCCTTCATCAACATTGCTTCTAAATACCATTGGTGGAGCCCAAGAAGTATTATTTGAAGTCCAACCTGCACCATTACCCAGATACGCTTCTTTGTACTGAGTTTGTCCATTTTGCCATCCACGCAACAAATCGGCTAATCCATCATTATTGATATCTATAATAAATACACCTAATTTCAAATCAACTGGCACTATCCAATTTACCGAAGTCCAACCTGCACCATTATTAAGATATACATCGTCAACAATAGTGCCATTATTATCATAACCTCTAATTACATCCACTAGTCCGTCACCATTTAAATCAGCCAATTGTGACGTGTATGAATCACCCGAGGATGAAGGACCAAAGGGTATCGGTGAATACCAAGTGGAATTATCTGCTGACCAGCCACTTCCAGTATTTAAATATGCTTTATTGACACCAACTGTGGCCTGCAGAATATCATTAAGTCCGTCTCCGTTCACGTCAGCTATTCGAACACCCTGGTCTACTCCTGAACTATCAAAAAACTGAATTGGAGGTTGATAACTAGCACTTGTTGTCCAAGTACCATCTTGGTCGTTTAGATAGGCTGTTTTTGTGCTCCCATATGAATGGAGAATATCAGGGTAGGCATCACCATTAACATCAGCAATATATACTTCACTGAAAGGGACTGGATACGTCCAATTAGTATCGTTAGAGTTATAGTTAGAGCTCCCATTATTGTTTGTTATTTGGTAATCAAAATCTGTTACAGGGAGTGAAACCGTGTTTGAACTTTCGTCTTGACCAGTTTCTGTAATAGTATTTAAGACATATCTTCGTCCATTATCTGCTGCTGTATATGCTAAAGCCCATTTCCTGGCCCAAGTATCACTAATTTTTGCTTGAATCTCATAAATTCTGTAGCTAGTAGTCACACTAAACCCAGGCTTATAACTAATTGTTGAATCTGATCTAGATTCTTTTAAAAATTCGATGACAAAGATACCATCAGTTGAACCATTTCCTGTATATGTAATCTTGTATGGATAAATCTGGCCAGCATCCTTTGTATATTCGTATTTGATATAGTTTTCATTTCTATCTCTAACTTCTTGAAGCATCCATTTGTAGATATTACTTCCGCTATCTTGTCTTTCCGCAGCATTTGTTCCAAATTTATATGCAGTTCCTTTCTTATCTTTTACTGTCCAAACATTGTCAGTTAAATCATAGGTTAAAAATTCACCATTATCGACTTTGGAACCCCAAGATGAACCACTAATTAAATAAAGTTCTCCCGTAAATGATGAATTGAAATAATTATCTGTATATAGCTTATCAGCTCCTTTGCGATTAATTCGTTCGATATACGGAATATTTACAGACCAACCATAAGAAAATACACTTCCTTCATCGTTAGACTGACTGCTGTATACCAATGCAACATCTGGTTGAAGCCCGTTTCGGCCAGGAGGAATAGTTAATGGGTATTGATAATTTAATGAACCATTCACTTCACTAACTTGTGGGAGTTTTTGGCCTGCAACAGTGTTCTTACCTGAGTCAGGACCAGGACTCGAGGCCAAAAGATTAGTTGCTTCAGGATCGGAATCTTTGCCTTTATCCTTATCTTTGATAGGTTTGGGATCTTTATTATTTTCTGAAAAATCTTTCTCATCCTTAAGCTGCTTATCCTCATTAGTTTCTGATTTTTTATTTTGTTCGGGTTCTGGTTCCGAAGATATCTCAGATGCGGATTGATCTACTTCCTTAATGGGTTCAATCGGCAACTCGGATTCTGCAGCGAAAACGGGAGTAAAGGGCGTAATGAGAATAAAGAATGCCACCACTATCGCAACCAGACTTTTGGAGTTAGTCATAAATAAAATATTAATTATGCACTAACGCTAGCATTGATAGGATTGTTGTCAATATTTGACAGTAAAATCTATATAGTATAGATTGAAGAAATGCTAGCATTTTTAATACTGTTGGAGGTCTCCAACACTAGCATTTATGAATATGACTGATACTTTACTCAAACAACTAAAAGCCGGAGGGTTGTCTGAAAAAGAGGCCAAAATCTACCTAGCCCTACTGGAACTTGAGGTTGCTACCGTGTTCGAAGTAGCTAAAACTTCAGGAGTTAATCGCAGTTCAGCTTACGTCGTACTCGAAGGACTAAAAAAGAAGGGTCTGGTGGGGATTTCTGATGACCAAAAAGTGCGCAAGTATATTGCAGCATCCCCCGATACTCTTCTTCATTCAGCCAAATCAGCTGCAAAAAAACAAGAGGATATAAAGTCAGGGATCGAATCCATAATCCCAGAACTTCGAGCATTACACAAAGCAACAAAAAGAAGACCTATCGTCAAAGTCTTTGAAGGTGAAAATGGTGCAAAAGAAGTATATTGGCAACTGTTCTCATCAACTGACAAAATACTAAGAACTTATGCCAATCCAATTAACATTTTTAAACGTATTCCGGA
Organism: Candidatus Doudnabacteria bacterium RIFCSPHIGHO2_02_FULL_42_25; assembly: GCA_001777665.1. Lineage (GTDB taxonomy): Bacteria > Patescibacteriota > Doudnabacteria > UBA920 > O2-02-FULL-48-8 > O2-12-FULL-42-9. Next base: position 230,853 of record MFEQ01000006.1, read on the forward strand.
CTTTGAAATTCATGATAAAGAAAGGGCAAAAAGAGGCATTAAAATGTTTGCTATAAATCCAGCATCAAACGAAACTCTTAAATTCCTCAAAGATATACGGCCTCATAAACCTTACGAGCAAGCACTGATTCCAGAAAACAAATTTAGATTTACATCAGATATGGGAATATTCGGAGATAAAATTGCTTTAGTCTCTCCTGTAGATAATTTTGGGATTATTATTGAAAGTAAGGAAATTGCGGACATGCTTAAAAATAGTTTCGATTTGGCTTGGGAGGAAGCCAAACGATTAGATAAAATAATACGAAAAAAATACAAAATACCTAAAGACTAAATTATTCTATTAATTTTTCGAGTCGGTCGATTTCAGCTTGGTACAAGCTTTTTCTCAAAGGAAAAAGTTCAATTGCTTTTTGCCAATACCCTATCGCGTCCTTTAAATTACGAGTCTCTTCTAAAAATTGGGCGTAGCGAGTAACGATATCAATCTCAGTTTTATCGGGTACCGCTGCTAATGCGTCTTGAAAAATTTTATCGAGTTGCTCACTGTTAGCATTGAAATATTCTTTCATCAGAGTAATATACTTGATCCAAATATCAGGAGTGCCGGCTCCTAACTCTAGTGCTTTCAAAATATGTTCTTTCGCTGATTCATAATCCTGCATTTCCAATTCCACCTGATACAGCAGAGTGTAAACTCCAGCTTGGTTTTCGACATTATATCTTTCTGCTTTTAGATAGTCCTCTTTGGCTTTGCCTAACTGCCCTAAGCCATATTTCTGATTACCAATAACAATATATGCTTCGTATTTCTCAAGATCTGTATTGGCTTCTGTTAATTTTCTCTCGCCTTCTGCGAGTCGATCCAGATAGATTTTACGTTGCTCATCTGTAAGCGTCCGGTTAACTTCATTTACGAAATTGGGTTTGTCGGCACGATCTTGAATCATTGTATAGGCAAAAAATCCGACGAATAGTAGAACCACCGCGATGATTCCTATTTTTACATTTCTTTCCATATTTTATAAATTAATTGCCAAATTATTTTATCAAATCAAAATCGTCCCGACAAGAGTCGGGACGATTTTGCTAGAATTTATAGCTTTCTAGAAAGCTAACCCACGATTAAGGCTTTACTAGAGTCCAACTGTTAAGCGAGAGATTCTTAACTAAGAAGTCTCCTTGCCAGTCGGTCGTACCTGTATCGTGAGATAAGGCTGAAGCATCGCTCCAGACGAAGCTATGACCATCGCCTAATGTAGCATCTCCTGAGTTATCATTAGTCAGGAAAGCGGCAGAAGCTGCGTGAGTAGTGGTGTTCCTCTGAAGGTCAGCTAGGATGTTATCATTGGAAGCCAAAGTCCCACCGACAGTTGCTTTTACTTCATAGGTCCTAGCACCGCTTATTAGCTCTTCTACATCATCATCGGCTTTAGTTCCGATAGTGATCAATAAGTCACAAGCTGTATCTAGTTCCTCGCAGTTTGTAGCAGTATCTGTACCAGCACCGTCACCGTCAGCAGAGATAAATGTCTCAACTGCTGTGACCACTGCGCCAGTGTCAGCATTATGGATAGCAACGCTAGCCAAGGTCGGATCAGTACCAGCGCCATCAGCAGCGCCACCGGTCTTAGCTATCTCTATTAAGACTTCCTTCCAAGCTACTGCGCCGGTACCATTTGAAGATACCGTAAACTTGGCAAGGGTCTGCGTGCCTCCGGTCAAAGTTCCAGTCGGCAATTCTACACGAGAGATCAACGGAACAGACTTGTAGGCATACATGGTATTTCCAGGTCTATCTGTACCATTAGTCGTTACTGCACCTGACGATACCGAAGTGTACTTAACACTATCCAAGGTAGCTGTGATATCGGAATCAGTTGTGCCAGCGTTTGGACCGATAGTAGCCATGACCAATTCGACGCCTAGGACGATACTACCGTTTGCCGGGACGTTCACTGAAAATCCAGTGAAGAGCATGGAAGTGGCAGCTGGCATCGTGGCCAATGTCGCTCCAGTTGACGCATTCTTCAAGACGACTTGAGAAACTGCTGTTGCGGTTGCAAGATTGACATCAACTTCGGTCAGGTTGACTGAATCATAAGTTGAAGCAACTTTGAACCTGGCAACTTCCACGGTCCCTGAATCATCAACCAACATAGAAGCTGCAGATGCAGCATCCAAGGAAGTGGCAAATGTACCAGCAACCTCGATAATTGTCTGACCATCTTTATCGGCTTCAGAATCAGCTATCCCTGACTGTACAGTTGTCCCTGTCGAAGTCAAGTCGGTTTTTACTGAATCGTTATCGGTAATGTTTGCAGCAGCACCAATGTCACCGTAAAGCTCAATAGTCAGAGAGCTATTCATCATCAAGGTGTAATTGACTGACCAATCATTATCAGCGGCGGTTGGAGTAGACTTGATAGAAGTCGTATTCGAACCGTACTTGAGATATAGGTTAGATAGATCAGATTCATTGAAGGTTGCACCAGTAACTTCATCAATGTCCAATGAGAAGGTGGTGATATTGATGTCTTCGGTTGCAGAGCCGGTTAAGGTCCAAGCACCGAGTTTGTAGTTGGTTTGAGGAGCGACTGTGGACTGGTTTGGATATGAGGCCAAAGAAGCCAAAGTCGAAGCACCCTCAGCAACTGTCAGTTGGTTTGCAGCAATGTCAGAACCTGTTGGGACATCGAATGAGCCCAATGATACTTGTCTGGTTGCGTTACTTCCATCGTTATCGATTACGTAAGCCTGAATGGTGTCAGTAGCAACCAATTCAGCGCCACCTGTCTCTTCATCATAGATATCAGAGTACAGTTCGACTGTTGCCGGTGTACCTGGATTGACGATGAAGTTGGTGGTGAAGTTGGCGGCAGTAGCAGCAGCGCCAGCGGCAACCAAGCCTTTGGTTGAGCCGACTTGTCCACCATTGACGAAGAGCTTACCGTTGCGGAGCGTATATTCGCTATCAGTACCCGAGGTGTCGATGGCGACATCGAGGTTTTCAACCTTAATTGGTTCACCATACGCGGTAAAGGTCCATTTGCCAAGTTTTACGGACGAGGCATTGTTGGTCACATTTCCTGCTGGTGAATCAGTGGTCTTGGTTACAGTCATAGTACCGTTGTTGATAGCAACACCGTCTGAATCAGCTGGGAAGGTTCCGGTTGCACCAACGTTGACGAGGTATTGTGAATCCACGACATCAACATCGGCTTTGTTGCGGAGCGACATCTCGAGTGTTCGAGAGGAACCGCCAATAACATCAGCAATCACTTTGATAACCGGCGAACCAGTCTTTAGTAATTTGCTGAAACCAGAGAAGGTCACATAACCGTTAGCATCAATGTTTTGAGTTGATGCAACTTGGACACCATCAACTAACACTCGGAAGTTCTTTACGTCGCTGTTCACGATGTTGTTGATTTGGCGCAAAGCCAATCTGGACATTGTTACATCGCGGACTCCAACTGTGAAGGTTGATTGCCAGACAGTAATGTCAGTGCCTGGATCAGAAGCACCAGCATCAGTAGGAGCGCCTACTGCTACTGTAGCTAATTCAGCAGCTGCAGAATTGTGGAGATTACCAACGACTGGGAGTCCACCTACGGTACCCGATGAAAGGGCAACTGCAGTTAGATTAACTCCAAGTGTTTGACCTGAGTAAGATCCATCGTCAAGATCAGCTCGAGCAGTAATGGTTCGAGAACCTGAGACTGTGAAGAGTCCAGATGGGTTAGCAAAGGTTAAATTGTTGGAAGAGAAGGTACCAGCATCAGTCAATCGAGTCGCACCGTCAAAGAGATAGAGGTTTGAGACCATAGCATCAGTCGAAACACCAGTTCTCATCAAGGTGAGAGACGTAACTGTGCCTGAACCTGTAAACACGAAGTTAGCTAATGGAGCAATAGATTGTGAGTAATTACCCGCACCACCATCAGTTGAATCAATAATTAATGTTGATGAAGCAGGACCAGCTAAGGAAACATTAAGAGAACCTGAAACTGGAGGAGGAGTTGTTCCACCGCCGGTGCAGGCTGCGCGCATGGAAACTGCACCTTGATCGGCCATAGCCAAATCATAGGAGTTAGCTCCCACGACTTTTTCAAAACCAATACCGTAAGAAGTGAATACTGCGCCTGATGGGTAACCCATTCGGCCAGTAGCGGTCATGAGCCAAACGGCTCCGCCGGTGATAACTCGAGTTCCAGCTGGGTGAGCGATAGCGCTCGAATCAATGTTGGAACCGGTTGGAAGATCAGAGAAGGTGTTTACTGGAGCGACTTGGATGTTTGAGAAACTGTATCCGAGTCCGGTAAAGACACTACCAGTTGTAAATCCTCTCTTTTGTCCGTTGGCTACGAGGTAGACCAAAGGATCGTTTGGACCCATTACGAGGGTGCCATCAGCGTAGGTCATAATTGGTCCTACTGGCAAAGCTACGTCTTCAGCTGTGGCTGCAACAACTTGTCCGAAGTTGTAACCATGGCTCATAAAGACTTCAGCTGACGTGAATCCACGTCGTGTACCGCCGGTGATCATCCAGACGATACCGCCAGAGAGTACCAAACAACCATCGCTATGAACAGCAGCGGAAGCGAGTTGTGGCAAGGCACCAGAGGCAGCCCAGAGTAAACTGGAAGCAGCCAAACCGGAAGCCACGGCTTTCCGTGCTTTTAAAGATAATTGCATTGTATTCTCCTGTTTATAGCAAAGCTTCGCGGAAAGGATTAATTATTCATATGAGACAATCAATCTTATTCCGGAACAATCCTATAAACATTGTTTAATTTTTGGAACTAAGCATTAACAGACAAAAAAACTAAGATCGACCAGCAAAAAGCTCAAAGCTATTTGCCAAGACTTAATTCCAATTTATAAGACGACCGCCTAATGGGTATGTTACAACCCATTAAACCCTCATTAAAATACTGTGGACGAATCAATAACAACCCCAAATTAAAACTCCCACAACTTAAGTTTTGTGGAGGTCACTAAGGATTAATAATTTCTTTGTTCACGAAGGATTTCATTGAGTAACAGCATTATGGAGTAACTTTATGTTTTTGTCAAGCTAAAAAATAACTAATTTTATTGTATATAAACTTGAACCTGCTTATATAGTATGATATGATAGTTATATGACCAACAGCAATTTAAAACTTAAAGCAATAAATTTGAGGCAGGAAGGTTGGTCCTATAATATGATTTCTGAAAAAATAGGAGTAGCTAAAAGTACCCTTAGTAATTGGCTAGCGGAAATACCCTATAACCCCAGCGCAGAAGCAATCAAAAGAATTAAACAAGGACCTGCCAAATCTGCTGTTTTGAGACACAATATAAAGCTCCAAAACATAAAAGATATAAAAGCTCAGGCAGCTGCAGAATTAAAAAAAATTACTAAACGCGATCTTTGGATGATGGGGATTGGGTTATATATCGGTGAAGGATCTAAGGTTCATGAATATACAAGAATCGTGAATTCTGATCCGAACATTGTTAAGCTTGCAATTAGATGGTTCCGGGAAATTTGTAAAGTACCATTAAAAAATTTTTTACTAACTGTCCATATTTATCCCAATATTTCCGTATTGGAAGCAGTTGACTACTGGTCAACAACAACAGGTGTTCCTAAACACCAATTCGGGCAAACGCAAATCGACAAAAGGTTAAATAAAACAGCAAAAAAACAGAATCTGTTGCCTTTTGGCACAATTCATATTAGTATTAGAAGCTGTGGAGACCCTAATTTCGGTGTTGCTCTCCACAGAAAGATTATGGGCTGGATTGAAGCAGCTTATCAAGTGCGCGGGCATCGTATAGTGGCAATACCTCAGGTTTCCAACCTGATGCCGGGAGTTCGATTCTCCCTGCCCGCTCCAGAAAAGCAAAGAAGATTATTTTAAAGCCCCTGAGGGCTTTTTAGTTACCCACAAGTTTTCCAGAGGCAAAAACTTCGATCAAAGCGGCGATGAAAAGTACTAATGCTATCGCCGGAAGACAAACGATCGCGCGAATTAAATTATTTTTCAGGACCTCTCCCCTATGGCCTTTTGATTCTTGCCGTAACCATTCGGTTCCGAACCGAAGACCGAGGGCGGCGGCAATCAAAACCGCTGGCAACTCAAAAATTCCATGCGGAACTAACCCAGTGACGATAATCAGCACTCCGGAAAGAACATTTGTCAGGGAAAACATGGAAACAATCACAAAGCCAATCAAAAAACCATTCACAACCACTACCACGAATGGCCCCAAGCCCAAAATCAACCCCCCAAACAAAGCGATTAAAGACGCGATAATGTTTTGGGAAAATATTTGGAGAGCAAAAGCAAAATTCAAATCTGGATTCTCACCAAACCTATCAGCGAACTCCTTTAGTATCACCTGCAATAAGTCGGGTTTGATAAAAAAAGTGATACCACCAAAAATCGCCGCTAATAAAAACCAGTTAGTAACTAGTTTCAACCAGTGGCGATTTTCGGAAAACAAATTGCGATAAAATTGTATCATTTATATTGCTAGCGAGGATTAAATTTTTGGACGCTTTGCGTATTTCTTCAGAAATCGCAACGCGAGTAAAAATCTACTTTCAAGTACATAACAAACTGCAGATTTTTAAGTTCACAAAAATTTCAATCCGAGCGTTTCCTGGTCGGGGTGCTGGGAATTGAACCCAGTCTATCTGCTCCCAAAGCAGACGTACTACCGGTATACTACACCCCGTCGTATAAATTCACTTTGGCATTATATTCGAATTTCACTTAGAACTCAAGTATCCAGTTCTGTCCATACTAAAAAATTAGTAAAAAATGTGTAATTACACATTTTTTACGACTAGATAATACTCTTATCTTTGAAGAATTGGTTGAGCTTTTCTTCATCATCAGCATCTAATTTGGCAGCTTCGGCTACTGTCACAAAGTTTTCGATTTCATAATACACTGCGACGAACTCAATCTGATCAGTTGGTTTATAGGGATAAACCCAAACTGTCCTTTGCAGCGGATAAAAATTCATTAACTTAAGCTTTTCTCGAAATAAATCTGCCCGTCTCCGATAAGGATTTGAAGGAATATCAGCCAGTACAAACCACCAATGCTTGCGCAAACGCGAGGTTTGCGGGATAGTTAGATTTTCAAAATTTAATCGTCTTACTTTATCCTCTCCTTTTTTCGTAATCTTCATAACATAGTCCTCCCCTTCTCTCATCAATTGAATATAACCATATCTTTTCAAATAATAAAAAGACTTAACAATATCCTTTTGACGTTTTTCAAATCGCTGTTTCCTGTCATAGCCGCTATAACCATAACGTTGGATTTTTCCTAACGCACTTAGTAGATTAGGGGCGATGACTGCTATAGCTACTGTTCCGGCGAGAATACCTGTCGCGAGCACAACCTCTGCCGCAGTTTTCAACATCGCTACTTGCTGATCGCTAAGCTTGGGTTTCTTGGAGGCAGTGCTCTTTCGTATCAACTGCGATATATTTATATCCTGCTTAATTCGCATTATTCGTATCTTGGATGTAATTACACATTTTTTACGACTAAAAAGTTATTACTTGATAATTTATTTGAACTACTTGTTCGTTCGGACTGCGTCTTTCAGGTTTTTGCCGGCGCGGAATTTTGGGACTCGAGTGGCAGGGATTTGGATTTTTTCTCCCGGATTTTGGGGATTGACTCCCATGCGTGATGATCGATCCATCACGACGAAAGATCCAAACCCCGAAATATTGACCTCCTGGCCATTTTTCAATGATTCTGTGATGACATCAACGAAACCATGCAGAATTTTTTCTGCTTCTTGTTTATTCGTTAAATTTAACTTTGCCGCCAGCGCATCTATTAGTTCTTGCTTGTTCATTTTAGCAACTCCTTTCGGTTCATTAATCTGATTAAAATATAGCAAATTATTGCACCTAAGACAAAACCCACGGCAAACCATGGCCAGATGGGATTTTGTTTGGTAATAACCAGAGGTGTTGGATTTGATTCCTGCACTGCTGCCACTATCCCACTACTGATCTCTGGTTGAGATTCTGTAATTTCTTCTTCTATTGCTGGAATATCCAAATACTCTTCTTCAGCAGCTTCTTCTTCCACCTCCACGATCTCGACTTTTTCAGCAATTTGATTGTCCTGACCTGGTGTCGCCATGATAGACCATTCAAACTCATCATCTGTTCTGCTATATGATTGCGCTTTTGGCGCATCTTCGTATTTGACCAGATCCACTATTTCCCCGTTGGGATTGATCAGAGATACTTTCTCCTCGCCATAATTGTTGAGCGCGATTTTACTTTCAGACTTCAAGATAAAAATATATCCGTGCGGTAAAATTAAAAGTTCAGGCAATTTATATTTCCGGCTACTATCCGCTATCACCCAATCTTTAAGAACGACTTCGGCATCGGAATCATTATGCAATTCGATAAACTCCTCTTCTCCCTTCGCAGGAGAAGGATATATTTCGCTGATTCGGATGTCTTCGCTATAAGTTTCTACAGGTTCTTCCTCGAGATTTAAACCCACGACTTGACCCTCACTAGCATCTGTATAATTAAACGAGTCAATCATGATTCGATTAGAGTCAAACAATCGGATGGTTTCTTCACCACTGTTATTCAGAGCAAATTTGCCAGTCGGAATCAAAATCTGGACTGAAACTTGTGCGGCTAAAATTTGTGCTGGCAGTTTATAATGATTTTTCCCAATCTCGGTATCTATCTCACCATCATCCAAAATCGAATTCATCAGGTCAATCGTCTGGTTGGTGGTATTGGTTAACTCGACCCACTCGTATCCAGAATCAGATCCTTTTGGGTTTGGTAATGCCTGGGTAATTTTGATAGCACCTGGAACGATAATCACAGGCGATGCTACCGGTCCTCCTCCGCTCTGAGTCGGAGTTGGCGGAGGAGGTGAAGGTAGAGGTGTCGGCTCTGGATCAGGTTCTTCCACTGGCGGTGGTAGAGGTTGGGGTGGCGGAGTCGTACTCGGAACAGTTAGAGTATTGCGAGGATTAGGGGTACTAATTATAAAATCCGCAGCATTGTTATCAGTGTCTTCGTTGCGAATCAGAACTTCGCCCATAGCTGGATTGATCGGAAATACGGAACCTTCAACGAATGCATTCGAAGCCGATCCCCAACCCACACTATCAACAATTGTCCCGGTATCGTTGCTTCCCAGACGAAGCGCTATGCCATTATTATCCGCAATCGAGGCCGAAGTTGTCGCATCAGGAACTATTCCAATATCTACAAAATCTGCATTCGCCCAAAGATAGTAGCCACCCGCGGGCACAATCGCAGATTCAGTCCAGGATTTGATAGATGTGTCCGAAGTTCCCGTCTCTGTGCGTTTGACCAGCCTCATACCCATCAAATCAATATCGCTCCCGGTGGGATTATGAATTTCGATAAAATCGTTAGTTGTTTTCCCCGCCCCACCTGTTGTTTGGACCTGACTGATCACCAAATGGTCGACAGTGACAGCAGAAGCAGTTCTCGGAAACAAAAAAGTAAAAGCCCCGATCAATAAAATTATTTTTTTCATGCCCTAACGCTAGCATTGGACAACTTGTTGTCAACATTAAACGCATAAAGACAAATTAAAAACAGCCGAAAATTTAAGGCTGTTATATCTAGCTGACAAAATTTTACTCTTTAGCCGCTGCTGGCTCTGTGGATTCTTTTTTTTCTTTTTCTTTCGCTTCACCGGCCAATTTTTCTTCTTCTGGAAGTTGTTTGTATAGGGTTCCTAAGACCCCGTTTACGAATTTACCACTACTCTCTCCCCCGAATGCCTTGCCTAACTCTACAGCCTCGTTGATTGCGACTTTGGGCGGCACTTCTTTGGCAAAAATTAGTTCATAAATTCCGAGACGCAAAATATTTCGGTCTATGATCGTAATTTGATCCAGTGGCCACTCTGGCGCGTTTTTGACTATGATGTCATCAATCTCGGTAATATTTTTCTCAACACCTTTGATCAGTTCAAAAATAAAAGCAGGATCATCTAATCCTGGCGCGAACTGCTGAACATTTCTTTCCGTAATAGTCAGTAGATTTCCGCGTTTGTCCGCGTCCTGGAAATCCCACTCGTAGAGGGACTGCATTGCGATGGTTCTGGAGAGATGCCTATTGGCCATGTAAAGAACGTTAATCGTTATTCGGCAGCGCATCGCGTATCGGTTAACGTCTGACGATACGCGCGGCGCCGACGTAAACCGCTTTACGCTTTCGCTTTAGTCTTAGCTTTTATCTTAAGAACCTGGCGGCCTTTGTAGAATCCACAGTTGCTGCAGGCTTCGTGCGGAAGTGCTGGAAAACTGCAATTCTTACATACTGAAAGATTGCTTTGGGAGAGGAAATCGTGAGCCCGTCTTTGATTTCGTCCTGATCTAGTTTTATGCTTTTTAGGTACTGCCACGGCTTAGTATTCCTTAAATAATTAGTGCTACAAAACTTTAACATAAATTTTATAAAAAAACAAGAGGGTGGATGCGACTGCGTCGCACCCACCCGGCAGATTTGTCTGTGACTAGGTGTTCCCCAGCCCAAGACGATTCCCCCAAGATGTCACCGCTTTCCATGCGATGTACTCCCCGGCGATGATGATCAGAAACCCCAGCGCGTACCACTCCGAGGACCCACGCCAGTCACTCCCATAAGCGTAGGCGACTGTGCCGGAAGTGACCAGAGACTGTACCATCCAGGTACCGATCGCCCACCATCCGTTGCCGTTGGCATGAAGCCTCACGACAACGAGAACCATGCCGAGCACCATGACCGCACCGAGCCAAACCATGACTCCTCCCTTCTTCACCTCATACCAGTTTCCGCAATTCCTTCCACAGTATCTGTTGGCGAACAGGAGATCCATTATCACAGTAAAGCAATAATAGATTCGCCAACAGATAACGAGAAACGAATTTTCGGAACAAGGGCGAGAGTGGTTGTCGTAGACGGGCGTCTACTCACAAACCACTCATGCTTCTCTTGTCTGCATCAACCCTCCTAAGAGTTGTTGCTAGCGGGCCTGGGAGCTCGCCGAGGTGGGAACGTGAGTGAGGTGAGACTTTATTTAACGATCCGTTCGATGATCTGCTCTCCATAGAGAGCTACCGCGATTGCAGCCGCGACGCCGAGGGTCAGAACGACCCACTGGATGATCTCTGAGACCGGGATACCGCGGATCTTACTCCTCGAGATCGGGATATGTCCGTCTTTCCCGGTGAAGACCATGGGCTGGCCGTACCATCTCACACGGAACATAACTATCCTTTCGCTGCCGAGTTACGCCTGAGATATCTTACAGGATTTCCCCTGTAGATATCAACCCTGGTACCCTGCTGCCTTTTCCACGCATCGTATTGACGCGTGTGTCTGTGGCCGACCATGAACACCAGGAAAGCCACGGCGTTTACGATGACGAGCACAATCACGCCCCAAACGATCATATACCGCCTCTTTTCAAAAAACTTGCACCCCGCTACTAAATTCTAACTGTTAACTTACAACTGTCAACTTAAAACTCAGAAGCGGGGAGGAGAGGCAAGCGTTAGCATCACCTCTCCGTTATCACTACCTCTGCGCTGAGACCGAAAAATCTTCGTCGTAGGTCCCGGCAACAGCATTACGACAGAGGAAGCACTCCGACTCTGCCTCGTCATGAACACAGGCCAGCTCGTACTTCACCGTGTCGTTGATGGCGCCAAGCATAGGCGCATCTTCGAAACGGAAATATAGACCGTCGAGTATGACATCACCGACGACGCCGACTCGGCTGCCTAGTTCCTGGCGGAACTCTGTTTTCGCGATGACCCGATCCTTCGGATTCATCACTCGCTCCTTGTGCTAAGGAGCAGTCCTGTGTCCTCGCCCTGATAGTGCTTCTTCACGCTCTTCCATACGGCACGCGTGTAGCGCTCGACGAGGAGCCGCAGAACAGGCCCGGATAGAAGATCCTTGTGGAGCGAGACGAATATTTCCTGGTCGGTCGGTTTGAAGTATGTCACCAGGTACATGTCGATGCGCTTTTCAAGATTATCGGCGATGCGCCGAGCCTCTTCGTTTCGAAAAAACGCAGCTTCCGCGGGTCCAATTGCCATTTCACTCCTCCTACCCTTCGGTGCCGATCGACTGATCGACTCCCTTCTGCTGAACTTTATTCGCAATCCTGATGAAAATCAGGATCTCTATCTTGAGACCCTGAATCAATCCTGAATCGAGTTCAGGACAAGGTTCAGGGTTGCGATACTGTCCAAGAGAAGAGAGATGAGAGGTCGCACGTGGGCAACCTCTCTTCTCCAACGAACGTCCTCCTACTTCTGCGGGTACGTCTTGCTCGAATCCCAGTGGATATCCTCGGGCTCGAGCGGGACCGACTCCTCGATTGGCGGCTCGATCAGGTATTCATCATCGAAGCCCGTGATCGATTCGCGGTTGAGAACCAGTGACGGGTTGCTGATGAATTCGCCGAGACGCTGTGCGCCGCACGAGAAATCGCAAGCCCCGCGATCCTCTTCACCCACCGGTTCCGCCCAGACGACTTGTCCGTCCTCGCAGACAATCCTGGCCAGCGAATCCATATGGGCGACACCATCACACCCCCGTGAACGAAGGATTTGAGAACCGTCAGGCTCGGTCCGATCGACGGTTTCCGAGTAAATCCGAAACCTTCTCATATACTCACCTCACATGCGCCATACAGACGCAAAACGAAACCTAGCAACACTTTCGCTTCCATTCCAGGACGAGCCCAAAACAGATGGTTCCACCGATGATCAAGCTCAATCCGGCGGCTGGCGAATAGAAAAAATTTGTAGCGGGTATCCCGGTCGAAAGACGAAGAACTACAAACCTCGGGAGACACTCTCCCTTCTGAAACTTTCGAATTTTTTTCAAAAACTTTAGAAGAGAAGGATGTATTTGCCTGGGCACATCCTTCGAAGCCTGACGCAGTCTGTGTGAGGGCGCTGCGTGACCCTTTTGAGATTAACTCTCTAGTCCTCCTTGGACTCAACGGATTTCCGCCGCCGTCGGTTTTATTTGTTTGTGGGACTAATTTCGGCTTAATTTGCCTGGTCCGTCCCTTGACCACTAGCCTCTTTCGGCTCGGTTACCGGCATGCGGAAGATCTCACCGGGCTTGAGTCGGACCACCACAAGCTGGGTCCTGACCTTGCGCAACTGACTCGGTTCCAAAATCATGTCTCCTAGCAGGAGATGAAACCGCTCGTCCTCCGGATAAACGTCTGGCGCCAACTCCCGCAGTGAATGCAGATACTCGAGGCTGGTGATGACCGGCGCGAACCACTGCTGCTTGAGGAAATCCTGTTGCGAGACTGTAGCGATCATGTCGATCTTCTCGTCACAGTACAGATCGATCGCCTTGGAGAACACATCACCCCAAGAGGTCGATTCTCCTAGATCAGTCATTTCGGGGTTCGGATCTTCTCGACCTCGATAGACGTCCATGCAGTAGTTGGCGCAGTCTCGATTGCCATCCCAACTGCCACCGCAGTTCGAACACGTATCGAGGCCGATGATTCGCCAGTTTTGCGGGTACTTCTGCTTCTTGATTTCCGCCTCTGCGGCCTTGTGTCCACTAACGTGGATCTGACGCTTCGTCACGCAATTCCAAGCGTAGACTGACTCGTCATTCCACCAATCATTACTATAACGCATCTCACACCTCCGCGCTTTGCGCTAGAGACCGAAGAACTTGATTGTTCCCGGAACTCTGAATACTTAGTGAACTTTACGGTCGTATAAATCAATCCGTGTTACAACAATTAAATATTCAGAATCCTGAAAACAATTTGGGAAAGGGCGCGAGGGATGAAGATATTCTATCACCCCTCGGCTTGTCGTTAGAAGCGGACGATGAATCGGATTCGCTTCTTGCGAAGATCCCGCTTACGCGGTTTCTTCTTCGCGGGTTTCAACTGGATGATCATGACTCCGAAGCGATCCTTGGCTTCGAGGTCCGCGGGCGTCTCGCGTCGCGTCGACATCTAGTTCCGGCCGTACTTGTTGTCGAAGTTCATCGGCGACGAACCGTTGAGCTGTGTCGCGCTCGCCGGCAACACCATCGCGTTGATCATCGCATGAGTGCGCACGGCGGCCTGATGTTCGTTGGTCCGATCGATCAGGATTACCTCGCCGTTGAACTTGCCAATTGCGACGTGCTTCGAGTCTACTAATACCTGAACCACTCTCGTACCCTCCTGTAAAGTAGGTGCGTGGCTGTTGATGTTGAGTTGGAAAGCGGCCTTGGGGTGACCGCAGGGTGGAAACTTTGGCAGGGGTGTATGTTTGTCTTTCCTCTGGATCCATTTTCACACGAGGTGTAATAGATCCAAGGGAGAGAGGGCAATCGCAGAGCGATCGCCCGGGGAAAGGAAGTTGTCGCGAACAGAACGTTCAGCGAGCGAGGACGTAGACGATGTGGTCCGGATCCTGGGGATCCGTGTAGTTGCCGAGCACCGTCTGACGCTCTTCGTCGGTGAGGTTGTCACCGAAGCACCAGTCTCCAATAGCACGGAGCGCCGAAGCGATACGAGCAATCAAGTTCCTCATCATACTCCTCCTGAGAAGTTGTGGAAACAACAGCGGTCGTCTTGCACCATGCGTTGAGGACTCTTATTTCCGCTGCAACAACGGTAGGACCATTGCCTCCACAATTCTGAACACTTAGGTAAACTCTAGAGCAACTAAATTTCTCTGTATTACGGTCTAAATATTCAGAATCCTGGATACAATATTATCTTTGAGCGAGGAACAAATTTTAGGACGCTTTGCGTATTTCATAAGAAATCGCAACGCGAGTAAAAATCTACTTTCAAGTACATAACAAACTGCAGATTTTTACGTTCACTAAAATTTCGTTCCGAGCGTTACTTCCACAATTCTGGGTTTTATCTGATTGCTTTGAGGGCAAATGTTGATTTCCCTGCTTAATCAAGATAAACCCGTCTCGACTCGGTCGAGCCGAGGCGGACCCCCAGAATTCTGGAAACAAAAATAGCTCCGTTCTGGAGCTAGCTTAAAATTGGTACGTGTTACATGTTACGTGCTACGTGACCATTTTTTGCCTCGTCTCCTGAACTTGGCACAAACATAGATTTTTAATGAACCGGTAAGTATACACCCAAACGCCTATTTTGTCAATAGCTAACGCCTGATTATTGGCTAATATAAGCCAAAAAGACATGAAAAAATCGAGCAAAAAACCACCCCGGACATTGATCCGGGGTCCATTTCCGTGGATCCCGGATCGCCCTTCGTGGCGTCCGGGATGGTTGCTTGTTCTTTGTTACCTGCCTGCCGGCAGGCAGGCGTGACTAGTAATCCATGCCGCCCATGCCTCCCATTGGAGGAGTTGGGTTCTTTGGTTCTGGTTTATCTACTACCACAGCTTCAGTGGTGAGTAGTTCGCCTGCAATGGAGGATGCGTTTTGCAAAGCAGTGCGAGTAACTTTTACCGGATCGATGATTCCAGCACTGATCAAATTTTTCAAACCACCTTTCCAATTATTTGGATCAAATCCACCGAAATCAAATCCCATATCTGCTTCGGATTTCTGAACTTCGGATAATACTGAAGTTTCATTCAATCCAGAATTTGCCGCGATTTGTTTAAGTGGGGCTTCAATAGCACGGCGAATAATCATCACTCCTACCCGTTCGGCATTCGTGACTTCTTCAGCTAGTGTCTCGAGTTTCGGTGCAATCTTCGCCAGTGCCGTTCCACCACCAGCAACTATTCCTTCTTCCACCGCGGCCTTGGTCGCATTCAGAGCGTCTTCGATTTTGAATTTCTTTTCTTTCATTTCAGTTTCAGTCGCAGCACCGACTTTAATCACGGCGACTCCACCAGAGAGTCTAGCGAGTCGTTCTTGCAACTTTTCTTTTTCATATTCTGAAGTCGAGTTTTTGAGCTCGTTTTTTATCTGCGCTACTCTTTTCTCGACTTCAGCTTTCTGCCCACCACCATCGACGATAGTGCTGTTATCTTTGGTCGCGATGACTTTGCGCGCTGTGCCTAGATCTTCCAGAGCTGCAGTTTCTAATTTCAATCCTAATTCTTCGGTAATAACTTTGCCACCGGTCAGCACGGCGATATCAGCGAGCATTTCTTTGCGGCGATCACCAAATCCAGGAGCTTTGATAGCGAGAGCGCTAAAAGTTCCTCGAAGTTTGTTGACGAGAAAAGTCGCGAGTGCTTCACCTTCGATTTCATCGGCTATAATCACTAGTTCTTTTTTACCACTTTGTGCAACCTTTTCAAGGAGGGGTAAAACTTCCTGGATCGAAGTTATTTTCTTATCGGTAATCAAAATCATCGGACTTTCCCAAACAGCTTCCATCCGTTCTGGGTTCGTAACCATATATGGGGAGACATACCCTTTATCAAATCGCATGCCTTTGACCACTTCTTTTTCTAGACCCATGGTTTGGCCTTCTTCCACAGTGATCACGCCGTCTTTACCCACATCAGTCATACACTCTGCAATCAATTTCCCGACTTCCGGATCCAGAGATGAGATGGTGCCGACTTGAGCGATCTCTTTCGCAGAATTGACCTCTTTCTTCATGGTCTTCAATTCATTGACCACGAAAACGACAGCTTTATCAATACCACGCTTCACAGCCAAAACATCAGCTTGGTTGCGCAACTCTCGCCATTGGTTCAGAATCGCTTGGGCCAATACCGTAGCTGTCGTAGTACCATCCCCTGCGACTTCATTGGTTTTCTCGGCAACTTCTTGCAACAGTGACGCGCCCACATTTTCAAATTTATCTTCCAGTGAAATTTCTTTTGCTATCGTCACGCCATCGTTTGTAATAGTTGGTGAACCAAATCCTTTATCCAAAACAACATTGCGGCCTTTCGGACCCAATGTGACTTTCACGACATTGGCAAGTTTATCCACGCCTGCCATGATTTTTTCTCGCGCTTCATTCGAACTTATTATGATCTTAGCCATATGCTTTATAATCCTTTCAATAATCTACGAACTTACGAATTTTTTACGAAAGTACGAACTAGAACTAATCCTTTCGTATTTTCGTACACCTTTCGTACTTTCGTAGCTACTCCACTATGCCGAGGACATCCTCGTCTTTAAGAAATTTATAATCGACTTTATCTATCTCGACTTCGTCACCTGAGTATTTACCGAACAAAACTTTATCGCCGACTTTCAGATTCAGCTTCTTGATTTTCTCGCCATCACCGATAGCCACAACTTCGCCTTGTTCTTTTTTCTCTTTCTCAGCGGTATCTGGTAAAACAATCCCGGATTTCGTGACCTCTTCCGAGGTTAAGGGTTTGACCAAAATCCGGTCACCCAATGGTTTGATTTGCATATGTTTCCTTTCTTCTTAGAACTCCCCTCTCCTAGAGAGGAGAGGGGTTGGGGGTGAGGTTGATCTCTTCTTTCGAGGAATCTACCCCACCCTTAGTCCCTCCCCTTTCAAGGGGAGGGAGACTCTAATTTGTTAAATCAATTGCTTTCTGCTTAAAAAAATCCCGGTTGGGATTTTTGTTTTTTTCCAGTGTTTATTATAGCGATCTATCTGAAGCTTTGCAAGAGGTCTTTGTGGGCATTGGCCACCTGGGCCCGGACGTCGTGAGCGTGGAGTTTGAGCATGGTGGCATTGGCCACGGTAGTCGAGGTTACCGCGTGGTTTTCCGCGAGTTTGAAGGTATGAGTAATATGAATGCGCCGTAACCAGGGTTCAGCTAGTTCAGCTGGGATATAGAGCAATATTTCCAAAATTAAACTTATGGTTCGTAAAAAAATATTGGTTTTCTTTAATGTAGCGTGCCGATTGATCGGCTCAAAGTTTGGGAACTTCGCGCGCAGCCATGAATTTTGCTGCATCAATTCCCAGTATTGTTGGCCGCCCACCACAGGACGCATGCTCGCCAACCAAAAATCCAGATAGGGATCGGCGGGCTTGATTTGCAAACTTTCCAAATTCAAATTATTTTGAGTGACAAAAAATCCAAAACAAAATTTGTCTTTGATTCGCTCTCGTGTTTTATAGACCCCGAGCAAGCGAAACAAAACAATGATCACCGATCGGACAAAGTATAGCCGACGGTTTTTGGTAACGACGAAAAAATCAATATCCGAATCTGCATCGGCTGTGCCCAAACTCAAACTATTGATCACTGAAACTAGACGGACGAATGGCAAAACCGCCAACCATTTGTAATAGCTGTCAATTTTTTGCCATTTTTTCGAAATTTCAATTTGGCGGTCACGATAATCCGATGCTTGCCAGGGCTTCAGAGAATACAAATTTCCTGCTTGAAAAATTTTATTGTCCTCGACTAATTTACTTAAAATGTGCTGAACTTCTTCCAGTGTCGCTGATTGGTTCAGTAACTCGCGGATGCGTTGTAAATGTAGCGGCGAGTCATACAACGCAAAAAACGCCAGAGCCGAAAGCACTGATTCTTTCAGAGTTAATTTAGTTGAAGTTGGCTGCATCAATTTCTTCCCATTCTTCATCGTCATTTAATTTGTATGCCTTGATTTTATAAGTCATTTCTGTATCTGAAAATTGATACTCGGTCCGGGCGGCTTGGCCGGCACGATGCGAATAAATAAATTTCTTGTCAGTAACCACTGGACGTGATTCGAAAGCGAGTTTGATTTTGCCCATCGGGGTTTCAGCCACCAAAAACTGGGCAGTGCCACTTTTGATGTCGCCATCAGCTGTGCCCACAGTCAAATCTTCCGATCCTTCTTCGAGAACCTGAAAGTTGTTTTTGATATTCTCTTTTACTTGTTCCCAGCGATCTAGGTCCATATGGTTTAGGATTCCTCCCCTTAATATAAGGGGAGGTTAGGAGGGGTTATATCCTTTAAGGATTAAGCTGCTGTTTAACGCTTGAGATCTAACTCCCCCTAACCCCCTCTTATTCTAAGAGGGGGAACGAACTGCTACTTTTGTTCTCGGGGGCAAAAAGATCCAGTTCTACCATTAAATTTCAGGCTTTTAATTATACTACCACATTTTTTACATTTCTCCCCGGCACGGCCGTAAACTTTATGAAGTAGCCCGTATGTCCCCCAATCCCCTGATGGCCGGACGAAATCACCCACCGAAGAACCATAGTGATCCACAGCATTCTGCAAAATCTTTTTAATGCCCTTAAATAGTAACTTCCGCTCTTCGATCTTCAAACTTCCGACTCTACGAGTGGGCTTAACTTTGGCACAATACAAAATTTCATCAGAATAAATATTGCCAATCCCGGCAATAATCGTCGGGTCCATAAGCCACGGTTTGATTTGAGCACTGCTTCGTCTTTTCAAAAGTTTTTCAAATTCTGAAAAAGTAAAATGCTTCTCAAGTGGCTCTGGCCCATACCCTTGGAGTTCTGGAACTTGCAGTAATTCTTTGTCTGTGACTAATTTCAAATATCCAAATTGGCGAAAATCATTGTAGAAAAGTTTCGAGCCATCGGTGAATTCAAAAATAACATGCGTAGACTTCGTCGGCAGATGTACTGGCTTGGAATTTTCAATGTTCAAAAGTCGGATCTGCTTATCTAATTCTTTTTTCCCGAAAAAAATCAGTTGGCCAGTCATTTTGAGATGAACTAAAATAGCATACTTGCCCGCGAGATCTATAATGATCATTTTGGCTCTTCTTTGAACATCACTAATTGTTAGGCCTTTCAAAGTTTTAGTAAATTCATCTGCAACTTTTTCACCAGGTTTTCGGAGGTTGCTCAAAGTCGCTGGTCCCATGGCGACCATTTTTGGTAACAAAATTCGGACTGCTTTGATTTTATTATTCTTTAGTTTCGGCCGCAGTTCATTGACCACAGTCTCAACCTCTGGTAACTCTGGCATCTCTTATTTATCGTACTTCTCGACTCCGCTATCGCTCCGCTCGAAGAATATTTGATATTATTGTTCGAGCTTGTCGAGAACCACCTTAATTAATTCCATTATAGCAAATTGGACAAAAAGAAAAGGACAGTAAACTGCCCTACGTGTCCCTACCTGGGAACTGAGTCTCTTGCCCTCGTCCGGACATCGGCGACGATGCCGTCCACGATTTTTTTCGCCATCTCATGAAAATCTTCGTGATCCGCCGTGATCATGGTGACCTCATGGACGCCTTCGTCCACTTTGTTGTCGAAGTTGGCTGCTCCCGCTATCAGTAGCTTATCCGGAAACCATTCATGGAATAGTTCCGCTTCTAGCGACGTCGAGAAACCGAACGCGCGGGTGTGAAAAATCCCTACGCCGGCAGCTGGAATCGTAAAGCTCAGCAAAACTACGTGCATCTGCTCCTCCTTCGGTTAGCGACGATCTCTTAATAGTTCGTCGAGACTGCGTTCTTCCACGACACTATCTCCATTCGTCACCCGGATTTTTTCCCAACCGCCCTGCATGGCGTGTTCGAGTTTATCCAGAAACGCCATGGCTTTCCTGATCACAGTCGCACCGCTTTGCGTGCCTGCCTTCTTCTTGAGTGCTTCGAATGCTGTTTCCGCTTCAGGTGTGAATTCCAACGCCAACTGAGGTCTTCGAGTAGACATAGCCACCTCCTGCATTATCGGTAGTTTATATAACGACCAGGCATAAGTCAAAAACAAAAACCGCCTTTCGGCGGCTGTGTGATTACTCATCCATTCTCTTATACTTGTGGATTTTCTTTTTCATATCCCAATGTTCGATTTCATGAGCGGCTTCTTCTGGGGTTTCAGAAGCGTGCGCTAAATTGTATATTGCTCGCTTATCTTTATTCGCAGCAGCAGCTGAATCAGCAGAGAAATCTCCAGTGATCGTTCCCATCTCTGACAGGACTGGTTGAGTGTTGCCCCGGATCTTGCGAACCATGTCTACTGCGTGGACTCCCTGGACAACAATTTTGACAATTGGACCAGAACTCATATAATCGATCAACCATCGCCGGACGTGAGGACCAATTTCTTCAGCTTTCGCTGTTCCCATTTCTTCTATAGGATCATAGCCGTATTTTTCATAAGTAGCTAAGCTTTTGTGTCCTAATCGAGTAATCCAAGCTTCTTCTTTCGGATAGTGTTTATCCATTTCTTCTTTCGTCGCTTGATACATTTCTATGGCCACAACTTTCAACCCAGCTCTTTCTACTCGGGTAATGATCTCGCCGATTAATCCACGCTGAACACCGTCTGGTTTAATCATCAAAAATGTCATTTCTTCTTTTGGATGCGCTTTTCCCATGTTATTCCTTTATAGTAATTTTATTAATAGTAACTTTGGTCACTGGAACGTCCATGGCTCCTGTTTCAACAGCTCCAATTTTTTCAACGATATCCATGCCTTTGGTGACGTATCCGAATACCGTGTAGTTACCATCGAGAAATGGAATATCTTCTTCAACGATGTAAAATTGGCTACCAGATGATTCTTTGTTTGGATTGACTGCATCTGCTAACCGAGCTGTAGCAATAGCGCCTTTGGTATGCTTCAATCCAATTTCAGCAGGGATTGTATACCCAGGCCCACCGGTGCCATCACCTTTTGGGTCCCCTCCCTGGATCAAATGAAATCCAGTTTGTTTGACTATCCGATGAAAAGTTAACCCGTTATAAAATCCGTCTTTGGAAAGTTTAACAAAATTTGCGACGGTCTTTGGGGCCGCTTCGTTTTCCAATGTAACTTCAAATGCCCCTAAACTAGTTTCTATTGTTGCAACTGGTTTTACTTTCTCTTCCACCTTTGGCTGTTCTTCTGTATTTTGATTCATAGATTGATTATTTTCATTGGTCGGGGCCTCGGTTTTATTTGAAGTAAAATAAAAGAAAGCTCCGGCACCCAAAATGATTATTACAACTGCTGCTAAATATTTATTCATCCCGTTAGAAATAATGATTAGTTAATTGTACTTGTCTAATTATAATTGTCCCGCCGAGTATAAAAGTTACAAACATAAACTCTGTAAAATTTCTAACGGGATTCATATCTCGTATAGTTTATCAAAAACTTCACTTTTTGTAAATAGTGACCTATTTAGTCCGATCGTACAAATAGGTAAGATCAGCCCAGATTGAATTTTTTAACCAGGTCAGAAAAAATATCAATTTTTCCAGCTGTTATTACTCTAACGAACGGTCTGATCTCATAAATCTCTTTTAGAAAGTCAATTTCATCCTCGCAAGGATAAGGACAAACCCAGACGCTTTTTTGAATCATTTTAAAGCCAAGCTCAATTAATTTTTCTCTAAATACTTTTCTGTTTAGTTTAAATTCTTCTGGAATATCAAAAACGACTATTCGCCATTGTTTATCCCAACGCTTGGGTTTTTGAATTTTCATTTCTTCTAAATTAAAACTAACTAACTTTTCTTTTCCTTCTTTTGTTAAAGTAAATTCAGTTTTGCCGTTTTTGTAGGCTACTCCGATATAACCTCTCTTCTTTAAATTACTAAATGATCTTTTTATTTGCTGGCGATTATAGGACTTTAATCGTTTATACTGACCAAGGGCGACAAAAAGACCCGGTGCTGTCGCTGCCACTACAAATATTCCCGCTACTCCTATAAAGGCTAAAATACTTTTCGCAATTATTGATTTGTTGCTCTTTTTCATAAATTTTGACCTATTTGGTCCGATCGTACAAATAGGTAAATGGTGTTAATTATCTAATAAGGCTTAAATTATAACCATCAGAAACAAATTCTACCGTGCCATCGAGATCAGTCCGCAAAACTTCGACGTGTGATGCGGCTAAGTTCCCGAGTGCTTCTTCTGTCGGATGGCCATAAGTATTGTCCTTCCCGACCTCGATGACTCCTATTTTGGGTGATACGGCTTCGATAAACTCTTTCGATGAAGAATATTTGGAGCCATGATGCCCGACTTTGAGAATATCCGCATCGAGATCAAACTGCCCTCGAATCGTATCTTCCACAATTCTGTCAATATCAGCAGTAAATAATATTTTTGTCTGGCCGAATGTTAATTTGCCGACTATTCCTGTGTTATTTGTAGACAGGCCTTGGTCCTCGACTCCAGCTGGGGGATAATAAACATCAAACACAGTGGAATTATCCAACCAAACCCGCTGACCCGTTTGTGCATAAATTTTTTCTGATCCTTCTTCATCCAAAAGCTTTAGAAATTCTTGGTAGGTTGCTGTCGGGGCTGTAACTTTGGTTAGCATCATTGTCTTAACTTTATAGCGCTTCAAAATGTCTATAAATCCACTGGAGTGGTCAGCATCTGGATGAGTCAAAATCAGTAAATCAATTGACCTATCCCAAAAAGGCATTTGTTTCCCGAGTTCTGATAACACAGCGTCAGATGGTCCGCCATCGATAACGATTTGAGTACCTTGATAAGTTTGGATAAAAATTGAATCACCCTGGCCAACATCCAGAAAATCGACCTCAAGCAAATGCTCTGACGAAGCTTTCACATTGGCCACAAAAACCACAGCGACTAAAATAGACAGAGGTAAAATTACAAAGGTTGCGAGTTGTTTTGTTTTTGATTCCATAACCAAATTAATCCGATTAAAAGAATATAATAAACAGCACCCACATACCAATTCGTCGAAAATGAAAACGAGGCCCACGGGATTTTACTCGCCCACTCCACCACAGTTAAAACGTAAGTTAAAACGCCCCAAGCCAGCCAAATAAATGGATACGGCAAGAATGCTGCTAGAAATCCAAACAACATGGCCAGTGGAATGAAATATAGAATCAAAACATTGACTGGGATCGCGACAGCTGATAATCGACTAAAGTAAATCAGGATAATGGGCAAAGTCGCGATGTAGGCTGCAGTCGATGGAACTAAATAAAAGTTGATAAATTTCGGAACTCGGCAAAAGTATTGTGTCAGGATAGGGCCAATAAAAACTAGTCCCATTAGGGCGGCAAAAGATAGTAAAAATCCCAAATCAAAATGCAAAATTTGCGGGTTGATCGCAACCATCACGGCGGCAGTTAGCGCGAGTGCATTGTTAATATTTTTTCTGCGTCCGATGTTCAGTGCGAGCATGCCCAAAATCCCCATAATACCCGCACGCACGGCCGAAGCAGACGCTCCGACCATGATCACAAACAGTACTATGGTAACTAACGCCAAAATAAAAGAAATGCGGCGGTTAAAAAAGAATATTAAGAACCAGTTGATGGCCGAAGCTATAATCGTGATGTTGAACCCAGAAATCGCGATGACATGGGTTGTCCCAGTTATGGACAAGCTGTCCAATAAATCTTGCGGGATGGTTTTACGCATACCAACAAGAATCCCAGCCAAGAAGGAATTTTGCGGCTCCGGAAGCAAAATCTCTAACCGGTGCGTAAATTTTTTCTTTATTTGGATCAATAACGCTCGCACAGGATTACCAAAGCCCTCTTCGATTTCAAAAATCTTCGGATTATAAACCACAGCGTCGATGCCATACCGCGACAAATAATTTTTATACGAAAAATCCTCGAATTCTTTGGGTTCCAGAATTTTCCCCTCGAAATTTATCATTTGACCATACTCATATTCTGGAAATCGACTAACCCGCAGCAAAATTTTAGATTCTAATTGCTGATTGTTAATAATTAGTTTCCCAACAGTCAAAAATGTTTTGTCTGAACGAACATCTGGTTCCTCGACTATCACTCCTTGCAATACCAGCTCTTGGTCATAAAACTGTTCTAAATCATTTTGTCGATAATCAGTCGCAAATCTTAAACTTCCAAGCAAGGCGATAATTCCGGCAATAGCCAAAATTAAAACTCTTTGATTGCGAAACGCAATTGTGCCGGCAATTATAAAAATCATGGCCAGAATAGCCATGATTTGATAATTTATGAATCGCCCGAAAAAGACACCGACAATGAATGCTATACAGAAAATCAAAAAGATTTTCGATTTGGGCATTATTTCATCATTGATTTCACTTTGTTTATTAATTCACTTATGCTTACTGTAATTTGTTCTTTAGTTTGCAAATCTTTCAGATTGACTCGGTCAGATTTAGATTCTTCCAGGCCCATGATCACCGCAACCTTCACATTTTTACGTTCTGCGTATTTAAACTGTTTATCCAACTTCGCAGTATCGTAGTAAATTTCAGTATTGATTCCAGCGCTTCGGAGTTCTGAAGCAATTTTTAAATATTCTGGAATCAATTTTTCGTCGAGATTAAAAATTATAACTTCAGAGCTCGTTACTGAAGGTAATTTACCACTTTCTTCCAAAGCTGCAAATAGTCGATCAAGTCCGATTGAACCACCAACTGCTGATTCTTCTTTCCCAGAAATTTTTCCAATCAAATTATCATACCGACCACCAGCGGCAATACTGCCAAATTTGGGATTATCTTTCAGGACGAATTCAAAGATTGTCCCGGTATAATAATCTAAACCCCTCGCCAAGGTTGGTTCGAATACATAATTCTTCACACCAAAATTTTTTAAATAATTTTCGAATTCTGAAATAAAGACTTGTCCTTTATCCTTCATTTGGGATCGATATTCATCCAAAGAAATTTTAATCCCTTGTTCTTTCAATAACTCAACCACATCGTCTTCACCCATTTTGTCCATCTTGTCAATCGTTCGTAAAAAAATTGTTTTATCTTCATCGCCCAAAACTTCGTC
This sequence comes from Candidatus Doudnabacteria bacterium RIFCSPHIGHO2_02_FULL_42_25, assembly GCA_001777665.1. Lineage (GTDB taxonomy): Bacteria > Patescibacteriota > Doudnabacteria > UBA920 > O2-02-FULL-48-8 > O2-12-FULL-42-9. Next base: position 256,504 of record MFEQ01000006.1, read on the forward strand.
GATAATTTGACGGTTGTTGTATTTGACCACGACCTCACCAATATCGAGCGTTTCAAAAGCCGAGGCAATGGTGGCCACGACTTCGGCATCAGCAACTAATGCTTTACTGCCGATAATATCAACATCACATTGCATAAATTCTCGAAATCGGCCGCGTTGAGTATTTTCTGCCCGCCAGACATTTGCAATCTGATATCGTTTGAATGGTTTGATTAAATTTGGGTCAGACCCCACTACTCTAGTAAGTGATAGCGTTAAGTCATACCGTAGTGCTATTTCCCTATCACCTAAATCTTTAAATTTATAAATCAACTTCTCATCTTCGCCAATTTTGCCTTTCAGTAATTCGTATGGCTCGAGCGCTGGGGTGTCCATCGGGGCAAACCCAAAACGCTCAAAGACTGATTCAATCTTTGAGATAATATTTTTTCGCGCTATCTGCGTGTCAGGCAAATAGTCCCGAAACCCTTTTAATACTTGCGGTATTTCTTTGGCCATATGATAATTTTAGCAGTTTTTAAGCTTAAAAAAAAGGAGCCACGGACCTGGGGTGTGGTCGAGGCTCTCATTGAAGGAAACTAGATCGAACTGATCTGTTCACGGTCACGCCGCGTGCTTCCAAACGTTTCGCCGCTCGTTTGCTTCCGGTTCGAATCCACAGATCATAGAGTCGTAAAACACTTTGATCTGTTCGATCCGAAGAAAGATCCCGGACCTCACTGATTACGTCAACGAACGACACGAACCTCTCGGCCAACTCTTGAAAGACGTCGCCGAGGGTGGGGTCAGCAGACCCTGCCAGTTGGCCGTAGGCTGTTTCGCCGAGCTGAACGTAATATTCGGGGCTGACGAGAGATCGCTCTAACGATTCGGAAAAAAATCCCGTAACGAAGAGCGACATGTCGCCGACAAAACGCAGCTCGTGTCTGTGATGAGCGCCCTCCCCATGGAGAGAGTAGTAAAGTCTCGGCCCCAGGGCATCATCTTGAGTCTCTCTCATCCGGACAAAACCAGTGAGCAGATTGACCACGTAGAACGACGTTAGCTCACTTGCCGCGACCTTCTGCTTCGCCATCGCAGATTCCACGAGTTCGCGGAAGTACTCTGTAGGCGACTGAGGACTGAAAGTAGGCATCTCTTCCTCCGCGAAAATGTTATCCCAATTATATGCTAAAAATATGCACTTACAAAATCTCAATCAGCTTATGTGTACTTTTGTGTCCGGAACGGATGCGGATTCGCGACGGGGAAGTATTGAAATAATCAGCCAAAATCTCAATCACGGCATCATTGGCTTGATTGTCAGCAGGTATTGCTGTCGTCCAAATCTTGTACTCTTCTAATCCAGTTTCTTCGATGCGATCGCTGGACGCATGGGTTTGTACTTTGACTCGTATAACCATATTAGTTCATAAAGACCAAAGAATAATCCTACATAAAAAAGGTCGCCTAATAAAGTATATTTAAAAAATGGCAAGGCGTTGATGTAAGAAGTGATCTGGCCATCCAAAGTATGTGGGTACATTTTCGGCGGATAAATCCAAACCAAATTTGTAATCAAATAAAACAAAGTTGAACCGATGAGAGTACCCCCTACAACCGTAAACACATTTTTATGATTGCGGATCCAAAGCCCAATTAATCCAACTAGGAAAAAAGTCCCATAAACTGATAATCTGGATTGCCAGTTATCAAATCCCAAGAAAACATCGGAAACGATCATGGCAGACAGAGGTAAAATCAAAGCTAGACGCTTGTCTTTTACATACACAGCGCCAAATAATGCCAGTGCTGCAATCGGAGCAAAATTAGCAGGATGAGGAAGGATGCGTAGCACTGCACCCATAAGAATTAAGAAATATATTAGCATTGTTCTATTTACTGCTTACTGTTTACTAATTACTAAAATTTTATTTCATCGATCTGCCATTTGATGTGGTCAGAATTTTTAGTGATGTATTGATCTGCACCGACTTGAGAAAAAGCACCGTTTACATACATTGCCCAAAAATGTTTATCGTCCGGCTTCACTCCATCGATGGCTTCCACCATTTCGCCAAATGAAAAACTTTTTACTTCTACCTGATGCGTAGATTTCAAAATTTCCATAGCGTTCTTACCATCCAAACCTTGATATTCGACAGTGCTGACTGTTTGCTTCTGTTGGGTAGATTCAGTGATAGGTGATTTGACTGGCTGCTGTGTAAACGCATAGATAATCCCGACTATGGCGATGATTACTACTATAATAAAAGTTTCGAAACGCTTAAAAGTCATATTATTCAGAATTAATTAGCTTGGGTTATATTACCAACTTCACTCTTGGTTGTAAATATGTTATTTTATATCGGTTCAACCCAAACGGAGGGTATACAAATGTCGAGTCTGGAAAGCTTGGTGGTTCATAGGTATGTGGATCGAAATGGGGTTGAGCACGTACTCGAGTACGAACCGTTCTCACGCCCACCGGATCCTTTACCGCCACCTCCTATTGTCTTCCGCAAGCTGGAAACGATCGAGATCCCGAAGCCACCAGAGAAGCAACACCTGTGGCAATGGCCAGATGGGAGTTTCACCTACCAGCACAACGGAGCAGACCGTTACCACTATTACGAGACACTGAAGATTCCCACACCTCAACCACCTGCTCCACTACCGCAGCAGCAATACGAGTATCTCGAAATCCCTGCACCCAAACCCCCATCCGAAATCGTGCCGCAGAAGCCTGTGTACCTGGATGTCGATGTCGGGCCAACGCCAGTGCCTGGGCCACTGCCGGTTCAGCACTACGAATACCTCGAACCACATAAGCTGAAGGCTCCGTTTTTCGACTGGTCGGTGCTCAGTTCGAGACGGTTGGCACTGGACTACATCCATGAAATACCTAGTAGTTGGATGCCGGAGCGGTGGATTCAACCTCAGCTGTCAGTTGTGGTGGAGAACAAAACAGTCCATCTCTATGGACACCACGTTACAGTGCAGGCACAGGTAAGTAATCCCGGCGGGCCGATCTTGATTGGAAAAATCAAAATCCATGACAGCTCCGCCCGAGCCAAAGAAAAGGTGTCACTTCGGCCCCTGAAGTTCTCCAAATTAGTGTGGGTCAACCCAACCAAGCATGATTACTACCTCGAGGTGGATGACATGCTGGTTCACATCTATTTGGTTCAGGAACCATACAAGTGCCTGGTGAAGGTCTACGACGCGGACGAAGTGCAAGTACACGAACGTAGTCGGACACATTATTTTCCAAGCAAAATCGATCCTCGACCTTTCTCACGCGGCTTGCTGCGCGCCATCCGCAAGATGCGCGAATCTAAGCAGATCCGGCGTTGACGATCTTGGGACACAAGTCCCAAGATCTTTTTTTATCAAAGAACTAGTAATCTATTCCTCTTTGCGCTAGAATTCCTGAATAATACGGGTGCTTGATCATTTTCATTTCAGTCACCAGATCTGCTTTCTCTATAATTTTTTTAAATCTTTTGTGTCCGGTCATGCAGAGATGCACTTTCTCTGGCTTCGCCTCCATAATTTCCAAAACGTCTTCTTCAGTTAACAATTTCGATTCAATAGCTGACAAAGCTTCATCTAAAACCACTAAATTATATTCTTGGGACTGTAAATATTTAATCGCTTCGGCTTTTGCAACTTGCGCAGCTTTGATGTGCTCCTCAAGTGGTTTACGGTCCCCGAGTATTCCCACAAAACCCCTGCCCATCAATTTTACTTCTACGCCAAGTTTACCAAGTGATTCTCTTTCTCCCGATGGCCAATCTCCTTTGACAAATTGTAAATACAAAACCTTGAAGCCCGTACCCGCAGCTCTAGTTGCCAACCCAGCTGCAGCCGAAGTCTTTCCCTTCCCATCGCCGATATAAACAATTATCAGTCCTTTTTTAGCCATACTTAAGCTGCTATAGAAGCGACAATTAAAATCCCAATAAAATTAAAAATCAATGAGATCGGAATGACTAAATTTGTTTTCGAATTCGAAAATCCAAGAATCGCTATTCCCAATTCATCTGGAAATGGTGAGGCGATGATGATCCCGGCAATTGCGTATGCTAGCCAACGAAATCGCGGGATTCGAAAATAGCGCTGGTTCATGTCGATATGAAAAAGCGCATAAAAATCTTTGGCCAATCGATCCCGTAGAAGTTTGAACATCAGCAGGTCGCCGAGCAATGCTCCAAAGGATCCGACTACTGCCACGAGTATCGGGGATGAATCTTGAGCGATCTCACTTAAAATTACTATTGCTGGGGCCGTGGTGAAAATCGAAGTGAAAAATAACCCGGCCACGAAACTGCCGATAATTTCAAAATTTTTGAGTGCTGATAAAAATCTTTCAAACTCCGCAGACTCACCCAGCCAAATGGCGATGATGATGCTGAGCAATATGAACCCAAAATCAATCAGTAAATTCCTACTCGCTCTTTTCACTTAACATTTGCTCCAACCGCATGATTCGCATTTCTGGCAGCCTTCGGCCATGCGGAGCATGTTGCCGCACATCATACAGACTGGAGCGTGTCCCAAATCAGCCACTGAAGTTTTAGATTTAACAAACTCCAGCTTACCTGTATTCATTTCTTGGGTCACAGCTTGGAATATTGGTTCCTGAACTAACTTCGGAGTTTCTACTGGTTGTGGAATTTCCAGCTGCAGGGTTTGTTGGCCGCGCTTGAGGTGATTTTCCAAAACATTGGCGACGGCATCAGGTAAGCTCAAAATTCTTTCCCCATTGTGGAATACCGGATCTGGTCCTCGGATACCTTTGAGTTGGTCGATGACGTTTTGCAGACTAATTCCAGATCGCAAGGAAAGGGAGATCATGCGACAAATGGCTTCAGTTTGAGCCCCGAAAAATCCACCGGCTTTACCGAGTTGTGAAAAGACTTCAAACGGCCCGTATTCGTCTTCATTAACCGTAACGTAGAGGTTGCCATAAGCAGTCGCGACTTTGTAAGTCGAGCCTTGCATCACATCTGGGCGTTTGCGTGGAGAGACCTGGGCCAGCCCGCCAACGGCCTGAGCCGTAGGCGATGGCTGGCGGGTCATTTGTGGTGCTGCTGGAGTTTGTGGATGAGGTGCTGGCGCTGGCATCGGGGCAGGTGTTGGTTCGGGAGTTGGCATCGGCGCTGGAGTTGGCTCTGGTGCTGGTTGTGGAATGGTTTGTGCCGAAGGCACTCCGACCGAAGCGTCGGAACGTTTCCCATTCTCCACCTGGTCTGACGCATCTTTACCTAATTTCTTATGATCTATCGCAAGAATCTGTTCATCGCGTGATCCATCGCGGTAAATCGTCCCGCCTTTGCAGCCCAGATCATACATCATCTCGTATAATTTTTTGGTTTGTTCGACTGTGTAATCTTCTGGGGCGTTGACGGTTTTCGAAATCGCCGAATCAGTCCAACGCTGCACCGCAGCTTGGACTTTTACATGTTCTTCCGGAGCGAGCTCCATCGCGGTGACGAAATGTTCTGGTAATTCAGAGCCTGGGTGAGCAGCCAACCAATCTTGAGCGAGTTGGATATGTTCTTGATGGACTCCCAACCTTGATTTGCGGAAATAAGTCCAGGAAAAGAATGGTTCAATTCCAGTCGAAGTCCCGACCATGGTCCCAACAGTACCGGTTGGGGCTTGGGTCAAAATCGTAACATTGCGAATGCCGTACGATCGGACGAGGTGACGGATATATTCGGGCATGCGTTGCATAAATCCAGATTGAAGAAATTTCTCAGCATCAAATTTACTAAACGCACCTTTTTCGCGAGCCAGATCAACGGAAGTTTCGTAAGCGGTGATCGAAATGAAGCGATAGAGTTTGTCGATAAATTCCACAGCTGATTCGGAACCATAACGCAATTCCAATTTGATCAACATTTCAGCCAACCCGATCGTTCCCATCCCAACTCGTCGTTCACTCATTTGTTGCTGATAATTCTCATCAAAGAAATATGGAGTCGAATCGATAACATTGTCCTGGAACCGCACGGCATCCTGGACAGTTCGCTTTAATTTATTCCAATCCACGTCTTTTCCGGCAGCTGGCGAATTATCATCCACGTGTTTGGCCAAATTGATGTGACCTAGGTTACAAACTCCCCATGCCGGAAGCGGCTGTTCGCCACAAGGATTGGTACAAGGCAAGTCCGCGTAATAGTAAGAATTAGAATAATAGTTGGCTCGATCAATGAAATACATGCCAGGTTCAGCGCTACCCCAGGCCGAAGTAATAATATTGTCCCAAATATCCTGGGCCCGAACTGTTTTGTGCTTGATAACTTTGCCGCCTATTTCTTTCCAGCGGTTGATATTTCCATCCCAAGCTTCTTTATAAAGCGGATCGGAAGTGTCTGGAAAAACCAAATCCCAACTCTTGTCTTCTTTTACCGCTTGCATGAAGTCATCCGTGATGCCCACTGAAATATTGGCATTGGTAATTTTACCCGCTTCTTTTTTTGAATTAATAAAATCGATGACATCTGGATGCCAGACATTGAGAATCAACATCAAAGCTCCGCGTCTGGATCCGCCCTGTTCGATCAGGCCGGTGACAAATGAATAAAGGGAAGCCCAAGATACAGCACCAGATGACCGGCCATTAACGCCTTTGACATAAGCATAGCGAGGACGAAGCGTGGAAACGTTAATCCCAACTCCGCCACCGCGAGACATGATCTCGGCCATTTGACCCAAAGTTTCAAAAATTCCACCTCGCGAATCTTTCGGAGAAGGAATAACGTAGCAGTTATAGTAAGTTAAATGTTGCCCGGTACCAGCACCGGTAAAAATACGGCCAGCTGGAACGTATTTCCAATCATCCATCAATTCTCGAAATCTTCCCTGCCATTCCGCTTGCAACTCTGGAGTCGCTTCGACAGAGGCAATATGCTGGGCGATGCGTTCGAACATCTGTTCTGGAACAGTTTCGAGTGGTTTGTCGATGTGTTCGATAGCGCGGGTTTCGATCGAGCCATCACGAAGCTTGACCGCAACTTGTTTCTCTTCTCGATCAATCCGTTCGACAGTGCCGATTTCGCGCTGCCCGGTTTTGAGGTTAACGCAAACAACGACTGTGTCGCCTACAGCCAATGTTTCTTTCTTCGCATCTTTAATCGCATATCGATCCAAAAATATTTTTTCGCCTAGCTCGGCTAGAGAGTTGACCTTTCGTTGTTGGAGATTTTCTTTCTGTTGCATAAGTTGTTATAGGTCATATAAGTCTTATCAGACCTATCAGACCTATTAATTATTTTTATTAAAGTTTTTTCGCCTCGCGCACGAATTCTTCGACATCGGCAAATTTTCTGTAAACGGAGGCAAATCGGATGTAGGCGACTTGATCTTTGCCTTTGATTCGCTTCATGACGATGTTGCCAATATCTTTCGACATGATTTGGTCTTTACCACTCTTCTGAATATCTTGCTCGATACCGGTAACTAGGGAGTGGAAGTCGTCACGGGAGAGCGGGCGCTTCTCAAATGCCTTGCGAATCCCAGATTCTATTTTTTCACGCATATAGGGTTGCGTTCGGCCATCGCGTTTCATCACTGTCAGGTCCAAAATTTCCATTTCTTCGTGGGTGGAGAACCTCGCCCCGCATTTCACACACTCTCGACGCCTTCGAATAGCCATCCCGTCGGATATCGGACGCGAGTCGAGAACTTTAGTATCTTCATTAGAGCAATTGGGGCAACGCATATGATTTTTACTATTTATTCTTCTCCCCTTGCGGGAGAAGATGTCCGACGAAGTTTTACGTAGTCGGACAGATGAGGGGTCACCCTCACCCCTGACCCCTCTCCCGTCAAGGGAGAGGGGAATTCTAATTAGAATTAATAACTTTTACCCCACAAAAAATAAAAGAGAATTTCTCTCAAAAATTGTTAACAATGAACAATTTAGCTACTTTTTGTTTGCTTTTTGTCTCTGGCTAAGCCCTTAGCCTTGAGGAAACACAATATCTTGTGTTAACCATCCTTAATATATCGCTATATGTAGAAACCTGTCAAAACTCGATTTTAGCCAATTTATTTCAATATTTTCTATATTTAGAAAAACTTATCAACAAAGAATACGTTTGAGAATCTAATTTGTCAAATTCGGCTCTGTCACGTCTTTGGCGTCTTTTGGTTCTTCGATGTTTACTGTCTTATTGAAATCAGAAAGATTTATTTGCACACGAATACTCGCAGTAAACGGAATCCCTGCAAATTCATCGACTGGCCCGGTATTGCTTGGTGTAATAGTCTTGATTCCACTGGGTGAAGCCTCCATAACTCCGGCTTTGAATCCACCAGCGTCATTTCCCAGACAAAAAGTTAATTTATATGAGTCATTTCCCACTTGCTGATAATTGTATTTGTTATTCTCAACCGTGCATGTACCATCTAGTGGTTCAGGAGATTGTGGATAGTTAGCTATATAAGAAGAGAATTTATACTTCCCACCATCAGTCGGGGTTGGTTGACCATTGGTGGCAGTGGGATAACGACCATTGTCGTTGAAGTGGAGTTCTAATGCTGTCTGAATTTGTCGGACATCAGCCAGTCGTCTCGCATCACGAGCTTTATTTCGTGCTTCATCCAATGATCCAGTGATACTATTTATAAAAGACGGGGCGTTGGATTCAATCAAAGCTTGGTGCACCAAATGATCGGATTTCCCGACCCAGACCTCTAATTTCCTAAATTCCATTTTATCTAATAACGATTCAGCACTTTTCATCTCTTCATCCGAATATTCCAAAATTTTCGTTACTTCATTCAAATAATTCTTAAGCTCTTGTTTATCCAAGCTGGCTTCATAGTGCCAAGTGTTGACTCCGTCTACTTTCTCGCTATTTATTAACTTCGTAGGGGCCATAAACTTGCTTTTCTTAAATGCGTCCAAAAGTTGCGTTCTTTGGGAATCGATAAGAACTAGATCTTTATTTTGCCCTTCCTTAATATTCATTTTTATCCAATCAGATTTTCCTTCCTCTTCTTCGCCAAGTCCACCAAGTAAGCTAAGTAGGAAATTTCCATCTTTTTTGTAATATACGAAATCGCTGATTTTTTTACTCTGAAAATCAAAACTAATAGTAAACCCACTCAACTTTGTCTCCAGTTTAGACGTCATATCATAATCAAAATCAGTCTCTTCTTTATTCAGAGACAACGCTCCGTTTGCGGTAATAGAAAAAGTAACCCCATCTCCAAAATAGTCTACTAACTCCTGCTCCTCTTCTTTCAATCCTTCAGGGACCGTATCTGTATACGAAGCTTCGAGACTGAATTTGGCGGTTTTGACATCCATCATATTTCCCTGGGTATCCGCCCAAATTTTCTCGGGATTGCTCATGAAATATGAATATGCCTTCCATCCGCCCAAACCTAAAAGCACCAGCACTAGTACAGCTGCTACTGGTTTCCGGTATTTCTTAAATTGGTTATGCGAATTACTTGCCGGGGTTAGTTCTACAGGTGAATTAGTAGGAACTATAGATGGGGCCAAGGCGTCCTCGATCGAAGGCAGATCCCACCCGGCTTGGATTAAATCAACCTTAATACTTTCATCTGTTTGGCCAGCTGCACGCGACGACTGGATAAACTCATCGAGTTGGGGATTATTGCTCATGCTTTAATTATAGGATATTAAATTCAAAAACGCTATAATTTGATTTATGAAGACTTGTCCTTATTGTGGGAACAACCCCATCCCCCATTTTACTCATAAATTGTATGAATCATTCGATATTTTAGTCAGTCCGATTCGCAGATTTGTTTTTCAAACCCGATTCGGGAAACTGACCGACCATTTGGCGACATGGGTTGCGATAGGGTTTTTCTATCTGCTCAAACCGGTAGGTTTAGTTCAAATCAATCGCGACATCAATAAAATTATATACCCGCGAGCAAAAGTGCTCTGGGAAGAAGCGCAACGTCGAGGAATAGTTATCGAGGAGATTAAGCTTTTCAACCGCTCCATCGATTTATATCGTGCTTACCTACAGAATAAACCATTCTACTTCATGGGATTACCCAGGATGGAAAAAGTTGCGAGTAGTAATTTGACTTGGGTCGATGATAAATATCTGCTCAAGAAAAAATTACTTAAGCATCATCTCCCTGTCGCTCCCGGTGGCTCGTTTACTTCGCTTAAAAATGCGTTAATGGCGCTTGAGACTCTGGAAAAACCAGTAATAGTCAAACCTCGAGCTGGTTCTAGAGGCCGCCACACCACCACTTTTGTTTATACGAAAGAAGATTTAATCCAAGCCTTTAAAATCGCGAAACAATTATGCTACTGGGTTATTGTCGAAGAACATTTATTCGGCGATGTCCAGCGAGGAACAGTGATTGGGGGTAAATTAGTCGGAGTCCTAGGTGGCTCACCTCCTAGAGTTACGGGTGACGGCAAAAGCACTATTGCTGAATTAATCAAAATAAAAGATTTGAATCGACCAAGCGGTGTAAAAGAAACGGTAGTTAATCCATATTTCATGGAACGCTTGGGATTAGCCATGCAAACAATATTGCCAGAAGGAAAAACCGTAGATCTAAATGAGAAGGTGGGTGTGAACTACGGTGGGACTTCTTATGACTGCACTGATGAGACCCATCCTGATACGAAACAGATGTTGGAAGAAGCTGGAAAAGTTCTCGACTGTTCTATTCTCGGCTTTGATTTCATCGTGCCTGATATTACTAAATCATATAAAGAACAAAAAGCCGGGATTATCGAATGCAATGGCGCCCCGTTCATTCAACTCCACCACGATCCCCTGATCGGCAATTCCATAAACGCCGCAAAATACGTTTGGGATCTTGTGGAATAAAAAAGCGGCCGAACCCCTAACTCGGGGTCCAACCGCACAAGACTTGTATCAGCTAGCAGCGTAGGCCGGCTGTGTCAGTCGATGTTGAATTTTGCGACACCGACCGATGCAGTCCTGGAGAAGGTACTCCGGAACAACCCACGACGCCGCCAACTCACGATCTGCCTGTTTCTTTGGATCAAGTTTGCTGATGTCGACAATCTGCCGACCAATAGAGGCCTTTTTGCCCGCATCGCGGACCGGCTGCTTGTCGTATCCCACCGGTGATTGCTTTTTCGCCTTCGCCAGTGCGTAGTCCGTCGTATCCCAGAACCGCGATGAGTCAGGAGTCAAAACTTCGTCGGCCAATACAGCACCGAATTCGAACTTGGTGTCGGCGATGATGATCCCCTGCGGCAAAGCGTACTCATAAGCCATCCGATAATCCGCAAGAGACGCTTGCTGGATCCGCTTGAATTCAGTCTGGCCGATCATGGCGATGGCTTCGGCTTCCGAGATGTTTACGTCGTGACCGTCCTCGGATTTGGTTGACGGAGTAAAAATCGGCTCCGGCAATTTACTCCCATCGTGCAGACCCGCCGGCAACTCGATACCGCAAACGGCACCGGTTGCTTGATAGTCCTTCCACCCACTACCTGTAAGGTAGCCTCGTACGATCGCCTCGATTTTCCGCATTTCCTGTTTCTGTACCACGATCGCCCGTTGGTGAAGCTCGGCGTAGTTGCGGATGTGCTTCGGAAGAAACTCGTCGATGTCCTTACCGTGGGCGACCAGGTGGTTCGGCACATTCTTGAACAAGGTCGTGAGCCAGAAGACCACGAGCTTGGTCAAAACCTCTCCCTTGCCTTCGACTAACGCATCAAGGACGAAGTCGAAGATGCTGATCCGGTCGCTGGCAACAACCAGAAGATGATCAGCGCTTCGCAGTTCGAATGTATCGCGCACTTTGCCCTGATGAGCACGGCGCACGCCAGCATGCAGCAGTTCGCGTGTGACTTCAGATTCGCGCACGCGCTCTGGGATATACGGCATCGCTAACTCCCCCTTGAAAGGGCCGGCAATGCCGGCGGAAATTTTTAAGTAACGTGTAACCTATATTACTCCTTTGCCCTTTTTTTGGCAATAAAAAAAGGTTAGCCGACCCGATGGGTCAACTAACCATAATCTCCCGCTAGACCGAAAGTTGGACTCGCTCTGAGTCTGCATCTTTCGGAAACTGTGCCAAGAGTTCCTCGGTAGCGCGGGCGAACTCTTCCGCCTGTTGTGGAGCAGCACCCACAAACTTCTGTGGATCGAGAATGTCATCGAGTTGATCGACTATCGGAGCGAAATACTTATCCGCCCGAATCCGACCAATCAAATCGATGCTCTCGCCTTCTCGTTGCCGAAGCAGCTCGGCGTGAGCATGCTGTCGCAGACGTTCATGAGCCTCTTGGCGGTCAGCGCCGGCCTGGAACATCCGCTCCATGATCAAAGCACTTGCCAAGAAAGGCAGCTCCGCCTTGAGGTTGCGCTCGATGACCTTGGGGTAGACCCGCAGATCCTGGAAGACATTGATCATGATTCGTGTGATCGAATCGGCCAGAAGGAACGACTCCGGGAGATATCGCCGCCGGCCTGCACTGTCGTCCAGAGTTCTTTCGAACAACTGCAAGGCCTGCGTGTTGAGGGCACTCGGAACCGCCCCCATGAGTTCACGAGCCAAACTACATGCTCGTTCTGAACGCATCGGATTTCGCTTGTGAGGCATCCGGCTTGAGCCGACTTGCCCTTCCTCGAAGGGCTCTTCCATCTCGCCGAGTTCCTGGAGCTCTCGGATGTCAAACGCGATTTTGTGAATACTGGCGGCCATGCTGGCCAGAACGGACAAAACCTTCGTGTCGATCTTCCGCATGTAAGTCTGTCCAGTGATGGACAGAATGGTCTTGAAACCGAACTTTGCGGCGACATGATTTTCCATTCCCAAAACCGAGTCCCGATCTTTGACGAGTTCCAGAAGACTCGCCTGGGTGCCGGTCGCGTCTTTCAGACCGCGAAAAGGCAACCAGCTAATCAGATCTCGGACCTCCTCCAAGTCCATCATGATTTCCGTTGCCCACATCGCTGCCCGCTTACCCACTGTTGTCGGCTGTGCAGTCATCAAATGCGTCCGTCCGAGAGTTGCCAGGTTGGGATAGCGCTTGATGAACTCGTTGATCGCCGTCAGCAGGTTGGACAATCTGCGTCGAACAATCAGAAGCGAATCGCGGATTTGAATCAGTTCCGCGTTGTCCGTGATATCGCAGCTAGTACACCCGAGGTGAATAATCGGAGCGGCACTGGGAGCCACTAATCCGAAAGCCTTGTTGTGCGACACCACGTCATGCTTGAGTTTTCTCTCAAACTCAATGACCCTGTCGTAATTGATGTCGTCGACGTGGGCCTCCATCTCTGCGATCTGTTCACGACTGATGTTGGGTACTCGCCATCGGTATTGCGCTTTGGCAACCGCGACCCATATCCGTCGCCACAGTCCGTACTTCGTGTCATCCGACCAGACTCTCTGCATCTCGACCGATGAGTAACGGCCACACAACGGCGACTCGTACAAATCGTGTTTTGCCATCTGTTTTCCTCCGATTTAAACTTTCGTGTACGTTGTCGATGTTGTATAAAAAAATCAAACTCGACACTATAGAATACCAAAGAATACAATTCTTGCAAAATAACTAAAAAGCTGTTTGTCGCAAAAACAATGTAATTACATTAAAATTGCGACAAACTTAAATTTAAACAATTTAAATTAACTCTGCTGCTTTGAAAAATTTTGTTAATTTTTCTTCGTCGTCCGGATTTAATTTAGATATTTCCATCACGGTCACAAACTGCTCTATTCCATAATACACCGATATAAACTCAACTTGATCAATTGGGTTATATGGATAAACCCAAACAGTTCTTTGCAGCGGATAAAAATTCATCGTTTGAAGTTTTTCCCGAAACAAATCCGCGTGATGCCGATACTCTTTCGATGGAATATCAGCCAAAACAACCCACCAATGCTTGCGCCACCGACTGTCGCGTGGGATTTCTAAATAATCAAAATTCATTCGCCAAATTTTTTCTTGCCCTTTTTTCGTTACAGTCATGACGTATTCATCTCCTTCTTTCATCAACTGAACGTAACCATAACGTTTAAGATAATAAAAAGATCTAACTAAAACCTTTTGACGTTTCTGAAACCGTTCCTTTCGATCAATCCCATGGTAGGAATATTTTGCAATTTTACCTATGGCATTCAATAAATTTGGCGCGATAGCAGCTATGGTAACAACTCCAGCAACTGCTGCCAAAGCCAAAATGGCTTCCCCTGCTGTTTTCAATACCGCAATTTGTTTGTCATTCAGAGTAGGTTTTTTGGATACAGTGCTATTTTTTATAACAGCCGCAAAAGCAATTTGGTCTTTTATCCTCATAAATCAATCATATCAATTATTTACCTTTGTCGCAAAAATGATGTAATTACATTGTTTTTGCGACTAATTTAAAATAAAAAAAGACGGGGGCACGCACATGGTGCGCACCACCGTCGTTGAAAATGTGAGGCTAAACAAAAGCCGCAGGCCACCACTGGATCTTTTCACCAGCCATGTATGGCCGACAGCCGCCGATATCCATCGGTACGACCCATGGCTCTGTAACCAAAATGAGCTTTTCCGTATTGCGTGGCACTTGGTAGAAGTCCGCCCCGTTCGCCCACATGAACCGCGAAAGTTCCTCAGTGCCCAGTCCGTTTTCCAGAAAGATCCGGGTCCATTCGGGCACCACGACAGGAAGACTGAACACCCCTGAACGGATCTTGTTTGAACCCTTGAATTCGACCTCGTGAGGAGCAAAGTCGCTCCCGTGGATAACGTTCGGCAGTTGATCTACCAGGACCAGTTCCTGAATTGCTCGCTGATGCCGGAAGCCCTGGATTGGTGGCTTGCAAATCAGATGTGGGTCAGTCTCACCACCCATGACGTCGTTTCTGTTGTGCTTGAAATGGTGGAGTGTTACGGTCGCAGCAACACGCCGACGTTGGGTATGCATCTTTCGGATGAAGTCAACCGTTTCCGCGCGGCTGATGTGCTCGATGACGATACGTAGCCGCGGAAAATCCTTCACGGCTTGTTCGATCTCGAGGAGGCACACCACTTCGCGCATGTACATGTCGACGCTGAGGTCAGCAGATTCCATGTGGACGTCGAGCTGCATGTCCAGATCCTGCATAACCTCGAGGTGTGCGTACAGACGCTTCAACCCGATGATGCCGTCCTTCGAGCCAGTAGTGATCCCGAGATAAAGCTTCAAGACCCTATAACCCGCAAGGTGGAAAGCATGGATCATCCCCACCGGAGTATCTGGCGTCAGCTTCGGTGCAACGATTGTCGTGGTACCGAGCGGCTTCAGTGCTGCGTCACACTCGTCCTGGTACTCATCGGCTCTCTCGGGTGTCTCAATTGCTGGAACATTGCCCATAGCAACGACGCGTTTGAATTGTCGAGCAACCCATTCGGCCATGGCTACCAAGATTGCTCCGAATCGTAAATGCCCGTGCCAATCATCCGGCGCTGGCATCTTAATCTCGCGACGCGACATAATCTGCCTCTCTTCCTCTGTTATTCCTCTTTGCCCGAGTTAAAGAACTTCATAGCAGTATAAGCAAAAAAACTTTTATTGCCAAATTAAAAAAAGCGGTGGAGCGTCGCAGGGACGCACCACCGTTTGGTTGTCGGCTAGAAGCCGCAGTATTCCAGCCGTGTCCCCAAGTACTCGGGAACAAGTTCGGCGGGAATGCCGAGTTCGAGAGAAAGCGTATCGAGCGCCAGACGCGGCATGATGCTTGATGTCTGGACGTACTCGCGTCGGCCACGGCGCACTTCTTCGCCGCGTTTGACCATGCCGACGACGAAGGTATCGGCAAGTTCCTCGATGTGCTCGCCGACCTGCCTGCTCAGGCTCAAGTGCGGATTCCAGAAGCAGCCGATGTGTCCGCCCGGGTAAGACAGTTCGTCTTGCGGCAGGTTGTAGATATCCTTGTTCCTCGCGATCTGGACGTAGCGATAACCGCCGGGTCGCAGCGTGAAGTCCCACGCTCCAACGCCGCTCATGAACTGACAGAGACGGGTGGGGTTGTCTGGCCACCACTTCCGAAACGCTGCTTCGAGCATGTTGTAGTAGCTGATGCGACGATTGATTCCCGGTTTACCTTCCAGCGTACCAGTGATGAAGTGGAGAATGTGCTTGCGCAACGCCGGCAACGATTCCGGCGTCCAGCAGAGAGGGTCGGTACCGAACGACTGGGCTGGGAAAGCGTTAACGAGGCACCCAGGAACACACTCCTGAAGAGTGTCGAGGATGTCCTGTAGATGGTCGATGTTTCCCTTGTGCGTCACGACGTTGAAAAGATGCTTCACCGGCACCTTCATCTCTCGGAGGAGTTGGGATGCGTAGAGCGCTTCGTAGGCCTTTTGTCGCTGGCCATGAAGTTTGGGGATCTCTCTCCACCCCGCCTTGAGCTCGTCGAGGCTCATTCCAGAGAGACGCTTGATCTCGTCTGGATGCACATCGTCGAAGCTCATTGCCAGAATTTGCGGCGGGTCAGCCGCGATATCCTCGGCAAACTGTCGATCGATCATGAAGCGTCGACCCGGTGTCGTCAGATTGACGATGAGCCCGGCCGCCTTGGAGTCGCTGATGATGCCCGGACAATCGCGCAGCATCTCCGGCGATCCCCCGAAGCGGTTGCATTCGACCTTCATGTCCGGATGAGTGAGCTGGCTCTTGATCGCCGCGGCCCACGCTGGAGGAACTTGGAACTCCTCGACGTACTTGTCGTAGTGGTCCACGAAAAACATGTCGCGCGCTACATACTGTGCCGCCGCGGCGTTCTTCGTCCACCCAACGATAGCTTCCCGCGGAGCAAACCCCTTCGCGCCTTTAGCGAAGATGAATGATGATTCACAGGTGTAGCCGCCGCCGGTCGATTCGCCGTCAACCTCGGTCACGCAGGTATGATTACAGAGGCTATGATTGACATAACCTCCTCCCAGAACCGGCTGCCAGGTAACGCAATCATCCGGCTGGAGCCCCGCGAAGACGTTCGGGTTGATCATCCCAGTGCGAAGTAGGAATTCTCTTTCCGGGCCCGCCGAAACATTCGTAGAACTCATTGCCTCCGTCCTATTCTAAAGGTGCCATCAGCACCTTCTGTTTGGAATTCGTGGTAAGTGCTTTAGAGTACTATAGATGAATTCAATAAATAAAAAAAGGGTGGTCCGAGGGGACCACCAGGTTTAGGCTGCAGCGCCGGTGCCGTTGAACCGATCGCCGTAATCGCCAAGTCCAGGAACGATGTACTTCTGATCGTTGAGCTCGGCATCGATCGCGAGGGTGACGATCTTGATCTGCGGCGTGTATTCGCAAACCTTGTTCAAACCCTCTTGTGAAGCGATGACGTTGGCAAAGAAAAAGTGCTCCGCTCCCGCCCCTTTGAGCTGATCGATCGCGTCGCAAACGCTCCCGCCAGTCGCCAGCATGGGATCCAGGAGGATTATAGTTTTCCCTCCGACAATCTGCGGCAGATCCTTCGGGTAGTACCGCTCGGGGAGCGCCGTCGATTCGTCGCGCCTGATACCGATGTGATAGATCTGAGCTCTCGGAAGCAGCAACCGAAACGGATCGAGCAGAGCCATCCCAGCGCGCAAAATCGGGACTAGAATGACTCGGTCGTCTAGAAGGATCCTGCCATCGGCAGTCCCCAGGGGGGTCACGACCTTGGTTGGTGAAGCTCTCACTTGAGACGTGACCTCGAGCGCGAGAATCAACGCCGCCAAGTTATTAGCTCTGACGAATTCGGTTCGCGATGAAGTAACGTCTCGAAGTATGGTCAGTGCAGCCTGGGCAACCGGATGAGTCAAAAGCTGGACGTTCTGTGAGACCTGCATCAAATCCTCCATAAAGTCAGGCACGGCCCCTCCCAGGAATCGTGTGACCCTATAGTCTACCAAAGCAAGGCATTTTGAAGCAAATAAAAAAGACGCTTGCTTGCGCAAACGTCACGGTCGCTTGGCGTTGATCATTACGTCGGTCGCCTTACTGGACATACGGTCGACTCAATGCCGTGCTAGAAGCCAGTTTTGACCACACCTCTCACTTCGTCGACTGAAACGAGATAGGTGCCGGTACTGTCAGCGAAGTGCAGGAA
The DNA here is from genome assembly GCA_001777665.1 of Candidatus Doudnabacteria bacterium RIFCSPHIGHO2_02_FULL_42_25. Lineage (GTDB taxonomy): Bacteria > Patescibacteriota > Doudnabacteria > UBA920 > O2-02-FULL-48-8 > O2-12-FULL-42-9. The sequence continues at coordinate 274,561 of MFEQ01000006.1, forward strand.
CCAGTTGTCGCCCAAATCGGGATAGCCGAGATCCGTTCCCAGGCTGAATCCGTTGAGATAGGTACCGACGAGGCGTTCGGTTTCAAGCCTTCGCAGTCTCGTCGCGGCCTCGACCGAGCCTGACTTGTGAATCGCGATTGCCCTAGTGGTCTCGTCCTGTTCCATCACCCGTGGGTACCCATAGTCGGACTCGTAGGCGCCCTTAGCAACAACGTGTGCTGAGAACCCATGCATGTCATCATCCGAAGCGTGCATCTGAGTGTTGGCGTCTTGAGCAATCGTTCGCTCTATCGTCAAATCACGACTTGTAGACCGCTGAAGGTCCAGAAGGTGCCGAAGTGTCGCCTTAAAAATGCGACCCTGTGGCCATTCTTGCGTTCGCCGTTGTACACGAGTTATCATCATCATTCCTCCATGAGCGCCTTGCGGCTGTTGTAAGGAAAATTATAACACAAAAAGACCCCGCTTTTGCGGGGCTTGTTCTTTGTTATGTGTTCTTTGTTACGTGACCTATTTAATCTTCTTTCTTATAAATGCGGGAATTTCGAGTTCGTCTTGTTCTGGCGAAATTTCCAGTTCTTCTTCGATTGATGGTTTCGGGGAAAAAGTTGTTTTCTTCACTTCCACTGGCGCTGGTCCGCCAGCTGGCGGATGCGCTTGGACTGGTTTTGGTTCTTCTCGTTTCATCATGGGTTCAGGCCTGCGTAAGTTTTCATCAAACCCTGTAGCCACCACTGTAATTTTAACTTCTTCATCCATGTCTTCATCGATCACTGCCCCAAAAATAATTTTCGCATCTGGGTCTACAGATTTGGTGATAAGCTTAGCTGCTTCTTCGACTTCGTACATCCCGAGATCTTTGCTACCTGTGATGTTAAACAGCACGCCACGTGCTCCATCAATCGCCATATCGAGAAGTGGGGAATCGATAGCAGCTCTCGCAGCATCGACAGCTCGATTTTCACCAGTACCACGACCAATACCCATCAGAGCTGAGCCGGAATTTTGCATCACAGCTTTCACATCAGCAAAGTCGACATTGATCATGCCAGGTGTAGTAATTAAATCTGAAATTCCCGCGACACCTTGGCGCAGGACATCATCCACTGTGCGGAAAGCATCGAGTAGTGAAGTTTTCTTATCTATAATTTGTAAAATTCGATCATTCGGGATCACTATAATAGTGTCGACGTGTTGTTTGAGCAATTCCAAACCTTTGTCAGCCAGTTCTCGGCGCTTGGCACCTTCGAAGGCAAATGGCCTGGTCACGACGCCGACTGTCAGGATGCCGGTTTTCTTAGCAAGTTCAGCGACTACTGGAGCAGCCCCAGTTCCAGTTCCGCCTCCCATGCCGCAAGTAATAAAGACCATGTCAGCATTATGGATGACATCTAGAATTTCTTGTTTGGATTCCTCTGCTGCGGCTCGTCCAATTTCCGGATTCATCCCAGCGCCAAGGCCTCGGGTCAAAGTTTTGCCGATGTGGACTTTCTGATCAGCTTCGGAATTATGAAGAGCCTGAGCATCGGTATTGATGGCCACAAATTCTACACCTTTGATTCCAGTTTCCATCATCCGATGGATGGCATTGTGTCCGGAACCACCGACTCCGATAACTTTAATTCGAGCAAAAGTTTCTATTTTAGGCTTTACTTCATTTGATTTAAATCTCATAGGTTCTAAGGGCTAAAATTATCTACGAACTACGAATTTTTACGAATATACGAAAAGGGTTAACCCAGTTCGTAATTTCGTATTGTTTCGTACTTTCGTAGATAAAAAGTTTAATCATAAGCTTAAGGCAGGAAACTTTTAAACCATTTTCTTAATTTATCTACAGTATCATTTTCCAAAACTTTTTTCGCAAATTTATTGACAGTGCGGGTTTGTCCCAACAAAAATTCGTTCGCCCAGAGTACTAGTCCCACCGCAGTGGTAAATTGTGGATCATTGACCCGGTCTATAACCGTGGTCACCGTACTAGGGATTCCGACGACTACTGGTAAACGCAGCTGCTTTTTCGCTAATTCTACCACTCCTGGTAATTTTGCGCCACCACCTGTCAAGACAATGCCTGCAGGCAACTGGCCATCCCGATTTATTTTCTTTAATTCTTTATTAATCAAATCAAATATCTCTTCCATCCGCGCTTCCACGATTTCCGCAATGTGTTTACTGGATACTCGGCCCTGCTCGGATTTATCAATCTTCGAGAGATCAACATCCACATCTTTTTTGACTTCGCGCATCTCGGCATGCCCATACTGGAGCTTGATTTTTTCCGCGGTATCCACAGAAGTCCGAAGACCAATCGCTAAATCATTGGTGATGTGCATCGCCCCGACTGGTAAAATAGTAGTCGAAACCAAATCGCCTTCTTCAAAAATAACCATGCCTGAAGTCCCACCACCGAGGTCGATCAAAGCCACACCCAACTCTTTCTGTTTTTTGGTAAGTGTGGCTTGAGCCGCTGCCAGTGGAGCCAAAACCAAATCGTCGATCTCGAGTCCGGCTTGCATGATGCACTTGGTAAGATTTTTTATAAAAGGAACTGAGGCTTGAATGATTTGACTATCAACTTCCAGCCGAATCCCAGACATACCCACTGGATCTTTGATCCCAGTCTGTCCGTCTACAGTAAAGTTTTTCGGGATGACGTGGAGAATTTCGCGATTAGCTGGAATAGAGATGGCTTGGGAAGCATCGACGACTCGGATCACATCAGATTCAGTAATTTCACCGTCAGCGCGAGCCACAGCCACCACTCCATGACTTTCTTGGGAACTAATTTGCGCGCCACCCACAGAAACTACGGCATGATCAATAGTTAGCCCAGTCATACGCTCGGCTTTTTCCAAAGCTTCAGAAATTGAAGACACAGCTTCATCAATATCGACAATCACACCTCGTCTGATTCCAGTCGAAGCTGCTTCCCCCACACCGATAATTGACGGGGCACCCAATTCGGATTCTTGTTTACCCACCACGACTCTCACCGCGGAGGAACCGATATCAAGCCCGACAAATATTTGCTCTCTAGCCATTTTTATTTAAGATTTTCTTTGACTAATTTCGAAATGACATTACCATCAGCGGCGTCTTTGACGCGAGTCATAACTTCTTTCATTACTTTGCCGAAATCTTTAACAGTTGCATTCGAATCTGCAATTACCTGCTTGACGATCGTGGCGACTTCTTCTTCAGACATTCCTGCTGGCAAATATTTTTGCAACACAGCCATTTGCGCTTGTTCGTGTTCCACTAAATCATTGCGGTTGCCAGCTTTGAATCCTTCGATGGAATCTTTATGCTGTTTGACCTTTTTGGCGATAATACTGGTCGCTTCTTCATCACTTAGTTCTTTCTTCTTTTCTATTTCCGAATTTTTCAGAGCGGCTTTGAGATTACGTAAACTAGAGACAACAATCTCATTCTTTTCTTTCAATGCAGCTTTTAGATCTTGATCAATTTGTTCTTCTATCATTACGCTTTATTAATTATCTACGAAAGTACGAATCAGCGAATTACGAACTGTTCGTATTTCGCGATTTCGTAGTTCGTAGACTACCGGCGTCGGAACTTAGGACCAGGGACTAGCTTTCCCATTTTCTTGAGTTCTTCTCTTTTTTCGCGATTGATGGAACGGCGCAGTGCATCTTCACGAAGAAGATTGCGGGAACGGGTTGGTTCGAAAAAACGAATTTTACGTGCACGCACTAAAACACCGCTCTGTTGAATTTTGCGGTTGAAGCGTCGCAGTAAACTTTCAAACGACTCGTTGTCTTTTCTTTTGACTTCTACCAAACTAAACCACCCCTTTCTAGTGTAAGATGGGGTGAGTATAACATAAATTAGCGAATTTGCCAAGGTTATCGGCCTAGGCGTTTCTTTACTTCCTCGATAATTCGCTCATAAGTAAACAATTCCTGCATACCTGAACGGACATCTCGCAGGATCACCGTGCCTTCCCGGGCCTCTTTTTGACCGATGATTAAAGCAATTGCGACTTTGTTCGATTCGGCTAATTTCAGCTGAGTTTTAATTGACCCGGGACCTATGAATTCCGAAGCCACGATATTATGATTCCAAAGCTCTGTGAACAAACGCAGAGTTTTTTTGGCAGCAAGGTCACCGAGAGGGACCAAAAACACATCAACTTTATTTTTTGTGGAAAATTTTAGGTTCGCCGCTTCCAGTGCTGATAAAATTTTATCAAGCGTGGTTGAAAATCCTAATGCGGGTGTCGGTAACCCACCCAAGCCCTGAATTAAATCATCCGCATGGCCGCCACTTCCGAGCAACCACTCCCCAGCTTCGGTCCGCATGCGGATTTCAAACACAGTGCGCTTTGACCACGGCTTGCCAATGACTTTTTGGTTAAGATTATAAGCAAGGCCTAATTCATCCAATCCTTCCAATACCCCTATAAAATGTCGACGGCAATTTTCACAAAGAAAATCTATAATCACTGGGGCTTCTGAAGCAACCGTCGAACAAGACAGATTGGTACAAGCCAAAATCTGGAGCAGGCGGTTATTTTCGAAATCATCCAAACTCTCCTCGCACAAATCGTATTTTTTATCTTTAAAATAATTTCGGAGCTGGTCTTGGTACGCCGGTTGGCACTCGATACAGCCAATGTTGTTGATTTCCAAACTTAAATTCGGCATCCCGAGTTCAGAAAACAATTTCAGGAGCAAATTAATCAGCTGCGCATCAGCAATCGGTGCGGTTTGACCAAAAATCTGAAACCCAAATTCCATGGTTTGCTTCGTCTCACCTGCACTATTCATCCAGGCCACTGGGGAATGGTAAAACCATTTGCTGACTTTTTCGCGATCAGCGAAATGATATTCCAGATAACACCGAGCCAACCCGAAAATATTGGTCGGCTTCACCGCAATCAAGGTGTTTTTTTGGTCAGTAAAAGTTAAAAGCTGGTCTGTTCCCTGTGACCAGAAGCTATAAAGCCTGGCATCTTCCATGATCGGAGTCTCGATTTTACTAAAACCAAAGGTATGGGACAAAGTTTGAAGCTTTTCCAAACAGACATCCCAAGAAACCAGATGTTCTGGCAACAAATCCATGGCTCCCGGTAGTCTAGGTGGAGCTTTTTCAACCGTTGGAGTTAGTTTTTTTGGTCTTCCCATGTATTCGTGATCCTTGTTACGTGATCCGTGTTACGGGATTAAAAATTATATGCTGGTCTGGAAGTAAAAAATTTAAATTCAGTTAATGGCAGGGCTCGGACAAAGACTTTTCCGATGATATCTTTTTCCGGTAAAACGCCCCAGTCCCTAGAATCTGAAGATGCAAGCCTGTTATCGCCCATTACAAAGTATTCGCCAGCTCCAAGAGTTAGAATCTTACTCCCACCGAGTAATACTGTATCTTGCTCATAAGTCATGCTTTGGTTGGGTAGATATTTTTCATCGAGTGCAACTCCGTCGGGGTGTTCATCGTTATAAATGATTACCTTGCCATTCTGCAACTGAAGTTTTTCACCAGGTAAGACGATTATTCGCTTGATAAAAAATTGGTTTTCGTCTTTCGGGTAACGCATAACGATGACATCACCGCGTTTGGGGTCTCCAAAGTTGTAGGATAATTCATCTATAATCAAATACTCACCATCTTGGAAATTCGGGACCATGGACGATCCAGAGACGATAAAGGGCTGGAATACAAAATAACGAATCGGGATAATAATTACAAGGGCAACCAATACAATTTTCAGAAAATCCCAAATTAATAAGGCTGTGGCAGTAAAACCACCAAAGAAATTTCGATTTTTAGATGTTTTTTCTGTTTGATTGTCTGAATTTTGTTGAGTTGTCATAAATTTATCTGGTGGATCCGGATGGATTTGAACCATCGGCCTTTTGGATGTGAACCGAACGCTCCCCGCCTGCCACGCCTAATTAAATTTCTTGGTGGACGATAGTGGATTCGAACCACTGACCTCGTCGATGTGAACGACGCACTCTAACCAGCTGAGCTAATCGTCCAAGATGGCATGGCGGGCAGGTAACCCCTGAGCTACGGATCCAAACTTAGATGCGTCCTTTTAAAAATCTTCGGCCAAAACCGGTTTTAAAATACTTTTCTCGTTTAATAGCATTCTCTTTGCTCAAACAGGCCTCGTAATATACTAATTCAAACGGGATTCTAGCCTTTGTTGCTTCGACTAAACCTTTATTATGCTTATCTACTCGTTCTTGCAAATCAACAGTCCAGCCTATATAAAGCTTTAAATCTTTAAGACTTTTTAGTACATAAGTATAGTAAAACATAACGCTCTAACCAGCTGCCCGCCCGCCATCGCAAGCCTGACACTTACGCTTTATAACTTGCTCAGGCGTTGCGGGCGGGAGCTAACCGCCCACTGCATTGATTTAACGACTAGTCTTTACAGCTTAGCAGAGACCCCGCATTGAGATCAACCTGCCCGCCTTCGCAAGCCTGACACAAATGCTTAAGGCTTGCTCAGAGCGTTGCAGGCGGGTACTGATTTCGAGTATAATTACAAAGCGAATGTAAAAAACTGATGAACTATATGAACGACTTTCCTGAACTTCAACAACAATACGCCCCCTCACACCCCAAACGCCATCGTCGTCGATGGAAATGGGTGGTTTTAATTCTGATCATTCTCGGGATAGCAGGAGGGGTCGCTTTCAAATACCTAACTCAAGCAAATCAAATTTTTACGGGCGACAAAAATATCTTTGCCCGGATCGGAAATTTGCTCCTAAGCCCGGATAAGGAATTGATTGGAGAGTCGAATGGTCAAATCAATATTCTTTTGATGGGAATCGGAGGCCCCGGACACGAGGGAGCGCTTCTCACTGACACCATGCTCGTTGCGAACATCAATATACAGACCAACGAAGTGGTGCTCACCAATATTCCTCGAGACTTTATGGTGGATCTCCCGAAATATCGGTTACAAAAAATTAATGCAGCTTATGCGTATGCCGAGCGAGATAATCCTGGGACTGGAGGAGAAGCTGCAATCGATGAAATCGAAGCCGTAACTGGACTTGAGATCCCCTACTACGCTGTGATTGACTTCAAAGGGTTTGTGAAAGGAGTGGATGATGTGGGCGGGCTGGATATTACGATTGACCGCACCTTTACTGATGCTTTCTATCCTGATTACAAAAATGGTTATCTCGCCCCAGTGACTTTTACTAAAGGGCCGGAACACATGAATGGCGAACGGGCCTTGATTTTTGCCCGTTCCAGAAAAGGTAATAATAATGAAGGCTCGGATTTTGCCCGCAGCGAACGACAGAAAAAAATTCTGGTCGCCTTCAAAGAAAAAGTTTTTGCTTTAAAATTAAATGACCTCAAAACATTAAATAATCTCCTCGGGGCTTTTACTGATAACTTTCGAACTAATATGGAACCTCATGAGCTAAAAAGGCTCACCGATCTGGGTAGTAAAATCCAAGAACAATCAGTCTATTCATTTTCGCTCGAACCTGATGGGGAATTAGTTTGCTCGGCTCTAATTGATTTAGCCACTGGGAAGCCACCAGTGCCGATCGCTGTCCCGCCAACGCCTACACCTCCGCCAGCTGGCGGACCAACTCCAACCCCCAGCCCGTCTCCATCGCCAACGCCTACACCTGAAGAAGAACCAGAACTAGACAACCCATCGACGACAGCCTACGTCGTCATCCCGTGTGTGGGCAAAACTCTAGCTGACATCCATACCCATCTCAAAGATTCTATTTATTTCGCCAAACTCAAAAAAGAATCAGCAATTGTTGAGATACAAAATTCTACAGGCAAAACTGGATTGGCTAACTCACTTTTCGGCACCCTGACCAACCTCGGGTTTGAGATTAAATTCACTTCTTTCACGGGTAAAGTCCCGCTCGAGCAGTCAATTATCTATGACAACTCCCATGGGGGCAAGCCCAACACGCTAGAATATTTAAATTCAAATTATAAGCTAACTATCTCCGACGTTAACTACACCGGCTCTACAGCTGATTTTGTGATAATATTAGGGAAGGATGCTCTCTAATATTCATATGAAAACTCCACTGGTCGCGATTATAGGCCTACCGAATTCAGGTAAGTCGACATTATTTAATAAAATTCTGGGACGAAGGGCGGCTTTAACTTACCCTGAAGCTGGGACGACCAGGGATCGCGCCTATGGCCTTTCTGATTGGAATGGCCTTTCTTTTATTTTAATTGATACTGCTGGTATCGACATTCGAGCGAATTCTGATCTTGAAAAAAATGTTCAAAAGCAAACCCAGATCGCGAAAGACGAAGCAGATCTAATTTTACTCCTCGTCGATGGCAAAACTCCGCTTGGTTCCAAAGATCTCCAGGTTGGGGCTGATCTTAATCGCTCCGGTAAAGTCATAGTGTTAGCGGCGAATAAAATAGATGCCCGCAATACAAAAATTGAAGCACTAGCCTCTGAATATCAAAAATTAGGATTGGGAGATCCCCTCCTTGTGTCCGCAGTCAACGGCACTGGAGTCGGAGATTTACTCGACCAAGTTGTCGAAAAACTAAAAGCCGCTGGATTTGGCCTTCAAACAGATGACAATTCTGGGATCCGAGTCGCTTTTGTCGGCAAACCAAATGTCGGGAAATCTTCACTGATCAATGCTCTGATCAAACAAGAACGGCTCCTCGTCCATGACCAAGCAGGAACTACGCGCTCAGTAGTCGAAATCCCATTTACACACGAAGGCCAAGATTTTATTTTGCTGGATACTGCAGGAATCAAAAAGAAATGGCAGCAGGATTCTGATGTCGCAGCTGCTGCAGCTTTTCAATCCATTCGGACTATTACTCAAACCGATGTGGTATTTTTCGTCATTGATGCGACCACTGAAATCACCACCCAAGACCAGTCCATCTCCTCGGATATTCTCGACGCCGGTAAAGCTGTGGTTTTGATTTTGAATAAAATTGATAAATTATCCAAAGAAAACCAAAATAAGTTTGTCGATAATCTCCCAAACTATCTCCCCCAAATGTGGTATGTACCTGTGATTTTTACATCAGCCACTGCTGGTACAGGTATGGATCTTTTGTTAAAATTTGCTAAGGATGTGCTGGATACTTCCAAGAAACAGATAGATCAAACCGAACTTGATGATTTCTTACAAAAAATTCTGGCTGAAAATATGCCTGGTAAAATGGAAGACCAAAGAGAGCCAAAAATTTTCTCTCTCAGGCAAATCGGCATTCTCCCCCCAACTTTCAAACTGACTGTAAACTTCCCAGCGGCTATTGCCGAAAGCTGGAAACGCTGGTTTGAAAAACAGTTTCGCTTGAAATTTGGCTACGAAGGCACCCCAGTATTAATGCGTTACTTTAGAAAAGTATGACTATCATCATCGGCCTCGGCAATCCAGGGAAGCAATACGAAAACACCCGACACAGCTTCGGGTTTCGGGTTTTGGATTTTCTAGTCGGGCGCCGTAGCCTTGGCGAAGGCGGCTGGGATGAAAAATATTCTAGTAAATTTATCAAGCTTGAAGATGTAATTTTGGCCAAACCGCAAACTTTCATGAATAAAAGCGGTGAAGCAGTAAAAGAAATTTTAAAATACTACGATAATGCACAACTGATTGTTATCCATGACGAATTAGATTTGCCACTGGGTAGCATTCGAGTCCAAAAAGATATTTCTGCTGCTGGGCACAATGGCGTACAATCAATTATCGATGAGTTGGGAACCAAAGATTTTATCCGAATCAGACTCGGTATCGATAATCCTCAAACGCGCGGCCAAATTCCTGGTGATGATTTTGTTTTACAAAAGTTCACTGAACAAGAAGAACAAATCGTCAACGAAGTTTTAGAAATAACCAAAACGGCTATCGAAACCTTGCAGACTGAAGGCTTTGATATGGCCCAGTCAAAATTTAACGGCTAGCTTATTTATCAAAGCAAAAGGCCAGCTCCTTGCGGGGCTGGCCTTTCAAATTCTTTCGAGCTAGACGGCGACTTACATCGCCGGCGGGTAGTACGGCCGACCGTTGACGAGGCGTTGCGGCACTTTTTTTTGTGTCGCTACATCGCGCCGACCGTCAGTATTGTTCTTTTCACGTTGGTTGCGTCGGTAGAGCACATCCGACGCGCTACCATTGGGACGGACAGCTTTGTCCTCCCGACTACTGGACATGTTGTTGCTCACTCGATCCTCCGAAACGACGACGATAAGGTTAAGAACGTAGCCCCTCTGGGATCGGGACCGATTCTTTCATGCCTGTCTGGGGGCAGGCGAGGTTGGGGGTCTTACGAGGCTAGGAGTTGCTTCCTTCCGGTCGCACCATGTCGAGGTCGAAGAATGTCCTTGCTGCATCCAGTGACGTGGTTCTGGTTGTCACTGGTGCCAGCTGATCATCCACCGCGATGCCGGTGAAGATACGCTGCGCCATGGGCGGTATCCCAAGATAAACCGGGGTTTCCGCTTTGCGAACAAGCCTTGGTGGACCTAAGTTTTCTTTCATCCCCAGACTCCGATATTCAATTGTCCTATTGTTCTAGTCGACGTACCACCCAACATGGGTAGTTTCGCGCTCGCTTTCCCTCCTTAGGGTTTGCGATCTTTAGTTCAAAAAAATTTTGAAACAAAAACCGAAAACCCAATTCCATATATCCCAGAAGCGAGGTACTTGGTAAAATTAACTCGCGCAGGACGACGGTCCGAGCGCGTAGGCCAAAAATTCAGCAGAATTTTATGGCCGGTAATTTTACCAACGTACCGAGCGTAATATTCTTGACCCCACCTCCGAGTGTTGGACTAGTCCGGAAAACCGTACCGGCCCAAACTTGAGGTTACTAGGAAACAATAGGAGGGATGCTGCTTCCATTCACCACTCATGAGGTAGGATGAAGAATACTACTGGTTGTATTGTTAATGATACGAATATATAATAATAGCACAAAATCACCCTCGTGTCAACACTCAATCTATTAGACGAAAAAATCTACGGAAACGCACTAAATTTGATTCCAGCATTGGGTCCAGTCAATTTAACCAAGCTTCTCAACTACTGTGGGGGTTTTCTCAAGGCCTGGAATGCTGATGGACAAGATTATTTCAACGCTGGGATCTCGCCGAAAACTGTCGATAAGATTATAACAGATAAACAAAAAATCAATCCAGAGCAATCATTCGCCGAAACTACTCGAAGACAAATCGAAATTTTGCTGATTTCTGAAAAATCGTATCCGCAATTGCTAAAAGAAATTATTCCGGCGCCACCTCTGCTTTATGTCCGCGGCAATAAAAAAGTTTTGAATTCGCTAACAGTCGCTGTAGTCGGCACACGCAAAATCTCGAGCTACGGCACGATGGCTTGTGAAGAAATTACACTCGGTCTCACAAACAGTGGCATGACGATTGTTTCTGGACTAGCATACGGCGCCGACGCTGTAGCTCTCCAGACAGTAGTTGATAATCGTGGTAAAGGCATCGCCGTGCTGGCTTCTGATCTCAACGACACGAGTATTGCGCCGCGGTCAAATTTTAATCTAGCTCAAAAAATCCTAGAAAAAGGGTGTCTGGTTTCTGAATACCCGCTGGGCTACAGCGTACAAAAACAAAATTTCCCTATTCGTAATCGAATCATTTCTGGTTTAAGCCTCGGCACACTAGTTGTCGAAGCTGACATCGAAAGTGGAGCGCTGATCACGGCTAATTATAGTTTAGAACAAAATCGGGAAGTATTCGCTATACCCGGATCTATTTTTTCACCAACCAGTCGGGGCACGAATCAGCTCATCAAATCCGGAGCGAAAGTCGTGACTTCGGCCAATGATATTTTGGAAGAGCTGAATTTAGACACTGAAATTGTGGAGGCTCAAACCAACAATATCGAAATTACAGAAATCGAAAGCAAAATTCTGGAATTGCTTTCAAAAATCCCGATTCATATCGATGAGATTATCAAATCTGCACAGGTCAATCCAGCGATCATCAGTGCGAATTTGACTCTGTTGGAAATAAAAGGCCGGATAAAAAATCTCGGAGGCGCGAAGTATGTTAAAATTCGTTAGTCGTTTTACGTCAGCGCCACGCGTATCGGTTAACGTTAGACGATACGCGCAGCGCAGCCTTATAACGCTCACCGTGATTCTTCTCGTTCTTTTAATAGTTGTCTTTCTAAGTCCTAAAACTGCCCTAGGGCCAAAAACTGATAACCAAAAACCAAACCAACTTCCAAAACCTCCAACCACTACCCTGTTTTTTGCGGGTGACATCATGCTTTCGCGCAATGTCGCAGGCAAAATTTATACAGCCAACGACGTTCATCTCCCTTACTTAAACGTCAGTGAGAAAATTTTATCCGCTGATATTGCTTTTGCGAATCTAGAATCTCCGTTTAATAGCCAAGGAGATCATTCAGTCCAGAACAGTTTGATATTCAACGCTGATCCGAAATTCGCGGATGGACTATCAAATGCTGGTTTTGATATTTTATCTACAGCCAACAACCATTCGTTTGATCAGGGTAAATCCGCAATCGAATTTACGAGGGTCACCCTCGTAAATAATAATCTCGTGTCAGTTGGCACAGGAGTAGACTGTCACAGCGGAAAAATTATAGAAAAAAATCAGATCAAATTTGGATTTTTGGCTTACTCTTATGCCGCACACAATGATGGTGGTAAAATTCCAGATCCTCTGGTTTGCGACTGGAATGATGAACAACAAATTGTTGCTGATATTCAGGCCATGCGGCCACAGGTCGATTTTTTGATCGTTTCCGCGCATATAGGCACTGAATACAAGCGAGTTCCAGACGAAGACAATGCATTGCGAGCGCGCAAAACCATAGATGCCGGAGCGGATTTATTTATCGGCCACCATCCACACTGGATCCAAACGATTGAGCAATATCAAGGTAAATGGATTTTCTATTCTTTGGGCAATTTTGTATTCGATCAAATGTGGAGCCAAGATACAAAAGAAGGTTTGACTATTACTGTCACACTTGAAGAAAAAGCGATCAAAAAAATCGAACTTAATCCGGTAGTTATCGAAAATTATTGTTGTCCCATATGGGCTGATGACATGGAAAGTTTGGCCATCTTAAAGAAGATTGGCTTGACAACTAGAGTTTTATTAGGTGAAAATAAGTGAGTTATGGCAAAATCACTAGTCATAGTAGAGAGTCCGACTAAGGCAAAAACGATTTCCAAATTCCTCGACGGAAAGTATAAAGTCGAGGCGTCTTTTGGTCATATCCGCGATTTGCCGACCAGTAAAATGGGAATCGACATCGAACATGATTTCGAACCTACATATGTCATTCCACCGAAAGCAAAAAAGAAAATTGCTGAACTAAAAAAATTGGCGAAAGATGCCGAAGAAATAATTCTCGCGACTGACGAAGACCGCGAAGGTGAAGCCATTGCCTGGCATTTGGTAGAGGCTTTGGGCTTAAATAAAACTCATAAACCAGAAGCTAAAATCAAACGCATCGTTTTCCACGAAATTACGAGGTCGGCTATAGAAACCGCGATGGAACATCCTCGGGAGCTGGATATAGATTTAGTCGACGCCCAGCAAGCACGCCGAGTACTCGACCGGTTGGTGGGTTATGAACTCTCCCCTTTCTTATGGAAGAAGGTTAAGAGAGGCTTGTCAGCCGGACGTGTCCAATCTGTCGCTGTGAGATTGGTCGTGGATCGCGAACGCGAAATCCAAAAATTTACTCCAGAAGAATATTGGAACATTATTGCGACTTTTCATAAAGATAATAATTTCCTAGGTAAACTCAACAAAATCGACGGCAAAACTTTGGATAAACTCGGGATAAAAAACGAGACTCAAGCCAAGAAAATTTTAGCTGATCTCGCCAACCGACCAGCCGAGGTCACAGAGGTTACGAAAAAAGAAGTCCGACGCAATCCAGCTGCTCCTTTTATTACATCTTCACTCCAGCAAGAAGCAGCTCGGAAGCTCGGTTTCAGTGCCAAACAGACCATGATGTACGCCCAGCAATTATATGAAGGTGTGGAACTTGGCGACGGCAGTGCGACAGGTTTAATTACCTATATGAGAACGGATTCAGTTAATCTTTCTGAGTTTGCGCTCGATTCAGCCCACAAAGCGATCATGGAACGATATGGTAAAGACTATTTACTCGATACTCCTCGCAAATATGCGTCCCGATCGAAAAACGCCCAGGAAGCACATGAAGCCATCCGACCAACTGATTTACAAAGAGATCCCGAAAGTCTCAAAGACCACCTCGATCGCAACCAACATCGACTTTATGATTTGATTTGGAAACGAACAATCGCTAGCCAAATGCCAGAAGCTGTATTTGATCAAACCGCGGTTGATATCGAGATTAAAGGTGATAAAAAATACACCTTCCGTGCCAATGGCCAAGTCATCAAATTCGATGGATTCATGAAAGTTTACCTAGAAGGCACTGATGAAGAAGAGCCTACTGAAGAAGACCTGCCCGCCATGCCTCGTGGTGGGCCAGATGACAAGGCGTGGCAGGCGGGCGGGTTGCTACCTGAACTCAAGGTTGGCGATAAACCAAAAGTCGTTAAAATTTTACCGAAACAATCTTTCACCCAACCTCTACCTCGCTACACTGATGCCACTCTGATCAAAGCTTTAGAAGAACAAGGGATCGGCCGTCCCTCGACTTATGCGCCAACCCTGACAACAATTCAAGAACGCGATTACGTCAATAAAATTGATAAAAAATACCATCCGACTGAAATGGGTTTTATCGTTAATGATATTTTAGTTGAACATTTCCCAAAAATTGTAGATCTCCAATTCACAGCGCTTATGGAAGATGAATTGGATGGCATAGCCACGGGTGAAAAGGCCTGGGTGCCGGTGATCAAAGAATTTTATGGCCCCTTCCATGAAAATTTGAAAACTAAAGAAAAAGAAGTCGAACGCCATGTCGAAATTTTGGATGAAAAATGTCCTCTTTCGGGTCATCCCCTACAGATTAAGTTTGGCCGGTTTGGAAAATTTGTGGCATGTACTAATTATCCAGAATGTAAATTCACCCGTCCGATGCCAGAAGAACAAAAATTGATCGAAGAAAATAGCGGGGAAATTTGCGATGTTTGCGGTCGTCCTATGATCGTAAAGTTTGGTCGGTTTGGTGCTTTCCTCGGTTGCAGTGGTTATCCGGATTGTAAAAATATCAAAAAGATTCAAAAAGGTACTGGTGTCACTTGCCCATCCTGCGGCGAAGGCGAATTGGTAGAACGACGCAGCAAACGTGGAATTTTCTATTCTTGTTCCAAATATCCGAAATGTAAATTCCTGATGAATGGTAAACCGACTGGTGAAAAATGCCCGCAATCGGGCGATCTATTGATGGAAACTAAAAACGGTACTCTGAAGTGCAGCAACAAAGAATGTGACTATGAACGCGAAGCTGCCCCCGCTGAAGTTGAAAAAGCAAAATAATCATGTATAATAAATTTAATTAATTTATAAATATGGAATCAGAAGCATACAACCACGAAAAAATTAAGGCTGAACTCGATGATTTACAGAGACAAATCGCTCAGCTAGAAGCAGAAAACAATCCAGCAAGCAAGGAAGACCGAGATCTTCTGCACCAAAGGTACGAAGCATTACAGAAAAAATATAGCGCTGATCACGAACACCTCTCTAGAGCAGCATAAAAAAAATCCCCCGAGATATCGGGGGATTTTTTTATTTCTTATCATGACCAGTGAAGGCTTTAAGAACCTCCAACGGTATAGTGAAAACAATCGTATTCGACGCGTCAGAGCTAATGTCATTCATGGACTGTAATGTTCTCAAATGGAGAGCACCTGGTGCCGCTGATAGTATTCCTGCGGCTTTGGCCATATTACCTGCCGCGGCTACTTCTCCTTCGGATTGAATGATCACTGCTCGCCTTTCTCTTTCTGCTTCTGCCTGTTTCGCTATGGTCCGCTCCATTTCTTGAGGCAATGCTACATCTTTCAGTTCGACGTTGTCAACCTTGATTCCCCAATCATCCGATGCCGCATCGACTATTGTGCGAATTCTATCTGATATTGCATCCCGCTGACTTAAAAGTTCATCCAATTCTACCTGTCCGACGACATTTCGCATGGTCGTTTGCGCTAGCTGGGACATGGCGTAGAAAAAATCTTCAACTTCGAGTACAGCTTTGGATGCATCCGCGACTTTATAATAAATAACTGCATTGACCCCGACAGCGATGTTGTCTTTGGTGATCGCTTTTTGATCTGGCACATCGACTGCTTTGACCCGGATATCCACTCTAGTCATGCTCTGGAACACTGGCACGACTATCCGCCAACCTGGTTCTTTGATCCCCGAAAAACGACCCATAGTGAACATCACTCCGCGCTGGTATTGGTTGACCTGACGCAAGAACGACAGAAACAAAATCACCAAAACTATTACTACTACATATGTCATATATTTTTGTTAATTGCTGAAGTTATAATAGCACTTTCTACGATTTCTTCCACTTCCTTTGCATTCTGGGTCTCCATTAATTTCACTCGCAATTCTTTGGCCCCGTCGAATCCGTTGACATAGGCTTTGTAATGTTTCTTCATGGTCTCGAAACTTTTGATCCCGGCAAATTTTTGCTCAAATAGTTTCGTATGCTCGATCATGACTTTCAAACGTTCGGACAAAGAAATTTGTGGCTTGCGACTAAACAGCCACGGGTTGCCGAAAATTCCACGGCCAATCATGATCCCATCACATCCGGTTTCTGCAACTTTCTGTTCTGCTTCAGCTAAATTTGCGACATCCCCATTGCCTAAGATTAAAGTCTCTTTAGATATCTGATCTCTGATATCTGTTATCTGTCTCATAACTTCCCAGTGCGCAGGGACTTTGGACATTTCTTTTACAGTACGCAGGTGCACAGTCAGTACAGAAATCTCGGTTTTCAATATTGTCGGCAACCACGTATCAATTTCAATTTTGTTAAAACCAATTCTGGTTTTGACCGAAACCGGGAGCTCCCCTGCTCCTTCTTTCGTCGCATGAATAATCTCTTGTGCCAGAGCTGGTGTTTTGATTAAAGCCGAGCAGGCTTTTTGATTGAGAATTTTTTTGACTGGACAACCCATGTTTATATCCACGCCATCAAACCCTAATTCTTTGATTAATTTAGCAGCTTTATAAAAATTTTCAGGATTGGATCCAAAAATCTGGGCGACTATCGGATGTTCGTTTTCTCCATACCAAAAATCAACCAGTAATCGACTCAATCCTTCGGAGTTGAGCCCATCTACAGATACGAATTCGGTCCAGAACACATCTGGCTTGCCGTATTTAGCAATCAATTCCCGAAACGCGGCATCGGTCACATCTGCCAGCGGAGCCAAAACCATTATCGGCCTGCCCGCAACGCCAGCAAGCTGGCTTGCGTGGCGGGCGGGCTTTTTCAATTTTTCCCAAAATCCTAAATTCATAAATGCTTCCCATCCCAGCGAAAGCTGGGATCCACTACTTAAATTACACAATCAGGTTTTTAATTATTGAAATGGACCCCGGATCAAGTCCGGGGTGGTTACAGTAAATCTTACCAAATTTTCCCCAACAAAAAAAGCCCTCCCTCAATCATTTTTCATGAAGATCCTGTTTTCGGTAGTCCAATAAGAAATCGCTTTGGTGAATGGTAAAATAGATAGAAAATATCTCAAATCCGCGGCTTTGCGGATGAGCCAACCCGAAAATCCGGACATAATCACACTCGGTGTATAAAAAATAGCAAATTTTCCAGTCACAGGAATAATAAATCGTAACGCTACTGGATGATAACTAAGCAGCGGCTTGTCTTTGATCATGCGGTAAATATTTTTGGCGACATATTTGCCTTGATTGATAGCTTCTTGTGCAGTTTGTGGCACTGGCTTTTTTGTAACTGGATCCACTATTCCGGTATTGTCCCCGGCGAGAAATACGCGTGGGTATTGCGATAAATTCAAAGCAGTCGCCACGATGGTCCGATCTTTTTTATCTCGTTCGAGTTCTCCGCCAGCTGGCAGATCTAGCGGCAACCGGATGGACCTGACTCCACCCGTCCAAATCAGCAAATCACAATCCACCCGTTCTTTCATATTTAGAATCACGTGATCCTTCCCAGTGTCAGTAATCAGTGATGAGAATCTAGTTTCAATTCCCATAGTAGTAAGTCGACTGCCGATTATTGCCGAAATTTTCTCCGACAGTCCGGATAAATAACTCGTCCCCCCTTCGACCATCACAACCTTGTAATTATTTAAATCTTTTTGATGGTGTGCACATTCATGCTTGAGCAGATTGTGTACTTCCCCGGCAAATTCAGTTCCAGCAAAACCAGCACCACCGATAATAATGCAGCCACTGTCCTTTTTCGCAACTAAATCTTCGATACGATTCCGAATCATAATCGCATCTTCTAGACTTTTCAGTGTAAATCCGTACTTATCCAAATTCGGAATGTCATAATAATCGGGAACACTTCCCATAGCGATCACCAAATAATCAAAAGCTAAGATGCGCGAGTCAGTTATTACTTTGCCGTTTATTAAATCAATCCGATCAACATAACCTTTGAAAACTTTTACTCTTGTTCGTTTAAAAATGTCATCGAAAGAAATCGCCACGGTATGCTTAACTTTTTTTGCTTCGACTAATCGGTGTTCTGTCGTGGCTGCTTCATAGAGAGCGGAATTAAAAGTTTGATAATCCTTTCGGTCAACTAAAATAATTTCGTATTCTAAATCATCGTGGAGGTAATTGTTCAAATCCAAAGCCGCTCGGACTCCGGCGAATCCGCCACCAAGAATGATAATATGTTTTTTCTCTTCTGGAATTTTTGATTTCATGAATAAAAACAGCCCCTTTATTATACCATAAGCTGCGTTAATAGTTTTTCGGCAGCGCAACGCGTATCGGTTAACGTTAGACGATACGCGCGGCGCCGACGAATAACTCTAGACGATGTCTTTTTTAGTTATGAATTTATGCTTGCCTAGGGGTAAATCACCCAACTTTACTTTTCCAACCCGGATTCGCTTGAGATTGCGAATCGTATAACCAAAAGCCGCAAACATTCTACGGACTTGGCGATTCCAGCCTTCGTGAATTGTGATATAGATAGTTGTACCGTTTGCTCGAACTTTGGCTGGTGCTGTTTTCTTGCCATCCAATTCCATGCCTTCCCGAAGTTTCGTGATCCGTCCTTCTGATAACTCTTTATTCAAAACCACCTCGTACTCTTTTTCGTGTTCTTTCGACGGATGTGCCAAGTCCTGAGTTAATTCTCCGTCATTAGTAAACAATAATAATCCTTCGGTATTGAAATCCAGGCGCCCGATGGGCCAGACCACTGATCGAAGATCTGCAGGTAATAAATCAAAAACAGTTTTGCGTTTTCGGGGATCATTCCGCGTAGTCAAATATCGCTTCGGTTTGTTCATCATGAGATAGATTAAACTTTTAACAGTTAACTTTTTACCATTAACCTCTACACGGTCTTTGGCAATGTCGGCTTTGGTTCCCAGCTCACGAACTACTTGGCCATTCACTTTGACTTTGCCAGCCAAAATCAACTCCTCGGCATGACGCCTGGAAGCAATTCCTGCTTGGGAGATTATCTTTTGTAAACGCTCTTGCATGAGGTTTAATGCTATAATTAATTTATTAACCATTGCGAGAAGCTGATTATTTTTGACTAGAGTTAGTCTGGTCAGCGACGAAGCAATCTTAGGACAAGATCGCCACGCGACCGCTTAGCTGGTTCTAGTAAGCTTCGGCCGCTCGCGATGGGCTACAATGATCAAAAGATTTCTTGATAACTTCTGGGCATGGTATAACGAACATTATTTATTTGCGATAACAGCAACTACACTGTTGTTTTTGCTGCAAGCCTTCCATCTTTACTGGCTATTTACTGATGTGGTGCTGCAAAAAATTACTGGTAGCAGCTACTTCGTTTTTCCTCCATTCTGGGGAGCGCTATCTGCTATATTAGATTACACGGAAATCCCGGCTTTGATAAGTACCTCACTCGTCTATATCAATCAGCTCCGAAAATCAGAAACCGATCAATCCAAATGGCGAGCTATCAGATATTTAGTTATGATCAATATCCAGTGGTTGCATTTGTTCTGGATTACAGATGAAGTGGTGATTGAACACTTCCGTGGTCAAGAGGCACTTTTTCATTGGTCAGCAATTATCGCCTGGATCGCCATTCTGATTGACTACGCTGAATTACCTGTCATGTACGACACGGCCAAAGAAACAATCAAAGAATTCAGGAAGAAGTATAGCACACCCAAGGCTTGAAAAAATCCATAAAATCTGTATAATATCTAGGTCTTGTGAGGGTGTGTAGCTCAGTGGTAGAGCACCTGCCTTTTAAGCAGAGGGTCGCGCGTTCGATCCGCGCCACACCCACCAAGAATATTGACAACTTAGTTAAAAACCAAGTACAATAAATATATAAGGCGGCTGAAAGGCCGTTTTTGTGTTTAAAATATATATTGATCCCGAAGTTCAAAAATTTATTTTAAATCTCGAACCAGTTACCAAGGCAAAAATTGCGAGAAACCTCGATTTACTGGAAAATTTCGGATATAAATTAGAGATGCCGCATTCTAAAAAAATATCTGACACTCTATTTGAGTTACGTATTCGAGGTCAACAAGAAATCAGAATTTTCTATTGTTTTCACAACGAAGTTATTAAATTGTTACATGGGTTTACAAAAAAATCTCAAAAAATCCCGCTTAAAGAACTACGCGCCGCAGAAAATAAATATAAAGCCTTGACACAATATAACTTATAAGTTATATTAGTAACATGCAAACTTGGATAAATTTTAAAAAAGAACTACTAAAAAATCCAGCAGTAAAAAAAGCCTACGATGAATTAGGACCTGAATTTAATTTAATCAAATTGATGATCCAAAAGCGTTTAGAAAAAGGATTAACCCAAAAACAACTGGCTAAAAAAATGGGAATTAAACAACCAATGATCTCTCGTTTTGAACAAGGTATGTCTAACCCTACCTTGAAATTTTTAGGTCGTATCGCAAAAGGTTTAGACGCTAAAATAAAAATTACAATCAGTTAATTTAAATTACCTGTTCCAAATAAAGCCCCAAGGCCTCTTTAAGCACTAAATTTCGTCAATCGCCGAATCCGCCTTCGTTAGTGCATTGTGGTCAAATACTACCATACTCTGTAGTATGGTAGTATTTAGCTTGTTTTAATTTAGTTTAGATTCTGATAAAATTTAAGTATGAATCTATTGCTTTATATAATCATTATCGCTGCTATTTATTCTTTTATAGTTTTTATTTTACTGCGTTTAGTGACGCCTTATACAGGATTTGGAAAACTGCCAAAGCCAAAACAAATTCCGCATGAGATTATTGTAAAAATTTCAGAATTAGAAACTGCCTCGAGTAATTCTCAAGAATATCTGCAAAAAATTTACGATTTCGTCACTTCTAGATGGCACGCTGGCAGGTTTACTACGATCTTCTACGCACCTCTCGCCTTTCGTACGAATTTAATGAAAATCTGGAAAAGTCCAGGATTTGCCCAATGCAATACACAAAACTATATCGTGTTCGTCATGCTGACTAATAGTAAATTTTTCAAACCTGAAGATATCAAGCTCCGAACTGTCTTTTTTAACTTTTTCTTGCATCAATACCTGAAAGTGAAAGTGGGCAATGAATGGATCAATGTCGACCCAGCCGGTGCCAGCATCCGCGGGAAACCCCTCGGTGCCTACATAAGTATATTTGGATAGTGTACTAGCGGGAGCTAATTTTGGTATAATATAGGAAATCCTTAACTTTTCGAAACAAATGGACAATATAGAGCTCAAGAATTACGTCGATAATGCCCGCAAACAAGGCATGACCGATGAGCAAATTAGGCAAAATTTGGCTATGGCTGGATGGGCCGAACACGATATCAATCAAACATTAACCCCGGCCCCAGTGGCTTCTATGGGCGTGACCGTACCCACCCCGAGTCATACTGCTTCAACAGATTATCATGTAAACATGTGGATAGTATTCCAATACATTTTAATGTTTATCACATTGGCCACGAGCGCTATCTCTTTATCTGGAATCGGACATCACTTTATTGATGAAAATTTGGGAATGGAGTCTGGTTCTAGCTACGCCAGTTATTTCGGCAATTCTCTCATCTTAGGTTATGTTGCCAGTTTGATCGTCGCTTTTCCTGTGTTTGCCGCTTTATTTATCATCCTACGTAGAAAAATTGAAATCGAACCAGCGATTCGTAATATTAAATCACGTAAATTCTTTATTTATGTGGCTCTACTTTGGACATTTATCGTTCTCGTCGTCAGAGTTATCGGGTTAGTTTATGGTTTTCTCTCTGGCTCAGAATACGCTGGTGCATCGTTCGCACATTTATTAGTGACATTTGCCACAGCTGGGTCTATCTTCACCTATTTCATCCTTGACGTCAGAAAGAAAGGATAACATGCGTAACGTTTACATAGTTGTCATTATTCTTTCTGCTTTAGTTTTGGGTGCGATCATCTACGGCTTCACAGTCGTTGGGTCTCCTGGAAAACAACAAGCACTTAAACTAGATCAGCAACGCATCACTGATTTCAACAATATCAATTACAAGATGCAAACTTATTACGGCACCAACGATAAGTTGCCGGACAAACTAGATGATCTTACTGGGTCAAATCTATCTTTGAAAGATCCTAAAACTAAGCTTGATTATTCCTACTTTACACTGACAGACAGAAGTTATAAGCTTTGTGCGACTTTTGAGACTGATTCAAAAGATGCAGATAAATCAGCCAATTACTATTATTACGACACCAAAAACGAACATAAAAAAGGTTACGATTGTATAACCTTTGAGATTCCAGATTATTACTAAATAATGCGCAAAGTTTATTTCATAGTTGCAATAATTTCTGCTGTCGTGATAGCTGCCATAATCTATGGCTTTTCTATTATTGGATCACCTTTCAAGAAGGCGGCTCTTAAAAATGACCAGACTCGAATCCTAAATTTAAATTCGTTGAGTTGGGATATTGAAAATTATGCTACGGAAAATAAAAAATTACCTGAGAAATTATCAGACGTATCCTTCACTAACAGCAATTATCTGAATGATCCAAAAACAAAAAAACCCTATACTTATGTAAAGGAGTCGGATACAGAATACAAATTATGCGCGACTTTTGAACTAGACTCTTCGGAGGAGACTCAAACCGATACCCAATACTATTATTACACTCCGACCGAGGCAACTCTAGCACAATTTAAAGTTCCCACTGATACTTACTCAGACCCAAAAACGCACAAAAAAAGTTACGATTGTATTGAATATGACATTACAAATTATTCGTCCAGCTTTAACTTGAACTATGACAAAATTTCAATTAGTAGTCCCACTACAAATACGGACTTTCAACAGGGCGGGTTCAATCAAATATCCTGGACAGGTGATTATGTGTCAAAGGTGGATATTGTCTTAATAAATTCTAATAACGAAAAAATTGGATATATAAGCTCACCAGAAATTGCGACTATGCTTGATGTTCAAGATTATTCCTATTTTTCTTGGTCAGCAGCTACTGTATTTGTTGACAATACGGGGGGAACCTACATCCCTATTCAACCGGGAAAGTATAAAATTCAAATTAACAGCACAGTAGGAAAATCTACCGCAACCAGTTCCGAATTTATAGTCTCTCCTCAGGAAGAATACTTTTCGTTATTCGCTCCATCGGAAAATTACAAAATGAAACAAGGATCCGATAACTATATCGTATGGAGTAAAAAAACCATTTCCCAAATCAATATCAGCTTGTGGGATTCGGATCGGAAAAATGTAATTGGTTACATCAGTGCTGGCAGCCAATATACCTCAACTGATAATCGAACAAACCTTATTTGGAAAGCAGATAAAATTTCAGCTACTTTGGGAGGTGCTGCAACAGTTCCCGTCTCACCTGGTAAATACACTCTGTTTGTTCTGGATCTTACTGGACAAGGAGTTGGCAGTGCGCCATTTACTATTGTTAAATAGCTATTTCTTAAACTTATCCCAGAAACCTTCTTCCACCTCCACCGACTCGCCAGTTTCCTCGGCGAGTTTTTTGAATAATTCTTTTTCTTTCTTGGTTAGTTTCGTCGGTGTCACGACATGAACAGTGACGAAATGATCACCACGGGATGAACTATTGAGTCTTGGTGCCCCTTTGTCTTTAATCCGGAATACTTTACCCGACTGTGTGCCTGCTGGAATTTTGAGTTTAACATTACCATCCACAGTCGGAGTTTCGATTTCTGTCCCTAACGCTGCTTGATAAAAACTGATCGGCAGTTCATTGTAAATATTTTCTGCTTCTCGTTTGAATTTCGGATGGGGCTTTACATGCAATCGCAAATACAAATCACCAAAGTTCGAGCCCCTGTAACCGACTTCTCCTTCATTCGTGATCCGAATTCTCTGACCATTCTCGACCCCAGCTGGAATTCTGATTTTTAAATTCTTTTGTCTGCGCTTAGCTCCAGTCCCCCGACATTCGCTGCAGGATCGCTCTGGAATTTTGCCACTGCCATCACACCGATCACAGGTCGAGGCTGACTGCATGACACCGAAAATTGTCCGGCGTTGGGTTTTAATCTGTCCCTGTCCATGACATTTCGGACAAGTATTAATTTTACTACCTGGTTCTGCTCCTGATCCCTGACATTTCTCACAAGTATCTTTTTTCTCTAGTGTCAGTTCTTTTTCCACACCAAATACTGCCTCATCAAAAGTCAGATCGAGGTCCATTTCCAAATCCACTCCGCGTTCTCTCCGCGCTCTGGTTCGAGTATTAACTCCTCCTCCGCCAAAAATATCTGAAAAAATATCGAACGCATCTTCAAATTCGACATTAAATCCAGAAGTAAAGTCCTGTGGGTTAAAACCACCGAACCCACTCCCACCCATATTTGGACCAGTTGATCCAAATCGATCGTACTGCGAACGCTTATTCGGATCAGAAAGTACCTGATAGGCTTCGTTGATTTCCTTGAATTTGCCTTCATTTCCTTTATTTTTGTCCGGATGGTGTTCGTGCGCCAATTTCCGATACGCCCGCTTGATCTCATCTTGCGTAGCAGTCTTGGAGACACCCAATGTGTTGTAGTAATCCTGTGCCATGTGTCTACGAAATTACGAAATTAATACGAAAATACGAACTAGTTAATATTAAGAATTCTTTTGTATTGTAATCCTTTTGCAGTAAAGTTTGCTAGTATTCCAAGTTTTAAATCTAAAGCCTTTAGATACGCTATAACTTGTTCAATATTCTTATAAGAAAAATTATTATCTTTCTTGATTTCGAGTGCAACTTTATTCTCGACAAGAAAATCTAGGCGATAAGAGCCTATTGCCTTATCTTTATACATCAGAGGGATTCTAGCCTGCTCAGTAAATGAAAGATTGCTCTTTTTCAACTCAATTGCAACAGCTCTTTGATAGTATTTCTCGTGATGTTTATTGCCTAGCTGCTTAAATACTTCAAACAAAACGCCGACTATTTGATAACTTAATTCTGGATAAACTAGATTTTTTTTACTACCACTGGTTTAGGCATGTTCGTACTTTCGTAATTTTTTCGTAGTTCGTAGATTTAAATTTCGAGTTTCTCTACCTCGACAGCAACTTTCGAGAGTCGGAAAAATTGCAGTTGCAATAGTGATTCAAAAATTACCCAAGTAAAAAATGTGGCAACCCATCGCAAGACAAATGAAAATGTTCGCAGTAAAGCTAAAATAATTAAAGTAAAAATAATTGGAAACAATTCAGTATTTTTTTCGGCCGTTGCCCTTACTCTATCTACTGCAAATTGCGCGACGACTTCAGAAAGCGGCTGATCTCCAGGAATTTGGATATTGAATTGACGGAAAAAATCTTGCTTGGCTTGTTCCAAATATTGTTGCTTAAACTCTTCGGGAATTTGATCAAAATCAGGATTCTGCTTTACGGTCTCGGCTCGGATATACTGATCCAAGGTTTGATTAAGATCAATTCCTGTCCGGCCTTCGCTCCCCAAATACCGAGTGCTCTTTGCCGCGGATCGGCCAAGTGCTTCATAAAATGAATCAGGATTGGCTTTAAATTCTGCCGAGGTATTGTAGTAAATATTCAAACTCAATGAAAGCAAAAAAGCATAAATGATGACATTGATACCAGCAGACGTCACACTGCGAATCGAGAAATGCTGCCGCACAGCTTCCTCCGATCGAATCCGTCGTTCAAACCACAGCATCAGGCTTATAAACACTAGGCCTGCCAGAGCCACGACCCATGCTTTAGGAAAAATCAGTAAGTAAGTAACTAGGGCTAGAGCGCCGAATCCATAGGTAATCCAGCGGTTGTTGTTTACCAGCCCAAACAGAGTCAGAAATGCTATCGATATAGCTGTAACTAGCCCGGGCCAGATCCAAAACAATAAGGGTTTGTCACCAAATAAAGCCGAGTTAATCAAAACCCAGTCGAGAACCAAGAAAAACAAACTAACAAACCCTGAAGTTATAATTTTTATTTTTGTGGTCATTTATTCGGTTCTAAAGCCGATTTCCGAATGAGTCGGAGCTGAAGCTTGTTTGATCTGCCCATGCTGCGCTTCATATTTCTTGAGAGTATCGGCCAACACTGCTACCATGCGCTTCATATGGCCTGGGCTTATGAAAACCCGACTGACTATGATGCCTTGTGGTGGAAACAGATTCATAAAATCAAGAATAAATTCTTCTGGACTAAATGCAATCTGCATATTGTTGGCATAAGCGCCTTTTAGAGTCTTATCATCTATCTTCACATTTATACTTTGCTGTTGATTCATGTTATTATCTACGAAAGTACGAATTCTCGAATTACGAACTGTTCGTAGTTTCGCAATTTCGTATTTCGTAGTATTAATTATTTCTCTTCATCTACAACTTCGGCATCGACTGGGCCCTGGTTTTCTGTTGTCTGTTTACTGTTATCTGTTTCCTGACTTTTGTACATAGCTGCCCCGACTTTTTGGGCTACAGTAGATAACTCGTCCATAGCTTTTTTGATCGCATCGATATCAGGTTTATCTTTTACATCTTTCAAAGCCTGAATTTTCGTTTCCACATCCTTCCGATCTGCTTCTGGAACTTTGTCTCCGGCATCTTTCAGGGTGCGTTCAGAAACTGAAATCAAAGTATCAGCATGGTTTCTCATTTCCACAGTTTCTTTATTCTTGCGATCTTCCTCGGCGTGCATTTCCGCTTCTTTCTTCATGCGCTCGACTTCTTCTTTTGACAGAGTAGATGATCCGGTGATGGTGATATCTTGAGATTTGCCAGTAGCCTTATCTTTCGCTGTTACCTTAAGTATACCATTCGCATCGATGTCGAAAGTAACTTCGACCTGTGGGATTCCTCGTGGAGCGGCTGGGATACCATCGAGATGGAATTTACCCAAAGATTTGTTGTCCCGAGCAAATGGGCGCTCACCCTGCACGACATTGATTTCTACAGAGGTTTGATTGTCTGCTGCAGTGGAAAAAATTTGAGATTTCGAAGTTGGGATCGTAGTATTGCGTTCAATCAACGCAGTGGCCACTCCACCCAAAGTTTCTAAACCCAAAGTTAACGGGGTCACGTCAAGTAAAAGAATTTCTTTGCCTGCGACATCTCCAGAGAGTACCCCGGCTTGGACTGCAGCGCCTTTGGCTACAGCTTCCATCGGATCAATTCCTCGTTCAACTTGTTTGCCGATATATTCTTCGACAAACTTCTGCACGACAGGCATACGAGTCGGACCTCCGACCAAAATAATTTTCGCAATATCATTCGGGGTTAATTTCGCATCAGTTAGTGCTTGCTCCACTGGATGACGCATGCGTTCGATGGTTGGCTTCACTAATTCTTCCAGTTTGGATCGGGTTAATTTCATATTCAAATGCTTCGGTCCTGATGCATCAGCCGAAATAAACGGCATATTGAGATCTGTTTCGAGTACAGTGGAGAGCTCAATTTTACCTTTTTCCACCGCTTCTCGCACGCGGTTCATAGCCATTTTGTCGTTTTGTAAATCCAAACCGGTTTCGCGCTTGAATTCAGAAGCAACATAATCAATCAAAGATTTATCCATGTCTTTACCACCGAGCTGCGTATCCCCGGAGGTCGAAAGCACTTCGAAAGTTGCCTGCCCTTCGTGTTCGCCGAAATCCATGATCGTGACATCGAGTGTTCCTCCGCCCAAATCAAAGACTAGGATTTTCTGATCTTTCCCTGATTTATCCAATCCATACGCAAATGCAGCAGCAGTCGGTTCATTGATGACGCGAACGACTTCCAGGCCTGCGATCTCACCAGCATTTTTCGTAGCTTGGCGCTGACTGTCATCGAAGTATGCCGGTACTGTAATCACCGCTTTCTTTACTGGCTCACCCAAATAAGCTTCCGCATCCTTTTTAATTTTTTGCAGCAAAAAAGCAGAGAGCTGTTCTGGGGCGTATTCTTTGCCGGCGAGTTTGTACTTTTCAGAAGTTCCCATTTTGCGTTTGAATTCAAACGCGGTTCCTTCTGGATTAGTCACAGCCTGACGTCTGGCAGGTTCGCCCACCAAAAGCTGACCATCTTTGGTAAAGGCAACATAAGATGGGAAAGCTTTCCCAGCCATGGTTTGCCCTTCTGCTGATGGAATAATGACTGGCTTCCCAGCTTCCATGACAGAAGCCGCACTGTTTGATGTTCCTAAATCTATCCCAATTATTTTAGGCATTGTTTTGTCCTTTCTTGTTTATACCATTTCGAGCGATTAGCGAGAAATCGCTTCTTAAAGCTTTAGGGAGCGATCTCTCACTTCGTTCGAGATGGTAATTAATTAATGCTCTGTTTTCCTACGGCCACTTTGGCCGGAATTATTACTTTAGTATTTAATATAAATCCTGGCTGTATCTCTTTAATTATTTGCCCTTCTTCTCCCTCCACTTCTTCTATAGCCTCGTGCATCGTGGGATCAAACTGCTCGCCAACTGTTTTGATCTTTTTCAATCCCAGTTCTTCCATATCTTTTTCCAGCTGCATGATCGTGGCTTTCAATCCTGTGACCCAATCCTTATAAGTCTCATCACTCGGCGCGTATTTCAGGACTTGTTCGAGGTTCTGAAGAGAGGGCATGAGTTTTGACACCGTCAGTTCTTTCGCAAATTCCAGAATTTCTTTCTTATTTTCTTCATTTCTGCGTTTAAAGTTTTCAAAATCCGCCGCAGTCTTCTTCCAGTTATTGAGGAGTTCTAGATTTTTTTCTTGTAATTCTTCTAGACTTAAATTCTCTTGTTGATCTTTTTCGTCTGTCATCTTTTTTTTACCATTTCGAGTGATTAGCGAGAAATCGCTTCTTAAAGCTTAAGGGAGCGATCTCTCGTTCCACTCGAGATGGGATTTAAAATAAATTAATATTAAAAGTCTCAGCCGAGGAATCAGAAATAACACTTGAAAATATTCCAGCGAGAGTTTCTAAACCTTCTTTTTCTCTTGTATAATCGTTGAGCTTTCTTTCAATAACTATTTTTGGCTGAGGGTTATCTATATACATCATTTAAATATTAATTATTAAAACAATTACAGCACTTCCGGAGATTAATTTTGATAAATAATTTAGAATCGACATATTTTTCGCATAAGACATGCGCTTCGAACCCACGATCCCGATCACACCTTTTTTACCATTCTTGAGTTGAATATTTGAAACAACTAGACTCAAATCTTTCGGTACAGTGACTGGAGCTTCCCCGCCAATAAATGCTTCTGCGGAGACTTCTGAAGTTTTGATGAGTTTCGTCGCGTGATCGTCAATGTTTTCCAAAAGCTCGGCGACTTGCTTCATGGTCCTATTATCTGCAAATTCCGGTTCTCCGATGATGTGGGAAAGGCCTGTGGCAGATGTTTCGTTTGGAAGCAGGGTAAAAGCAGCTTGGCCGGAAACTTGAGAGATCAGGTTCGAGAGCGAACGCCCGAGCTGTTCATGCGAGGCTTGAAGTTTGATTAGTTCGCCCTTTAGCAGCCTGCGTTCTTTTTCTGACAATTCAAATCTCCGCATAAGCTCGTTTACGAAATAACGATATCCCTGATCAGTGGGTATCCTGCCTGCGGATTTGTGCGGCTGGTAGATATAGCCAGCTTTTTCCAAAGCAGCCATTTCATTGCGAATAGTTGCAGAAGACTCCCGAAAATTATATTTCTCGGCCAATTCTTTGGATCCGACTGGATTGGCCGTTTCTGAGTATTCTTTGACTATTGCAGCTAGTATTTTTTGAGCCCGTATTTCCATACATTAGCACTTAAACGAATTGAGTGCTAAGTCATTATAAAATTAGCACTCAACCCTGTCAAGTGCTAAGATCGCTCGGACAGATTGTAAAATTACCGACCGTAAAATTCTGCTGAATTTTCGGCCTATGCGCTCGCACCGTCGTGCTGCGCGAATTAATTTTACAACTATCCTCGCTTAAGCATTTATTGGAATTATGCTAGAATTTAATTACACATGAGGAGGGTTCACTATGATCACACGGACCAAGGTTGCCGTAGGTGTTACCACCACGGTGGCCGGTATAGTGCTACTCAGCGTCATCTATGCACATCGGTACTCCCTCGACCCACGGCTGGTGATCGTGCCCCGCGAAGATCCACCCGAAGATGACTGGGGTCGACCATTCCCCGAATTCCCTCCAGAGCAACACAAACTAGGCTCACAGCTCCAAGCAGATCCGAGCGATCGTTGGTCGACAGTCCACTAGTCTCGCCGACTAGGCTTCCAGCTTCCCGCTTCCCCCACCGGAAGCTTTTTTTTATTTCACTAATTTACCAGTAATACTTATCCCTTGTCCCTTACTTCTTGAGTTCGGCTATGACTATATACCTCTTCCACGCAGTACCAATTGGATAAGACGTTTGAAGTGTTAATAAATACTTAGATTCATCTTGCTGCAACACTGACAGGTCTTTTGCATCCACGACTTTTTTCTCTTTGACTTCATAAGTATATCCGCGGCCAGCATGATCACTGATGATAATTTTCGCGCCGATGTCGATATTTGGAAGAGTCGCAAACACAGTTTTATAGTCGCCTTTTGACCACAGGTAATCCGAGGAGTGACCGAAGATATAAACATTCCCAGATTCACCAGGAACTGCCGTGTCAGGAAAATGCACGACACCTTTTCTTAAATCTTCTTGAAACTTTTTCTCATCGTTGTCTGTGGCATAGATAATCGGAGCTTTCACAGCCAGGGAATCGATAACCAGTAAATTCGGTTCAACTAAATTTTCATCCGTTGGCTCATTCGGTGTATTTTCAATTTTACCAAAAAAAACATAATCTATGTTTTTATAAACATAGTCCCAGTTTAGGACTACGATAATAGCCACGAGTAAAAAAAGTACTTTAAAAATATATTTAATCATGAGTTTATTTTAGCATTATAAAAAGCCCCCGCACATGGGGGCTTTAAAATTTATACTTTTACTACTTTTAGTCTTTTTCTTCCGAGCAATACTACTGGTACTAGTAATAGTCCTAGTAAGTCTGCGTAGATATTCGGATTAACTCCGGTTCGAGGAAGTTCAGTCGTAGCTCCCAAAATCTGGGGGGTCGGACTTGGACTTGCAGCTGGACTTGGAGTTGGTCCGCCAGCTGGCGGAGGTGTCGGACTTGGAGGAACTGGGCCTGGCCCTGAAGCTCCACTACTCGAACCACCGCCCCCGCCGCCTCCACCGCCCCCGCCGCCACCTGGATTACCACCTACGTCATTCAAGGTAAAGTGGGCGTTGAGAGTAATATCACCATTGATAGTAACCTGACAAGGTGTAGTTGGTCCTAGACAAGTATTGGCCGCAGGAGCCCCACTAGTCACTGACCAGCTGTTATCGAAATTCGAGCCTTCATCAGCAGTAGCGGTTAAGCTAACTACTGTTCCTTCATCATAAACTTGAGCACAATTATTTGCTTCGCCATTGCTGTCGCAAAGAATCAATTCATCATCGTCAGTAACTACACCTTCCCCATCGCCACTCGTGGTTATAGTCAAAGTGAATTGAAGCGGGCCCCCACTGCCTTCATCTTCTTCGAAAACTACTGAAACATTTTTGTTAGAATCCATAGTTAAAGTACAGACTGTGGTGGTTTCCGCGGCACAGTCGCCGCCCCAGCTGACAAAATGCCAACCAGCATCAGCAGTTGCGGTCAAAGTCACGACTGTATTTTCATTATAAACATCATCGCAGTCAGTGGCTTCACAATCAATACTACCAACATCAGAACCTGCAGAACCATCCCCTGTGACGTCAGTCACGGTCAGCGTGTACTGAATAGGTTCATGGACAATTTCGTTACAAACGCCATCATGGTCAGAATCTTCGTAGCCTTCAGGAATTACAACTTGAATTCCTTCAAGATTAGTACAAAGATCTGGATGTGGTTCTTCTTCTGTAAAAGTGTTTACTATGGTACAGCTAGCTGAACCATTGGAGCTGACTTCAACACTATCACAATTATTACTAGTCTGACTCCAATTATTATTTGGAACTGAAATTTCAGATACAGTATAAGTACCAGGAGCCAATGTCAAAACTTCACTACCAATACCTCCATCAGTTTCGATAGTGAAATTATCGTCAGTACCCGTGGTGTAGGAAAAACCAAAAGTCCCATTAGCGTTATGGGTTTCTTTGATCACTCTCAAAGTTCCGTTATAAAAACAAGAGCCGTCATCTTCTGTAGCTTCCTCATCAAAATTCAGAGCAGAACCATCAGTACAACCGAGCACTGGATCTGGCTCGCCATCGCCATCACATGCTCCTTCATTCCAAATATCTTCGTTGACATCATTCCAATTTTTTCCAGGATAGGAACCAACACTATTACCGTCTTGGTAGTGGAATGGCGGAATAATGTCATTGATATGGCCATCGTGCCCAGTGATAGCACTGTTTACAGAAACATCTCCTGAAGACTTATAAGCATCAGATGCATCCCAGTGACAAAGTGCAATTTTCTTCATCACTGCCCCGCCAAATGGATCATGATCAGCAGTAGCCATTAACGGGGACATAGCTAAAACTAGCATGGCGATGACCATACCTGCATGCAAAAATTTGATGTTGCTTTGGCTGTTAACTTTTGATTTTCGAGCGACTCGGACTCGCCCTTTACTCTGGGACCGAACTAGTTTTTTCTTGGAAGTACTGCGCATAGAGTTTTGACCTTTCTTTTCGCCAACTGGCGAATTAATTTTAACTGTAGACTGTAGCCTAAGCAATGTAAATTGTCAAGACTGACAAAAAAACCGCTCTTTTCGAGCGGTTTTTGTGGATTTCGAGCTATTGGTTAACGTTTGAAATCGGTAAACCGATTACATACGCGAACCGACCACAATCTACAACCACGAGATGGCTGAAGCTGTGCCCTCGTTCCTCAAACACGCTAGCACTTGGGAATGGGAAACGAGTGTTGTTTTTCACTTCAAACACTGCAGCAGAATTGCCGCACTTGATGATCGATCCATCTGGATGCGAGTCATTTTCAGTGATAGCTGCATCAGTACTCATGGTTCCGAGATCAGAATCAGAAATTTTCTTGACTTGTCCGAAGGCAAATCCGAGTCTTCGGAAAGCGTTTTCAGATGTAAATCCTTTTTTCTTACCTTTGTTGGTGACAAACCAAACTGTCGCATCAGTTCCTTGAACCAGTGTTCCACCAGCTGGTAGTGCTGGTAAGTCAGTTACTGGAATTCCTGTAGGAGCAGAGGCAAGTACAGTGATGTTTTGAAATTTATGACCGCGAGCATGGAAAACTGCAGCACCACGGAAGGGCTTCAGTCTGCAAGCAGCAGCCAGATAGACAGTTGGGCTATCCCCAATTTTGTAGAGTCGGCCATTTCTAATTCCTTGACCGCAATTTTTTCCCGTTTCTTCTTCTTCCTCATCCCCATCCTCGTCATCATCGTCAGAAGGAGGTGTAACTACTGTACCACCGAAGTCACCTGTGATAGCAGGGTCGCCAGTGGCATTATTATTGGCAGCATCTTTGATCACTGAACCTGTGACAGTGACAGTATCACCGACTGCAACTGTTGGCACTGAAGTACCAGCTGAAAGAACAATAACCAGCTCAGTACCAGCAGTATTCCATGTCGCAGATCCGAGAGCACCAGCGCCATCTTTCCATGAATGTGTATTGTTTAAGACCAATACCGTATCAATATTAGCAGCATCGATCGTGGCTTTGTTAGTCGCTTCACCAAAAGTCAGCAATACTCGGTCGCCGGCTTCCAGAGCAGCTGTTCCACCTGTGTTTTGGGCCACTGCTGTAGTCAGCACTGGACCTGCACTATCCGCATTGATCGCAGCTGTAGTAACAGCAACAACCGTCGGCGAATTGGCAGAGGTGACAATTCCGTCTGTAGCTAACGTTACTGTGACGCTATCTGGACTAGCCCATCCAGTAGCAGCAGTTTTCAAAACTACAAAAAACTTTCCAGCAGCATTGTTGGAAGCTGTAGTAACTGTAGTTACACTCCCGATGTTCACGGTAGTGTTGCTGCCCGCGAGCATGTCTCCTGAATCAAATGAACCATCACCATCGTCCATAAATACTGAAACGTTGGCAAGGTCAGCAGAAACAGCAGTGGCACTGTCCACAGTGACTGCTACAGAAGATAAGGTTTCAGCAGCATCAGCTGTAAAGGTGAACTCAATCACGGCTTTTTCGCTATCTGCAGCTACAGCAGTAGCTGAGGTGACCAGTGAGGTCGGACCCACACTGACTGAAACAGCAGCTAAAGCTACACCTGCGACAAGAAACAACCCCCCTAAAATCGCAAATTTCTTCATATTTTCCTTATTAATGATATTAATATTATAGTACATATTATAATCGTTTGTCATCAGATGTTCGTTACATGGTATAATTAACCCAAATGCCCTCATTTTTAAGAAACAAAAACCAAGGATTTATCCAGCACCACTTTTCTTTTGGAAAAGTGGTGACTGGATTTACACTGATAGAACTACTCGTAGTCATTGCGGTTATCGGGATTTTAGCTGCGGTAGTTTTGGTTGCTATGCAACAATCGAGAATTAAAGCGCGAGATGCCGTACGTAAAGATCAAATTCAAACAATCAGAAGAGCTTTGGAGATTCATCGGTTTGAAACCGGAGCCTATCCAAATGGCGGAGCAGTAGGGGGTCCGAACAATGAAACTGATATTCAAAATCTCGCGGGATTCCTTGTTCCGAACTATCTCAAATCCATCCCAAATGATCCGAAAAATTCACCACAAAATTACAGGTATGTCTGGCGGCAGGCGGGAGCCGCGATGGGATTGTTTGTTCCATTTAGCAATGACGGTGGGACGAGCTGTAAAATTGTCACCCCAGGTGCTCAAGCTAATTGGTTTGGCAACGGCACCCCAATTTGTAATTTTTAACTTATGTCCTCCAGGGTATTCGCTTTACTATGTCTAATAGTTTTAATGCTCGTTGCCGGATTTTTCTTTGTGCAGCAATATGATCAAAATAACCCAGCTGATGTTATAGTCACGCCTACGCCAGAAGCAACTCCACTTCCCTCACCGCAACCAATCACATCTCCGACGCCGCCTCCGAGTATTACTCCAACTCCAGAACCAACCCCCACGCCGACGCCGACGCCAACCCCGACTCCAGAACCCATACCTACTCCAACCCCGCCACCTACCCCCAAAACTGTCACTGTTTATATGAACAATAACACCTTTAACCCCTCTAACCTCACGATCAACAAAGGTGACACTGTCAAATTCGTGAACGATGACGATGTCTCCCACTGGCCAGCATCAAGTCCCCATCCCACGCACACTACTTATCCTGAATTTGATTCAAGCAGACCCATAGCCGCTGGCGGAAGCTGGTCATTCACTTTCACCTATGTCGGGGCTTGGAGTTATCACTGCCATCTCCATCCCAGTATGTCAGGATTTATTACTGTCCAATAAAAAATTTCACTTTAAAAATAGCCCGGTCACCCGAGCTGTTTTTAATTATTTATTCTTTTTCTTGTTATTATCATTACTCGTGCTTTGGATTACAGAAGGCCCGGCAAGTCCTGAATTATTCCCGAGTGGACACGGATCTTGCAAATCTTCGTATTTGTCCTTCAGTGTATTATAAGCACCGTTTGATCCGGGATATACGGCTTGGAACTCACTTGTCACCTCTGCTGGTGTATGTGGAAAGCCATCTATCGTTTTTGCATTGAGATAAGCAGACACAATAATTCTACCCAAAGCATTTAATCCACCGCCGCCCTGTTCCAAAACTTGCAGTAAAGACTTTCCTGGAAAAGCATCTTCTCCAAACACAGTCAGGAACAAAGTATTTGGGTAAATGCCATCACTGGTTGGGTAGCTCCCAAAGTGCTGTTCCTGCTTCCAATATCCAGGACTGCAACCTTGGACTGGAGGAATGACTGTAATTGTAATTTTACAGCCATAGTCCCCTCCCTCAATCACGATTTCCCCATCATGATTTTGAGAGACATGTCCTTCTATTGCTGGAACATTAAATTTGACTTGCCAATGATCAGCTGGATCAGTTTCGGTCACTGTGGCCGAAACCAAAGTATCCGGTTCCACCGGCAAATCAATACTGGTTAAATCCAAAAATGGACACAAATTTTTTAGCCCGTCTACCGGATCCAATGTAGTAAAGTATTCAGCAAAATTATTATCAGTATCCAGCTGAACCGTGTATGTCTCATCCACATTTTCACCAGGAAAGACAGTACCGAAAGGAATGGCAGTATGCGAAACTAAAATCACATCAACCGAGGCATTAACTTTTAACGTGCTGCTTTGAACCAAACTTAATCCAGACACCAACAACATAGTGACTATGAGTAAAGCCAAACGCTTGATAACTTTATTTCGAAAATTCTCAAATTGCATCTTCTGGTTCCTCTACTGGTTCCTCTGGCAAAACTGCTGAATTCT
The DNA here is from genome assembly GCA_001777665.1 of Candidatus Doudnabacteria bacterium RIFCSPHIGHO2_02_FULL_42_25. Taxonomy (GTDB): domain Bacteria; phylum Patescibacteriota; class Doudnabacteria; order UBA920; family O2-02-FULL-48-8; genus O2-12-FULL-42-9. Next base: position 311,618 of record MFEQ01000006.1, read on the forward strand.
GTTCCGGGTCTGTGCTTTCGATCGTTTCTGGCGCAGGCACTGACTCTGGTTCTGGCTCTGGCTGCGATTCCGGTTCGGATTGTGGTCCTGGTTCCGTTTCGGTTGACTCAACTTCTGGTTCTGGCTCAAGTTCCGTTACCACAGACATTGCCGGCTCTGAATACTCGGGTTCGGAATTTTCATAAACAATCGGATCAGTAAGCCTAAGATTGGTTGAGAAAAATTCCAAATTCGGGTCACCTGGGGTCGGATCTGGGTCAATCCAATTCGCAGTACCGTCTGGTACCCTAGAAAACGATTTGTTGTCCGGTACCGGGGAGTAAGTATATACTTTTTGATCAATTAAGATGCCCAGACCAATCGCGGCATTATAAAGTCTCACCGTATCTCCGCCACTATTATTCAGTTCAAAATCAGCATCGCCATCTCGATAGACAACCAAGCGCTCTCCTGGATCAACTGTTGTCACCCCAGCTACCACATTGGCTGTGCTAATTATTAATTCATTAGCATCATTGTTGTCATAGAGAACATAATTATTCACATCAATTGATGCGTTCGTGCCATTATACAATTCCACAAACTCACCATCAATGTCAGACCCGGTTGGATTGGGCAAAAATTCGTTGATTAAAAGTTGATTAAGCGTATCGATTTCTTCCCCACAAACAATTTGATCTGGCAACTCTCGATAATTCACTGTGACATTGCTTTCAAAATCTATCGCGGCATTAGTAGCTGATGTACCGTGTGTCGCAAATACGGCGAGAACAACTCGGTTAGCATTGATGTGGATATCACCGTTGGAAGCGTACAGCACAGCATCACCCAAATCAGAATTATCATTGGAAATTTCTATAGCTGCATTGTCACCAGCTTGCGCTGCTGCGGTAGAGATAAGCAAGAAAGCACCAGAACCATCGCCAGAGCCATTGCCCACAAAATTTACGTTATTATCGATGTCGATTGTGCCGTCAACGATGATCGTCACAAAATTATTACCAAGCGCTGGGTCTTGGGTAAGCGTTGTGTTTTGTTCTATAACCAAATTGCCGTGCACATAAACAGGGCCTGCAAAAGTTACAGAGTTACTGCCATTGAACACAAGGTTGCCCATAATTTCGGTTGGGCCTAATTCAATCCCAGATGTGCCGTTGGGAAAAACAAAACTTCCATTGACTGTACCTCCGGCTTGCGCATTTGCTTGCCAGGTTGGAATTTGGACATCAGGCAACGTTGTGGTTGGTGCTCCTTGAGTAGTTGAACCACTGATTATATAGTTAGCAACTGATACTGCACCTGAGGCAGTAGCATTGCCATTGATGTTTCGGTTCGCGCCACCACCACTCGCGGTAATATCGTTATTCGATCGCAAATCTCCATTGATAATAATATTTGCAGAAGCTATAAAGTCATCATTCGTCGGATTATCCCCCGCTGCCAATACTGCTAAATTCGTTGGAAAAACCACATCTGTCGGTGGGCACAAAACATCGAAATCATAAACTTTGGTATTGATAATACTCTCGTGAGCCAATCCATCTGCTCCATCACAGGCAATTGCTTTGATGACTGTATCAGAAGTGAGGGAAAGTTGAATCAATTCTGTTTTCAAATCACCCCCGCCATCTGCATCATTTGGCTCACCACATACTGGGTCAGGAATAGTACTAGGGTTGAGTCCTGACCCATAAGTATAGAAGATATATGTCGCATCCGGATCATCATCGGTCATGACCACATCCACAGTCCCAGCTAGCCCAGTACCCCCAATTAAACTATTGTTGTCCACCGCACCAGGTAGGGTCAGAATCGGAGGCTCTATAAAAGCAATTTCTGCGGTGACATTGATGATATGGGCTTCGTATGCTGATAAGAATGGAACAGCTGAAAGCATAATTACTAAAGTCATAGCAGTCATCTTGAATCCGCGTTTGAAAAGTGTGCCAAAGGAATTGGATGACGAGACAAAGTTACTCTGCGAAGTAGCTAAAATCCGCACGCGAACATTCCCCCGTTTCCGCGGTGGGATAATATCGAAATTATTAATTGGATTGCTATGTTGAATCATGGCTTAAAAGTTCTGGCAATTACTCCGACAAAAGGTATCCGAAGTGGACTGTCCCCAATATATACAGCGCGCCCAATCACCTGGTCTTCTGTGATCGGATTGTCTTTGCTGCTGTTGGCATCCCCTTTCGTAATTAATTTCCCATCTTTTTTCTCCACCAATCTGTGAATCGTAAATCCTCTGGAATTCTGATAAATAATTATTTGTCCCAATTCCACTTCACTGCCCGACACTCCTTTCATAAAAATCAAATCATTCGTTTTGAGTGCTGGCCACATCGATCCCGAAGTAATCGTGGCCATCGGGTAGTCTGTATGCAGTGCTTGCGATAGAATTTTCGGCGTGTAGTAAACTGCTGCTCCTACAAATACAACATAAAGCAGCAATTTAACCAGCCGAATTGCTATTCGCGTGCCGAGTGATCTTTTTGGTTGTTCAATTGTTTCCACGGCTTCAATCATAGAATTTAACTACCAAATCTTAGGGATCTGAAAAACCCAAACTTTTCCTTTGTAATATTTGTACTCGGCACTATTTGGAATATGAACGTTGAACTCCAGCCGTTCAGTTTGACCAGGTTCGAGGGTAAAATAATTTTTATTGACTTTCATAAAATCCGAGATAGCTCCGAATTTCCAAACCATGACATAGGTTGCGGTATTTCCTTTACTTTCGAGTGTCACGGTCCTGACTGCACTCTTGTCTCTCGGCAAATCACCAAAGTCCAATCGCTCCCCTGTTGGGTTAACACCAATCTTGTCCTCTTCGATTACTTGAACCAGTGCCTCGTACTTTGCAGCGTTAAAAAACTGCACTGCTATAAACATCAGAACTAATACCAAAATTCCGTACAAGACCCAACGCAGCCAGGATTTTTTCGGCTTAGATTCTACATTAGTAATTTCTTGTTCCATAAAATTAATTAATTATTTCATCCCTCACTCCTCCCCGCCAAAAATTGACGGAGAGAGAGTGAAAGATCAAACTAGTTTAATCTTTACTCGGGGCAAACAGTCAAACCTACTAAGATGGCTTGCAAATCGTCGAAGTCAGTGGCAGCGAAGTAATGTGCTGCATTATCTGCAATATCAGTTTGCAAGAATGTAGCATCTACATCACCACCAACACCAACTACGAAAATTTCCACTCCAGCTAATCGTGCTGCATCTGCTTCAGCAGCAGCTGCGGCTTTGGCTGTAGCTTCGTTGGTTGGCTGATTTGGATTACCATCAGTGATAACGACGATAATATCTTTCACAGCTGGCCGTTCATGCTCATGACCATTATTCAGTTCGGCGTTAGCCAAATCTAATCCTTCGAAAAGATTAGTTAAGCCGCCAGAGGTTAGAGCATTGATAGCAGTGTGGACATCAGCTTCAGTACCAGTTAGATGAAGATCCAAAGTTCCTGTGCTCGAAAAACTAGACTGTCCAACATGGACTCCAACTCCAGTCGGAGCCAGAGCAGTGGCGAATGCATTCGCAGCATTCTTGAGCGTGGTTAATTCACCAGCATCAATACTGCCACTTCGATCCAGGACCAACATCAGATCTATCTGTTCCTCACAACCGATCTCGGTCAGAGAAATTCCAGTTACTTCAATCCACAAATCCGTGCCAAACACCAAGTGTTCTACCTCGGATGGCAATCGAAATTCTTCAGGTACATGGAACCCTGGAGTATCGTCGTCAAGGTCATTTCCTTCATCATCAGCTTCTTGCGCACAATGATTAACGAAACATGGGACCTTGAGATCAATCGTCCAGTTATCAGCTATGTCCTGGGCTGATTTCGCCAATCTACCTACAGCTATAAACCCAGGATTCAAGATACTTACGTCCTCCCAGAAATAAGATTCATGGAATGCTTCCACTGATTTATCATTATCAGTTTCAGACCCATCTTCAGTGGTTTCATGCTTGGATAGATAGTTGGCTAACGGAAGATAACAATATCTCCAATACTCATCCAACGGATTATAAGCTCCGTATGGAGAATTGAGAGGGAGATTATCTTCACAGTACTCCCAGGCCGGGCCCTCGAATCCCTCGATATCGAGTGAGCTATATGGATCGCCAGGGAACGGATTCATATTCGAATCACATCCCTCCAGCGGTACGTCGCCCGCCACTTGGCGAGTTTCGCCACAAACCCATCCGCCTTTGACTTTCGGCTTTTGCTTAATGACATACTCAACGTCATCCACACGATTTTCACCCTGGAATGAATCCGACAATTCCACTTGGATATCCCTAGTCAGATATTCTTGTGGGAACACGGTGCCGAATTCGAGCGGGCCTTCGCTGACCGAGAGTGCGTTTTCAATTCGAGCCGTGACGTTCACAATATGCGCTTCGAATGCTGAAAACGCTGCAGCACCAGCGATTATAACAACTGCTGTTATACCCCCTAACCCTATTTTCCTCAACCATTTAATGTTTTTCATTTTAGGTTAGGTTAATAAGATTTATTATGGAACTTGTACTTCTTCTAGTACGTTAGTAATTGTACACGTTACTGCTCCACTACTGGCCAAAGGAAGGTTATCACAGTCTGCATTACCGTTTACGCTGTTACTATAAGTCGTAGTATAACCCGCTTCGGCATCTTCCACTACGCTGTAGCTACCTGCTGGAAGACTGATGTCATTGCTACCATCACCCTCAAAAGCTACGGATACACCACCGTTAACAGTAAAACTGAAATCGGCGAAATTCTGACCTGCCACAACTTTCGTCACAGTCAACGTTCCTGGTGGAGGTGGAGTTTCGCTTACACCATTAACTTCTATCCAGAGATTACAACCAAAAACTTTATGCTCATCAGCTGGATCAAGAACAAAATCAGCAGCAACCGCTCCCTGGTTATGTCTAGCGACGAAGTCTTCCCAATCTTGGGCTGAAAACCCTAAAAAAGTTGGTACAGCTAAGTCAATAATCCAATCATCAACCACATCTCCACCAATCTTTGTGAGATGGCCATTTGTATCATTCCAAGTGACGACACCATTAGCGAATGTCCAAGGTGTATGGAAGGATGGAAGACTTTCATCATTTTGTGGGACATTCCCATCTGGATCGCTTCCATCTTTGGAAATATATTCACAAAGTGAAGGAAGCAGACCCCAGGTTTCGTCTCCGACTAACACACGTGGTTCTGGACCACAATCAATAATGAAGTCATCTGGATCATCAGTTTGTAGATTCGGCAAGATGTGTCCAGTGCCAGTTGGGCCAACGAGTACAGTTCCACCATTAGTTGTCACACCGCACTTTGGCTTTTGGCGAATGAAGTATGATACATCATCTACCCTATCCTCATCTAGAAACGATTGCGAGAGAGAGACTGCAAGTGGTTTCTCCAGATGTTCTTGTGGGAACACTGTTCCAAAGTCGATGGCATCAACTGGAACATTCAATGCATTCTCGATTCGGGCTGTCACATTGATGATGTGTGCTTCGAAAGCTGAAAACGCTGCAGCGCCGGCGATGACAATGGCGAGAGTGCCTACTGCCAAGCCTGACTTCTTCAGCGCTTGTTTTAATTTAATCATTTACTTTTCCTTTTTTACCCCGTCAAATTTGGCTGGGTAAATTAATTTTTTTACTCTTTTTTCCTGCTTAAACCTCCAAATATTTTTCTAGATGGGGCGATTTTACGCCCCCAGATTGGAGCTAGAAACTAGTTCCGGCCCCATTTAGGGGGCCTAACGCAGGAGTTTTTGACACTCAACTACTCTTATAGAGTTCGACTTTTAATTAAGTGTAAATAAAAAATCCCAAAACAAATAAAAAATTGCTTAGGATTTTACATTTTTAAATTGGATGTTTTTTACGAAGCGATAAAAAAGCATATTTTAGACAAACAAAAAGTCATCTACTTAAATTAGATTTCTCCTTTAGTAACTAGTGACTTTTGTCTTGGAGTTGAATTATATCAGTTGAATTGTTCAAGGCAATTAAATTTATTTGGCCATAAATATCATACAAATTTCAAGCAATTTTAGTTGCATCTGATTGAGCTGTTTATAAGTTGTGATAAACAGTTTATAACGTGCGCATAAATAAAAAGACCCGCTCGAGCAGGTCTTTAAGAATCTTTTTTCTATCGAACTGGTGCGGTTTTTGGAGTGACTGGATAGAGTTGTGGATCAATCGTGCGATCGAAACAAACACGCCCTGCAGTATGACTCCAGTTGAAATTGGTGCCGTATGGATCGTAATAAGGTTGTGGGACTGACTTCCCTCGACTGTCGTCTTCTGAGGCGAGATTGAATGTCGCACAGAGATCAAAATTCAAAGCACCTTTGATATGATATTCGTAAGCTGCGTTTGTTTCAGGATCCGCAGGGGGGACAAATCCGGAAATTGAATCTTTCAAATTATCGAGAGAAGCAGGAAGTATGCCTTTCAACTGATAGTGACTAATGATTTGAGATTGGAGTTCTTGTAGATTCATGACGCGTCGTTCATCAAACCCTCTCTTGCGTTGTGTAGCTGGACTACCGGCTGCAACAAATCCACCGATGATCGCAGCCAGGACCACGACCGACATAATCCAGGCAAATTCTTTGCTGTGTTCTGTTTTGCCATGCAATGCTCGGAGGTAATAAAAGAAAATCGCCGCTGAAACTGCCAAAACGACTAAAACTTTCAGGACGAATCGAGCAGTCAGTTCTCCGCCAAAAAAACTGTTGAACAGAGTGGCCACATCCACGATCGCCACGATCGCAGAAATAAACAGGGTCAGATAGCCGAGCCATTTGCGGATTTTGAGTTCGCTGTGTCCTGGTTCTTTGACTATGTCTTTGTGGATCAACCACATCAGGAATATATATACTGGGAAGCTGACGAACAAAATCGAAGCTGACCAGCGAATAGATTCGTTCAAACCATAACTGTACGAAAGCTGATCCGGTAGCCAAGCATTTACTAACTGAAATACGAGCACAATAAAGCTTACCGCACTCATATATAGAGTGACGATCGCTAGAAGATGATAGAACACATCTTTCGGCGTCGTGGCTGAAGTATTATTTGATGCCATAAATTTTGGTTAATTCGTTACTTTTAGTATACCAGAAAACCAACTTAGACTCGAACCGGTTTCAGGGCTTTGGCCAAGTATTGGCCGGTGTAACTTTTTTTGACTTTCGCGACGTCTTCTGGGGTGCCAACTGCCACGACCTGTCCGCCCTTATTCCCACCTTCAGGACCGAGATCAATAACCCAGTCCGCCGATTTGATGACATCGAGGTTGTGTTCAATGACTAGAACTGTGTTCCCTTTCTCGACTAAACGATTGAGTACGCCGAGTAAGCGCTTGACGTCATCAAAGTGCAACCCAGTCGTTGGTTCATCTAAAATGTATAGTGTGCGGCCAGTGGAAGCTCTGGATAATTCAGAAGAGAGTTTGATACGTTGCGCTTCTCCGCCAGAGAGTGTGGTAGCTTGCTGACCCAAATGCATGTAACCGAGACCGACTAAAGATAGCGTTTCTAATTTACGAGCAATTAATGGCACGTTGCGGAAAAAAACATGTGCTTCATCCACTGTCATTTCCAGGACATCAGAAATATTTTTACCTTTGTAGTGGATGTCGAGAGCTTCTTTATTATAGCGTTTACCTTTACACTCTTCACAAGCGACATAGACATCTGGCAAGAAATGCATTTCGATTTTGATTACCCCATCGCCGCCACAGACTTCACAACGGCCACCTTTAACATTGAAACTAAATCGGCCGGCTTTGTAACCACGCATGCGAGCTTCCGGTACAGATGCAAACAGATCGCGAATATAGGTGAAGACGCCGGTATAAGTCGCTGGGTTGGAGCGTGGTGTCCGGCCAATCGGTGACTGGTCAATATTAATAACTTTGTCGATGTTGTCGATGCCGAGGATTTTTTTATGTTCACCTGGTGATTCTTTGGCATTGTAGAAATAAGCAGAAAGGGATTTGGCTAAAATCTCATTGAGCAATGTTGATTTGCCACTGCCCGAAACTCCAGTCAGACAAACAAATTTACCCAAAGGGATTTCGACATCAATGTTTTTAAGGTTGTGTTCAGTCGCACCTACAACTTTGATAGTTTTACCATTCCCTTTCTTGCGTGCCATAGGTACCGAGACTGATTCAGCACCAGACATGTACTTGCCAGTGAGAGAATTTTTATCTTTGGCTACTGTATTAGGTGTGCCTTCAGCAACTAACTGCCCGCCGTGTTTGCCAGCACCAGGCCCGATATCTACGACCCAGTCCGAGGCCCAGATGGTTTCTTCGTCGTGTTCAACCACGATGACAGTGTTTCCGAGATCGCGCAAATTTTTCAAAGTTCGAAGTAATCGATCGTTATCGCGTTGGTGAAGCCCGATCGATGGTTCGTCTAAGATATAGAGCACGCCGGTCAATCCTGAACCGATTTGGGTGGCCAGACGAATGCGCTGGGCTTCTCCGCCAGAGAGTGTATCCGCAGATCGATCGAGAGTCAGATAATTCAAACCGACATCTTGTAAAAATTTCAAACGAGAAACAATTTCTTTGAAGATCTGATGGGCGATTTTCATGTCTTTCTCGGACATTTTCTTCGGCAGGGATTCTGTAAACTCAATCGCTTCGTCAATTGAGAAGTTGGAAACATCGACAATCGATTTCGCATCGATAGTGACTGCCAAAAATTCTGGTTTCAATCTCTTCCCTTTACAGGTCGGACATTTCTGCACCCGCATATACTGTTCAATCTCACCACGCATATAGTCTGATTCGGTTTCTTTGTATTTGCGCATTAAATTATGGACCACACCCTCAAACGGACCGAAGTGGCCATAACCAGATTCATCCTGAAATGAAATTTTCGTGTCTCCAGTACCGTACAAAACTGCATCCAGTGCTTTCTTCGGTAAATCTCGAACTGGAACGTGGATAGAAAACCCGTAAACTTTCGAAACTGCTTCGAGAACTCGGGAATACCAAGACATTCTGGAGGTAGTTTTGCTCCATGGTCGGATCGCACCTTCGGCGAGAGTCAATCTTTTATTTGGGATGACTAATTCAGCCTCGATTTCCAGTCTAGTGCCAAGTCCGGTACAATCCGGACATGCGCCGTGTGGAGAGTTAAAAGAGAAGTTCCTTGGGTTCAATTCAGGTAGATTAGTATGGCCCTCCGGACAGGCAAAATTAGATGAGAGCAGTATCTCTCCCGCCTGCCACGCCTCTATCTCTTGCTTTGACCGAGGCATGGCGGGCAGGTCTTTCTCATCTTTGGCAATTATCACGGAATCGTTCCCCAAATCCAGTGCTGTTTCGAGAGAATCAGCAATTCTGGCTCGATCTCCTGAATCCAAAGATATCCGATCCACCACAATATCTATAGTGTGTTTTTTCTTTTTGTCGACATTGAGCTGCAACGCCTCGGACAAATCCATAATCGTGCCGTCAAATCGGATTCGCTGGTAGCCGGATTTTTTGGCTTCTTCCAGTAAATGTTTGTGCTCGCCTTTTTGGTCACGAACCAGTGGCGCCATGATCACGATCTTGGTGGATTCTGGCCAACTGACGATCTGGTCTACCATTTGAGTGACACTTTGTCCGGTAATTTTTTTACCACAAACCGGACAGTGCGGAGTGCCGACACGAGCGTAGAGTAATCTCAAATAATCATAAATTTCGGTAACAGTTCCGACAGTCGAGCGCGGATTGTGTGATGCAGATTTCTGGTCGATAGAAATCGCTGGTGAGAGTCCTTCTATCTTGTCGACATCAGGTTTATCCATAAGTCCTAAAAATTGTCTGGCGTAAGCCGAGAGGGATTCAACATAGCGTCGCTGACCTTCCGCGTATATGGTATCGAATGCCAAAGAGGATTTGCCGCTACCTGAAAGACCCGTGATGACCACGAGTTTGTTTCTGGGGATATCGACATTGATGTTTTTTAAGTTATGGACCCGAGCTCCCCTTATTACTATCTTATCTGACATTGCGTATTCTCCCATCCCGGACTACGATCCGGGATCCACTTCTATAAATTAATACAGACTGGTTTCTTATAGTCACTCTGAACTTCTAAAAACGCTGACGACGATACAACCCTCTATTTTTGGGGGCCTTAAATTAGCCAAAATAGCCTAACATAAAAAAACCGCCCTGGCAAGAGCCTAGAGGGCAGAAGATGTTTTTTGCTTTGCGACCGTCTTGAGCAGTTGCCGGCGCATATACCAGGATCCAGCCATAATCGCGACCGTCAGCCGATAAAACAGATCGTCGTGAGTTAACACGACAGCTGCTGCATACCAGTAATGGTTCACGCGTAGGATCGCTGCTACAACCTCCAGTAGTCTCTCAAAGACGGTAACTACACCGAACATGAAAAAAAGTGTCCTGGCCAGATTAGTTTTCGCCTTTCGCACTGCCCAAAACGGGAGCACGATTAACGCGACGTCATTCACTAAAAACTGCATCATTCCGTCGAGTGCTGGATCACTCATGGATCGAGATTGCGCAATTACCACTAACAGCATGTCCCCTCCTCAGGTGTGTTGTCTATCTGCCGGATAAACCGGAGGTATCGGCAAGCCGGACAAAGAACGAGCGATCAGCATGACCAGACAAATCAGATCCAACCAGTAACCGGCGTAAGGCCACATCCCGGTGAAATCCTCCGGGAAAAATCTGCTGGCCTGATAGGGCACCACTGGAAAAATCAGAAGCACTAAAGCACCTAATGCTGCCCAGCTCGCACGATAGGCGCCGCGACGATCCCTGTATCTGGTTCGTTCCATCCAATCGTGAGTTGCGGCGAGCAAGATGGCCGTCAAAGCGCCAGCCATCAAGGATACTGGAACAAAAATGAACCAGCGATGACTGACACCGGCAATTGCCGCGTACCCATGTCCGAGCAAGAGCGAGCCTGTTACAAAAATCACGGCGAGGTAAAGTATTCCAATTTCCATCTTTTCCTCCTTCGGAAGACATTCGAAAGTGAATTCAGTATAGTACTTTCACTAAATGTTTAAAAGATATAAAAAAAACCGCCGGCGCAAGGGTTACTTGTCAGACGGGGTGCAGGGTCTTTACTCGAGTGGCTCCAGTTGAGACCATGACTCAAATAGCTTTTGTTGCTTCCAGGTCAGATCGATGACTTCAGCGGCGCGGAACTGCCTGAACATTCCTGGATTAAAACTTCTTCGCCGGGGCTCTGGACCGAAGCTACGCAAGGCTCTCCGCCTACTACTCCTTTCCGGAGAAGGAAGTTCTTGCCACAGTCGGCCGAGGCCTTCTCGAGTATTCCTGGCAGCATCAAATTCAGCAAACGCAATATTTGCTTGAATCAGAACCCGCCCAAGGGGATCTCGACCACCCAGAATCAGACGCATTTTCCTGTCAGCCATGAGACCTCCTTTGGCTGTATTCTTATATCAAAGTATAATACTTTCATGTCGAAACAGCTAGAACAAAAGATTAAAGACCTCCCCCAGAAACCCGGTGTCTATGTATTCAAAGATGCCAAAGGGTTGGTTTTGTACGTCGGGAAAGCGATCAAACTCAAAAACCGAGTTAGTTCTTATTTCAAACGGGACGGTGATGATGGTCGCGGACCTCGGATCCAACAAATGATTTCTCTAATTCGTGACCTCAACTACACGGTCACAGATAATGAAACTGAAAGTTTGATCCTGGAGAAAAATTTCATTTCACAACTCAAACCCAAATACAACGTTGATCTCCGTGATGACAAAAATTATTTATTTATTAAAATAAATATCAAAGATGAAATCCCGACGATTGGCTATGAACGAAAACTGATGGATCGAAGTAGCCGTTATTTCGGTCCTTATACTTCAGGACTTGCCATCAAAGACACACTTCGGATGCTCCGAAATATTTTTCCTTACTGTTCCAACAAAAAAATCGGTAATAAACCTTGCTTCTTTTATCACATCGGTAAATGTCCGGGTGTTTGCTTTGGCAAAATAAGTACCCAAGAATACCGCGACAATTACATCAAAAAAATTATCCAATTTCTGGAAGGCCGCCAATCTCAAGTTCTGAAAGATTTACAAAAACAGATGCGATCTTTTGCGTCCCATAAACAATTTGAAAAAGCAGCGAAGGTTCGCAACCAAATTTTTGCCCTGAACCGAGTGCTCGAACGACAAAAATTGGTTTACCCGAAAAAACTCGACCAAGATGTGTTCTCTGTTTATACAGACCTGCCCGCCATGCCTCGGGTAAAGCAATCCGACAAGGCGTGGCAGGCGGGTGGTGTCGCATCCATCAATTTATTCATGATCCGAGAAGGAAAACTCATCCAAAAAGAAAACTTCATCATGGAAAATACGAAACAAGTCCCGGTTGATGAAATTTTGCAAAGTTTTCTCGAAAGATATTATCTAGAGGCTTCAAGCATACCCAAAGAAGTATTACTTCCAGCCCAAATTATCCCTGATGAACTATATCCGGTATTTATCGGTCGTCGATTTCCCAAATTTACAGTACCAGTCCAGGGTCAAAGACTACAGCTTCTGAAATTAGGCCAAGAAAATGCCAAACAATATCTGGAAAGCACCACAGATAAACATTTGTTAGAAGAAGCTCGATTGCTCGCCTCGCTCAAAGAATTGCAACGAGTTTTGGATCTACCGAATTTGCCAGGTCGCATCGAAGCGTACGACATTTCGAATATCCAAGGCACCAACCCTGTCGGCTCGATGGTTGTGTTTGACTTCGCCCGACCGAAAAAATCTGATTATCGTAAATTTAAAATTAATAAAAAACAAACTCCTGATGACTTCGCTATGATGCGCGAAATGCTCGAACGACGATTTCGCAACGATTGGCCTCTTCCCGATCTGATCCTGATCGATGGCGGGAAGGGTCAATTGAATGCAGCCCTTTCAGTGCTTCAGGTTTCAGGTTCCAGGTTTCAGGTCATTGGCCTCGCCAAACGCTTAGAAGAAATTTTTACTCCCCTTAATACTTCCCCCTTGATACTTCCTACTAACTCCCAAGCACTTTATCTCTTACAACGCATCCGCGATGAAGCTCATCGCTTCGGCGTGAAATACCATAGACATTTGCGATCGAAGGGATCTCTCTCTTCTGTGCTCGATCAAATCTCCGGCATCGGTCCGGCCAAGAAAAAAACATTGCTCCAAAAATTTGGCTCTGCTGCCAAAGTTCGTTCTGCTAGTCTTACAGAACTTGCCGCGATCGTTGGGTCTAAAACCGCCGAGAAGATCAAGGCATCTCTTTGATTGTTATCTGTTATCTGGTAACTGTTGACTGATTTCTCCTTTTCTGGCAAAATAGCTAAGTCCCGCCTGCGCTAAAGCTTCGGCGGGCAAGCATAAATATATGCAGATTACACAAAATACTTTAATTTTTGCCCTGATAGTCATCGATGTTTTGATTATCATTACCATCCTTATGCAACAGCGCGAGGGCGGACTTTCCACTGTATTTGGCGGCGAAGGACAAGTTTATCGTTCCAAACGAGGTTTAGCTCGTGGACTACATTACTTTACTATTTTACTCGCTGTCATATTCGTCGGCCTCTCGGTCGCCGTGCTCTTCGTCAAATAACGAATGAGTAATATCTGGTTACAAATCAAAAACTTTTTTCGCAATTTTTGGTTGGGAATACGAACATTGCGAACCCTGCGCCGAGGGCAGATTCCTCATATCCTCGAAAACTTTTCGAAAAAAGAATTCTATACATTTATCGCCACCTTATTCTTCCTTGTGATCAGCGGTGGTTTTTTACTTGTCCAAGCATTTGCCGAAAAGGGTCCAGGCCCTCACTATGGTGGCGAAATCGTGGAAGGGCTGGTGGGTCAACCTCAATTTATAAACCCACTTCTATCGCTAACCAGCAGCGTCGACACCGATGTCAGTCGAGTGGTCTATGCTCAGTTACTCAAATTTGATCAAGAACAAAATTTGACCACGGATTTAGCAGAAAGCATACCGACCGTAAGTGAAGACCAAAAAACTTATACTCTGAAACTAAAACCGAATCTTAAATGGTCAGATGGTAAGCCTCTCAATGCTGACGACGTCTTGTTTACCATCCAACGAATTCAAAATATCGAGTATGAATCCCCGCTTCGCCCGAACTGGTCTCGGGTCAAAGCCGAAAAAATTGATGATTTGAGTATTCAACTTACATTGCGCGAAGTTTCAGCAAGCTTCATGAACAATTTTACACTAGGCATCATCCCGAAACACATCTGGGAAGAGCTCTCCCCTCGGAATTTCCGACTTTCTGACTCCAACCTCAAACCAATTGGCTCAGGACCATACACTGTGCGCGAAATTCGTAAAACTTCTGATGGTGACATCAAATCTATCACTTTGCGTGCCAACCAAAACTATCACGAAGGCTCTCCATATATCACGACTCTGACCTTCAGGTTTTACGATGACTACGATAGTTTGCTTGCAGCATACCAAGGCAAAGAAATCCAGAGCATAGGGTTTTTGCCATTTGATAAAAAAGCATTTCTATCCCAATCCGATCGTGTAAATCAATACCGAGTCAACCTGCCCCAGTACCAAGCCGTATTTTTTAATCTCCCGAAGAATTCCATCCTCGCCGAAAAAGCTGTCCGTCAAGCGCTATGGCTCGCCACAGACCGCAACCAAATCATCACAGAAGTATTCAATGACAATGCCGCTCCCGCATTCGGTCCCATCTTACCGGGGAGTATGGGATACAACGAAAAAATTGAAGAAAGTGTCCACTACAATCTCGATGAAGCAGTGATATTGTTAGAAAAGGCTGGATGGGTACTTCCACCTAACTCAACTGTGCGTGCCAAAAAAGATAAATTGTTAGAATTTAATTTAGCGCTCTCAGGAAATTTGGTTTTAAATGTCAAAACCGCGCAGCTACTCCAAAGCCAGTGGGAAAAAATCGGGGTTAAAATAAATTTAATTCCAGTCGGACCTGATGAACTCGAAACTGATTTCATCAGACCCCGCGCATTTGATGCATTACTTTTTTCTGAAAATGTCGGGGCTGATCCAGACCCATTTCCATTCTGGCATGGGACCCAACGCAACGACCCTGGTCTCAATCTTTCTGGGTTTGTAAACACAGAAGCTGATAAATTACTCACAGATGCCAGACAAACCATCGACGAAGCAACTCGGGTCAAAAATTATTTACGGTTCCAGGAAATTATCAATGATGAACTGCCTGCGATCTTTCTAGCCCGTTCTCTCTATATCTACAATGTCCCGAAAAAAATCCAGGGCATTAACCTCGACAATATCGTCAGCCCAGCTGACCGCTTCCTCGACATTAAGAACTGGTATTTTAGTAACTAACCTGATAAAATATTAAACACTATGAAATGCCCAAATAATCACGAATCATTTCAAGAAATTAAATTTGGCAACGTAAAAGTTGATCGATGTTCTGAGTGCGAAGGATTGTGGTTTAACCATGATGAATTGAGACAGGCTAAAGACGTCCAAGATGAGTATGCCAAGTGGTTTGATGTGGATCTTTGGAAAGATGAAAAAGATTTTAAATCAACATCGAGTACCAAACTCTGTCCGATCGACAACGTTCCTCTGTATGAAATCGATTATGGTAATTCGGGAGTTAAAATTGATGCCTGTAAAACTTGCCAAGGGATTTGGTTAGATAAAGATGAATTCAAACACTTGATAGATTATATAAAAAAAAGCTATCCGTACGATCTGGCCTTTAATTATACGAAATCTATTCTTGAAGAAGGTAAAGAAATCTTTACTGGTCCAGAAAGTTTAAAATCAGAAATTACAGATTTCTTATTACTGGTAAAACTCGTTCAGTTTAAAGTTTTTATAAGTCCTACGCTAACTAACGTCATTCTGAATCTGCCTCTGACAAAATAAAGTTTTCAGGGTACGTGGCGGAATCCCGGTAGCAGACGCTTCGCGTCGCTACGGGGCAGGCTGGAATATTTATCCCGTACTAAATTTTGCAAGTATGCTCGAGTGGTGGAACTGGCATACACGTACGCTTCAGGAGCGTATGACCGCAAGGTCGTGGGAGTTCAAATCTCCCCTCGAGCACCAAAATCAATTTGATAACTCAGCAAAATTTTAGTACGGAGCGCGCACGCTTCAGGAGCGTGTGGGAGCAATCCCGTGAGAGTTCAAATCTCTCCGTACCCGCCAAAATAATACATTTACCCATCCCGGACTTGACCTGCCTGCCGGCAAGCAGGTCCGGGATCTTCTTTTTTTTGTGGGGTTTCCAGCATTTATATCGCATCTGCGAGCGACTGCTTTATCGATAAAGCGTTAACCTGGGCAGTCGCGTGGCAGTCTAAAACCCAAGCCAACCATGAGTCAGATTGCTTCGTCGGTGCCTAAGCTAATCCCTTAAGGACAAAGCACCTCCTCGCAAATGCGGTGGGTTCTCCAACCCTGATGGAACAAGGATATAATTGCATTAGCAATATTAACCCTTGTAACCATGATCGCAGCATTAAACCAAATCCCCTCAGAAGCCAAGATTAAGAAACAATTAAGGCTAATCATCTTTGGTCAGAACGTTTCATGTCCCCATTGCCGGTCTAGAAGAATCATTGTTTTTGAGAAGCGATATCGTTGCAGAAGATGCCGGAAACGATTTAGCCTGTTGTCAGGTACCTGGCTTGCTGATATGAAAATTTCCCTCAGAACAATGTATGCGCTACTCTGGTGTTGGACCCAAAGGATTCCGGTATTGCAAACAGAGAAACTCTGTCATCTCTCAGAAAAGGCAGTCAGACACTGGTTTAGGGTCTTTAGGCTCCATTTGCCCCAGGTAGAGGCCGTTCTAGAGGGGAAGGTCCAAATGGATGAAGCATACTTTAAGAATCTTTCTCTGATCATGGCCAAACAGGTTGGCAGCAAACACCTAGCCCATCAGATGATATTTAAAAACTCCGTAGACAAGACTGAAACAGCAAGATTCCTTTTCCATTGGGTCAAGCCTAACAGTAAACTGCAAACCGATGGCGGGGCGATGTACAAAAAGATTGACCAGTGGTGGCAAGTCAAGCATCGAGTTGATATTCATAAAAGATTCGAATTTGGCTTAACCTCAGAGATCGAAGGGATGTTCGGGAACTTAAGAACATTTATCCGAAGAATGTATCACCACACCAGCCCTGAATACTTACCAGAGTACGTGAGTGAATTCTGCGTCAGATTTTCCTCACCGGAAATCTTTAGTTCACCCAATGATTACTTATCTAAAACATTAAAGCCTGTTCCAACACGGTAGGATTACCCAATGCGGTCGTCTTGACAAAACCGCCAAAAAGGTGTATAATTGTTGGTCAAAATAGAAAAACGAGCTTAGCAATTTGCGCATAAAATATTTATGCTTAAGATGCTCAGCTTGTGGTGATCCATATGAGGTGGATACACAAGGGAGTCCTGGCTCAGGTAGAGCGATTACGGAGGAGATGGAAATGGCATTGAAGCTCGACGAGATGAAAGCGTCTGCAACGAGTCAGTTCGAGAAACTCGTCCTCGAGAAATTCGAATTCATGTGCAACCATGTCTACGCAAGCAACATCAAGCACTACCTCGACGAGGTGAACGAGCTGATCAGGGCCGCCCGGAAGCTCCATGTGACCGAGTCATCGACGTTCGGTGACGATGAGATCAAGACGGCAGTCGATGACCTCGCGGCTTTGCGAACGTTGAAGATGAACGACGAGACGCGTGCCTATCTCACCCCGCTCTTCGAACTGCACGGTCTGGACAGCATCATCGCGCAGCCCAAGAAGTAGCTCGACGGGCGAGCGTGTCGCAGACACGCTCGCCTCCCCTTTCTCAAGTTTTCATTAAATTGCAGTTATGTTCATTGTTACGTGATTCTTGTACATGACTTTAGTCCAATGAGCGCTTACATAGGCTCAGACGTTCTCAAAACCGGCTTTCTCTGCCACCTAAGGAGGGCTAGAGATGAATTTAATTCGACGTTTCGTGGAAGCCTTTCGGCTGACCCTGCTTCGTCTGGAATTGGCCCTACTCAAGTGGGATTGGACCGATTGCACGAATCGGATGATCGCGATCGGCAAGGCTATGGACGAGCTTTTTGAGGCCCGGCCCAAAGTTCCCGATTTTGACAAGCAGGTCACTTACCTTCGCGTGCAATATCATGCCACCGTTAGTCTCAGGAACGAGGCTGAAAAACGGATCAACGCAATCAAGCGCAACAATCCGCTTTAGGGTTACCATTCAACCGCAACACTTTCAGGAGACTCGCAAATGACACGCATTCTCTCCCTCATCGTCCTCCTTGTCCTCGGCTTCGCGTTCACGGTCTCGGCGCAGGAGCGCGTCACGATCACGCCGGTTCTCGAGTTCGGCAACTACAGCCACAGCGTCGACACCAGCGAAGGAGCCTCCGGATACGCCAGCACCGTATCGAAGCACAGCACGGTGCAGAAAGGCTTCGAAGTCCGGATGATCGGCAACGCTCGCTGGTCGACGAAGCTCCGCTTCACCACTGGTGGTATCGACACCCCGAAGTACCGGCTGCAGTACAACGACGGTCGGGTCGACTCGTCCGGTTACTTCGAGAACACCACGAACGCACTGTTCGAGTTCAACGGAAGCAGCCGCGTTCTGGAAGCCATGGGCGAATACAGCCGCGGTCCGCTCACCTACCGATTCGGTGTTGGGTATCGCTTGCTGGAAACCGAGGATGCCGGGACGATTTACGAGTTCTCTGGGTTCTCAGGGTTTAGCCGCGACGTTCGGAGCACAATCAGCGAAAGCTTCTTTGCGCCGAAGGTCGGCATCACTGCCAAGCATCGGTTCAACAAGCTCACTCCTCACGCGACAGTTGATCTCGCTCCGATGATCCGGCATGCCGGCCACTACACTTACCGTAGCGAAGGGTATCCGGACTACGAAAAGACCGGATCGACTTGGTCGTCGCGCGGACTCGATGTGGACCTCGGTGCGAGCTACTCAGTCCACAAGTACGTCGCGGTTGGCGCCGGTTGGCGGTATTCACGGATCTACACGGAGCGAACGGACTACCTGTTCACGAATCCGTACGGGCCGTCATTCCCCAACAACGACACCTGGGGAGGCCCATACTTCTCAGTCCGACTCCAGAAGTAGTTCGGTTCATCTCGTTCAACGTTTCCCCGAGGCGGACGCGCGCAAGCGCTGTCCGCCTCTTCTTTTTTTAATTGTTGATTAAAGCTGCAAAAAATGCTATAAATTATAGTTCGTCAACAAGGAGGAAGACGATGCATTGGTCACAGAAAAACGAAGACTCACACTTCGAGTACACCCAGAGCCTTCGCGATCAAGCACTGGGTCGAATCCTATGGGGTAAAATTCTGCTAGTGGCAGCAGCAGTATTTGTCGCAGTTCCATTCACAGTGGAGCGCGGCACCTGGGCCGCCGGAGTACTGGCTTTGATCCAGTTCGGGTTCATCTCCATCGGCTGGCGGCTGATCTACTTCAACCGTGTGACATTGTTCGACCTTCGGGATCGGTTTTGTTCTCGTAAGCTTATTCCCGAATCCCGTAGGTTTCGCAGGCTCAATCCGAGGGTCCACATTTGGATCCCAAAGATGAAGATCTTCTGCAAAACCAACGACCTTCGGGAACTGGAACAGCGGTTTCTCGATTATCTTCACCGGGAGTTCCGACTCTTTCAGCATGAAGATCAACTCCATAAATGGGTGCCTATCAATAACCGACTTTGGGAAGATCTTGAAGTCGATCTCCGCACCCGCTTCTATCTCAAAGAGGAGACAATCGACGAAATCTTCGCGAAGTGGAAGACGAGTCCCCCTCAGCCAGCGCGACGGAAGCAGTTTGTCCAAAAACTTACTGCTGCCCTAGAACACAAACAGTTCACACTCCGCTTGCAACGGCCGAAAGTGAACTCTGACTCCGCTGGTGAGAAAGTTGCTCCTGCTGCACCTTTTGATCCTATAGTGTTCTATGAACTGGAAGCGTCAAACGCCGTGAAGCCTGAAGCAATTGCACTTTACAAACGCGGACTAAATGAACCCGAACGAAGGAAAAAAATCCGGTTATTCAAACAGGCGACTTGGATTGAGCGCCAATCTGAAAAACAGGAACCAGTACCCCTACAGGCTGACGTTAACCAGTTTTCGGCAACACCTCGAGAAGTTGAAGTTTTGGACCTCAGTGGTCTGATCGAGGAGCAGCTGTCGAAATTCATTCGCCCAGGTATCGATCCACGGATGGCAGTGGAAATCCTCATGGTCCTGGCTTCTCCAAGGCGTCGATTCAGGATCTGGGGTGATGAAACGGTCTTGGTTCGTCGGATTCGTCGACGTTATGAAATTACCACCGGAAAACCATTTGAGCTGAGTACTCTTCGCAACACACTCAACTGGTTATCTGGCATTGGCGTCGTGATTTCAGAACCGGCGAAGTCCAATACTGTCGTCTACCACATCCCACGAAACTCTTCGTCAGCCCGAACTGACGAAGCGAAAGAGCTGATTCGAACAGTGTCAAAACTGCGAGAACTTCTCATTTCTGGGAAATACTAAACTCAGGCGGACGCGCGCAAGCGTGTCCGCCTCTTTTCTTTATTTGCGGAAGCGAGGCACTTTGTAAAATTAGCTCTCGCAGGACGACGGTCCGAGAGCGCAGGCCAAAAATTCAGCAGAATTTTATGGCCGGTAATTTTACAACAGTGCCGAGCTGTTATTGACAATTCGCGCGGCTGGGTGTATAATATATCTACATTGAATTACTCTTGAAAAAGTAAATAATCTAGTTAATACGATAAAGTTCGTATTTTTTGTGGATTTTCTTGTGTTAACTAGCGCTCAAGCCTTGGGTCAAGCCCTGCTTCGCGCTTGTCTACGAAGTACGAAAAGCTACGAAAATACGAAAAAGGTTAACCACTTCGTAATTTCGTAAAAAATTCGTACTTCGTAGATAAAATTTACCATTAGCATTAACACAAGAATAAATTTTATGATTTTGCGTAAACAGCAAAACACCGCGGTTGCAACACGACCGCAAGAACAAAAAGCGACTCCGCCAGCTGGCGGAAAAGCGACTTTAAAGGTCATCCCTCTCGGAGGTATCGAAGAAGTCGGGGAAAACATGACAGTCCTAGAATATGGCGATGATATTCTCGTCATCGATATGGGACTTGGGTTCCCTGACGAAACCATGCCCGGGATCGACTACATCATTCCAAATACCAAATATTTGGAAGATAACAAAAAGCGCATCAAAGGAGTAATTATTACTCACGGTCACTTGGACCACATAGGAGCCATTCCCTACATCATGCCGAAAATTGGCGATCCGCCAATCTACACCATGAAATTAACCGGTGAGCTGATTAAGAAGCGTTTGGAAGAATTCCATTTGCTCGGTCGCTCCCAGATTCATGAATTGAACAAAGACGATATTTTGACTTTGGGCAATTTCAGTATTCGATTTTTCCGAATCAACCACAACATCCCTGATGGTGTGGGGCTGGCGATCAAAACTCCAGCAGGATTGCTGGTCTACGCTACTGACTGGAAATTCGATCACACACCAGTCGATGGTCGTCCATCAGAATTCGACAAACTAGCCAACTATGGCGGTGAGGGTGTGGCTCTGCTCATGTCAGATTCCACTAACGCCGAAAAGCCAGGCTATTCTATGTCTGAGAAAACTTTGGGAGAAACAATTGATCGGATTTTGCAAGATGCCAAAGGCCGTGTCATTTTCGCGACTTTCTCTACTCTGATTTCTCGTATCCAACAAGTTATCGATGCGGCTCACAAATCTAATCGCAAATTAGTAGTGACTGGACGCTCCATGGTCAACAACATCGAAATTTGTTTGGCTACAAATTACCTGACGCTACCTGCTAAAGGTATGATTATAAAAATGGAACAAGCCAAAAAGCTTCCAGATAATCAAGTCGTCATTCTCACCACGGGTTCTCAAGGTGAAGAAGCAGCAGCCCTGGCTCGTATCGCGCGCAACGAGCACAAAACCATCCAGGTCAAAAAGGGAGATACTTGTGTAGTCTCAGCGAACCCAATTCCAGGGAACGAACGATCGGTTTCTTCCGTGCTTTCCAACCTGGCACGTCTGGGTGCTCGAGTTATCTATAATAAAAATCTAGACATTCACACTTCTGGACACGCTTATCAAGAAGATTTGAAGCTGATGATTGCTTTGACCAAACCCAAATTCTTCATGCCGATTCACGGCGAGCATCACATGTTAGTGGCGCACGCCAATATCGCTTCGTCCGTCGGGATTCCCGATGATAACATCTTTACTCTGGACAATGGTCAGATGTTGGAACTAAGCACCACTGGAGTCCAGGTTCTGGAAGCCAAAATTCCAACTGGTTATGTTTTCGTCGATGGCCTGGGTGTTGGTGACGTCGGTGAAGTCGTCCTTCGCGACCGCCAAGTCATGGCCCAAGACGGCATGTTCGTCATCATTATGAAAATTGAACGCAACACCGGTAAAATTTCAGGACAACCTGACATTATCTCTCGCGGCTTTATCTATATGAAAGGATCAGAAGATCTGCTCAAAGAAGTAAAGCATGAAGTCAGAAAAGTTGTCGAAAGCAAAGGCAATGGCAAAGTCAAAGAACCCAACTGGGCCTATATCCGTTCCGAGGTTCGCGACCAAATCGGCGAATTTCTCTTCCAACGAACCGAACGCCGCCCAATGGTTTTGCCAGTAGTCATCGAGGTCTAATATGGAAGAACGAGACCGCCAAAGAGCTTTGGCAGAAATTGCTTCAGCCATCCGTCAGGAATTAGACAGTATACAAAGTGGTGAAGAATTTCCAGGTACAAAAGCGTTTGAGTACATGCAAATCTTGCTTGATCTTATAGCTGACGAGACTGTTGCTCCACAAATTCCTAACATCAAGAAAAGCTTGGATGAAAGATTAAAAGAATTACAAGACGATTATAGTAAAGCTAGTCCTGAAGAGCGCTCAAAAATTGTTGAGAATATAAAAAAAGATCTTGAATCGTTCCTCAAACGATTCGAGTCAAGATAATACAAACTAAAATCCCGGATCATTCCGGGG
Organism: Candidatus Doudnabacteria bacterium RIFCSPHIGHO2_02_FULL_42_25; assembly: GCA_001777665.1. GTDB lineage: Bacteria > Patescibacteriota > Doudnabacteria > UBA920 > O2-02-FULL-48-8 > O2-12-FULL-42-9. Next base: position 334,753 of record MFEQ01000006.1, read on the forward strand.
TTTTTATTTCCGAAAAAAGAGCCGCGAGTCATAATTTACTCGGGCTTAAGTTCTGGCGAGGACTTTTTCGTTCAGTCTCGTAAGATCGGCCTGGCATTGCGCTTCGTCCCGCGGAGGAACCGGAGGCAAACCGCACAAAGCCAAAACTTTTGTTAGATCGATCACCGTCAGACTTTCCTTATGAGAAACTACCTTCCAGTTAATCCACTCGGTACCGCTGTCATCAGTAGTATGCTGGGATCCGAAAAGGAAGTCTGCCAGGACATGAGCCTGGAAGAAGGTTCCATAAAACGGTCCTCTCAACTGACGACTTTCACCGAGTTTGCGAGGATCGATGATGTCCCAAAAATCCGGGACTTCATACGTTTTTGTTTCAGGAAGAGCGGTCGAAGACAAGATAGCGAATGCCGCTTCGGTCTCGATCATGTTCACTCCTTTTTCTGATATTACCATTTGAAAACTTCTCAGTCAACGCTGCCTATAAGAAATGGATCCCGGATCGCCCTTCACCTTAGGAGTATTCTAAAGAACGTAGCGTCCGGGATGGGTTATTGCTATAATATTACTATGAGCAAAAAAGAAGTTATTGTTTCAGGAATACAGCCGTCGGGCGAGATGCATATCGGAAATTATTTGGGAGCCTTAAAGGATTTCGTCAAGCTTCAAGAAGAATTCGAATGCTATTTTTTTATTGCTGATTTGCACTCGCTGACAGAAGACTATTCTCCAGAAGAAAAACGCCAGCAAATCACTGATACTCTGATCGCTTTTCTGGCTGCAGGGCTCGACCCACAGAAATCGACGATTTTCGTCCAGTCGCATGTCCCAGCGCATGTAGAATTAGCCTGGATTTTCAATACCCTGACTCCGATCAATGAACTGGAACGCATGACACAGTACAAAGATAAATCAGCCAAGCAAAAAAAGAACATCAATGTCGGCTTACTCACCTATCCAGTGCTCCAAGCGGCGGATATTCTGCTCTACCATGCAGACCAGGTCCCAGTCGGTCACGATCAAATCCAACATTTAGAAATGACAAATATAATTGCCAAAAAATTTAATAATAAATACGGCGAATATTTCCATGAAGTCAAAGCTCACATGAAAGATCCAGTCCGGATCATGAGCCTAACTGATCCCGAGAAAAAAATGAGCAAAAGCGAACCTGGGTCTTATGTCGGAATTTTCGATGAACCAGAAATCATCCGTAAAAAATTGGCCAAAGCAGTCACAGCGACTGATGCTCCGACTGGAGAAATGCCGAAAGGCGTCAAAAATCTTTTTGATTTACTAAAAGAATTCGCTGATCCGCCAGCTGGCGGAAATACTTTTGATAAATTTGATAAACAATACAAAGACGGGAGTATTAAATACTCCGAGCTGAAGTCTGATCTGGCTGAAAGTCTGATCACTTATTTCGCACCGTTCCGCGCTCGCCGAGCAGAACTAACCAAAGATACCGAAGCACTAACAAAAATCATGAAAGAGGGCGCAGAAAAAGCTCACACTGTCGCTCTCAAGACATACAAAGAGGTTTACGAGAAGGTTGGTTTAGTTTGGTCCTAGTATTTCCCCAGGAGGAGACGAGTCATGAGTGCGTACTATGTCGAATGCGCAGACCGGTACGAAGCAGCTAAGGCTGTATTGCTCGCGACAAGCTGTCACCTTCTTCCACAACAGATTCCCGCTGATTGGTCCCCTCTCAACCCACTCAGCGTTGATCTCGAGTTGAATGAAGAACAAGTTCCGGCAGTTATCTTGCAATTAAAGCGAGAGCATCTGCCGTCGACACTTCACCGTGCAAACAACGAACGCGAATTTCCACCCGCAGAAACCGCACGTGAAAAAGCGCTCGCTGCGCTTCATCCCTGACACCCCATCCGGGTCTTTATGCCAGGGGAGTACCCATGTACTCCCCTGGCCGTTTTTTTAATCTCAACCCGTGTACATGAGAGGTGCGATCGTACTTTTATGTACCAATTATCTTTTTGATTATCTTTTTTGTTTCTTCTGGACCCTTAATAGGAATATAATCGACTCCAGTTCTGACGACTGCATAATCATTTCCTCCAGGAACAATAGCGTCCCCTATAAATAGCATTTTCTTAATCGGGGTTTTTAAATGTTTCTGAATCTGATTGATGCCATAACCCTTGTCTATACCTTTTTTCGTGACATCTACAGTAGTAAAGCCAGCCGCCCGCACTTCCAATCCTGGCAAACGCTTCTGGACCAATTTTGCAATTTTCATTTTGAGAGGGGTATTTTTTTTCTTCCATTCTTCTTTCATTTTTACTCCCTTAGAGCCTAATGCTGTTACTAAATCCTGACCATAAACAGACCAACTTACCTGTGAACCGCGGTTTTCAATTATATCGCCATAAGTTTTTTCCGGCTGTTTATAACCAATCTGTTTAAAAACCCAATTAAAAGCGTCCTCTATATGCTTTACCTGCTGCTTAGTTAGGCCATGGTAGTAAACTTTTTTCCAACCGTTCTGATACTTATAGAAAACAGTAGCAGTAGTGGGAAACAAAAACAAATTTTCTAACAACTTTTTCGATGCCTTTAATTCATTCAATAACTGCATTTGGAAAACTTCGTATTTTCCTCCCCCAATTACAGCAACTTTTTTTACAGAAAGTAATTGCTTTAAGATTCTCGCCATTTCTTTATCCATTGGCGATTTAGTTCTGGCTAGGGTTCCATCAAGGTCAAAAACAATTAAATCCTTCTGACCAAGCTTGTTGAGATTAGAAATTTTCATCCCGTTAGAAATAGTGATTAGTTAATAATAAATATTTTTATAATCAACCCGTAGAACATTCTTTCAAGTAGTATTTAACTACGGCAAATTTCTAACGGGATTCATAGCTTTTAAAGTCTACCAAAACTCTAACAAAAATGCTACTAAAATAAAAATAGGCCCTATGGCCTATTTTCTAGTTTTATCCCGATTTTAATTTAAAACAGTGCTGTCTGTTTGTTCAGAACTGTAATTTTACAAGCTTTAATAACTTTCATCGTGCCTTTGAGCAAATTTAGCGTCTGGTTCAAAAAGTTTCTGTCTGGAGCAAAACGTAAGATGGCGTCACCTGACTCGTCTTCCACTAAAATTTCCATGGCATCACCTGATTTAATGAGCGACTGAACTTTTCTCACAGCTTTCATGCCCCGCATGTGAAATTCTTCCACTTGGTGTGTTTGAGCGATTTCTCTCATAATCACTCCTCTCTATATTTAATTATGCTTATATACTAAGCTTTTTACTAAACTCCGCAAACTGGACAATCTCACAGTACTTTTCAAGGCAATTTCCGTCTATTTTTTTGCCAAAACTTCTTTGGCGATATATTGCTTCATCAAAGTCTGATACGGAATATCCAACTCATTAGCCCTGATTTTCAAGCGGGACAAAATATACTCCGGTATTCTAATGGAAATAGATCGGGTAGTTGGTTTAAGGTTAGGAAAATCAATATGCAAAAAATCTTTTGAACCATAGTAATCTCCCAAATCAATTTTCGCCCAAAAATCTCGTTCCTGATCTTCGTTCTTAAACTTGGGAACCTTAAGATGTTTTTTCATAAATAATCCTTTCTTTTTTAGCGGCAGGCCGAGCAGAAATCACTCGAACCATTAATTTGCGAACCGTAAAAGTTACAGTAAGCAGTCTGCCAGCCTTGGTTAAACCTATAATGTTAAATCTATGCTCACTGCCTGAATGAATGCTATCTTTGAGCAGAACATAATGGCTATCAAAAAATACTTCTTCAGCTTCCTGGATGGTAACTTTATGCTTGTTTTCATTCTTCTCGCGGTTGCCAGAATCCCATAGAAAGCCGACTAATTTCTTGAACAGCCTAGTCATGAATCTATTGTATATACTAAACCACACACTGTCAATATGCTATAATATCCTTATGAGTTTCAAAATCGGTATAGTCGGTCTTCCAAACGTTGGAAAAAGTACTTTATTTAATGCCCTCACGAAGCAGCAAGCGCAGGCTTCGAATTTTCCATTTACCACCATCGACCCCAACGTTGGCGTAATCAATGTTCCCGATGAAAGATTGGCCAAACTGTCTGCTCAAGAAAAATCCGCAAAAATTGTCCCGACCTCTATTGAATTTATCGATATCGCTGGCCTGGTCAAAGGTGCAGCTGAAGGAGCTGGACTCGGCAATAAATTTTTATCTCACATCCGGGAAGTCGATGCGATCGTCCAAGTCGTCCGATTTTTTAAAAACGATGAAATCATTCATGTCGATGGATCTGTCAATCCAGCTCGTGATATCGAAGTCATCAACCTCGAACTAATGTTTGCTGATTTAAGTACAGTAAACAAACGGCTAGAAAGTTTGGCCCGAGAGATCAAAGGTGGCGACAAAGAAGCCCTTCTCCTTAAAGCAGCACTGGAAAAAATTAAAACAAGCCTAGACGATGGTAAACCTGCCAGAACAGTTGCTTTGAACGAAGAAGAATCCAGACTGGTCAAAGGCTTAAGTCTTTTGAGCATGAAACCAGTGCTTTATGTGGGAAATACCTCGGGTAATAACCCCCCTCAATCCCCCCTTATATTAAGGGGGGATGAAACTGCAAAGGAACCCTTATTAATTGATGTCAAAATCGAACAAGAGCTGTCCGAATTAACTGATGACGAGAGAGTGGAATACATGAAAGAGTTGGGGATCAGCGAATCGGGACTCGATCGATTGGCCAAAGCGGCATATAAACTTCTCAATCTCATAACTTTTTTTACAGCTGGTCCGATCGAAACCAAGGCCTGGACGATTGTCAGTGGAACCAAAGCGCCACAAGCTGCAGGGGTGATCCACACTGACTTTGAAAAAGGATTTATCCGCGCGGAAATCATCGGTTGGGACAAACTCCTCGAAGCGGGCTCTTATGCTAACGCTCGAGATAAAGGCTGGTTACGAGTTGAGGGCAAAGAATACATTATGCAGGATGGTGATGTCGCGCATTTCCGGTTCAATGTATAATTAAAATATGTCAGATAAACTTCACGCTTTAATTATAGTAGCTCATCCGGACGACGAATCGTATGTTTTTGGTGGAGCAACTATAATGTTTGTCACACAGGGAAAAACAGTTGGTGTTATTTGTGCTACTGCTGGCGAAAAAGGTGTAGATCGAATGAATCTTGGTCGCAGCCCTAAAGAACTAGCTGAAATTCGCGCTGAAGAACTGCATGCAGCTTGCCAACTTATGGGTTGTGAATGTAAAAAAATCTTCCAATACCCTGATGGCGGTTTAAGCGAAGAAAACTTTACTAGCCTAGTTCAAGATTTAACAGAACAAGTTAATCTTTATAAGCCTGAGGTTGTTTTGACTTTTGGATCTGAAGGAATTACCGGACATAGAGATCACATACTAATAGGTCAAGCAGCGATGGAGGCAAGTAAAAGAGCCGAATTTAATCCATCTGAAATTTGGTTAGCTGGTATGCCTCGATCAGTAATTAAAAATTTTCAAGAGCATATGAACCAGCGTAAGGTTCATCATTCTCACTTCGAAAAAAATATTCTAGAAGGAATGCCTGATGAAAAACTTAAAATGATTGACTTAGAAAAATTTGCTGAACTAAAACATCAAGCAATCAAGACTCATGCAAGTCAATATACTCCTTCGCTCGTTGCCAACGAATTCCTAAAAAATGAGGGCTACGAGATCATAAAATTGCCTTGACCAGACCCGTAAAACATGTTAAACTAGCTAAACTAATTAAATATTAAGCTAATATTCGCTAAGCAATTGACTTAGCGATAGAAAGATAATTTCTATGCCAAAATATGAGCTGATGTATATTTTATCTTCAGCCGTGACGGACAACGATGTACCCACGATTGCAGCCGAAGTCGATAAATTCATTACCGACAATGGTGGCAGTCTTCTTTCCCAAGAAATGATGGGAAAGAAAAAGTTGGCATATCCAATTAAGAAAACCCGGAACGGTTTTTATGTTCTGGAAAGTTTTAATTTGGATGGTCGCAAGCTCCAGGATCTAGATAACAAACTCCGGTCATTGGAGCACATTATTCGCTACATGACGGTAAACGTCGAAGATCAAGAACTTCGTGCAGCCAAAGATCGCAAAGTCCAAGAAAAAATGCGCGCATCTCGTAAGCCTGTGAAAGTCGCAGTCCCCGAAGAATTCAAACTTTCGGAAACTGAACTCGACGCCAAACTGGAACAAGCTCTGGAGTCGGAAGACCTCGTAAAGTAATCTACGAAATTACGAAATGATACGAAAGTACGAACAAAAGCTGACCCTTTCGTAATTCGTAAAAATTCGTAGTTCGTAGTAAGATTTGCTTATAAGCATTAATATTCCAAATCTATGGATTTAAACAAAGTTCAAATTATCGGTCGGCTCACCCGGGATCCGGAAGTCCGAACCACTCCCACCGGAAAAAATGTCTGTTCTTTTTCGGTAGCCACAGGCTTTACCTGGACAGACCAATCAGGACAAAAAAAAGAGCAAACTGAATTTCATAATGTCATCGCCTGGGGTAAACTCGGAGATATTATCGCCCAGTACATGAAAAAGGGTCGGCAAATCTACATCGAGGGACGGCTCCAGACGACTTCCTGGGATGATAAAACCAGTGGTCAGAAGCGCTACAAAACAGAAATAATCGCAGAGAACATGATCATGCTTGGTGGTAAACCTGAAGGATCTAGTGGGGCGGGCTCGTCCGCCGTAGCTTCAGCGAAGGCGGAGCAACCAGAACCAAAATCGGAACTCCCCGAAATCCAAATCGATAACGATGACCTCCCCTTCTAATTTTAAATTTTTAATTCTAAATTATAAATTATGGCTATGCACCAAACTATAGTTAACAAACCCTGTGTCTTCTGCACAGAAAAAATATCATTCATCGACTACAAAGATACGCAATTTATGCGTCGCTTCATGTCGCCGCATGCAAAAATTCTCGCCTCCAAAAAAACCGGAACTTGCGCTAAACACCAGCGCATGGTTTCCACCGCGTTAAAGCGAGCCCGTCATATGGCATTATTGCCATTCGTTAGCGCTTAGGTCATGTCTGTACTCGATTTTAGCGATCTCAAATCTACTGGCCACATCCTGAAATACAATGGTGAGCCTTATCAGATTATAGAGTCCAATTTCATGCGCACCGCGCAGCGTAAGCCTGTGATCCAAACCAAACTCCGCAACCTTATTACTGGTAAAGTCATGGAGTATTCCTTTAAGTTTGGTGAAAAAATTGAAGGCGCTGATGTCATCAAACGCAAATGCCAATACCTCTACGCCGATGATGAAGGTGGACACTTCATGGATCCAGAATCATTTGAAACAATCGTCGTCCCGAAAGCTCTGATTGCTGATCAGATCAAATTCCTCAAAGAAGGCACTGATACCTCTATCGTATTCTTCGAAGATAAACCCATCTCTCTGGATCTTCCGATCAAAATAGATCTCAAAGTTACAGAAACTGCCGCAGGAGTGAAAGGCGACACGGCCACTGGTGGTACCAAACCTGCAACACTCGAAACCGGACACACGGTCAACGTTCCCCTCTTCATCAAAGAAGGTGACATCGTCCGAGTAGATACACGAAACGGAGCTTACGTAGAACGAGCTTCTCAATAAAAAAAGACCGCCCTTGAAGCGGTTTTTTTAAAATAAAATTATACACTTATTCTTAAGATAAAAAACATAGCAGCAGCAAAACCGATGACAAAAAAAGTAACACTGCTCAATAACCAAATCCGAACCCGCATTTTTGAAACAATTATAAATTTATCTTCGAAGTCGCGGACAAAGTGATCGATCTCACGATTGATATCTTTTTCTCTGACTTTGCGAGGTAAGGGATTTCCATAGAATTTAATAAAATCACTTGCTGTTAAAATCCCCACCAGTTTTTGATCCATATTCAAAATCGGTAAAGACTGCACAGCACCATTGTAAAACAACTGTCTGGCATCATCAATTGAATCATTTTCGTGCATCGTCACTGGTTGAGGGTTCATGACATCTTTAACTTTCAATTTAACTATATCCTTCAATTGATCTTTTATTTCTTCGTGATCTTTCCTGTAATAATTCATTTCGGAAAACAATTTCAATAATGTTCTCAAATGAGAATAAGCACCGTCTGAAAGCATATTTTTTTCTGAAAACAAACCGAGCAATTTTTTATTTTTGTCGACTACTGGGATCCCATTAAAATCATACTTACTCAACAACAAAATGGCATCCTGAATGGGTTTTTCCGGAGCTATAGTAATAACTTTTTGTGTCATGATCGACTTGATCTCGAACATTGATATATTATATCACCAATTCTACCACGTCCTTAGCCAATTAGAATTCATTATCGAATAATCTACAGAGTTTACTAATCCATCCCGATTCAGATCTGACCTTGAGTTTGATGAGTACCAATCGGCGTTGAGAAGAGAGTAATCAACTGAGTTGACTATATGATCGAGATTGATGTCACCTCTAAGTGGTTGGGGTTCTTCTGTGCTCGGTGGAGGTGGAGGTGGAGTTAGCGGTGGTGGTGTAGGAGTAGGTGGAGTCGGGTTGGGTGGAGGTACTGGACTTGGAGAAGGAGGAGCTATCGGTGTACCCGTAGAGGAAAAAACCAGAATAACTGGGTCTGTTTTGTAATAACTACCATGCCAAGCGTTTGTGAGAGATAGATACACTCGTCCTTGGGAATCGATTTCTTGGCCTCCAATATTTACACCATATGGGTTAGGATTCCCCGGTTGTACTGGGAAACGAGTATAGTCCAAAAACTGATACGTATTAGGATCAAAACGATACTGATAAATATCCCAGCCAATATAAGAGAATCCTTGACACTGACATCTATAATCGATATTACCTATGCCCAATGAAGCCCAATAGGTAATTCCTTCCGGCAAAACCAGACCGCCGCCAAAAAGTGTATCCGAAGCCCAGCGACCTTGGAGCTCTCCATCTATCATGCGCGGTATCCAACCCACCCACGAGTCCTGAGGACACCCAACTGATTCAGTGTCACCGAGATTTGCAAAGCACCCAATTGGAGTATAGTTAGTGGGACGTGGTGGACGCGTATTCCAATATTCCAAATTATCTCCAGGTAAACCGGCATTATCTGCAAGGGTAGCATATTCAATCAAAGGTTGGCCTGCTAAAGTAGCGAGCGAAGGCCCCATAGATGATCCTTGTCCGGACTCCATCCCTCCTCCGCCAATGAGTGGATCGAGGCCAGGTCCTCTTTTAACAAACCCAGAGAATTTTTGTCGAAGTAAATTTGGAAACGTTATCGATTCTCCATCTTCTGCATAAATGGTCAAAGGATCTCCAGCATTTACTGTGGCATAAAACACTCGCGGTGCCATCCAAAGTTTGCCTCGCCAGAAGAGAAGACCATTTGCATAGCCTGCTGAACTATAGCCACCATTTGCTGCATCGGGCCACCAACCTTGTATAGTGCGTACAGGATCTAGTGCGGGCCAATTTTGAAATTCTTCTCCCCCATCACCTGTACCCATAGGCGGGAGATCATACTCATAAATAATATTTTGTTGAGCATGACCAACCAGCCAAAGTTTATTTTGAGAGAAATCAATGGCGATAGCCCCACGAGCAAAACCTATGCCTCCTGCTCTTAACCGCCAGCCACCGAGAAGGGTTCTTTCTACTGCTTGGGCATTGGCATCATTGTAGGTAACTTGAACTCTTCTCCGTTCTGCACTTAACACAATCAAAGCTACTGCAGCTAAAACTATGGCCCCTACTATGTATGATCGATATTTTACCATGTCCTAAACCAGTTAGCGTTGAGGATAGAATAATCAATGGCATTTACTATGCCATCATTATTTAGGTCTGATCGGGAATTAGATGTAA
>MFEQ01000007.1 GCA_001777665.1 Candidatus Doudnabacteria bacterium RIFCSPHIGHO2_02_FULL_42_25
AGTAAATGCCATTGATTATTCTATCCTCAACGCTAACTGGTTTAGGACATGGTAATGTCGCTCGGATCGAATTTTAGTGACCGTAAAAATCAGCAATTGTTATGTACTTCAGAGTGGATTTTTCCTCGCGTTGCGGTTTCTCAAAGAAACACGCAAAGCGTCCTAAAATCCGACCCTCGCTAAAAGATAAAAAAATGAAACAAATTAAAAAAATTATATGACACGAAACACAATAACAATTATGGTTGCGGTTTTTGTCTTTACAGTTTTTATTGTTTCAGGATTTTATAACAAAACTGAAACAAATGTTGCCCAAGCCCAAGCAGCGACATTACTGACCCCAGCTGATTTTACTTACCTAGGGTATTATGATGTCAATGCCATTGCAGTATGGGGTCATGGTCTAACCCATAGGTACATTAATGGTGATTTAAGATTCCTGACTATGGATTATCCTACTACTCTAAGAGAATTTTCTATTGCAGGGAAAAACTATGGTGATCTGATAACATTAACCACCAATGTCTGGCCAGATATCGGAGGTTGCATTTGGTATCATACCGGTTATTGGTGGGATGAAGCAGGGCAGAAACTTTGGAATACTACTGGACCAGACTATACAACTATTTATGATCCCGCTCAAATTTGCACTAGAACATTAAATAGCAATGGAACAATTAGTAATTATAAAAGAGTAACTCTTGAAGGTATTCCAGCTAAGCGCGCTTTTGGAGGAGTGCAACCAGTTCCTGCCTGGTTTCAAACACAATACGGAGTGGGTCCTTATGTGACAGGCTGGGGAGGTTACACAAGCTTGGCGGCTCAAGGTGGGGGTGCTTCATTTGGTTCTGCCATGTATTCGTTCCCAGATATCTCAAACTTAGCTAATGATTCACAAGTTCCATCTGCACAAATAAAAACGCTTGCAGATCATGGGCCAGCTAACTCCAATGACTGGTATGCAAGTGGTAGTGTCCCTACCAGTTACGATAGGGGTGTCCGTCTCACTGTCCCAATCAATTATTTTGACGGTGGAGATCTAAGACCAAATGGTATTTGTTCTGATCAATCCTGTAATGCTCTAGCACCTATAAATCCTCCAGCATCTGGGGCTCAATGGTTATCGCCAGCGCCTGATGGCAAGGCGAGATTTGTCTGGGGCGATAACTACAAGAATACAGGTAATTGGATAGATACTCCTACAAAAAAAGGTTTTATCTCTATTGCCAACTTAGCCAAAGGTAAGGCTTGGTACTGTTCTTCAACTCTCTGTAGTGAACAGTCAACACAGGAGTTACACATCTTTGATCCAGATCAGTTAGGCCAAGCTGCATTAGGAAGTCTTCCGCCTTGGAAGATCCAGCCTTCTAGTATGATGGAGCTCAATGTGCCCAGAACTCTTGGGTACGCCAGTGCTTCAGCTTATGGCAAATTAGATGGAGCGACTTTCGACCCTGTGACCAACAGGTTATATATTATGGGATTTGGCATCTCTCCGGCATCGATTTACTATAACAGACTCTATGTCTACCAAGTCAACGCCGGAGCAACCACTCCACCCCCACCACCTGCCCCACCAGGACCAACCCCTCCACCACCCCCACCAACTGGTACTGATATGCAAATTAGCGCCAATCCCACATCCATTAGTAGTGGTGGTTCTTCAACTTTAAATTATTCCTGGAACTCAAGCACTAGACACGTAGTAAAAATCAATGGCACTGCACCTGCTGCAAGTTGCTCCAACGGAACTTGTACTGGCACCATGAGTGTTAGTCCTACCACCACCACCACTTATACCATGACTGCTGTCCTTATTGATAGTAGCCCAGCTCCATCAGTATCAACAACAGTGACAGTGACAAGTGGCACCCCCATTCTAGGCGATATCAACCTTGACCGCATAGTCAATTCCGTTGATTACTCCATCCTCAACTCTGACTGGTTTACATCTGCAGCTAGATCAGATCTTAATTCCGATGGCTTAGTCAATGCCATAGATTATTCTATCCTAAATGCTAATTGGTTTAGGACATGGTAAAAAGTCACGTAACACGTAACATGAAACACGTAACAAAAATAGCTGCGGTATCACTAGTAGTTATTTTAATAATGCCGAGTTTTGCTTCGGCTGCTTTATTGCAAGCAAACAATCTAGATCATATAGGTTCTTTTAAAGCTCCTTATATTCCTTGGCCTACCGATGCTTTTGATTATGGTGGTACTGCGATTAGTTATAATCCTGCTCGCAACTCCTTGTTCATGGTTGGCCATGCCTGGAAACAATTACTCGCTGAAATCAGTATTCCTGAACTTGGTGGTCGTTCCATTATACTTCAACCATTGGTTGATTCTTTGGAAGGGAAGATGGGATTAATCAATGAACCAGGGGCAAACGTTCAAATAGGCGGCACTTTTCCTTGGGGAGATAAGCTAATAGTCTCTGCATTCGTTTACTATGATGGTAATGGAACGACAATTTTATCTCACTTTATTCGACCAATTGATATGTCAGTAACGGGTCAGGTGCAAGGACCATTTCGAGTCGGTCCATTAGGTGGCGGTTTCTACGGTGGATCCATGGCTAGTATTCCAGCTAATTGGCAAGGATCTTTTGGAGGTCCTGTAATGACGGGCTTATGCTGCGTGGCAATTTCGGGACGCACCAGTCTTGGGCCTTCTGCACATTCGTTTGACCCCAATAATATAAGTGAGACTGGAGCTAAGGCATTGGTCTACTATCCACTGACCAATCCAACACTTGGGGACGGAGATCCGACGACTCAATATTATAGTAGTTCCGACGCAGCTAAATACATGGTTATGCCCGAAGGCAGTGACTCGGTTCTATTTTTTGGTCGACATGGAACAGGAGAGTATTGTTATGGTCCAGGAACTAATGATCCTGCTCTTCATATGCAGCCTAGCGGAGATGGTAATGTTTGGTGTTATGATCCAACGTCCAGTGCTAAAGGCCCTCATAACTATCCCTATTACAATTACGTTTGGGCTTATGATGCGAATGAGCTAGCTAAAGTAGTTCGAGGTGAGAAGCAACCATGGGACGTGCTTCCTTATGCCACATGGAATCTAAATGGATTAAGTGGTTTGTATCCTGTTGGTGCAGCTTATGATTCATCTACTCAACGGATATATTTGTCGATGTACTTTGGCGATGGAGAGTATCCACTAATTGAGGTGCTTCAAATAAATAGTCTTACTCCTACTCCGCCTCCACCACCACCTCCACCAACTCCTCAACCAATAGTAGGCGACATCAATCTAGATCACATCGTTAATTCAATTGATTACTCTATATTAAACTCTGACTGGTTTACATCTAATTCCAGATCAGATTTAAATCGGGATCAGATAGTTAATGCCATTGATTATTCATTATTAAACGCGAATTGGCTTAGGACATGGTAACAACGACGAATAACGTTCTGACCGCTGCTTTAAATCCGATCCTCGTTAAAGATAAAATATGAAACAAATTAAAAATAATCACTTAACAATAATACTGCTACTTGCTATATTAGCTAGCCTTTTTGTTAGTGTTCCTAAAGTATCTGCGGCGACAATCGGTACCAACACTTTTACGACTGGTTGGGCGACATTTGGACAGGTGGTTCCTCAAGGTGTTGCTTTCCAAGGATTACAAGTTGGATCATTCCCAACTCAAACTGATGTAAAGAATCGATGGGCTGACGGATCGATAAAGTTTGCGATTGTCACCGCTAATATTACTAGTGCAGGGAGCTATGCGATCAATACGGCTTCTACTTCATCTGGATTACTTACTCCAAGCAATCCGTCTGCCTCTGTGACCTTTAATATCTCTGGAATAAACTATATAGCAAATCTTCCAAATACTGTTTCCAGTGATTTATGGTTGAATGGACCATTAGTAAAAGAATGGAGAAATGTAGTAACTCCCATGGCAGGAGCAACACCTCATCCACTCCTGCGAGTTTACTTTGATACTCGAGTGTATAGTGATGGCAAAGCCAGAGTTGATATAGATGTCGAAAATACGTTAGATGTCACTGGAGGTGATGATGTAACTTATGATGTAAATATTAATATTGGCGGCTCTCAAATATTCTCACAATCAGGAATAAATCATTTTTATTTGACCCGGTGGAGAAAAGTATATACTACCAACGGTTTAGTCGAAGCAGAAACATATCATGATTTTTCACCTTTTATTACATCTGGATTAATTCCAAATTACGACGCGAGTTTGATGACCAATACCAATTATTCATTTAATGGGACGTATGTAGGTACAAAGGACGGAAGAACATACCAAGATTTTGGCATTTTGGGAAAAGGTGGAGCTACTGTGCAAGATATGTGGTCTCCTGGTGGACGGTCAGAATTGGCTTTGTATCCCGAGTGGATTGCTCAATATATTGGCTTTCGAACCCAGAACCTAAGGCAGTACACTCTGCTTAGTGGTAACCAAGCAGGTTCTTGGTCAGTTCATATCCGGCAAAGCAATGGTTTTTTAATTTCTAGTGAACAACACCCGAACTATTTTTTGGATTCGCGGTGTGGCGGTGGACCTGATTGTCCCCTGGGAAATTTGAACTTAAATAACAATCTGTCAGGATACAATAACCAACATGCATCATCTTATACTTACATTCCATATTTGATCAGTGGGGACCGATACTACATGGACGAAACTCAATTTTACGGCAACATGGCTGTATTGAGCGTTTGGCCTGCATGTGGTCCTAACTATTCATTCTGTAGAGCTGGGGGAGTAGTTCTCGATGGCGAAGAGGCTAGAGGAATTGCGTGGTCGGTAAGAAACATTGTGGATGCTGCTTTGATTAGTCCTGATGCGGATGCGTATAAGACTTATTTTACAAATATTGCCAATAACAACTTAGTAGCTCTGGATCAATTTTCTAACGGACAAAGAACGAGAAAAGGTTTCTATGTGAACCCGTATGGATCAAACTTTGAGTACTATACATATTTTACCGATGGCCAGGTGCACCAACCTCAATGGCAGAATAATTATGTAGCTTGGGTTCTTGATCATGCTCTTTCTGCAGGATTTAGTGCTGGTACGGCCACTCGTAACCGTATTGCCGCCTATCAACTCAAATTGTTTAACAGTGAAGCTGTCGGATATCCACGAGCTCATGCAGCCCCTTATTACCCTTCTACTGGTACCATGTCTGATGAAAACACTATAACCTGGATCCCGACGATGGGTGAATTATATACCTTTAACATTGCAAACAATCCAAACTTCGGTCCAGCAGATCTATTTAGTGGTTACTATGGACCCGATGCTCGTATATCTTTAATCATAGCTATTAAGGCTGGGATGCCTGGAGCGCAGGAGGCTTATGATTGGTTAATGACTAAGTTATATCCGAGTGATTTTACTGGAAAAATGGCGATAAGCTTAAGTGGTTCACCAAGCCCAACTCCACCACCACCTCCACCACCTCCACCAACTCCTCAACCAATAGTAGGCGACATCAATCTAGATCACATCGTTAATTCAATTGATTACTCTATATTAAACTCTGACTGGTTTACATCTAATTCCAGATCAGATTTAAATCGGGATCAGATAGTTAATGCCATTGATTATTCATTATTAAACGCGAATTGGCTTAGGACATGGTGAAGAATCACGTAACACGTAGCATGAAACCCGTAACAGGACTAATCTTTTTAGTCTTGTTATTTTTTGTAATTCACCAAACAATTCTTCAAGCTCCAGTGGCTCAAGCACAAGCGGCTCCTGTTGGCCGTCAGCTTTTAGGAGGGTGGCGTCTCGCTGAGGATTTTGCTCGCGGTGCGATTGCCATCGACTTTGACACGATGCGACTGTGGATGGTTGGGAGCCAGGGCCGGCCCAACGCGATTGTCGAATACAACCTCCCAGCAATGGGGACAGGCACCGATGTCAACGCATGGCCGCGCGTCGATCCGGTTCGTGTCATTCCCGGCTGGTGGCCAGCAGAAGAAGGCTATGCCAATGGCCTGATCTTCTGGCGCGGTAAGTTGTGGGTTGCACCACGAGTGTTTTACGATACCACCAACGGTGGCGGCACGCCACTTACAATTTACGCGGAAGATGGCGAGACGATGGCATTTCCATTATTGACCCGTCAGAAGTTTTCTGGCTTCGTCAAACGAGGCCCAGGACTTGATCCTTACCTTGGTTCTGGTGGCTATGAATCAGGACAAGGCACACAGTCAGGTCCATCACTGGCATCCCTTAGTGGTCAGCGACTCATCGAATACGGTTGGCCCGCGTTTCCAGGGGCGAATTTGGAGTACTGGAACGAACGAGCTCCTCGTGAACCGAACTATTTTTTGACCGGCCATGTTGATGATTGGGTGGCATGGGAACCACGCCTCATCAATGGTGTTCTGGAAGGTCGCTGGGCCTCCGATCACATCTTCGCTGGCGGCTTAGTCCTCCCCGAGGGTATTGTGTATTGGCCGTGGATGGGGACCGGGGAAATGAACTATGGTTGGCAAAGCTATCCATCGTTCTCCGCCCCCGGCATGGGACGGACCTACACATATCGCTACGACCCCTCAACGTATCAATTAATTGACTACACGCAGCAGCCAGGTTTCGGGATCTGGGGTGTTGCAGGACAGGAACTCGGACCGGACGGGAAGATATATCTTACGCATGTGAACCAGTGGCAAGGGAACAGTCCCTATAGTGTTGATGCAGCGTTGAAAGTTTACTCCTCCATCGGCACTCCACCACCTCCACCACCACCAACTCCAATTAAAGGTGACATCAATCTTGATCACATCGTGAACTCCATCGACTACTCTATTCTCAATGCAGACTGGTTTACTATTAATTCCCGATCAGATTTAAACTCTGATGGATTAGTTAATGCTATAGATTATTCTATCCTTAATGCTAACTGGTTCCGCACATGGTAAAAAATCACGTAACATGTAACATGAACCACATAACAATAACGCTGCTGCCTTGAGTGTATTGACATATAGTTTTAAACTATATAGTATATATACGAATAATTAATTAGATAATATGACTACTCAAGTTATTTTTAAAATCGATAAGAAGCTCAAAGAGAAGGCTATGAAAAGAGCACAAAATGAAGGAATTGCATTTTCATCGGTTCTTAAGCTTGCGACTGAAGCTTACGCAAAAGGATCTTTGGATGTCCAGTTAGTTGCAGAGCCAAGATTGAATGATAAAACCAGAAAAGTAATAGAAAAAGCGCTGAAAGATATTAAGGCCGGAAAAAATCTTTCTCCTGCCTTTGATCACGCGGAGGATGCAATAGCTTACCTTAAATCCTAATTTTGTGAGAATAATCTATCATAGGATTTTTAAGAAAAAGTTTAAAAAACTTCCGTCTGGCATCCAAACTGCTTTTGCTCATAGACAAGCATTATTTAAGGTCAACAAAATGCACCCTTTACTGAACAATCATGATGTCAGCAAGGTATATACTGGTTGTCGAAGCATAAATATAACAGGCGACTACCGAGCAATTTTCCAAGATGAAGGGGAAATTGTAATTTTTATAACGATAGGTACTCATTCAGAATTATATGGCTGATTGAACGGCACGAGTTAATTTTACAAAGTACCTCGCTCCAAGATAAAAATGAAACAGATTAAAAACAAACATGTACCTATATTGACAAAATATTAGAAATGTATATAATTCATATATATTAAATTAACTAAATTCATGAATACTACTATTCACGTTACAATCGATAAACAAACGAAAGAGAAGGCACAAAAATTAGCTAAAGAGATGGGGTTGGATATTAGTACTTTGGTCAAAGCTAGTCTGAGAACTTTTGTGGATACCGAAACTTTTCATGTGGAAAAATCTGATCGCATCACTCCCCGTCTGAAAGCAATTATTGCCCAAGCCAGAAAGGAATATGCGCAAGGGAAATCTTTTGGACCATTTAGCAGTAAGGAGCTTGATAAATTTTTGCTCAAATAAATGCAGTACGTTGTTAGTAAACGGTTCAAGAAACATTTTGATAAACTAAATTCTTCTGTAAAGAAACAATTTATCAATAGAAGAAAATTATTTGAGGCAGAGCCCCATCATCCCATTCTTCATAATCACGTATTAACTGGCGATTACAAAAATTGTCGAAGCATCAATGTTACTGGCGATGTGCGAGTGATTTTTTCATATCTCGACGATGAAACCATTCATTTGATTGATATCGGAACCCATAGTCAGTTATATTAGACAAATAGCATAAAATATGCTATAATTATGTTGTTATAGTACAGGTTTGAAACCAAAATAAAAAGAAAACTAAATAAAGATTGAATGAGCAAACTTATTGCTAAAGTCGGGTTATTTGTAATGCTTGTGGGAATTATTTTCCCAGGCAGTTTTTTATTTAGTCCGAAAACAGTCCAAGCAGCAATTGTAGTAACCAATACCTTTACTCAAGGTTGGGCGACATTTGGACAGGTGGTTCCTCAAGGTGTTGCTTTCCAAGGATTACAAGTTGGATCATTCCAAACTCAAACTGATGTAAAGAATCGATGGAGTGATGGATCAATTAGGTTTGCTGTGGTTACCGCAAATATTACTAGTGCTGGTAGTTATGCTATCAATACAGCTCCTACTTCAGCAGGTTCGTTTACTCCAACAATTCCTACTGCTTCAGTTAACTTTAATATTGCCGGAACAAATTACACCGCCACGCTTCCGAATAGTGCTTCAAGTGATGTATGGCTTTCGGGAACTCAAGTTAAAGAATGGCGAAGTATCGTAACTCCCATGAATGGAGGAACACCGCATCCACTTTTAAGAGTTTACTTTGATACTCGAGTTTATAGTGATGGCAAAGCCAGAGTCGATATTGATGTTGAAAATACGTTAGACGTCACAGGAGGAGATGATGTAACTTATGATGTTAGTATCACAGTAAATGGTTCGAACGTCTTTGCACAAAGTAATATCAAACATTTTTATCTTAGTCGCTGGCGAAAAGTTTATGCCACCAACGGTTTAGTCGAAGCAGAAACCTATCATGACTTTGCTCCTTATACTCAAACTGGATCAGTCCCAGTTTATGATTTTAGTATAATGGCTAACCCCACATATTCCTTTACTAATACATATGTCGGATCACGGGACGGCAAGACTTATGAAGATTTTGGCATCCTAGGAAAAGGTGGAGCGACTTCTCAATATATGTGGGATCCAGGTGGCAGACCAGAATTAGCGTTGCTTCCAGAATGGACTGCGCAGTATTTAGGGTTCAAAACCCAAAATTTACGAAAATATACTTTGTTGAGTGGTAATCAAGCCGGCTCTTGGTCTATACATATCCGAGAATCAAATGGCATTTTGGTATCTTTAGACCAGCGTCCGAATTTTTTCTTAGATAGTCGAGCTCAAGGGTATGGTGATCCTCTAGAACCGAAAGGGAATTTAAATTTTACAAATAATTTATACGGATATAACAATTCGCATGCTTCTTCTTATGCTTATGTCCCATATATAGTTACTGGTGATCGATATTATATGGAAGAAACACAATTTTATGGGAATGTGGCGATGTTGTCAGTCTGGCCTGCATGTGGACCTAATTATTCTAACCTTAGACCAAATGGTTTAATTATGCATTGTGAGGGAGCGGCTCGCGGCATAGCTCGGGGGGTGACGAATATAGTCCAGGCTGCTGTAATAACGCCCGATTCTGATCCTTTCAAAACATATTTTATGGATAAGGCCAATAATAACCTAAATAGTATGGATCAATTCGCATCAGGTCAGATTGCAAGAACTGGTCACCAAGTCAATCCCTACGGTTCAACTTTTGAGTATTATAACTCCGGTCCTAATGGTACCAATTGGACGGGTCCTGTGTATCAGCAACCACAATGGCAGAACAATTATTTGGCTTGGGCCTTGGACCATGCTTTATCCCTAGGATTTTCAGGTGGTCGGGTGACGAGAGATCGAATAGTCAGTTATCAGTTAAAATTATTTAATTCTGAACCTGGATACCCCAGAGGCCATGCGGCACCTTACTATCCAGTTACTGGCTTAGTCCAAGCAGATGGAACAGTTAGTTGGTTTACAAACATGACGGATCTATATAATTGGAACGTTGCAAATAATCCCTACTTTGGTCCAGCAGACCTATTTAGTGGTTATTACGGACCTGATGCAAGAATTTCTTTGATTATAGCTATAAAACTAGGGCTGCCAAATGCACAATCATCTTATGATTGGCTAATGACGAAACTAAATCCAAGCGATTTTACAGGAAGTATGGCAATTAGTTTAAGTGGTTCACCAAGCCCGTCTCCAGTTCCCCCACCTCCTCCGCCATCTCCGACCCCAGTAGTTGGGGATATTAATCTTGACCGCATCGTTAACTCCATAGATTACTCTATATTAAACTCGGATTGGTTCACATCTGCCACCAGATCAGATTTAAATCGGGATCAGATAGTTAATGCTATAGATTATTCATTATTAAACGCTAATTGGTTACGAACATGGTAAAAAATCGCATAACAATTTTATTGGTACCTCTATTATTGATGCCGAGTTTTGCGTCGGCTACTTTGTTGCAATCAAATAATCTAACACATCTTGGTTCATTTAAAGTTCCATACGTCAGTGATGCATATTATGGTTTTGATTATAGTGGAACAGCTCTGAGTTACAATCCAACAAACAATTCATTGTTTATGGTGGGGCATCCTTGGTACCAGAAGGTTGGCGAAATTAGTATTCCGGAAATTGGAGGACAGGCAACCGTCATCCAGTCTTTGACCGATGCTCTGGAAGGAAAAATGGGATTGATTAGTGATCCGGGTGCCAATGTTCAATTAGGGGGCACTTTTCCATGGGGGGATAAGTTAATCATTTCTGCCTATGTTTACTATGACGGCAACGGAACGACTGTGCTATCTCATTTTATCCGTCCAAAGGATTTATCAGTGACTGGCCAAGTCCAAGGACCTTTTCGTGTGGGATCGCCATTGGGTGCGGGATTCTATGCGGGACCCATGGCAAGTATTCCATCAAATTGGCAAGCAGCACTAGGAGGGCCTATGATTACCGGTCAATGTTGTTTACCAATTATTGGCAGAACCAGTCTAGGTCCAGCTGCATTTTCATTTGATCCGGATAATATTAGTGACACAGGAGCTAAACCTTTGGTTTATTATCCATTAACCAATCCGACACTTGGAGATGGAGATCCGACGACTCAGGATTATAGTCTTGCTGATACTGCTAAGTACATGGTTATGCCTGAAGGAAGTGACTCGGTACTGTTTTTTGGTAAACATGGAGCAGGTGACTACTGTTATGGTTATGGTACTTCTGATCCAGCACTGCATGGGACTTTCGCGGAAGATGGCAATAGATATTGTTACGATCCCACAGGTTCCTCCAAGGGTATTCACACTTATCCGTATTCCGTGCAAGTCTGGGCTTATGATGCTAATGAATTGGCCAAAGTAGTTCGAGGAGAGAAACAACCTTGGGAAGTGCTTCCTTATTCAACCTGGACTATACCTGGATTGAGTAGCATTGAACCCTTAGGGTTAGCTTATGATTCAGCTTCGCAGAAGCTTTATCTAAGCATGTTTGCAGCGGATTATACTTATCCCAAGATTGAAGTTTTTCAAATAAATAGTCTTACACCAACCCCTCCTCCTCCACCAACCCCCATCAAAGGTGATATCAACCTAGATCACATAGTTAACTCCATCGATTACTCAATTCTAAATAGTGATTGGTTTACTACTAATTCTAGATCAGATCTGAACTCTGATGGACTAGTTAATGCTATTGATTACTCTATGCTTAATGCTAATTGGTTTAGAACATGGTAAAAAGCGTTAGACGGTTTACGGCAGAGCTGCGCGTATCGGTAACCGTCAGACGATACGCGTGGCGCTGACGAATAACGTTCTAACCGCTCGTCTTAAAATCCGGTCCTCGCTAAAGATAAAAATATGTTTGACAAAACATATCATTTGTAATAGAATAGTTATATATGAAGCCTTTTGTCTGGAATGAAGAAAAGAATCAGCAGCTGAAAGTGGAACGCGGGATAGGTTTTGAGATGATAGTAGAAGTGATAGCCCAAGGGTATATACTCGATCTTTTGCCTCATCCTAATCAGAAAAAATATCGAGGGCAAAGAATGTTTGTTGTAAAGATTGAAAATTATGCTTATGTGGTGCCATTTGCAGAGGACAATGAAAAAATATTTTTAAAAACTATTTATCCGAGTCGTGCAGCAACCAAAAAATATATAATTAATCAATAATTTTATGAAATACTTTGAATTAGATGAAGAAGAAAAAGAAATACTCAAGGCTTTTAATAATGGTGAATTGAAATCAGTTCCCAATGTAAAAAAAGAAATTGCTCGTTATACAGCTTATGCGAAAGCTGCTTTGAATAAAACTAAAAATGTTAATTTAAGAATTTCGGAAGCAGATTTACTCAAAATTAAAGCCAAGGCTTTAGAAAAGGGAATTCCTTACCAAACTCTAATGGCTTCACTTATTCACCAATATTCTACAGGTAGAATAAAAGAACAAAATTAAACTAAAAACCGCTCACTTGAGCGGTTTTTAGTAATCGCGATAAGTTTTTTCAGATCTTCGTTCAATTGCAAGAATAAAGATTTGTCGTTTAACCTTTCGGTAAATAATTCTGAGGTCACCTTTACGAACTCGGAAAATATCTTTATTGCCCTTAAGTTTTTGTAGATCCAAACCGATAACATCATCAGTTTGTAAGCGATCCAGGATATCTTTAACTATTCTTTTTTCTTTCTCAGAAAGCCGGTTTAAGGCTTTTTGAATTTTATCCATTAGAGACGGTTTAATAGTTCCTTGATATTTACGCCGCCTTTTTTTATTTTGGTAAAGTCAATCACTTCTTCCCAGACGTTTGGTCCGACAGGGGAGACTTCAAATACAGGTTTACCACGTCTTAGCACTATAAAAGTATTCCCGTGATTGACGTGCTTGATTAGGGTATCAACGTTTTGTCTAAACTCTTTAAGTCCCACAATTCTTTTCATAAAATAGTATTTAATGTTCAACTTAAGGTTAACTTAAGATAAACTTTCAGTCAAGTATAACGTCATCCCGACCGAAGCGATTAGCGAAGTGGAGGGATCGCTCTTATGAGGATTAATTCTCAAAGGAGTGATTCCCCCGCCTGCCACGCCGGCATGGCGGGCAGGTCGACTCGTGCTTTGATCAATTCTCAAAACTCGCTCGGAATGACACCAGAAGTTATATCAATTTAATTACTTTCCAGAAGTTTTCGATGTATTCTGGGCGGCGGTTTTGATATTTGAGATAATAAGCATGTTCCCAGACGTCCAATCCTAGTAATGGTTGCAAACCAGATATGATCGGGGCGTCTTGATTGGGTAAATTTTTAATTTCTAATTTTGAATTTTGATTATTGCGAGCAAGCCAAGTCCAGCCAGAACCAAATAATTTGGCGGCTGAATCTGTAAATTGCTTTTTGAACTCATCAATTGAGCCAAATGTTTTGGAAATCTCTTTTGCCAGTAATTCATTTTTGGTATTTGATGGGTCTAGATACATCCAGAATAGCGAGTGATTGAAATGCCCGCCACCGTGGTTACGAATTGCGGTTCGATCAGCATCGTCAACTTTTAAGGATTGTAAATTAATTAAAAGTTCCTCAAGCGGCCGGCCAACTAATTCTGGATACTTTTCCAAAGTCGCATTGAGTTTATCAACGTAAGTTTGATGATGCTTGGTATGGTGGAGTTCCATAGTTTTGGCATCGATATATGGCTCCAAGGCATCATAAACATAGTTTAGTTTGGGTAATTGATGTATCATTCTTCAAGTTTAACGTCCTTGATAATTTCAGTCAATTGTGGTATGTTGAATTTAGCCATTCTGGCTAAATATTGAAGAAATTATTGATTATCTTGATTGATTCGCGTCTTAATTTGTAAAACTTTGCAATTATCATTTGTTTTCGGGTTTACAGTTCACACAATATTGAAATAGTTTTTAGGTAAGATCGCAACCAACCAAGTTTGGAAAGGTTTTGTATGGAAATCGCAATTGCATTGGGTGCTGCTGTTGCGGGGTTGATCGTCGGTTATTTTATTCGAAAAGTTCAAATCTCTAATCAAGTCAATTCGATTGAAGCTAGGGTTTCCCGGGCATTGGATGAAGCAAAAAGTAAAGAAAAGGAAATTTTGTTGGAAGCTAAGTCGAAGGCGATGGAGATAGTCGAACAAGGTAAAAAAACTGAAGAAGAATTCCGTAATAAAATTATTAGTGTCGAAGAACGTTTAACGAAAAAAGAGTCTGATCTCGAACGCAAGGTCAACGATGCCGAGAAACTGAAAGAAGGTTTGAATGCATCAAAGACGGAAATAGAAAAGACCAAAGATGAAATGCGCCAGCTGAAACAAAAGCAACTGGAGCAGCTTCAGAAAATCAGTGGGCTGAATAACGAAGAAGCGAAAAAAGTCCTACTCGATGCGACAGAGAAGTCGATGAAAGACGAGTTGGCTCTTTTGACACACAAGCTTCTGAATGCCGCCCGTGATGATGCTGATAAAAAAGCTAGAGAAATAGTTTCTATGGCTATTCA
Organism: Candidatus Doudnabacteria bacterium RIFCSPHIGHO2_02_FULL_42_25; assembly: GCA_001777665.1. Taxonomy (GTDB): domain Bacteria; phylum Patescibacteriota; class Doudnabacteria; order UBA920; family O2-02-FULL-48-8; genus O2-12-FULL-42-9. The sequence goes on from MFEQ01000007.1 coordinate 14,661, forward strand.
GCGTTGTGCTTCTGAAGTTACCAGTGAACAAACCACCACTGCGGTAACACTTCCATCAGAAGAAATGAAAGGCAGAATCATCGGTAAAGAAGGACGCAACATTCGGACATTTGAACAAATGTTGGGAGTCGAAGTTATTGTTGATGATACCCCAGATGCTGTGATTATTTCTGGATTTAATTCAGTCCGCCGACACATCGCGAAAATTGCGTTGGAAAAATTAATCCAAGATGGACGTATCCATCCAGCGAAAATTGAAGAAGCCACTGAGAAAGCCAAGAAAGAAGTCTCAGAAATGATCCGCGAAGCAGGCGAGCAAGCTGTCTATGAATTAGGCATTGCCAATTTCCCACCAAAACTTGTGCAATTAGTCGGACGTTTAAAATTTCGTACCAGCTATGGTCAGAACGTGCTGAAACACTCGGTAGAAATGGCCAAACTCGCTGCCCTGATTGCTGAAGAAGTTGGGGCTGATGTCTTAACAGTCAAACAAGGGGCATTGCTTCATGATATCGGAAAAGCATTGGATCAAGACATGGAAGGGACTCACGTTGAAATCGGCAAACAAATCGCACAAAAGTTTAATTTGCCAGAAAAGATTGTTAACGCCATCGAAGCTCACCACGGTGATGTCGAATACACATCTATCGAGGCGGCGATTGTGGATGCTGCGGACAATATCTCGGGATCGAGACCAGGAGCGCGCCGTGACACTTATGAAAATTATGTTGCTCGATTGGAAGAATTAGAAAATCTGGCCCACGGATTTGAAGGCGTGGAAAAAGTGTATGCCATCCAAGCTGGACGCGAGATTCGAGTCTTCGTCAAGCCAGAGAAAGTCGATGATTGGTCAGCGACCAAACTCGCCCGAGACATTGCCAATAAAATTGAACAGGATTTGAAATATCCTGGTGAAATTCGAGTCATGGTTATTCGGGAAACGAGAGTGATAGAGTATGCCCGTTAAACGGTGTACGTCGGCGCCGCGCGTATCGTCTAACGTTAACCGATACGCGTTGCGCTGCCGAATAACTAATTACTAAAATGCTAAAGATACTATTTTTCGGCGATGTAGCCGGGAACCCGGGGCGCCAAGCAGTAAAAAAAGCATTACCAGAGCTCATCCAATCAGAAGAGCCGGATTTGATATTGGCCAATGTTGATAATCTAGCTCATGGGAAGGGGATTACGGTGAAGACATTGGAAGAGCTGATTCGAGCTGGCGTTATGGGATTTACCACGGGCAATCACGGTTTTTCCAAAAAAGAATTAGCTGATGAGGTGTTTGCGAAGTATAAAGATATTATTGTTCGGCCAGCAAATATTCCAGAGACCTATCCAGGCAGTAGTGCTATAACGTTAGAGACGAAAAAAGGTAAAGTCTTGGTCGGCCATTTCTTGGGTCAAGTGTTTATGGAAAAACAATTTCCTGATCCGATCAGTTCGGTATTTGATGTTTTTGAGAAATGGCTCAAGGAAAATAAAACTGAAGACATAGTGGCATCAATTGTTGATCTGCATGCAGAAGTGACTTCTGAAAAAGTTGCATTTGGTTACTTTGCTTCCGGGAAAGTAAGCGCTGTGGTTGGAACACACACGCATATTCCGACAGCAGATGCCAAGGTTTTACCAGAGGGCACAGCATATATTACCGACATCGGCATGTGCGGAGCAGCAGGTTCAGTTTTAGGGATGAAAAAAGAAGTCTCATTGGAGCGATTCATAAATAAATCTTGGACCCCCTACGAAGTCCCAGAGAATCCTTCAAAAGCGGAATTAAGTTATGTTATTATAACAGTGGATGAGTTAACCGGTAAGTCGACTGGAATCAAGCCAGTGCATCAGTTAGTTGATTTATAATTAATTATCTACGAACTACGAAACAGTACGAAAATACGAAATCGTAACTGTTCGTACTTTCGTAGCTATTCGTAATTTCGTAGACGATGAGCACAAAATTTATCGATCCGGAAAAAGTCTTATTTGCCGCAGGTTTGACGTCCAATCAAACTGTGGCAGATTTTGGTGCGGGCAGTGGATTCTATAGTTTAGCTGCTGCCAAAATTGTCGGGGATGGAGGCATGGTTTATAGTCTTGATATTCAGGAACCTGTTTTGGATCATATTGCGGCTGAAGCCAGACTTAAAAAACTACGCAACATCAGAACTATTCAAGCTGATTTAGAACAGAAAGAAGCTATTAAGGAGATTCCTGCTGGTACTGTCGATTTGGTTTTATTGGTGAATATTTCTCATCAATTAAAAAATTTGGTAAATATCTATGCTGAAGCCTATCGAGTTTTGAAAAGTGGTGGTAAGGTTTTGGTAGTCGAGTGGAATGATCAACCCGGACCCGTGGGCCCAACTTCAGGAACTAGAATTACCGAATCAGAGGTTAGTAAAGCCGCGATCAAAGCAACTTTCAAACCAGCGGGGACGCTACACGTGGGTTCTTATCATTATGGATTAATCTTTATTAAATAGTTAATGGTTGTAAGTTATGGAAATTAGTGTGGAAAATAGTTATTAGTTTTTAACCAACTGCTATAACTAACAACTTAAAACTAGCTAAAAACTATGGATAAATTTTTTTGGTATTTTCAGCCTTCAACTTTACTAAGTGTTGCGGATAAACTTTTCATCTATATCTTTATTGCGATTCTAGCAATAGCGATTTTACTCCGAATCGTGAAAAGATTTGTACGCAATGCGGTCCACCGAAAATTGCTAACCAAATTTTGGCATCTGACCTTTACCCTGGGAATCAGTGGCATTATTTGGTCTGTGTTTCGATATGAAAATACACCACTATTCGCGAGACGCTATTGGGCAGGTTTGATTTTCCTGGCCGGAATAGTTTGGTTATTGTTTATTCTGAAATATTTAATTTTCAATTATCGAAGAGAGTTATTTGAGTTTGGCAGGGAACAAGTCAAAAGTAAGTACATGCCAGGAAGAAAGTAATATAGTTCCTCCCCCTGAATGGGGGAGGTTAGGTGGGGTGATTTATGAATCTTGGAGAGCAAGGAGAGCGGTTAGTCGAGCAGTATTACAAGCAGCGAGGCTACAAGCTTCTCGAAAGAAACTATATTTTTCCTCATGGTAAACAAATGGGCGAAATCGATTTAATTTTTATCAAAGATCAAGAGCTGGTATTTGTCGAAGTCAAAGCCAGAAGCTCGAACCAATTTGGGACACCATTCGAGGCTGTTGATTTTTCCAAACAACGAAAGCTAGTTAAAACCGCTAAGCTCTATCTCAAGACCAAACCCCAATTTGTTGACTATAACTACCGAATTGACGTCGCCGCAGTAGACATTGACAATTCCGAAAACCCTGTTATAATATTAGAGAACGCTATAGAAGATCTTGACTAAAACGAGCATTAGGCTCGTTTATTTTAGTCTACCGGCTACGAAAGTACGAAAGAACTACGAAAATACGAAAGGGTTAGTCCACTTCGTATTTCGTAAAAATTCGTAGTTCGTAGAAGGAAATTTAACCAAAGCATTAACAATCAATTTCCATGAATGAACAGTTCGAGTCCGCACTAAACCAAATCGCTGAAGAAAAGGATTTAGATAAGGCAGAGATTCTCAAAATGATTGAGGTTTCTTTAGCTGCGGCTTTTCGCAAAGATTATGGCAAAAAAGATCAGAATATTGTTGTAGAATTTTTCCCTGAAACTTTGGCTACCAAAGTATTTGATGTAAAGAAAGTTGTAGAAGTAGTTGAAGATCCAGTTAAGGAATTTACTGTTGAGGAAGCCAAAGCTCATAAGAAAGGCGCGAAAGTCGGGGATGAAATTAAAATCGATATTACTCCGAAAACTGGCGCAACATTTGGCCGAATTGCTGCTCAAACTGCGAAGCAAGTAATTGTTCAGAAAATTCGCGAAGCTGAACGCGGTGTGTTATTTACGGACTTCAAAGCTAAAGAAAGACAGCTAGTTTCGGGTGTAGTACAGAGAATTGAAGGAGAAACTGTGCTAGTCGACCTAACGAAGGCTACAGGTGTTTTGTTCCCATCAGAACAAATCAAAGGTGAGAAATATTCGATTGGGGCTCGCATTAAAGTTTTGATTTTACACGTCGAACCTACTGCCAAAGGGCCGAAAATTACCCTCTCTCGCTCTCACCCAGATGTTGTTCGCAGATTATTTGAATTAGAAGTCCCAGAAATATTTAATGGTGTAGTCGAAGTTAAAGCGATTGCCAGAGAAGCGGGATCTAGAACTAAAATTGCTGTTTGGTCTTCCCAAGAAGGTGTAGACCCGATAGGTGCCTGTGTCGGACAGCGAGGAACTAGAGTTCAAGTTATCATGTCTGAACTCAATGGCGAAAAAATTGATATTATCGCTTGGTCAGAAGATACTGTGAAATTTATCGCGAATGCATTATCACCCGCGAAAATATTAAATGTGACTTTAAATGAGGATCTAAAAGAAGCAAAAGTCGGTGTGCTTTCTGATCAATTATCACTAGCAATTGGAAAAGCAGGACAGAATGTTCGCCTGGCAGCCAGATTGACTGGATGGAAAATTGATATCACTGAAGAAAAAATTTCAGGTGGTGAAGCGGAGTCAGAAGTTACTTCGGAAGAGCTAAGCCCTGAAGTGGTTGAAGAAGTAAAAGAAGAGAATAAGTAGCGGTTAACGGTTGTCGTCGGCGCCACGCGTATCGTTTAACGTTTGCCGATACGCGCAGCGCTGCCGAATAACTCTAAACGCAATTAATAAAATCACTATGAATAAAACAATACAACCAACCATGCCACTGATCCCAATGGTGGTAGAAAAATCCCAGTTCGGCGAGCGAGCTTTTGATATTTATTCAAGACTGCTTAAAGAACGAATTATTTTTTTGGGCGAGATGATCGATGATCATGTGGCTAATTTAGTAATCGCACAATTATTATTTCTGGAGGCCGAAGATTCAAAAAAAGAAATAAAGCTCTACATCAATTCTCCAGGCGGATCAGTGACAGCAGCGATGGCGATTTATGACACCATGCAGTACGTCAAACCAGATATCATCACTGTCTGTATTGGACAAGCCGCTTCGGCTGCAGCGGTGCTTTTGGCTTCCGGTGCACCAGGGAAGCGCATGTCTCTTCCAAATGCTCGGATGATGATTCACCAAGTTATGGGAGGTGTTGAGGGTCAAGTCCGCGATGTTGAGATTCAGACCAAAGAAATGCTTCGCATAAAAAATCAGATCAATAATATTTTGGTTAAGCACACAGGCCAGAGTTTGAAGAAGATTGAAAATGATACGGATCGGGATTTCTTCATGACTCCCGAGGATGCCAAGGGCTACGGCTTAATTGACAAAGTCATTTTAAACACGTAACATAGATCACGTAACAAGGAACAATAAAACAGAGTCGGAAACCCGACTTTGTTTTTTTATAAATTATTAATAGAGAAAGGATTTTATGTTTCATAATGATTTGAGAAGCAAGATGGATCTCTTTGTCCACTTTGTTTATAAAATAAGCAAAGAATTTCCAAAGAGTGAACTTTACGGAGTGACTTCACAAATTCGAAGAGCTTCGTTGTCGGTTATTCTTAACTACATCGAAGGATTTGCAAGAAGAAAAAATAAAGTTAATGTTAATTTCTTAGAGATTTCTTACGGATCATTACAAGAATCAAAATATTTGCTAGAGTTTTGCTTCAAAGAAGATTATCTTAATGAGATTGATTACACAAAATCCTTGACAATGGCTGATGAAATCGGTGCAATGCTTTGGAAAACTATCGAATTAAAGAGTACGGATCTTGATATGTGATCATTGATCATTGTTGCGTGCTTAAAGTGTTGACAATTGGGTCTAAAACTGCTATAATGACATTAGATTAGTTGTTAGGCGTTGTTAAGTTCTGAAACAAAATAACAAGTTAAGTGAGAGACCATAAGAAAAATAGCCAAAATTAGCTTTTTTTCTAGCTTCTGTTTCTCACAAAGAGAACAGAAGCGTTTTGTTTCACGAAACCAAAACCAAAATAAAAATTTATGTCATTTGACGAACTTCCCGAGCTTTTAACGATCAGGGAAGTTACACATCTCTTACACGTTCATCCAAACACTCTTCGTAATTGGGAAAAAGAAGGGCTTATTGACGTTTTAAGAATTGGTCCTCGTCGAGACCGTCGCTATGAGAAGCAAGTCATCAGGAAAATGCTAAACCAATGACCAAAGCTTTTCTTAAAATTTTAATTGCGACGATCATCGGAAGTTTTGTTATCCCGTACTTGTTGCCGATTGAGACATTCTTACAAACCAAAACTGCACAAGCTGTGACAGGTGTTCCTGAAATAATTAGTTATCAGGGAAGATTGACTAATGCTGCGGGAGTTTTGCAAACAGGAAGTTTTGATTTCAAATTTTCTATTTATACTGACGCGACTGTGGGTGCTCCTGACACACAGCTCTGGCCAGCAGGGGCGCCAACTTTAATAACTCTTGTTGTCAGTGATGGAGTATTCAATGTCAACATTGGTGATACCGCGAATGGTTATCCTGATGCATTGACATATAACTTCCAAGATAACGATACTGTATTTTTGCAAGTCGAAGTTTACAATACCAGTACCACTTCGTGGGAAACACTTTCACCGAGACAACAAATTAATTCATCTGGCTATGCGATCAATGCGGGATCGGTACTCGGAAGAATTCCGGGAACTGGGGCGAATAATATTTTATTACTGGATGGCAGTGGAAATATTGCACTTGCCGGAAGTATAGACACCGCATCGACATTGCAAGCCGGATCGTCTAATGTCACTTTAACTTTAGCAACTGGATTTATTGACGCTGATGCGATTACTCTTACTAGCGCTGGCGGCGCGGGAGTAACATTTAGTAATTCTGGACTAGAAACAGTTTCGGATGGGTTGACTTTACTTAAGGGTTGTAGTGATGGACAAATTTTGAAATGGGATGATGTCACTGACATTCGATGGGAGTGTTCGGCGGATGTCAGTGGAGGAGCTGCTAGTCTACAAGCTGCTTACGATGGTGGAAATACTCTCAATACTTCGGATGCGCGCGATATCGATATAGTTTTAGATGATGATACGACTGATTCGAATTTGGATATTGATATCGTGGCTGATAACACTGTCGCGATTTCGAGACTTGATAATGCCAACGCTGAAGCACCAAGCCAATTATTATTGTTGGAGAATTTAGATGCGGATCTTACTGTTACCGGTGGATTAGTGATTAATGTGGCAACAGGCGGTGCAATCACGACAGCACTGGATGTCTCAGATGCGGAAATCGCAACAGCTATTGCTATAGGATCTAATGACGTGACAGTTGGCGGAGCTACTATTTCCTCGTCAGAGTTTGCTATTTTAGATAATAATATTGCTTTGGGAGGCGCTGAAGTTACTGGCGTCCTGACTTTAGATAAAGGTGGTACTAATAATAATATCACCGCATCCAATGGAGCGATTGTTTATTCTGATGCTGATTCATTTGAACTCTCCGCTGTCGGAACTTCTGGCCAAGCTCTAGTCTCTGGCGGAGCAGGAGCACCGACTTGGTTTGTTCCAACCGCAGGATCAGTATTATTTGCTGGAGCCTCGGGAATTCTCCAACAGGATAACTCTAACTTTTTCTGGGATGATTCAACTGACGATTTAGGTCTGGGAGATAATACTCCTGATGCGAAGTTGGACATAGAAACTTCAGTAGCAAGAACGGAAGATTTAGTAACCTTAACTTCTTCTGGTGCCACTGTCACTGATGCCATCGATGCTCTCTCCATCGCATTCACTCAAGGTAATGATGCAGATGCAACTGATACTAATGCCGGTATCAATTTGCTAGTTACCGGAGACAGTGCTGGAGATGCAGATACTCTTTATGGTATTAACATTGCTAACTTAGCTGGTGCTGGAGATGCAGCTCCAGTCACTCGAGCATTATCCATCGGCTCTTCCTGGGACTCTAACCTCTTCTTTGCAGACACTACGACCCAGATCCAAGTCTCTGACACTGGTACCATAGTCTTTGAAGATGATGCCGGGAATGACCTGCTGTCATTAGCAGATGCCGGAGCCATAGTTGTAGGATCTGCTGGTAATACTGCTGTTACCATCACCACAGACTCCACAGGTAACGCAGAACTCGTAGTCCCAGGAGACTCCATAGGAGTATCTGAAATCGATGAACCTACAGCTCTAGGAGCAGGGGATGACGAAGAGTGTCTTACCTATGAGAATGGTACTGGAGCCTTTGAGTTCCAAGATTGTAGTGCAGGGGTAGCTTGGAATGAAATCGGAGATGCCTCAGGTAATGGAGCTATTGAATTCGCCTCTACTACTCAAACCTTGGACTGGACTGATTCAGCTACCGATGGTTCCTACTTCTCATTCAACTTTGATAACAATGACGCAAGTGCTGGAACTGATAATTTTGTAGTCATTAATAATGCTCTCTCTACGAACACTGGAGCTGTAGATCTTAATACCGAAGCTCTTCTGCTTCTTGATAATGTTGACACTTCAGCTTCAGGTTCTACCATAGTAGACAATGCTATCTTAATTACCAACTCTGGAGGGATCACTTCAGGAATA
>MFEQ01000008.1 GCA_001777665.1 Candidatus Doudnabacteria bacterium RIFCSPHIGHO2_02_FULL_42_25
TTTACTATGCCATCATTATTTAGGTCTGATCGGGAATTAGATGTAAACCAATCAGAGTTGAGGATAGAGTAATCTATGGAGTTAACGATGCGATCAAGGTTGATATCTCCTGGAACCGGCGTTCCGGTAGGTGGTGGGGGTGGTGGAGTTGGCGTAGGCGCTGGAGGTGGAGGTGGGGGTGGTGGAGGATTCGCACCATTTGGAGCAGAAAAAACCAGAATTGCTACATCTACTTTGTAGTAAGAATAGTGAGCATTGGTTAGAGCGAGATAAATCCGGCCTTGAGCGTCGATTTCTTGGCCACCGATTTGTTGATTTCCAGCAGGATTATCAGGCTGAACAGAAAAACGAGTATAATCTAGAAATTGATAGGTACTGGGATCATAACGATAAGTATAAATATCATTTCCTGTCCATGAAAATCCTAGACATTGGCATGCATAGTCTAATTCATTTAGACCCAAAGTTGGCCAATAGACAATACCTTCTGGTAATGATAATCCACCTCCATTAATAGTGTCTACTCCCCATCGGCCTTCCATAACTCCATTGATAAGGCGCGGTTGCCAGGCGACCCAAGAATCAACTCCGGTTCGAATTTGATAATTAGGATCAATAGGATTCATACCACCAACCGGCCAATAGTTGGCTGGTCTGGGAGCCCTCCTATCCCAGTACTCAAGGTTTGGGCCTGGGTCTGCTAGAAATCCATAGCTAATCCGAGCTGTTCCATCAAGGGTGGCCAAGGATGGTCCATGCGTTGAACCCTGTCCTGAAGTGTACCCTGCCCCACCAAGAAGAGGATCAAGTCCTGGACCTCGTTTAACAAATCCAGTAAATCCTTGCATGGCTAAATTCGGAAAGGTCATAGTTTCACCATCCTCTGCGTAAATTGTTAACGATGCACCAGCCGATGCCTGGGCATAGAATACTCGAGGAGAAATCCAAAGCTTATTCCGCCAAAAAATAAGACCATGGGGATAAGCTTGTTCGCCATTAATAGTTGGCCACCATTGAGGGATACTGCGGACGGGTTGTAGCAGTGGCCAATCGGTAAAATTAGTACCTCCTGATCCTGTCCCCATTGGGGGTAAATCATATTCCAAAATATCATTATTGTAGGGGTGCCCAACCATCCAAAGTTTATTACGAGTGAAGTCGATCGCAATCCCGCCACGCGCAAATTCTTGACCCAAACGCCAGCCGCCAAGTAGCGTGCGTCCATTTAATATTGTGGGAGTTTGAGCACTTGCAGCATTATAAGTAACTTTTATTCTGCTGCGCTCTGCACCAACAATAATGAGTGCTGTTGCAGCTACAACAATAGCCCCTACTATATATGACCGATTTTTAGGATTCATTTGGGTTTCAAAAAATATAGCTAGATTTCTCTAGCTATATTTCAACACAATTTATACTTTTTTACAACTTTATTCAGTAACTACAATTGTACCGAATTGAGTTGGGTTTAGATGATCGTGGTATTTCCAGGTTCCGACTTTGGTGAAAGTAAACTCCCAAGTTCCACCAGCGGCAATCGCTTGTAATGGATCCAATTCTAGATAATCAGTGTGGGTTGGGTGAGGAGCTGATGCTGGCCAGTGAGTTTTGGTGTCACTGTTTTTGAAAGTCACTTTTGTTCCTTTCTTGACTGTCAGACTTGCTGGAGAGAACCCGTTTGAATTGATGGTGACTTGTTTGGCAGTATTACTGTCTGAAGTTGATGGCGTGATTGCTCCTTCTGGAGTTGCTGGAACATCACCACAAGCGTAATAGACCGATGCTTCAGCCGCTGATTTATGAATATTTACGGCTAATGGCAACGAAGCAATTATTTCATCGAGTGTCGTATCAATCAAAGTTACTGATTTACCATTCACTACATTATTCAGAGCATATTTAACATCACCGAGTGAAGTACAACTACCCAAATGTATATGGGCTGGCTGTTGGACATCCTTGGTTGAGCTACTGACATTGATTTCAACTTTGACCTTGTCCCCTTCCATTTTCAACCGGGCAACACCATTTTGTTTGGAATTATTTTGGGCTTTCAACTGGACCACAAATGTTCGGTTGTCGTTACTCGGACTGGTTAGTTGTTTTTCTTGGCTGGTAGTATTGTTATTCGCTGGCTGTTGATTACAAGCAGCCGCTATAAAAACCAACCCCAAACTTAGAACGAAAAACTTACGCATAATTTATACTCCTTTATTTTTAATTGTATTAATAATTCGTTCTGCACCTAAAATGTATGCTGCGTTACGAAAGGAAGTCTGATACTTTTGTTGCACAGCAAAAACATCATTAAATGCTTGAACCATTAAAGTATGGAGTTTAGATAAAACTTCGTCAACTGGCCATTTTTCCTGATGCATATTCTGGTACCACTCATAGTAACTGGTCGCGACACCTCCACTATTCGCTAAAATATCAGGGATGATGATTTTCTTCTTTTGGTTGAAAATTTCATCGGCTTCTGGAGTCGTAGGTCCGTTTGCCATCTCAAAAATCATTTGAGCTTTAATCCGGTTGGCATTTTCCGCTGTTAAAACATTTTCCAAAGCAGCAGGCACCAAAATATCGACATCTAGCTCTAAAAGCTCCTCGTTCGTAATATTTCTAGTTCCAGCCAAATCTTTCAATGAACCTGTGGCTTTTTTATGTTGAGCTGCCTGTTCTAAATCAATCCCCTGGTCGTTAAAAACTCCGCCTTTACTATCAGACAAAGCAACAATTCTCCATCCTAATTCATGTACTGATTTGGCTAAAAATGTCCCGACATTACCAAAACCTTGGATCGCAATAGTTTTTTTGATCGGTTGAATTAAATTTTTCGAAAGGACTTCGCGTAAAATTACCCCACCACCATACCCTGTCGCTTCTTCTCGGCCTTCGCTACCGCCTTGGTCCAAAGATTTACCAGTGGAAGCGGCGAACTGTTTTTTTCCTGATAGTTTACTATATTCATCCATGATCCAATCCATAACTTGGCTCCCAGCTCCGACATCCGGACCTGGGGAATCCACTTCAGGACCGATAAGATGAAAGATTTTTTGAACATAACCCCGAGTGATCCGCTCCAGCTCGGCTGGACTGACTTTTTTCGGATCAAAAATAATCCCGCCTTTACCACCTCCAAATGGAATATTTACCACCGCATTTTTGAAAGACATCCAGAAACTTAGGGCTCGGATCTCATCCAGATTCACTTCTTCAAAAAAACGAGTGCCCCCCTTGTATGGCCCCCGGGCATTGTTGTGCTGACTACGAAAACCCGTAAAGATCTTTTGCTCTCCGTTATCCATGACCACAGGAATACTGACTTCCACATAGCGATCCGGGACTTTTAATCGTTCGATGTACTTTGGATCAAAGTCAGCAATTTTCGCAGCTTGATCTAATTGTTTTTTTGCAGTTTCAAACGGATTTACTCTATGCATAATTCTTTAAGGTTATCTACGAAATTACGAATTTTTACGAAAGTACGAACTAGAACTAACCCTTTCGTATTTTCGTAATTCTTTCGTACTTTCGTAGACGGTTACATCACTACTTCCGGCCCTTTATTATGGTAGGCTTCTATAAATTCTAGTATTGCTCGTTCATCAAAACTATCCAAATTCAGTAAATGCATCCAAGCCGCGAGAGAAATCGGCGCATCGTTCGCTTCCCTAGGGGCGACTATAATTAATTTGTAGCGATTAGCAAAATCTTTTAGTTTAAGCACGGTTTCAGCATCCACTCGATCTGGTTTGTAGGAAATCCAAATGCCGCCATGTTCCAAGTTGTGAATATATTTCTGATCAGTCAGTGCGGCGTCATATGTTCCCCAATCAGCTGGAGCTGGATCGTGACATCCTGAAGTCGGTGGATTGGAATTATAGGGAGGATCGCCTGGAGTACAACTCGGCATATGACCTTGACCCTGATATTCCAACTCCTGACCAGGCATATTTGCTTCCTGTTTTTCTGAACTTTTAAATAACCAAAAACCGAGTGCGACTGCCACAGCGATAACCAATATATATATAAAGATTAATCGAAATCTTTGCATATTTAAAAAATTAATAGCTTAAGGATTATACCACAAATTCGTTGAACGGTGGCGCTGCCGAATAACGCATTTCATCCATGATCCATCCCGAGGTACTTCTCCGCATCCAATGCGGCCATGCAGCCCATACCAGCTGCGGTGACACCCTGGCGATAGCGATGATCTCTGACATCGCCGGCGACAAAGACACCTTCAACCGAGGTCAGGGTTTGATCTTTTGGGACGATATATCCTTTTACATCCAATTCTATCTGACCTTTGAAAATATCAGTATTCGGTTTATGCCCGATAGCAATAAACGCCCCTTCGATCACCCGGTCTTCTGAAGTCCCCGTCACGACATCTTTGACTTTCACCCCGGTTAGTTTTTGGTCGCCCAAAAACTCTTCGATGACTTTATTGGTTTCAACTGAAATTTTCGGGTTGGCTTTCACCCGGTCTAACATAATTTTGGAAGCTCGAAAATTCTCACTGCGATTGAGGATAGTCACCTTTTTCGCAAACTTCGTGAGGTAAGAGGCTTCTTCCATTGCTGCATCACCGCCCCCCACCACGATTATGTCTTTCTCTTTAAAGAAAAAGCCATCGCAAGTCGCGCAAGCCGAGATCCCTTTGCCCCGAAATTTTTCTTCCGAAGGCAACCCTAGCCACATGGAAGAAGCACCGGTGGCAATGATGACTGAAGCCGCTTCGTATTCTTTATCCGATGTCCAAAGCTTAAAAGGCTTCTGGCTGAAGTCTACTTTGGAAACATCATCATAAACTATTTCTGCCCCAAAGCGCTCGGCTTGTTCAATCATTTTCTGCATCAGTTCTGGTCCCTGTATTCCCTCTGGAAATCCGGGATAATTTTCGACTTCTGTAGTGATCATGAGTTGCCCACCATAAGTTAAACCAGCCAAAACTAGCGGCTTGAGGTTAGCTCTAGCTGCGTACAGGGCTGCAGTAAGTCCGGCAGGACCAGAGCCAATGATTATTAGTTTATGCATAAAGTTTAGAGTTATTCGTCGGCGCTGCGCGTATCGTCTGACGTTTACCGATACGCGTGGCGCTGCCGTATACCGTTATTACTTGAGTCTCTTAATCTGATTCCAATCCGATGTCAGTCCGATACCACCCTGACGTCGCATCAGCCAGTCGTAGCAGGCCAGCGCTGCGGTAGCGGCATTACCAGCTGAAATCACAGCTTGTTTATACGAACTGTTGATCGCGTCGCCGCAGGCAAAAATCCCGGAATAGGAAGTGGCTTGATCAGCATTAACGATTATTTGCTCCTGCTCATCTAACTTTACTATATTTTGCAAAAAATTGGAATCAACCACATAACCAAGTTCGACGAGCAAGCCGTCAACATCCAATTCCATTTGGTGCCCAGACTTCAAATCCAATATTTGCATTTTTTCTAACTTCCCCTCTCCTATCAATTGCTGGATTTGAACGAACGGCAATAGTTTCACATTCTTTTTTCTAAATAACGCTTTATTCAGAGCTGGATGGCAAATCAGCCGATCAGTTTTCGATAAAATAAAAACTTGTTTGGCAAACGGTGCACAAATCAAACCAGCTTCAGCCGCGATATCGCCAATTCCGGCAACTGCCACCACTTTATTTTTGAACAATGGCCCATCACAGGTCGCGCAATACGTTACACCCTTGCCTTTCAACTCTGCTTCGCCTGGCACTCCCAAATCTTTCGGGGTTTTGCCATAAGCTAAAATCAAACTTTGAGCTTTATATTGCTTGTCGAATGCCGTGACGATAAATTCATCCGCCACAGCTTTGACTTTTGAAACTTCCGCAATTAGAAACTCGGCTCCGAAATTTTCCGCCTGCTGGCGAATACTGGAAACCAGTTCAAACCCACCAACTTCCTGCAGTCCCGGATAATTTTCAATGGCATCAGTGTAGTTGGCTTGCCCTGCAATATCTTTGCCAATGATCAGAGTTTTTAACCCACGACGGGACGTAAAAATACCTGCTGTAAATGCAGCTACCCCACCACCAATAATAATTACATCATACATAAATTTACTCTAGGTCCTTGGCCACTTCTAAGACATTTTGCAGCAGCATCGCAACCGTAATCGGTCCCACTCCACCAGGTACAGGTGCTAGTATTTCCACCTTACTCTCCACTGACTCGACATCGACATCACCAACTATTGATCCTGCTGATTCTGAAGTCCCACAGTCAATCAAAATCACTCCTACTTTAAGCATGTTCCCTTTAATCAGTTTCGGAGAACCGGTGGCGGAGATAATAATATCAGCGCCTATCGTTAACTCACTAAGATTTGTCGTCGTGACATCTGCTGTGATCACATTTAATCCTCGTTCTTTCAAAAGATTGGTTACAGGCAACCCGACTAATTCACCCTGCCCGATCACCAAAATCTTTTTCGTGGTTAGATCAATCAGGAGTTGATCCAAAATGGCAGCGACAGCTGCTGCGGTTGGCGATTTCAACCTCGTTTTCACATTCTTCAAACAGTCAACATCGACTCTCGAATCGATGGTATTTAAAATTGCTGTTTTGTCCAAATTCGGAGGTAAAGGAAATTGGATAATCAAACCAGACAGAAACGGATCCCGCTGAATCTTCCGAATCTCCTCAATCACGGCTTCTGTGGTAGCAGTAACTGGTAACTGAATTAACCGAGGCTTATATCCCACTTCGTCGGCTCGGCGCAGTTTAATTTTGACAAACGCAGTGGCGACTGGATCATCCCCAATCAAAATATCACAAAACAAGGGTTGAAACAGTAATTTTCGAACCTCGGATTGGAGCTTTGTCAGCATTTCTTGGGCCATTTCCTGGCCATTTATAGTTCTCATTGCTTAGATATTCTACCACAAATGCTATAATGGGTTGTAACGAATTACATCAGAATTCGATAAATATGATAGAAGAAATCGATGTTCAAAATCTAGTGCGACGAGCCCAAGACGGAGAGCAGGAAGCTTTCGGTCTGATTTATGATAATTACGCGCAACCGATTTACAACTTCCTGATGAGTAAGGTTCGTCACCGCGAAGTTTGTGAAGATTTAGTCCATACTGTATTTCTTAAGGCTTGGATGAACCTGAAATCCTATCAGCCGCGTCCGAGTGCTAAATTTTCAACCTGGCTTTACCAAATCGCCAACTACACCCTTATCGATCATTGGCGAACCAAAAAGCCGACAGTCGAACTCGACGATGTTGAAAATTTGGCGGCTTTCGCCGTTGACCCAGCACATTACGAAGAATATTCTTATTTATGGCAAGCCATAAGACAGTTGCCTCTGAATTACCAAACGGTTTTGGATTTGCGGTTCAAACAAGATTTATCCGTGGAAGAAACCGCCCATATTATGCGCAAAACCTCGGTCGGGATAAGGGTTCTGCAACACCGGGCCCTGAAAGCTTTAAAAAATAAATTAGTAGAGTCATGAAATGGTTAAAGTCTAAAACTGAACAGGGACTAACCAAACTACTGAAACATGGCAGTGGTGATTTTCGATTTGATCCAAAAAATATTAGACACCGTTTAATGGCTTCGATTGAACAAACAAAACCCCATCCGATCAAGCATTTTCGCTTGAATCGCGTTTTTAAATTTTCCGCAAGTTTTGCTGGATTCGTTCTAATCGTCTCCGCGACATTTGCTTTCGCCTCCAACCAAGTTCCGGGGGACAAACTCTTTGCCTTAAATAAAGCGGGGGAATCTGTTATTTTAAGCTTGCCGATGCCAGCAGAACAGCGCGCGCAAGTTAGAGATTATATTGTTGACCAGCGTTTCGAAGCTTTGGATGCAGTCAATCTAGCGCCCGGAACGAAGAGCCTCGAAACTATCAAAGAGTCCGATGAAAGCTTGATGCGCGCAGTGCAAGAAATTTCCAAAAACAAGCAAAAGTTAGAAGCCAAAGGCAAAACCAAACAGGCGGCAAAACTGGAAGTAATTTTGGATAACTTGCAAAAAAAAGCGGCGGATCGTGAAAAAATAATTCAAAAATTAGAAGACGAAACAGAAGATGAAGAAACGAAAGCAAGAATTCACCAACATTTAGAGCAAATTAAAAACAGCCGAGAAAAAGCTCGACTGGAAATCAAACGCTTCCAAAATCCAGAATCGGAATCAGACCAAATACTTTTCTAAATCAGTTAAAAACTCCTTGCGGATTTCTAACTGACGCATCACCCCCTGCCAAACTAATTCTTTCGATTCGAGGTCGAATGTCACCTTTTCTAAAATCATGGAAGAGTTGTTTTCTGTATTTAATATTTCTAAATCTTTATGGTTCAAGCCTAACTTGACCAACATTTGCTGCATGGCTTTGCGTATGACATTTTCGGAGATATCATAAGCCGCGAAAGCTCCAACCGCTGTTTGCCACTCTCCTGTCGAATAAATTTCGGAAAGTTCCGCGATAAAATTCCGCGTTGGTTCTTTGGGTTCGGCACGCTCAATTTCTTCTGGGGAGAAACCTAGCGTCAACAAAAGAATGACCCATTGCTCTCGTGATTTGGTTTTCAGAATCCCTTGCTCAACGCTATGTCCGACCAACTCCTCGGTGCGGCGATTTTCCAAAATAGTCAGGGCGGTTTCGGCTAAGGGGTCGTCTGATTCCGATAAATTAGCTATAGCAAACCGCAAAAATCCTGGATCGCCTTCTCGGCTCCCCAAAAAAGCCTCGTTTGCCAAAAAAACCTGAAGGACGAATTTCTTGATTTTTTCGGATTTGGATTGAGTCGTACTCATTTCCTCCAAAATCGCCCAGGATTGCATTTCCTGTGGCACGTATTGGTTAATCCAATCGATAAATTGCTCACCAATTAGATCCGCTATAGCTTGGTTGGGAGATAGCATGTTCATGTTTTGTAGTATAGCCAGGCATTGACACTGACGTCAATTTCTGCTAACATATACAGTTAAATTAATTGACCCATATGACCAGACTTTTGCTGCTAATCCTTCTGCTTACAGTAGTCTATTCCTGGGATGAATGCAAATATGTCTTGCATGCTGTCTGGGCCAAAATTCGAAAAAGAAAAATAACTGAATATCAAAAATCAGAAACTGATTTGTTAGTATCTGATATTGTTTTGATTGCAACTATTCCACTAAGCTTGGCATTTTTGATGCTGGGTTCACAATCATTGCTCATAAAGCTCCTGCTGCTCTTAGCAGAGTTCGTGCTCATCGGATTAATTCTGCGGGGATTAGAGGAGTATCGCCGCCGCAGAAAATTTACGTCTCACTACCAAGGTTTCGATAAAGCGGTTGCCATCGGCTTTAGTGTTCTGGGGTTCCTTTCGCCTTCCATGCAATTTGCGAGTGGTGTTGTTCGATCGACCACGCATGTGGGAAAATACTTAATCGCGCTCGCCATTCCCCTGACATTGGGCTTGGTTCTAACTTTCTTAAGCCAGCAATTAGGAGAGGAGCAATTTAGTTCGCAACTGGATGTCTTAATTATTATTGCAGTTTTCGGAATTATCTTAAATATAACCATCGAAGCGCTAGAACATATGTTTTATATATCGAAGTACAAACTTAGTTCATTGCTTCGAATCGTTCTCGGGATCTTTACTTGCACATATCTCTACTTTATGCTATAATATATGTGAAAGTTAGATGACATTACGAAATAAACATAAACTTAAAAAAATGATAATCAATAGTAAAAAGTTATTGCTATGGGTTTTGGTCATTATCGGACTGGTTGTTATCCTCTGGTATCTCCAATTAACAAGCCAAAATCGGTCGGTTTTCAGTAATCCGTACGAACCCCAACCGGTTCAACCGACTCTCTATACCAATGAATTCCCGCGGGAACTAATGTTGTTTGACTCTCAAGGTCAAAACTTCACTGTCACGAAGGAAGGGAATAAAACCGTGGTTCAGACCCGATTCAATACCAATAATCGAGTCGGCTTAGTTTTTAGTGGCTATCGAACTAGCTTACTGAACAACTCCTGGACTCTGGAAACTGATGACACAAAAAATAATTTAATCGTGGCAAGCAAACAAGCCTATCGTGCTACACTACGTTTGAATAAAATTCCCACCGGGACGGAAGTTAATTTAAAAGTAACTTATTAATCCATGCCAAATAAAATAAAAACTACTTTAGCATCGATCACTGTTCTCGGATTATTACTGACATTCGTCACACCGGCGAATGCGGGTACGATTCGACGCGACTATTGGTCACCAGTAACAGGTGGGCCAACAATTTACGATTTAATTAATGGCAGTAGTTATCCAATTAATCCAAGTGGGACTTCGGAACTTTCCAGTTTTGAAGGCCCAACAAATACAGATGACTGGTACGGCTCTCACACCTATGGCTATGTCGTTCCTTCTCTAACTGCTGATTATACTTTTTATATTGCAGGAGATGATAACGCTGATTTGTTTCTAAGTCCAAATGACAATCCTTACGATCGGGTTTTGATTGCCACCAATGCAACAGACTCGAGTAATTATACAGCACCGCTTGAGTGGAATAAATATCCATCCCAAGCTTCAGAACCGATACAGCTCGTATCTGGTCAACGCTACTTTATCGAAGCGAGACAGAAAGAAGCTTACTCCAATGACAACATAGCCGTAGGATGGAACTCTAACGGCGGTAACATTAATGTGATCCCAGGATCAAACCTTGAGACATTTGTCGGATCATATCCTGACTATTGCCCATTAGGTGCGCAAGCCGGACGGATAGTTGTCCCGCTTATGGATAGAACTGATGACGCTTTAATTGATAATGGGTCTTGGGAGCAATCAATTGTCGTAAATAATGATGTTACTATACCCGCAGGAACATACAATATTACTGTCGCGACCTTTGATGATCGCACTGGCCTCACTCCTGATCAAGATTACGAACAAGTAACCATGGTTTTGCTTGCAGGCGAAGATGAACTAACTAGCAATCCAACCCCTGATTTACCACTAAATAAAGAATGGCTCATTTCCACAGTTAATACTAACTTTGTAATTGCCGAGGAAGTTTCTACTGTTGCAGCAATACATTCAGCCTATTATAATCCCAATCCTCATGGAGTAAAAGCAATTTGTGCAGCATTTGATCTAAGCAGTGGAGTGCCACCAGCTCCAAATCTCGATTTTGGGTATTCTTACTGTAATAATGGCCTGCCGTTTGTTGGACTATATTATTCAGCAAACCCAAACGAGTCAGGTCCTTCGGCTGATAAAATTGAAATTTATAGAGATGGGGCTCTGGTTCACACAGATGACACTCCAGTATTTATTCCAAACAATGAGTGGTTCAATGATCCAGATCTGAATCCCAGTCAAACTTATATTTACACGGCCAAAGCTTTCATCGGAAGTGTAGAATCGCCAGCAACGATTTTAAATCATACTACACTAAGTTGCCTAGCCCAAGTCATTGCAACAATTAATCTTATTGCAGTAAATGAAGTTGCTTACACCACTCAAACCAAAATAAAAAATGGCGATATCCTAACTTATCAGATCCTCCTCCAAAATGCTGGGGGAGTGTATGCACCTCAAGCAGACCTTACCAATACCGTAACTAATGCAGTCTATGACCCAGCGATACCAAATAGTTTTGAGTGCTATAGCTGTCAAGTAATCTCTAGCGACTCGAATTCAATAAGTTTCCAAATATATGGTATCTCTTCCCAAACGTCCCTTAACATGAAGGTTCGCGTTGAAATCGAAAACAGTCAGATAGTCACATTTGAAACAGCGGGAACAGCTGACCCGGGTGATACTTCAGTTTATGATAAAGACTACATAGTTGTTACCCCGTCTAATCAAAAAGTTCCTTCCTTCATTGAACGATAAACTAACCTCAAAAAAGTAGACTTGAAAGAGTCTACTTTTTATTTTACCTTATAGTATATTTGGTATAATAAAATTATGAATGATAAGACTTTAATTAAATGGTTCAGTGTTCTTTCAGTTATTGGAATGATTTTTGGTATTGTCTACTCATTCTTTGGATTGGGAATCCTACCGGTATCCAAAGATGTATTGGTACCCTGGGGAAATGGCGTTTACGGATCAACAATGATAGGTTTCTTTGTCCTGTTATTCTTTGTCGGACGGCTTGCTTTCCGAAATGGTGATATTACATTAATGAAAGTAATGCTCTACAGCTTATTCTCTTGGCTTATAATTGAAGCGTCATTCTCAATCTATTATGAAATTTATTTCAACTTTGCCGTGGACGCGGTGCTGATGATCTTTTTTGGCTATCCGCTTCTGAAACGAATCCAGCAACGATAAATTCAATATGCCTAATAGAAAAAATCCCACCAGATGGTGAGATTTTTTCTTGGCAGCCCCACGGGGAATCGGACCCCGATTACCAGGATGAAAACCTGGCGTCCTAACCATTAGACGATAGGGCCTCGTTTTAAGCCTTGATAGTATATAGTAAAAACAGACGCTTTTCAATACTTCATGAGTTTTCTGGTATAATAAAGACTATGGAAATCTGGGCATTACTTCTGACAGTCGCTGGGCTGTCGTTATTTGAAATCATCACTAGCGTCGATAACGCTATTATCAATGCTGAAGTGCTTTCTACTATGGGCCAACGTGCCCGTCGGTGGTTTTTGTTGTGGGGTATTTTAATTGCTGTATTTTTAGTCAGGGGACTTCTGCCGCTTGTTATAGTTTGGGCGGCCAACCCCGGTTTAGGATTTATGGGTTCTTTGACCGCAACTTTTAGTAATGATCCGCGGGTAATTGCCGCAGTCGAGCAGTCTTCTCCCATCCTACTTATTGGTGGTGGTATGTTTTTGGTATTTCTTTTCTTACACTGGTTATTTTTGGAACCAAAAAATTATGGATTATGGGGGGAACGATTTTTCCAACGCCAAGGAGCTTGGTTTTTTGCCCTCGTTTCAATGATTTTGGCATTTGTCGTTTGGTTCGCATTGAAAGAAAATCCATTATTGGCATTTGGAGCAGTTCTAGGTTCTTCATCTTTCTTCATCATCCACGGCTTCAGAACATACGCTGAAGAGCAGGAAAAAAAGATGATCACCGGAAATATTTCCGATGTTAGTAAGGTCGCTTACCTGGAAGTACTCGATGCGACCTTCTCTATCGACGGAGTCATCGGAGCATTCGCATTCACTTTCTCCGTGCCACTGATTCTGCTTGGCAACGGATTAGGCGCAGTCGTCCTGCGAAAATTAACAGTCAGCAACATCGAACGTATCAAACGTTATAAATATCTCAAAAACGGGGCGATGTATTCTATTTTATTCTTAGGCGCCATTATGCTATTGGACAGCTTTGGTTACCATATCCCGCATTGGCTCTCCCCTCTGATCACCTTCGGTACAGTTGGTTACTTCTTCTTAAAATCCCGACAAGAACTGCTCGCCTCTGAAACGAAGCAGTTGTAACTTGTCACAATTGTTCTCTTAGTTTAAATAACCCAAAATATAGCCATAATTAATCAAGCCTGCCTGCCGGCAGGCAGGGAGTAATTATGGCAGATATTATAATAGAAAAAGAACCAACGACGCATTATGCAGCTAGGATTGTTTGGACTATCTTGGGTGTAGTCAATGTCTTCCTGGCACTCCGGTTTATTCTGAAATTAATTGCGGCAAATCCTGGAGCTGGATTTACAGATTTTATTTATCGCGCTTCAGCCCCGCTGTTAGCACCATTTGTGAATGTAGTTCGTAACGTTCGCACTGACGCTTCCGGCGGTATCTTTGAATGGAATACCCTGATTGCCATGGCAGTTTATTCCTTACTCGCCTGGGTGATAGTAAGACTATTCTTTTTGGGAAGCCGTACTGACCGAGTCGATTACGTGAGCCGGCCGTAAAGGTGGGCATGATAAAAACTACGTAGGTAACTACGTAGTTTTTATTTAGTATAAATTCGTGCTAATATTCGTGTGCTTTAGTGTTTAAAGATCCCCATATGTACAACCTATCCATCTTAGCTATTGAAACCAGCTGCGATGAAACTGCCGCCGCAGTGATCGAGGGTGACCCTCGTATCAAATCGAATATCATCGCCTCCCAAGCGAAACTCCACGCGAGGTACGGAGGTGTCGTGCCCGAGGTCGCTGCCCGGAGTCACATTACTGCGATTATTCCGACGATTGATTTGGCGTTAAAAAAAGCCAAAACTAAACTTTCAGATATTGACTACATTGCTGTGACCCAAGGACCGGGGCTTATGACTTCACTCATGGTCGGGATCGATACAGCGAAAGCTTTAGGTGCAGCATTAAATATTCCTGTTATCCCAATCAATCATCTGGAAGCGCACATTTACGCGAACTTCGTTGAACAAAATATTAAATTCCCAGCTGTAATATTGATTGTTTCGGGAGGTCATACCCTGTTAGTCGAAGTTAAGGGCCATGGTAAATACCGCATCTTGGGAGAAACTGTCGATGATGCGGCTGGTGAAGCGTTTGATAAAACTGCAAAAATGCTGGGACTGGGCTATCCAGGTGGTCCGATGATTTCGAAACTAGCGAAAAATGGAAACCCTGCAGCTTTTGATTTCCCGAGGCCTATGATTAACTCCAGTAATTTTAATTTCAGTTTTTCAGGACTGAAAACAGCCGTTTTGTATAAAGTCCAACAGCTTAAATCTTTGAACTTAATTCTTAAATCTAATTTAGCGGCTTCCGTTCAGCAAGCCATCGTCGATGTGCTGATATCGAAAACAGAAAAAGCGGTCAAACAATACAAACCCAAAACAATCATGCTCGGCGGCGGAGTTGCTGCCAATTCACTGCTGCGACAGCGATTTTCTCTATTAGCTAAAAGCTATAAGCTAAACGCTATTATTCCCAAACTTGAATACTGTACTGACAACGCAGCAATGATCGGACTCGCCGCTTATTATCGATTAAAAACCAAGAAAGCAATCCGCCAACTGGCGGACAAAAACTTCGGAGTCGAACCAAATTTGAAAATAAAATAATCAAAAAAAGAACGACACCGCAGCCTTGGCTGACAATGCCGTTTAATCCGTATCAAGTAGGCCTTCGAGAGCCATGCGGATCTTCGGCTCTACTTGTACCAACTCGCCGTCCTTTACAGCTGTTGCGATAGAACAAATGTGGGATGTCTCCTCTCGTTTGTTTCTATACATGACTTGATCACCACGATCAAGCCACGTTTGCGCAAGCTGATCCGGATCCACGAGAGCGCCCGAGTGTAAAGTCGATAGATCTAATACCACGACACCGACCGAAACCTCAGAATTAATCAGATCCAGAGAAGGTGGCATTAGACCACGATCCTTACACCCTTGTTTTACTCGCTCCCAGGCTCGCTGTCGATATTCGTATTTGACGCGCGTCGCAGTGTGATGGGCATGCACAAATTTCTTGATTTTTTTCTGCAACACGGCAAATTCGTCGCCGTTTCCGATGCGAGCGGCGGCGACACCGTCAGCTCGACGGACATCGTTGATCAGCTCGATAAGAGTTTGAATCAGGATATCTCCAGCCCAGTGACCGATCTCGTCGTTGGTTCTCTTGAGCTTGTTGATGTCCAGAATCCAAAGTGCGGCCTTGGCATCGTCACCATCGATTTCCCATTCTTCGAGATCACGACGATCAGTTATGACAGACTGAATGAACTCTGGTAGGATCTCTTTCTTAAAAACATTTGGGTTCCACAGTCCCCACTCGTCCTTCTTCTTGAGCTCCTCCTGAATCCGCTCGTAATCGATTACTCTAGCCCGCAACGCCTTAATCTCTCTATCAAGAGTCCGAAGCCTAGTGTCTACCTCGGATTCATGTACGTCCAGAAGCCTCAGGAATTGCTTCAAAACGACTGGTCCGAGGTTTCCTAACTTACATAGCTCCCGCAATTCGGCGAGAGCTCTTAGTCCTCGCTGAATCTGCGTAGCCATGACCTGTCCTCCTTATTGACTCGAAAATCGGCTCAAGCTATAATTCAAGCAGATTTTACAATCAACAATTCATAAAAGTGTAACGAACAAAGCTGTCACTTTGTTTCTCCAGCCCCAGTTTGAAAAACTGGAGCTGGAACACTGCGAGTAGAATATAGCAATTAGCCGCTATTAGTAGACCTCGCCGGCGCTAACCGTAAACCTAGTAAATTAAGTATAGTTTAAGCTGGTACCTTTCTCAAATGTGAGAATCTTAAACACCAAGTAGTGGTGTTATTTTTATGACCAAAGAAATTTCTACACATTACGACCAATCGAAAGAATCTGAGATTTACAAACTCTGGGAGTCTTCTGGTTATTTCAATCCCGATAACCTAGAAGGTGAACCTTTCACTATCATCATGCCGCCATCCAATGCCAACGGTCAAGTTCATGTCGGTCACGCACTCGGATTTACTTTGCAAGATACAATTATTCGCTACCAACGTATGCTGGGCAAAAAAACTTTGTGGTTGCCAGGGACCGATCACGCTGGATTTGAGACCCAAGTGGTGTTTGAAAAAAAACTAGAAAAAGAGGGTCGCTCTCGTTTTCAAATGACACGAGAGGAATTTTATAAAGAGATCTGGGATTTCGTCCAGGAGAATAAAAAACAAACTGAAGATGGAATTAAAAGATTAGGGGCTTCTGCTGACTGGTCTCGAAATATGTTTACTCTAGATCCAAGAATTATCAAAATCGTCTACGAAACTTTTGAACAAATGTACAACGACGGTTTGATTTACCGCGACAATCGTATTTGTAACTGGTGTCCGAAACACCAAACCGGACTCTCTGATCTGGAAACCAAATATGAAGAACGAACCGAACCATTCTATTATTTCAAATATGGTCCATTTACCATAGCGACTTCTAGACCAGAAACAAAATTTGGCGATAAATACGTAGTTATGCATCCAGATGACAAACGCTACCAAGACTACAAAAACGGCCAAAAAATCGAGCTCGAATGGATCAATGGCCCGATCACAGCTACCGTCATCAAAGACAAGGCGGTAGACCCTGAATTTGGTTCAGGCGTGATGACTATTACCCCAGCCCATGATGCTACCGACTTTGAAATAGCACAGCGTCATAAACTTGATTTTGAACAAATTATCGATAAACGAGGGAAGCTTTTACCTATCGCTGGCGAGTTTGTTGGTGTGAAAATTCTGGAAGCGAGACCGAAAATAATCGAAAAACTGAAAGCCAAAGGACTTCTAGAAAAAGTTGATGAAAATTACAAACACAATGTCCAGCTTTGTTATAAGTGCAGTAACCTCATCGAGCCTCAAGTCATACCCCAGTGGTATGTCGCGATGACGAAAGAAATCAAAGGCAAAGCTTTGCGCGACAAAATCAAAGACGCCATCGAATCTGGTGAAGTCGTGATTAATCCTGAAAGCAAAGCTAATTTTTTGAAAACTTGGCTCAATGAAATTCGTGATTGGCCCATCTCCCGACAAACCTGGTGGGGCATCCCGATTCCAGCTTGGTACAAAGGAGATAAAGTAAAAATTTCAGAAGATTCACCAGGAGAGGGATGGGAAAAAGATCCTGATACTTTTGATACTTGGTTTTCTTCTGGCCAATGGCCATACGCCACACTCATGGCATTGGGAGAAAAAGATTTTGAAACTTTCTATCCAACGCGAGTTTTAGAAACTGGCTGGGACATTATCTTTTTCTGGGTCGCACGCATGATTATGTTTGGTCAATACAAAACTGGTAAACCACCGTTTAGTTATGTCTACCTTCACGGATTGGTCCGGGATAAAGATCGACAAAAAATGAGTAAATCCAAAGGCAATGTCATAGATCCATTAGGTGTTATCGATACTTACGGCAATGACGCACTACGTATGGCTTTACTAGTGGGCAATCTTCCGGGCAATGACTTACCACTGTCCGAACAAAAAGTCAAAGGTTATCGCAACTTTGCCAATAAAATTTGGAACGCCGCCAGGTTTGTCATGCAAAACACGGAAGGATACGACCCTAGTGCAAAACTCCACAGTGATGATGAAAATATTCTAAATGATCTTAATCAAATAATTATCACTGCGACGAATCAGATGAATAAATATGCTTTAGCTCACGCTGCCGAAGACCTCTATCACTACTTCTGGCACACTTTTGCCGATAAAATCATCGAGGAATCAAAAGCAAAATTGGCAAATCCGGAAACTAAAGCTTCGACACAGCGCATGCTTCGAGAAATCCTGGAAACCAATCTCAAACTTCTCCATCCATTCATGCCATTCGTCACAGAAACCATTTGGCAGATGAATCATAAGGATTTACTCATGGTTGAATCCTGGCCAAGTAATAAGTAAGGAGTAAAAAGTAATTAGAAAACTGCGGCTATCCCGCAGTTTTAAATTCTTATTACTTATTACTAATTACTCTTTACTACTTAAAGCGCACGGGAATGGCAAAGGCGGCGTCATTTTCTGGAAGGCCTGATGGGTTATCTCGTTCAATCAGTAATACTCCAAATTCTGCATCACCTGGATCAAAAACCAGAGTTCCTGCGAATGGCACATAACCCTCTACCATCCAATCACCAATCGCTTGGAATCCTTGTTGAGCTAGCACTTTCCCGTTCTCGTCTTTTAGTGTTACTGGGATATTGGCTTCAAAAAACCAAGAACCCAAAGCTTTCCCGCTCACTCCCATAGGACTGCTAACCAAAGCGCCAAACAGCGGATAGTCTAAGACAACTGGGAGTTGAGCATGTTCCTCTTCTTCAAAGACCTGACCATCAGGATTAATATCAACCGTTTGGGGTTGAGGTTCACTTAATTTCGGCCAAAGCAGCCAGGCGATAACGACTAGCAAGGCTAGAACTATTATTTGATAAATTCGTTTATTCATAGGGATAGTATACGGAATATAAGACCCCGGATCAAGCCTGCCTGCCGGTAGGCAGGTCCGGGGTAGTTTTCATTTTAATGTTTGAGCGAGGATTAAATTTTTGGACGCTTTGCGTATTTCCTCAGAAATCGCAAAGCGAGCCTGCCTGCCGGTAGGCAGGTAAAAATCTACTTCTAAGTACATAACAAACTGCAGATTTTTACGTTCACAAAAATTTCAATCCGAGCGTTATACTATTGCGTTATCCGCCAGCTCGGCGGCTTCTTTTTCAGCCAAAGCATCAGCGCGATAGCCCGTCCCAGCAGGAATCAATTTACCGATGATCACGTTTTCTTTCAAGCCACGGAGATAATCCGTTTTCGCAGTTACAGCAGCTTCAATCAAGACACGGGTGGTTTCTTGGAAGGATGCCGCGGCCAAGAACGATTCAGTGTTGAGAGAAGATTTCGTGATACCCATGAGTAGCTGTTCGGCTTCAGCAATTCGGCCATTGCCAACTTTTTCATTGGCCAGCTGTAATCGAGATTTATCGACTAGATCACCAGCGAGTAAATCTGTATCCCCGGATTCGGCAATCCGAACTTTGCTAAACATCTGGCGGACAATAATTTCAATGTGCTTTTCGTTGACATTCTGCCCTTGGGAAGAATAAATTTCTTGCACGTCTTTGATGATGTAGTCTTGGCAAGCCTCAATTCCCTTCAAAGCAAAGAGTTGATGTAGGTTAAGGTTACCTTCAGTCAATGGTTGGCCTTTGTAAACTAAATCTTTTTCTTTAACCAAGACGCTGAAACCAGCTGGAGCAGAATATTCTTGGAAGTTTTCTGACTCACGAACTACCGTCAATTTATCGGTGCCTAATTTTACAATTCCTGCGGCAATGGCTTTCACAACTTCGCCTTGATCATTGGTATAGAGTGGGTCACCAGTATTAACTTTTTCGCCAGCAGTAAGTTGCAATTTAGCGCCACCGAGCATGTATTCATCCATCGCGACGTCTTTAGCTTCGACGCGAATTACCGTTTCTTTCGGAGATGGTTTGATGGAAGATACGAATCCGTCCAATTCAGTAATCACGGCTTGTCCTTTTGGTTCACGAGCTTCCAGTAATTCCTCGACTCGAGGTAAACCTTGAGTGATGTCGAGTCCAGCCACACCACCAGTATGGAAGGTTCTCATGGTGAGCTGGGTTCCTGGCTCCCCAATGGCTTGAGCCGCGACAATTCCGACAGCTGCACCTTGTTCCACTGGCTTGTTAAAGCCCAAATCATACCCATAACATTTGGCACAAACGCCGCGAGTCAATTTACAGCGAAGTACTGTGCGAACTTCGATGGAATTAGCTGTTGATTTTTCAATTTCCAGGGCTAATCGGTCATCAACTAGGGTTCCTGCTTCTGACACTATTTTCCCATCTGCATCCATGACATCGGATGCGAGTACACGACCAAAAATTCTTCGAGAGAGAGGACGACCCAGTGCTTCTGACGAAACGCGGGTGATGATTCTACCTTCCGCAACTCCACAGTCTTCGGCATTGACGACAATGTCTTGTGCCACGTCAACTAATCGACGGGTCAGGTATCCAGCGTCCGCGGTTCGAAGAGCGGTATCAGTCATACCTTTTCTGGATCCGTGAGTGGAAATAAAATATTCCAAAATATTTAAGCCTTCTTTGAAAGAATCCCTGGCTGGCAATTCGATAACTTCTCCGGCTGGGTTGGTAACCAAACCTTTCATCCCAGACATCTGGGCGAGCTGGGAAATCGAACCTCTGGCGCCCGACGTGATCATTTGATAAACAGATCCGTATTCATCCAAAGTGTGAGTCACAGCTTCGGCCAATCGATCACGAACCTGGGCCCAAATTTCGATAACTCGATTTTTGCGTTCCGTTTCGGTAAGTAGTCCCATACGGTATTGTTCATATGTTTCCAATACATCTTTGTCAGCATCGATAACTAATCCTTTTTTCATTTCTGGGACGCGCAAATCGCTCATGCCCCAGGACAATCCGGATTTGGTCATGTAGTGGAAGCCCATGGCTTTAACTTCATCCAACAATTCCGCGGTTGTTTCAATACCGTAATCTCGATACACGATTTGGATAGTTTGCTGAAGTTTCTTTTTATCCATGACATCGTTAATAAATCGAACGCCTTCTGGTAAGAGTTGGTTAAACAAAATTCTGCCGACACAGGTTTCAGTCAGTCCACCATTCCCCCAACCATCAGTCAAACGAATTTTAACTTTGGCTTTGAGTGTCACAACTTCTGATTGATAAGCTAAAATTGCTTCTTGCGGACTGCCAAATGTCATGCCTTCACCTTTTTGGCCAGGTTGGATGCGGGTCAGCCAATAACAACCAAGCACCATATCCTTGGTCGGCATCATCACCGGTTCACCTGATGCTGGTTTGAGCAAGTTTTTCGCCGATAACATGATGCGCTTGGCTTCTTCTTGGGCCGCGGCAGTCAATGAAACGTGTACAGCCATCTGATCCCCGTCAAAGTCAGCGTTATAAGCGTCGCAAACCATGGGGTGGATCTGGATAGCTTTACCTTCAATCAATACTGGCAAGAAGGCTTGGAAACCCAGTCTGTGCAAGGTTGGAGCACGGTTAAGCAGCACGTAGTGATCTTTGGTTACTTCTTCTAAAATATCGTAAACGACTGTGGCTCCCTGTTCGATCAATCGATTGGCTGACCTTACATTGTGGGCATATTCACGTTGGATTAATTTAGAGATGACAAAAGGCTTGAATAATTCCAAAGCCATTTTCTTCGGCAACCCACATTGGTGCAATTTCAATTTTGGCCCAACGACGATAACAGAGCGTCCAGAATAGTCGACACGCTTCCCCAGCAAATTTTGTCGGAATCGCCCCTGTTTACCTTTCAACATGTCAGCCAATGATCGGAGTTTGCGTTTCTGTCCCGTGGAAGCAGTAACTTCTTTGCCATGTCGAATCGAGTTATCAATTAAAGCATCCACAGCTTCTTGCAACATCCGCTTTTCGTTACGGGTGATAACTTCTGGTGCACCAATTTCTAAAAGTTTTTTTAAGCGATTGTTGCGGTTGATAACTCGGCGATACAAATCGTTCAAATCTGAAGCGGCAAAGCGTCCCCCATCGAGTTGAACCATTGGTCGCAAATCTGGAGGTATTACTGGCAGGTTAGAAATAATCATCCATTCTGGTCGGATGCCAGAGCGGATCATGGACTTCACCAATTTCAATCGCTTGATGAGCTTGCGCTTATTGACACCTTCCGCAGTCGCGATTTCTTCTTGTAAATCAGCAAACAATTTTTCCAAATCAATCTCTTCGACGAGTTGGACAATGGCAGATGCGCCAATCCCTGCTTGGAACACTGGGCCATATTTGAGGGATAAATCCCGATATTCTAATTCTGAAATAATTTGATACTTTTTGATGGATTTCAGTTCTGATCGGGCCAAATCGCGGATGGATTCCAAATGTTCCGATTCTTTGGTCCACATTTCTTTCACTCTGACAGTTTCAGCTTCGTCTTTATCCTTATTCTGGTTGATCAAATTTTCGTAACGATTATCAATTTCTTTACCTTTGGCTTTGAATTCGCGTTCAATCTGCTCCATGGTTTGCGCTCTGGCCTCTTCATCCACTGATGTAATGATGTAGGAAGCAAAGTAAACAACTTTTTCCAATTCTTGGACAGACAAATCCAGGACCAACCCCAGTCTGGATGGGACTCCGCGCAAAAACCATATGTGAGCCACTGGTGCGGCAAGTTTAATATGCCCCATCCGTTCACGGCGAACAGAAGCTCTAGTGACCTCGACTCCACATTTATCGCAGATAATTCCTTTGTAGCGAATCCGTTTGTATTTACCACAATAACATTCCCAGTCTTTGATTGGCCCAAAAATTTTCTCATCAAACAAACCGTCTTTTTCTGGACGTTGGGTGCGGTAATTGATGGTTTCTGGCTTGGTCACTTCCCCGTAAGACCAATTCAAAATGTCTGCTGGAGAAGCCAGTTTTAGTCTAACCGCTTTAAATTCTTCAGTTTGCTGTACCATATGTTTACTAATTACTAATTTTTACGAATTTACGAATTGGGTTAGCGATTAGTATATTCGCTGCTATTCGTAATTCGTAAAGTTAGTTATTTCTTCCCTTTCCTTTTCTTATCTGCGACCTTTTCACCTACTAATTCAATAGTTTTTTCATCGTCCAGGCGTCCTTCATCGGTGGTAGCGAGCTGTCTGATTTCTCCAGCTTGGTCAACTTCGTCTGTGGCCAATTTTTCGCCTACTAATTCGACGTTTAGACAGAGTGATTGTAATTCTTTGACCAAAACTCGGAACGATTCAGGGACATTTGGCTTCTTGATTGGTTCACCCTTGACGATCGATTCGTAAGTTTTCGCGCGTCCCACCACATCGTCAGATTTGATGGTCAACATTTCTTGCAATGTATGCGCAGCTCCATATCCTTCCAGGGCCCAGACTTCCATTTCTCCAAATCTCTGGCCGCCGAATTGAGCTTTACCGCCCAAAGGCTGTTGGGTAATCAATGAATAAGGACCGGTGGAACGAGCGTGCATCTTGTCGTCTACCAAATGGTGAAGTTTCAACATGTAGATAATCCCGACAGTAACTTTTTCAGAAAAAGCCTGGCCAGTCTTCCCATCATAAAGGACGAGTTTGCCATCTTCTGGATAACCTGCTTTGACTAACTGTTCTTTGATTGTTTCTTCCGGTACTCCATCTAGCGGCGGGGTCGCCACTTTGAAACCGAGTTTATCAGCAGCCAATCCTAAGTGAGTTTCCAAAATCTGTCCGATGTTCATACGAGACGCAACCCCCAATGGATTCAAAATAATATCGACTGGAGTGCCATCAGCCATAAACGGCATGTTCTCGACTGGAATAACTTGAGAGATAACACCTTTGTTCCCGTGTCGGCCAGCCATTTTATCTCCAACCTGGATTTTACGAAGCACTGCTACTGAAACTTGGATGGATTTGATCACTCCGGATGGCAATTTATCACCTTGTTCACGAGAAAATTCTCGGATATGGACTACTTTTCCGTACTCACCGTGAGGCAGAGTCAGAGAAGTATCTTTGACGTCACGAGATTTTTCACCAAAGATCACGCGCAATAATTTTTCTTCTGCAGTCAGGTCAGTTTCACCCTTTGGAGTGATTTTTCCTACCAATATATCACCGGCTTTGACTTGCGCTCCAATTCGGATCACGCCATTCTCATCCAAATCTTTCAATTTTTCTTCTCCAACGTTTGGAATATCGCGGGTGATAATTTCAGGACCCAATTTCGTATCCCGAACATCCACTTTAAAGTCCTCGATGTGAATCGAGGAGTAGCGATCTTCTTCGACAACTCGGGACGAGATCAAAATAGCATCTTCATAATTTCCACCTTCCCAGGACAGGAAAGCGACGAGCATGTTTTGACCCAAAGCCAATTCACCATCTTCAATCGCAGCACCATCAGCAATCGGAGTTCCGGCTTTTATTTCTTGACCTTTTCTGACAGTGGCGTGTTGGTTGATCGAAGTTGAGGTGTTAGATCGGACAAATTTTTGGAGGGAATATTCTTTCTTTTTGCCACCATCAGACAGGACAATTTTGTCCCCGGTAACACTCAACACAGTGCCATCGCTTTCAGCAATTACCACTTGGCCCGAATCATAAGCAGCTTTGGCTTCAACTCCGGTTCCGATAACTGGAGATTGTGGTTTGATACAGGACACTGCCTGACGTTGCATGTTCGATCCCATCAAAGCACGGTTGGCATCATCGTGTTCTAGGAATGGAATCAGGGAAGTCGTGACAGAAATAATTTGCTTTGGTGAAACTTCGACATAATTAATCTCTGATGTTTCAGCAATCGATGGTTCACCATGAACTCGAACCGAAGTTCGACTTTCAGTGAAAAATCCTTTTTCATCCATCTTGACATTGGCCTGCGCAATTACTGAAAACTGCTCTTCGTAAGCAT
Source organism: Candidatus Doudnabacteria bacterium RIFCSPHIGHO2_02_FULL_42_25 (assembly GCA_001777665.1). Lineage (GTDB taxonomy): Bacteria > Patescibacteriota > Doudnabacteria > UBA920 > O2-02-FULL-48-8 > O2-12-FULL-42-9. The sequence continues at coordinate 24,880 of MFEQ01000008.1, forward strand.
CCAAGTACTCCAGTTCATCTGTGACTTGGGCTTTGCCATCTTTCTTCACGACTTTTCTGTAGGGAGTTTCAATAAATCCAAAATCATTGATGCGAGCATAACTGGCCAAATGTGCGACTAACCCGATGTTCGGTCCTTCAGGAGTGGTGATCGGACAAAGTCGGCCATAGTGAGAACGATGGACATCTCGAACTTCGAATCCAGCGCGTTCGCGGGACAATCCACCCGGACCCATCGCGGACAGTCGACGCTTGTGTTCCAGTTCCGCCAAAGGATTGGTCTGATCCATAAACTGGGAAAGCTGGGACGAGGAGAAAAACTCCTGGATCACAGCAACAATTGGACGAACGTGAATAAGTTGGGCTGGAGTTACGGTCTCGATATCAGCCAAACTCATACGATCTTTGGCAATTCTGCTCATACGAGCGAGTCCGATGCGGAATTTGCCTTGGATCAGTTCCCCGACTGATCGCACGCGGCGGTTCGAGAGATGATCGATATCGTCCCAGGATTCTTGAGAGTTATTTAATCTGACTACTTCCCGGATAATGTCGGTCAAATCTTCTTTGGTCAGGATTCGGTCTTCTCGATCTTTGATATTGAGACGTTGATTGAGTTTGTAGCGGCCGACTTCGGATAAATCATAGCGATCGGATTGGAAAAACATCGCTTCAATCAGAGACCTGGCATTATCAACTGTGGCGAGATCTCCTGGACGAATACGTTTGTAGACTTCCTTAAATCCTTCGTCCGGATTTTTGGATGGATCTTTCTCCAAAGTATTTTGAATATAGCGCATATCAGGGTTGGTATCGATATCAGCAAAAGCAGCGAGAATTTCTTCATCTGATCCATACTTAAACACGCGCAACAGCGCTGAAACCGGAATTCTGCGCTTGCGGTCGATCTTGACACTGATTACACCATTGATATCGGTTTCCAATTCCAACCAAGCACCACGATTCGGAATAATCTTCGCCCCGTACCAATTTCGGCTTCGTGCAGCTTCACCAGTAAAAAATACACCCGGGGATTTGACTAGTTGGGAGACAACTACTCTTTCCACTCCATTGATGACAAATGTGCCGCGAGGCGTCATCAGTGGAAAATCGCCGAGGTAAACATCTTGAGTTTTAGTTTTGTTTGTTACTTTGTTTACGAGCTTCACCGATACATAGAGTGGAGCTTCAAAAGTTGTGTTTCGTTCTTTGGCTGTTTTTTCGTCGTATTTTGGTTTATCTAAAAAGTAGTCCCCAAAAAACAGTTCCAAATTCTTCCCAGTAAAATCTTTGATCGAGTTGATCTCTTCAAACAATTCCTTTAAACCTTTTTCCCAAAACCATTTGTAAGATCGGAGCTGCGCTTCAATCAAATTGGGCATGTCCATAACTTCTTCAATGTGGGTGAAAAACTTTCGTGATGGTTTTTGGGGGTTACCACCACTGAAATTTAGGCTCAAATTAGCCAATTTCTTTTTTGAAGACATAAAATAATCCCTCTTTTTGCGCATATACAAAAAGAGCCGCTTGTGGCTAGATTCTTATTAAGTTAATTATCACATTTATATTTTAGCGATTCTGGAGTTATTGTCAAGCCCAGTAATACAACGTCGATGCTTTTGCTGTTTCAATGGTTTTTGTAGTCAACTTCAGATGCCTGTATTTAATATAGACTAATAATTTTTCTTTATTTAAATTCGCAAAAGCAAACACAAAAACCATTATCGACGTTGATATACTGGGTCAAGTAAACCATAGAGGAGCAACAATCCCCCCAGGATTGCGGCCATACTGGCGATGGGCAGAACGTCGGCTAATACCCCGATGATGATAGTAGGCAGGGTTGCCGCCACTTGCAACATTACGTACAACGCTCCGTAAATCCGACCTCGCAGATGTTCGTGGGCATGAGTTTGGAGCATGGAATGACTCGGAGCAAAAATATGAGCATTGAAATACCCAATCAATAGTCCGAAAAAAGAATAGTAAACATATTTAAAATCAACTAATCCGATTAAGGATAGACCGACGAGCATGGTTCCCATTCCTAAGAATCCCATGCGAACCAGTTGGCGTTTGGATAAAAATCGTTCTTCAAATCCAAGTAAAGCAGCACCAATCAGGATCCCGATACCAAGAGGTGCTACGATAAAAATTGACCCAGTGTCTAGATTGATCCCTATCGCCTCTTTCATAAACGCTGGCGCGATCGTAATCATCATTCCATTGATAATTTGGATCGCAATCAAACTCACTAGGGGGTAGTGCAAACGAGAGTTTTCCCAAAAATGAGCAATCCCTTCTTTGAATTCATGCCAAATTTTAGAAAATGAATACGGATTTTCGTGAACCACCGGTGGTTTTAGAGACGGTAAACTCATAGTGGCCAATCCGGCTACCACTAGCAGTCCCACACCAACTGTATATGGAGCGGCATGGCCAAACGCTGATGACATCGGGCCCGCTGCCGCAAACCCGATGATCAATGCTGCACTATTTGTAAACGCAAAGAAACTATTCGCAATTAAAATCTGATTTTCTTTGACTAACCTGGGGATCGAAGGAGCTTCGGCCGGAATATAAAATTGGTTGAGTGACGAATAAAGAAAAGTTATCAGAACCAGCCCCCAAAAATCATCACCGACCAAAAAATATAAGGCAATACTTAGAGCTTGGCCAAAATTAATGATGGTCAAAAGCCATCGGCGGTCAAATCGGTCCGCATAAACACCGGCCAAACTCCCAAAAAACAAAGTCGCGACCCCGAACGCCATGATTATCAAAGAAACCGAGATCGTGGAGTTCGTCAATTCGAAAACTTTGATCAGGATCGCAAAACTAAGGATGTAATTCGTCAGCTGCGAAGTGATTTGCGAGACCCAAAGTTTGGCAAAATTTCTATTTTTGAGGACGTCGAGGTAATGTGATATTTGGCTGTCGATCATAATGTGGCTTAAACATCTTTTGTCGTAATCCTAAGGCAAAAATTAAAGCATTCGCCACGGCAATTGTCGTCCGGGTTCGTGAAAAGTGACTTCCGGTCAAAACTTCAACTTGCTTTAAATCCGTAAACTCAATTTTATTTTTTTTCAAAAACTTTTTTGTTTCAGGAATGATTTTTTCTGATAAATTGTTAGACTGAAACTGATGCTTCTTCCCTCCTCCCTCCAAAGCAATCACCGTCTTCTCGTAATCTGTTGTATCAATTACTAAAACGATGTTACGTGTTACGGGTTTCATGTTACGTGATTTAAAAGGCTTCTGTCCATTTCATGCTCTTTTGTTTATCGTTGATCTTGATCAATTTAATCACCTTCTCAACCAAAATCTTTGGATCGGAATCAAATATAATTCGCTTACTACCGCGTTTTGCGGATTTAAGAATTTCTGGAATATCTTCTTCGATTCCACCTGTACCAGTCAGGACGCCAATTACTCTTTTATCTTCAAACGCCGTTGTAAATTCATTTAATGTGCCGATTCTGCCACAAATGGTAATGATTGCATCCGAAGCCCTGGTCATCAGCATGTTGCGCCCCGAGTAATCAAATCCAGTATAAATAATCAAATCCATGTTTTTCGTGGGTAATTTATAGGTGTTCACATGCGCTTGTTTTGACACAGCCGGAGACAGTCCAATCGAAATACCACCTGCAGCCTTAGCTCCCCTAGTCGACCATTCCGGAATACCAATCGTCGCACCAGTAACTAAAACTGCCCCGTGCAAAGCAATTTGGCGACCTACTTCGTAGGCTTTTTTAAAGGCACCCCTCGTGCAATTATCGATAGCGGAACCAGAAACGGCAATTTTGTACTGCATGAAAATTGAAAGCTAATTCTTGTGTTTAATTTTCTTCTACAAACTACGAACTTTTACGAAAATACGAAATGTGCTAACTATCTTCGTACTTTCGTACCCTTTTCGTAATTTCGTAGAAAAGCAAGCCTATTTGGTTTTGAGAATTCCCCTTAGGGTCCTTCCTTGCTTATACATAGTATACCAAATCGGTGAATACACGAGATCGTAAGCACCCGGATAAACAACCTCGACTCCACCGAATCCTTTTTTGAACCGAGTGATACCTTCCCAGCCTTTTTCGCCGATCCCCCCAAAATCGTAATTTTTGTAACCCAGTTTTTTCGACAATTTAATCGCTTCCCAGTGGAGCAAATATGGAGCCATCGCTTCTTTCATCTGGATACTGGTGCCGCCGTGAGCATAAACTGCGTAATCACCGAATAAAGTTAAGATCATTCCCGCTAGCGGCTGACCCTGATATTCAGCAATGAAAATTTTCATGTGCTGCGGGTGCAAAGTGTCCCACATTTTTAAATAATAATCTTGGGGGTGTAGGCGAAATTGCGCTCTCGAAGCAGTCTCGAGTAATAATTTCCAAACAGTAAGCAGGTCTTCTTGGGTTCCTTCGCGAACATACACTCCCTTGCGCTGGGCGAGGTTGAGATTATACCGAGTCTTGGGCTTCATGTCGATCAATAATTCTTCTTCGGTTTTTTCTAATCCTAAAACCCAATTTTGTGGAGGCTGGATGTCCTTCACTGCCCGCGGTAAATCCATGGCATGCTGGGGCTCGAGTCTCGCAAACACCAAATTCGGGTCTTCCCCGATTTTTTTTAGATCCGGCAATGCTTCACTTGCTGCTCCCAAAGGTCCCCTGGGGCAATACAGATACTTTTTACCAAACGGCAGTGCTGTTTCGATGGCTAAATTGATAAAATTTTCATCAGAAAAATGGTGAATCTTGTGGCCCAAAGATTCGTTGAACTCCCCCCATGCCCAAGACTGCAAAATCGACCCACCTAGGTCGACAACTTTTTTATCCCAGTTTTCTTTTGATAGGTTTGAAATCATAGATTATCCCATCGCGAGCGAAGCGTGGCGATTTTTTTTAAGATTGCTTCGTCGCAAGCTCCTCGCAATGGTTATTATTTGCTCAATGCTTTTAATGCTATCTTGATTTTTTGCTGCAAATCAGCCACATCATTCGGAACAGCTTTCAAGGCCTGTCTTGCTTCTTGTTGTGAATAACCAAGCACAATCAATGCATCCAGCGCATCCGAGTGTTCTTTGGCCACTGGCTGGGAGCCGACTTCATCTTTTAGTTTTTCTCGAAGCTCGACTATGACTCGTTCTGCAGTTTTCGTTCCAATGCCCGAAACTTTTTTGAAAACCGCAGCATCGCCCGAAGCAATCGCAGATTTGAGCATATTTATTTCGGCCAGCGACATAATCGCGAGTGCCGATTTGGGCCCGACACCAGACACTGTAAGTAAAAGTTCAAAAAATTCTAATTCAGTCAGGGTTTGAAAACCGTACAAAGCGATCTGGTCTTCACGAACATATGTATGAATCAGCAAACTTATTTCCGAATTCAATTTCAAAGGCACATGGATAACCTGAGGTGTAAAAATTTTATACCCAACACCAGTAGTTTCCACAATTATGTAATTAGTGCTTTTTTGAGTAAGCTGTCCTTTAATTGAACCTATCATGTGCTTATTATACCTGCTTGATATTAAAACGAAAACTGCTTAAACTGTATGGACAAATGAGGAGGAACTATGAGAGGTTTTCGACCGCTATCGGGTTTCCAACCCGATGCCATCTGTAGGGCATGCGGAAAGGACAATGCAACGATTGAGTACTACATTGAGACTTCAGTTGCCGTCCCAAGTTGCAACACTTCTTCCTGCCGGATCAGGGTTCAGGAAATTGCCCATGAATTACTTCCACCCCCTAAGGAGGCCCCCATAGAAAAAAATCGCTGGCTTCCCTGGCGCTAGCTTCATTGCTGCTGGCGCTTTTCTTTTTGGATTAAAAAAAGAACCGAAAGAGACTTCGGTTCGTTATTGACCCCAACTCGAGGACCACCCAATCATTGTGATGTTACTAGGACCTCTTCCGGGGTCGCCGCCTTGGATACTGACATTCGCAACGTTTAAGTGTCCCTTCATAGGCAATTTAATGAACTTGAAATTGGAAATCAGGAAACTGGCACCCACTGAAAGCCCTACCCTAATCTCCCTCCCGTCTGTATCGTCCGGAACACTCAGCATGATAAACCCAGGTATAGGGTATAACCCGGTACGTTTCCCGATCTCAATTGTAGTCCAGTGTGCACCTATCAACCCCCACACTCTCGGCCCAAGTTCGCCTAAAGTCCAGGGCCCATCGACATGAAACCGTCTCCAGAAGGTTGTGTGTGGCACGATCTCATTCTGCTTCTGGGTTAACAACTGCTGTTGCCTGGCCAGGTCAATGGTAAAACCGCTTTCCAGTTCCACCAAGATGTTACAAGCCTCTTCGATCGTACCGTGTACGCCTTCAAACATCTTCCAGTTCTCGCAGCGGTCTGGTAACCACTCGGGCACTCCGGGGAGCTTCTTGCGTTTGCCCATTTTCTGGCCCCACAAGTTACTCCAAAAAGTGTAGACGATCCGATTGCGGTTGACGAGGTACCATTGCTGGTATTTTTCAACTGCCTCGATCCAGTCCCTCAGTGTCTTCTCTTCGGACTGCGAAAGCAGCTCCTGACCGAAGGCAGGAACACTGACAAGCGACAGAATCAACACTAAAACCCACTTCGTCATGTTGCCTCCTTGGCCACTATTTATTAGCATAGTAGATTATTTTTGAGAATAAAAAAAGGCCGGCACCTCGAAATGAAGGGTGACGGCGAAAATAGGTCGTTCGCTTAGAGCGTCGCGATCACACGTTCAACCGCATTACTCCAGCTGTCGCATGGAATAATACGGAAGGGTTCGACCAGTCCGGGAGAAACTAGTCCGACCTGATACCGATACGGCACCGAGCTGTCCGGCAAGCTGGTCAAAAGTTCGGTCTGTGCTGTGACAACATGCGTGTAATCAGTACAGATTTTTGCCAACCCTCTAAAGTCCGGTGAGGTGGGAAACGGATCGGAACAGATCCGTGTCTTCGTGAACAGCCCCACTCTCGCAAACCACGACCAAGCCACAAACTTGTCTGCCGGATCAGCGAGGTCGATGATCTTGACCTTCTCGCACCCGAAGGCTCTGACGAGGCGTTCAAACCCCTCAAGCGCATCCGGAGCCTCGATTACTTCATGCTTACCTTGCCACTCACTCTTCTTAGCAAGAAGCGCGCTGAAATCAACTATGATCTTGTGCGACATGTCCCCTCCCGCCAACGACGACCATTACCCCTACTTTTACTTTCAGCAATTATATCAATTATTGACCGAGTTGTGAAGCCTCTGCTACAATAAAATTTGGCATGAAATTCAAAATTCACTCACCATTTAAACCTAGTGGCGATCAGCCGACGGCTATTGAGAAGCTCGTGGCTGGATTAGAAAAAAAGCACCGATACCAGACTCTTTTGGGAGTCACAGGTAGCGGCAAGACTTTTACTATGGCCAATGTCATCGAAAAAGTTCAGAAACCCACCCTGATAATTTCCCATAATAAAACTTTGGCCGCGCAGTTAGCCAATGAATTTCAAGAATTTTTTCCAGATAATGCAGTACACTACTTTGTTTCTTATTATGACTACTACCAACCAGAAGCGTATATTCCCCGCAGCGATACATATATCGAAAAAGAGACCCAAATCAACGAAGAAATCGATAAATTGCGCAATGCCGCGACCCAAAGCTTACTTTCACGAAAAGATGTTCTGATTGTGGCTTCAGTCTCCTGTATTTATGGATTGGGTAATCCTGGAAATTATCTCGAGCTTTCCCTCTCACTGAAAGTTGGAGAAGAAATCAAACGCGATAAATTTTTACGTCGTTTAACCGACCTCCAATTTATTCGCAATGACATCAATCTCACCCGTGGTACTTTCCGGGTGCGAGGTGATGTTATTGAATTTATCCCCGCTTCCGCTGACAAAGTCATCAGTCTAAGTTTCTTCGGTGATGAATTAGAAAAAATATCAGAGCATGATCCTCTGACTGGTGAAGAGTTTGGTGATCGACAGGAAATTACCATCTTCCCTGCCAAACATTTCGTGACCCCGAAAGAAAAATTATTTGCTGCCATCAATAATATCCGCCAAGAACTGGCTGATCAAATCAAATATTTTAAATCCCAGGGCAAAGAAATCGAAGCCCAGCGTATCGAACAGCGCACCAACTTTGATTTGGAAATGCTTTTAGAGACTGGCTTCGTCGCAGGGATAGAAAACTACTCTCGGCAACTTGATTTCCGCAAACCGGGCGAGCCTCCATCTACACTTATCGATTACTTCCCAGATGATTTCTTGCTGTTCATCGACGAATCGCATATTACCTTACCCCAAATTTACGGCATGTATGAGGGCGATCAATCCCGCAAACGAACTTTGATTGATTATGGCTTTCGATTGCCTTCCGCGATTGATAATCGACCGCTCAAATTCGAAGAGTTTGAAAAAAAAATCGACCAAACAATTTTTGTTTCAGCGACCCCGACGAAAGACCGGGAGTTAAAGGTTTCGAAACAAGTTGCCGAACAACTAATTCGTCCCACCGGATTACTCGACCCGGAAATTGAGATTCGACCCACGAAAAATCAGATCGATGATTTGATGGAAGAAATCCAAAAACGAGTAAAAAAGAAACAGCGAATTCTCGTGACTACTCTGACTAAAAATATGGCTGAAGAGTTGTCCAGTTACTTGGTCGAATATGGCATTCGAGGCCAATACCTCCATGCGGATATCCAAACTTTAGAACGACTAGAAATTTTACGCGACTTGCGACTCGGGGTTTATGATGTCGTGGTCGGAATTAACCTTCTCCGAGAAGGATTAGATCTACCGGAAGTTTCTCTAGTCGCGATATTAGATGCAGACAAAGAAGGATATCTTCGTTCGGAAACCTCGCTCATCCAAACCATGGGCCGCGCTGCGCGTCACCTGGAAGGCCGTGTCATCATGTATGCGGATCGGATCACCGGATCCATGGATCGTGCTATGAAGGAAGTTGAACGAAGACGTAAAATTCAAACGACTTACAACAAGGAGCACGGCATCACCCCTACGAGTATTCAAAAAGCTATCAGTGAGACCCGTCTGGCAGGCAAAAAAGCTGATGAGGAAAAGGTCAAACAACTTGATGAAATGGACCTAACCAAAATGACTAAGCAAGATATTGCTTATGCCATCGAAGAACTCCGCGACCAGATGGACATGGCCTCCAGAAACCTAGATTTCGAAAAAGCCGCTGCCCTCCGCGATCAAATTCAAACCATCCGCGCCAAAACGAAGATGAAGAAACATAAATTTAAATAGAATTACTGTCTCCTTTTCTGCTCGGCCGAGCAATGTTGGAAACAACTACAATTTACTTGAAATAATATTCTGACTTTGCAGAAAAGATTGAAACATCCTTTTGCAGTTTTAACTCCTCGATTAACTCTTTCAGATCGTCAAAAACTTGGAAAGGACTTAAGAAGCAACTTTCACGAATTTGAGTATAACCGCTTCGAATCAAATACCGGCGTAGGGTATCCCGAGCATTACGTTTTGTTTCCGGTATGTCGAAAATTATCAAAGTCGAAAAACCATCTGATCTAGATTTCTTCGTAATTGCCTTTAGGCGTAATGTCTTTGCTCTTTTTGTAATAACAAAAGCCGGACCTTCTATAGTTTGAGTCTTTTTAACCAGGCCTAGTTTTTCAAATCTTTTTAATCTCTTGTGGTAAGCTGATCGAGTGATCGACACTCTAGACATTTTACTATAGGGTCTAAAAACTGTTCGATCTCTGGTTGGAAAATCTGAAAGCCATTTGAATAATTCCCATAAACTTCGGGCAGCCCCCATTCTTGAACTCATTACCATAAATACATTGTATCTCTTTTTGCTCGGCCGAGCAATGTTGGAAACATTGACCTAAACGGTCTTTTTTGCTAAACTTTTGGAGCTAAATAGGCTTTGTGTCGCGAAGTTTATTTAATTCTAATTACTAATTACTAATTACTTCTTACTATTTACTAATTTATGCCTAACATTAAATCAGCTATGAAAGCCATGCGGCAGAATGTTCGACGCCGAGCGGTAAATTTGAAAGCTCTAGAAGCGATCAAACAAACTGCGAAGCAGGTCCGCAAATTCGCTACTGCCAACAATAAATCTGAAGCCCAGAAAGCTCTATCCTCTGCATTTGCAGCTCTCGATAAAGCCGCCAAGAAGCATATCGTTCATAAGAATACTGCTTCCAGAAAAAAGTCCCGGCTCGCAGCAATGGTCGGAAAATTAAAATAATCCCCTATCACAAACCACCCCGGACTTGATCCGGGGTCTTATTTTAAATTTTCAACTTTTCCATCTCCGCCCAGTTAGTTCCGGCTTTGGCCTCGACGACTAGTGGAACCTTGAGCTCATAAACTGATTCCATTATTTTTTTAATCTTTTGGGCAAATTTTTCAGCATCATTTTTCAGTACTTCAAAAACTAATTCGTCATGTACTGACAAAAGCATCCTTACTTCTGGTGTTTGTTTTTCAATCTGGATCATGCTTAATTTGATGATATCTGCGGCCAATGATTGGATTGGCGTATTGAACGCGGCTCTTTCTGCAGCTCCTCGGACTGCAAAATTTGAAGCTAGAATTTCCGGAAAATTGCGAAGACGACCAGTCGCAGTTCGAATATACCCATCTTGCTTGGTTTGATTTATCGTATCATCTATGTATTTTTTGAGTTTACTAAAGACTGCGAAATAGTCTTTGATGTGTTGCGATGCCTCTTCATGGCTCATCGCGGACCTCGAAGATAAGCCGAAAGCTGAAACACCATAGAGTACACTGAAGTTGATAGTTTTTGCATCGCGGCGTTGGGCCGGTGTCACATCTTTCGCACCGACCCCAAAAATACGAGCTGCAGTAGCAGTGTGAAAATCGATATTGTCTTTAAAAATTTTAATCATCTCTGGTTCATCTGTCAAAGACGCAGCAATTCGAAGTTCGATTTGTGAATAATCTAGAGACAATAAAACATTGCCTTTGTCCGCGATAAATGCCTTTCGCACTTCGTTTCCCAGTTCCGTTTTAATCGGTATATTTTGCAAATTGGGATTCAATGAAGATAACCGCCCAGTTGCAGCAATGGTTTGACTATAGGTAGTATGGAGTCGTCCATCCTTTCCCACTAGTTCTGGCAGCGCATCGACATACGTAGATTTAAGTTTCGTGATTTCGCGATATTCAAAAATCAAATCAATGATTGGATGCATGCCCCGCAGTCGTTCTAGCTGCTCCGCATTTGTCGACAACGCTTTTGTTTTGCCTGTTTTTCGTAATCCATCGGCAGTTAATTTCAATTTCTCGAACAACACCTCTCGCAGCTGAATCGGAGAGGCAATATTAAATTCTGTGCCGGATAAATTATAGATTTGCTTCGTCAATTCATCAACTCGCTTGCCTAATTGTTTACTCAAATCCTTCAACCACTTCAAATCAAGTTTGACTCCTCGCTTTTGCATCTTCTCCAGAACCTCCATTAGAGGCACTTCTATATCATGATAAATTTTCAGTAACTTCTTTTCTTTCAGCTGATTAGCCAATTCGCTCCAGTTGTCTGTTTCATACGTCCGTCGGCCAGGATTAAGTAAGTAAGCCGCGATTAATGCTTGCTTTTCGTTTTTTATTAAATCATTTGGTTTAGTTTCAACCGTGGTGCTCACTTCCAATCCTGCTGCTGTTTTATGCCCCTTCGGTAACCGTGCATCCAAAGCTTTAATTCCTAACGCATGAAAAAGCTTCATGACGGTTAGCTCCTCATAGTCACTTAAAAGTGTTTTCTCAAAATCAAAATCCAAATGATTTTTGCGATCAATGTGAGCAAGTTTCTGCGATAAATACGCTTTAGGTTTGCCTTCAACTAATTTTTTCAACGTTCCAGGTTTAATCTTTTCACTGTTCCGCTCCACTCCCTCGTAAACTCCTTCCAAAGATCCGAAAGTTTTAATCAAATCCAAAGCCCCTTTTTCGCCAATCCCAGGTACTCCAGGAATATTGTCAGACAGGTCTCCACGAATCGCTTTATAATCGACCCACTGTGTTGGATGAAGCCCATAGATCTCGACCATTTTATCAATATCGAAAATTTGGATATCTGAAAATCCGGTTTTGAATCGATAGACCTCAGTATGATTATCGATCAGCTGCAATAAATCCAAATCACCAGTCACGATAATATTTAAAACGTCTTTCGGGGTTTGATAGGTAATGATGCCAAGTAAATCATCAGCTTCATAACCTTGTTTTTCGTAAATGGGAATCTCTAGAGCTTCTAGGATCTCTTTGATTTTTGGTAACTGGATCATTAATTCACTGGGGGGAGCTTTTCTCGTCGCTTTATAATCCGCAGCCAATTTATCACGGAAGGTCGGACCCTTCACATCAAACGTGACCACAGCATGAGTTGGTTTGATATCAGCTAGAGCTTTGAAAAGCATGGAAAAAAATCCGAAAATTGCCCCAGTCGGGAATCCTTCGGCATTTGACATCGCCGGCAAAGCATGAAAAGCACGATGAAACAGGGCATGCCCGTCAATCAGTAATAATTTTTTCTTAAATTCTTTCATTAGATTTTAACCAATCGTCGAGTGCTTCTTGATTATTTTTAAAAGCTATGTCTTTTGGTAATTCATTCTTATGGAACCATTTTAGCTCTGCTACATCATCATTGGGCTTGGGCTCCCCATTTACTATTTTTACCAAATAAAAAATATTTAATGTTGATTGTTCACGATATGTGTCCATATAAAAACCAAAAAACTTAATTACATCAACTTCAACACCTGTCTCTTCTTTTACTTCTCGGTGCAAACCTGTTTCTGGATGCTCTCCTTTTTCCAAAAAACCACCAACAACATCCCATTTGCCCTTAAATGGTTCAATGCCTCGTCTGCTCAAAAGGATCTTATCACCTTCCACTATTAAGGCTGATACTGCCGGATAGGATTTATCGTAAAAAATAAACCCACAATTCTTGCATCGGAGACGTGAATAGCCATGCTCGAAAAATTCTTCAAACTCTCCACCGCATTTTGGACAAAATTTATACTGCATTTATTATTTAATAACTAACGTCTTAACCATCTCAGTCATTTGAGATAAAGCATCTTTCAACTCAGAACTATCCTTAACTGGAAATTGATTTATATCTTTGCTGTTATAAGACATAGTGATCACTCCTAAGCCTTCAGGAATTCCAAGATTTTTAGAGTTCCATTTATAGTTAAAGTAGCCACCAGCAGATTCACTCACATATGAAAAATACCAAACTGTTTGACCGTTTGTTGGCAAAACACAATCGTCTCTTTTATTTTCAGCACTGACATACAGATCAGCTCTAGAATAAATATCAAAAACTTGGGTAGTCTCTTTAGCTCCACATGGTTCAGTCGGATGTACAAGAACTACTGCATCAGCACTCGGTGCACCCATGGCAATTTCTGAAAACCGGCCACCTATCACCCCGCTTGCCTGACTAGCGGCAGTGTTGATGTAAAGAATATATTTGCCTTTGATAATATTTACTGCTCGAGGATTGGACTTAGGTGAAGAAGCTGTCCAACCCGAAAATGTATTGACCTTAATGTAGGAATTCTCATATGTCTCTGTCGGGGCTGGAGGCGTCGGTGTCGGACTTAGTGATTGCGGTTGATTATTTTTGTTACAAGAAGCTGCAAATAAACTTAAGCCCAAAACCAAAAATGCCAATTTTTTCATAAATTTTATCCTTCGAGTTCATCATAACAAAAAACCGCCCGCGATCATAATCGGGACGATTCGTTGTTAGTCGTTGTTATTGAAGAAAAATTGGCTGGCGAAATCCACTTCGCGGGCTGAAGTGCGGCGTCTGGTGTTCGGGCCAGTCGACATATAAGTATTGCCATTGCGAGTAGCTACATCCCATGATCCTGGCCACCAGGGTTCAAATGCTGAATCATCATCGAGTTTATTTCCAGCAGTATCAAACTTTCTTATATCTGGTCCACCCAGCAGTGGTGCTGTGACTATCTGGTTTGAAGAAGCAGCGACTCTGACTCCCCCTCGATGATTTGGATCATATGCCATAAATTCACCTGTTATCGTACCCGCACTGTTAAATATCTTCACATGCGGGCCACCACCAGCGTTAGGCGCAGTGACGATCAACCCTTTTCCCGCTGCGACATCAATACCAGCTGTAAATGCTTTGTCATAGGCAAAAAAGTCCCAAAAAACGTTTCCATCAGCGGTAAAAATTTTCACATGCGGTCCGCCTCCTTTATTTGGTGCTGTGACAATCTCGGCCTTCCCATCATTATTCAAATCCGCTGCCGACACTTTGATCCCACCAAGAAACTTTGGGTCATAAGCCAAGAAGCTTAAAATCTCTGTCCCATCTGCTTTGAAGGCTTTCACATGTGGCCCACCACCTGAAATAGGCCCAGTGATAATTTCGTCGATTCCATCACCATCCAAGTCACCCGTAGCAACATCAACCCCGCCCCTGAAACCAACAGCATAGGCAAAAAATCCAAACTTTGGCTCCTGGACTCCTTCATCAAAAATTTGGATATGCGGTCCACCACCAGTTCCAGCTCCAGTGACTATTTCTGAACTAGTATCTGAATCCAAATTACCTACAGCTACATTTGCACCACCTTGAAATCCACCATAAGGCAAAATTTCTTGAGGTTGCACCGGTCTCTCTACCGGAGTTGTAATCTTTTTAGCAGCTTGGAGACTGGCATAAGGTGAGTATGGCACCCGATCTTTTCGAATCTCGAAGTGCAGATGAGCAGTAGTGGTTTCTGCATTCCCAGAATCGCCCATGTAGCCTATCAATTGACCAGCCACGACCTTATTTCCACGCTGAATATCTACAGCATAAGCATTGATCCCGTCTCCTTTGCCATCATCAGTGCCTGGAGTGTCGTTGTTCATATGAATATAGTGATAAGTATAGCCCTCGGCATCTTCAATCGTGACGCTATAGCCGTAAGTAGCCTGAGGATATGTCACACTCCTCACAGTGCCATCCACAGCTGCAACCAAAGGCAGCATCTTTCTTCCCATCAGATCATTGCCTTCATGCGACCGCGACCCGTCACCTCGCGGAGCTCCGAAATCATCCCAATACGTAACCGAACCGATTACAGGAAATGTAATCGGTCTAATCAGTGGTGTTTGAGCTTTTGTTTCAGTTAACCAAAATAGATTAGATAAAACTAAAACCAATAGTAAAAATTTTCGCATCTATAATATCTAACGCAAGATTGAAAGTATTGTTACTGGGACTGTCTTCTGCGGGATTCTTCTATACGACGTTTTTCTCTTTCTCTTTGCGCCTCAGTTCGGGCGTTTTCTTCATCTCTTCTTTTCTGCTCATCTTCCTGTCGTTTACGAGCTTCTAAATCTCTGACCCTATGTTCGGCTTCTTCAATTTGTCTTTTTAACTGAATAATCTTATCCTTCTCACGATAAATTTCATCACCTGTACTCATACCTCTCCTTTATTCCTCTGTGACGCGGAAGACTTCTTCCACGTCAGTTATACCTTCCAAAGCCTTGAGTAATCCATCCTGGGCTTTGGTTAACATGCCGTCGACTACGGCTTGTTTTTTTATATCCAAACTGGTTGCCGAATCGTTGATCAACTTTTGAATTCCTTCATTGACTACCAAAACTTCATAGATTCCAGTTCTGCCGCTATACCCTAACCCGTGACACTTCTCACAACCTGGGGAGTGGTAAAAAATTAGTTTTTTCGGCAAATCCACTTTTGATTTTTTGGGGATGGCTTGGAGAATTGTTTCGACCCGACTTTGTAAATTCGCAGGCAGGGCAGTCTGTTGTTTGCAGAATGTGCAGAGTCTCCTCACTAATCGCTGGGCGATGACTACGCTTAGGGCAGGGGCTAGGACAAACCCTCGAACCCCTATATCCAAAAGTCTCGGTATTGCTGCTGCAGCATCATTGGTATGGAGAGTTGAAAGGACGACATGCCCAGTTAAAGCCGCCTGCATCGCAGTTTCAGCTGTTTCCAGATCACGCATTTCACCTACCATGACAATGTCAGGATCTTGGCGAAGAATTCCTTGTAGAGCCGAACCAAAAGTCATACCTGACCTCGGGTCAATCGGGGTTTGGGTAATCCCCTCAATTTTATATTCCACCGGATCTTCCAAAGTAATAATTTTCACTCCTGGTTTAATGAGTTTATTCAAAATTGCATAGAGTGTCGTGGTTTTACCACTACCTGTCGGTCCGGTCGACAGGATCATGCCATTACTTTTTTGTAAGCTTTCCAGAATTCGCTCTTTGGCCAGTCCCCTAATTCCCAGTTCTTCAAACTGCATCGAGCTTTGATCCTGACGAAGCAATCTCATGACGATTGATTCCCCGAAAGCCGACGGCAACACCGACGTTCGAATGTCTGCTGGCTGGCCATTAAATTGCAAACTAAAGCTGCCGTCTTGAGTAACGTTGGTCACATTCAATTTCACTTTCGACATAATTTTAATACGCGAGACTAACTGCGGATAAGATTTGATATTGAGCGAGGTAACGTCTTGGAGAATTCCATCCACTCGAAATCGAACCTTAAATTCGTCACGCCCTGGTTCGAGGTGAATATCTGAAGCATTAATATTAAACGCGGTGCCGACCAATATTTCTATAATATCACTGGCCGATAAATCAGAAAGCTGATTGGAAAGTTTTTTTATGCTGGCAACTGTCAGTCTCGAATCCGAGCTCATTAGTTTGATAGAATTGTCTACCTGTCGCTTACTGACCAGGCGGTTGTAGTTATCCAAAAAATGCTCGAAGCTGCTTTTGGAAATCAAAAATAATTCGACTTCCAAATTTTGGCCCGTTAAATGCTTCAAAACCGGTTTAAGGTGATCCCCTAATTTCACGGACCCTAACTTTACGTGCTTGCCATCTTTAGAAAAAATTATACATTCATAAGACTCAGCCATCTCTCTCGGAAGCAAATTCAAAATCTGCGTATCTGCTGGGAACCCATAAAGGTTCATGTACGCAATTGATTGTTCCTTGGCTTTGTCTTTCGTTTCTTCTTCTTCGAACTTCCGATTCAGATCAGAATATATTTGTTTGACTTTTTGTCCCTTGTCAGTGATCATAGCAACCTTAGTATATCACAATTAAAGCACGGGTTTGAGGCGGTTTATTTCTGATTTTAAACTATCAATTACTTGTTTTTCGGCATCGACCAAAGATGAACGAATTGTAAATTTCACACTTTGTGGTCCAATTGACTGTGGCTGATAAGCTCCGAACAAAGACTGGAAATTTAAAGCTAGCGAACTATGAAAATATACGTTAACAGTATTTTCTTCGGTTTCAGATAAAAACATAAACAATTTGGCAAACCCCAACTGGCTGGCCATCTCTTTGATAATTAATTCAACATCCTTCTCGTCGGCCTCTGATTTAACTATATCCGTTTTCATCAAAGTAGAATAAGCTAATCCGAGTTCGGTTTCTTGTTTTAGTCTGGCGAGAACCCGACCCCACAGTTTCAAAAATCCTAAACTCTTCGTTTTATATAAATGCGAAATAATTTCTTGCTGTTTGGCTCCGAGACTAATCAGTTGGGAAGCTTTCATAAAAGTTTGTGGCGTGGTACGAACATGCTGGAAACTATTCGTTTCAGCAATGATTCCTGCAAGCAACTGTGTGGCAATAGTTTCATCGATCAAGGTCGCCTCGAATTTGTTAATCAAATCGAGAACGATTTCAGAACAAGAAGTCGAATTGAGTTGTACCAAATTGAACTGGCCATAGTTTTCATTGTTCCCTCGAAAATCGATATTGACTACAGGCACATCAAAAAATAATTCTGCGTGTTTACCATAAAATTCACCCAAGCTATCTAAAGAAGGGATCCCTATAAGCACAACCAAATCGTATGGAAAGTTGGACGACCGGAATGTGACATCAGTTGGCGTGAATTCTCCTTTCTGTGGTTTCAAAAAGATCGAGAGCTTATCTGATTCTTTTTTATAACTCAATTCTGCAACCTGACTTTTTTTTGTCGAGACATCAATGACAAAGCTTTTGGTCAAATCAATTTCGCTCACAACTTCGGCGATTTCAGGAAGAAAATGAAAACGATCCGTCACTGAGTAAGGAATTAACAATACACTATCTTTCTCTAATTTCTTTAAAAATGATCGCAATGCCAAAGCAGCCGCAAGACTATCGCCATTGCTGCCATTCCCTATAACTAGGATGCTTTGGGAGCTCGAAATTTTCGAGATGATTTGTTGTAATGGTTCCATTTGAATTAGGTAACGATCTTCTATTTAGAACTCCCCTCTCCTGAAGAGGAGAGGGGCCGGGGGTGAGGTGGATTCTAAGGCTAGCTTGGAATCTACCCCTCCCTTAGTCCCTCCCCGCTCACGGGGAGGGAAATTCTAATCTGAATTAAATTCAAATCTTAATACTATACGGGCTTTGATCAATTTCGTCAACTAACGTAAAATATAGACAATGATATTCAAAAACTTGAACGAGAAGCAACTAGGGAAGCTGGCGTCTGAATTGGCCAAACAAGTGGTAAAAACGGCCCGCCTGCCACGCCTTGATCGTAAGCATAAAGCGAGGCATGGCGGGCAGGGAGCAATAATTGGGCTTAGGGGCAATCTGGGTGCTGGAAAAACGACGTTTGCCAAAGCTTTTGCCAAGCAACTGAAGATCCACTCCCTCAAAAGCCCAACCTTTATCGTCAACCAGCAATACAAACTCCCCGGCCGATCATTATATCATTTAGACTTCTACCGGTTGAATCGCATCAAACAACTAGACCCGTTGGGCTTAGAGGAGTTACTCATCCGTCCGAATATCGTATTAATAGAGTGGGTCGACAAATTCCCAAAAATCGTCGAAAGTTGTGATATACTAATTAGCTTTAAAGTTAAACCCAAGGATAAACGTGATATTGAAGTTAAATTTAAAAAATAATATGTCTCCCATCCCGGACTTGATCCGGGATCTTACTAAAGGCTTACGCAAGATCCCCGCTTTCGCGGGGATGGTTAAAGGTGCGGGGATCGGTTTGGCTATAGCGATTTTACTGATAGCATCAAATGCTTCGGCCAAAACTTTGACTTTCGAAGACAAAACTTGGGAAGTCAATCCGACGACCGGAAGTTTGGTGACGAAAATTGCGGTCCGAAATGATTTAGACTTAGAAGCTGTCGCCATGCAAGCCATTTTAGGGATTGAACAATTCGAACAAGACGAATTATTTGATGAAGAAACAGCCAAGCAAATTAATACTATCGCCAGTGAGACCAACCAACAAGCTCAAAATGCCCATATAGTAGTGGAGGGCAATGTTGCTACTGAATTTACTCCTGATCGAAATGGACAAGGACTGGATATTTACGAACTACGTAGTTTGATACGTAATTCTAATTCCAGCATCAATCTACCAGTATTAATTTCCAAACCAACCGTGACGTTGTCCCAGATTAACAATCTCGGGATCAAAGAATTGGTTGCGGTCGGAGAATCTGACTTTACTGGTTCGCCGAAGAATAGGATACATAATATTAATGTCGGTGCCCAAAAATTCAATGGATTAATTATTGATCAAGGTAAAGAATTTTCATTTAATAAGTATTTAGGTGATGTCGACGGCGAGCATGGGTTTCTTCCTGAATTAGTCATCAAAAAAACTGGCGTGGTGCCGGAATTTGGTGGTGGACTTTGCCAAGTCTCATCTACTGCTTTTCGAGCAGCGATGAACGCAGGGGTCCCGATCACGGCTAGACGAAACCACAGCTTTGCGGTACAATATTATGCTCCACAAGGCACTGATGCCACGATCTACCCGGGAGTCCAAGATTTGAAATTTATCAACGATACCCCAGGACGTCTCCTGGTCCACACCAAAATTGTCGGAAAAAAATTGTTCTTTGAATACTATGGCACCAAAGATGACCGCAATGTCACCTTTGAAGGACCGATCCAGTACGATAAAAAAGCGAATGGTGCTATGAAAGCGACTTGGACCAGACACGTCGCCATCAACGGTGAGACGAAAACTCAAACCTTTAATAGTGTCTACCAACCACCCGCACTCTTCCATCCAGAGGAACAAAAAGAAACGCCGAACCCCGAAACAGTCGCTACAATTAATAATCAACCGGTCACCGCCGGCACCAATACCACTAATGCAGATCCAGCTATCCAAAACTGAAACTAGCCCCAACCTCACCATTCTTCCACTTTTTGTGGGAGAAAAATTAAACAAAAATCTGCCAAAACATGCGTTGGCAGATTTTAAAAATCGTCTGGGCAGTACTCATTTAATCTACACTGATTCCAGTCGAGTCTTACTTTTAGGCTTGGGCGAAAAGAAAAATTTCAAACCTGAATCCTGGCGAACTGCAACCCATACCTCAATCAACATCGCCATGACGTTGGGAGTAGAAAGCATGGACATCGTGTTGCCGAAACTGCCAACCAACCAGTTAGAAGCTTTTCTCGAACTGACCGGGTTTGCTCTGACCTTTAGTGGTTATCGATTTGATGAATATAAAAAAGAAAAAAATGGTTTGAAATTAAAAGAAGTTTATCTAATCTCACCTATTAATGCCAAATTATCCAAAGCCCTAACTCGAGGAATTGCTTTAGGTCATGCCGCAAACACCGCTCGAAGCCTGGCGAATCATCCAGGCAATGTCGCTACTCCTACTCATCTCGCTCAACACGCCAAAGAATCAGCTAAAAAATTTGGTTTCAAATGTCAGGTTCTGGGGCCCAAAGAAATTGCCAAAGAAAAAATGGGATTACTCACTGGCGTATCACTTGGTTCAGACCAACCACCGCAGTTTATTATTTTGGAGTATGGGAATAAAAATAAACCGCCTTTTGTCCTAGTTGGGAAAGGTTTAACTTTTGACAGCGGTGGAGTTTCGATCAAGCCGTCAGAAAAAATGGAAGAAATGAAATATGATATGTGTGGCGGGGCGGTCGTCTTGGGAATCTTCGAAGCCGCAGCAGCGCTTAAACTTCCGGTGCATTTGGTAGGTTTAATTCCGGCCACAGAAAATTTGTTATCGGGTAAGGCTGTAAAACCGGGAGATATCTTGATCTCGCACATCGGAGCTTCAGTTGAAATTATCAATACTGACGCCGAAGGCCGGCTCGTACTCGCGGATGCGATTAGTTATGCCAAAAAATATTATAAGCCAAAATTAATTATCGATTACGCAACCCTGACTGGTGCTGTGATCACAGCCCTTGGTGATGAATATACTGGGTATTTCAGCAATACTAAAAATTACCAAAAACAATTTGAAAAATCATCGGCCCTAACTGCGGAAAAAATCTGGAGCCTACCTTTGGCTCAAGAGTATAAAGATCAGCTCAAGAGCTCAATTGCAGATATCAAAAACCTAGGCGAAAAAGGTGCTGGGGCTACGACCGCTGCTTTATTCCTAGAATACTTTGTCGGGACCACACCGTGGATTCATTTGGACATTGCTGGTACTGCCTGGACGATGCGACCCAAATCCTATGCCTCCCCTGGTGCAACTGGATGGGGTGTCTATTTGACAGTAGATTTTCTACGAAATAATATATAAGCTACTTAACCGTCGGAAGAAAGGTAAACCATGGCAGAATTAAGTAAAAAAGACTTAATGATAACCCTTGGAGAATTTACGGAAGAAACTCTTCTCCCGGCTATTTCCTCTATTGTCGATGGAAAGCTTGAAGAAAAGCTTGGACCACTAGAGAAAAAAGTCGATATTATCCAAGGTAAGCTCGATAATATCCTCTACAAAGAAGTTAATCAGCTAGAATCTCGAGTGACTCGTCTCGAACAACATACTGGACTAAAAACCGCTTAACCCGCGGTTTTTTAAATCCTTGGTCCTTTGCTATACTAGGGACAATATGATCACCAATGATTCCATAGAAACAGACATAATCAAACCAACCACTACCACTGAAGAAGTGTTGTTTGAGGCGACATTGCGTCCTCAAAAACTCGCTGAATATGTCGGCCAGGAAAAAATCAAAGAAAACTTAAAGATCCTAATTGATGCAGCCAAGGCGCGCAAAGAAACCCTCGAGCATCTACTTTTCTACGGCCCACCCGGCCTTGGCAAAACTACACTCGCTCATATCATTTCCAGGGAGACAGGATCAAACATTAAAGTAACATCTGGGCCTGCTATAGAAAAAGCCGGAGACCTCGCTTCCCTGCTGACCAATCTTACTGAAAACGACGTTTTATTCATAGACGAAATTCATCGGCTAAACAAAACCGTAGAAGAAATTCTCTACCCAGCGATGGAAGACTATGCGCTGGATATCGTCCTCGGCAAAGGAGCGGGAGCCAAAGCTGTCAGATTGGATTTGCCCAAATTTACGTTGATTGGGGCGACAACCAGAATCGGACTACTCTCGGCTCCCCTGCGTGATCGGTTTGGTATGACTTATCGTCTGGATTATTATGAAGAACCAGAAATCGAAGCCATTCTCAAACGAACCGCCAAAATCCTCGGAATTCAAATCGATGATCAAGGTAAAATCGAAATTGCCAAACGATCCAGACGCACTCCTCGAATCGCTAATCGCCTCCTCAAGCGTGTCCGCGACTTTGCACAAGTTAAAGCTCGAGGTAAAATAGATAGACAGGTCGCTGATGAAGCTTTGTCTATGCTCGAGGTGGACGAACTTGGTTTGGACAACAACGACCGTCGGATTTTGGAAGCCTTAATCGACAAATTCGGAGGCGGTCCAGTCGGTATATCCTCCCTGGCCGCCGCAACTTCAGAAGACATGGGGACAATCGAGGATATCTATGAGCCTTATCTACTTCGGCTCGGACTCCTGGCCCGAACACCCAAGGGCCGCGTCGCCACACCAGCAGCATACGATCATCTCAAAAAGACACCAAAAACAACAGCACAAACATTACTATGAATCCCGTCACACCAACCAATCTTGGAGAAACTATTCTGAACGTGTTTTTCTATTTGATCATTGC
Source organism: Candidatus Doudnabacteria bacterium RIFCSPHIGHO2_02_FULL_42_25 (assembly GCA_001777665.1). Classification (GTDB taxonomy): domain Bacteria; phylum Patescibacteriota; class Doudnabacteria; order UBA920; family O2-02-FULL-48-8; genus O2-12-FULL-42-9. The sequence continues at coordinate 47,894 of MFEQ01000008.1, forward strand.
GGCGTTTTTGATTTACAGTATCATCGCGATCTATTCCCTACTTCGGTATGGTCGGACAAAGATTTTAAGTATCTCGGTGATAGTTGTCTACCTAATAATCTCTGCTGGACTTTACGCTGCCGCCGTCAGTAGTTTAAATCAAATCAAATGATTCATAATCCCTTGTTTCCAGGTCAGCAGGAAAACGAAAAAATTTACATGGTGTTGCGACCGCATTGGTTTATTTTTTTCCTAAAATTTCTAGCCTGGGTATTGTTTGCCGCTATCCCATTTATTATCGACTGGTTTATCAATCAGTTTGCCCCAGGACTGAACAATGCTCCTTATGTAGGATATATCGATCTTTTGAAAGACATCTATATGATGTTTTTAATGTTGGGATTATTTATTCTCTGGATTATGTATTATTTGAATATGCAAATCATTACCAATGAGCGCATCGTTGATGTCACCCAAAAATCTTTGCTCCACCATACGATTTCAGAATTGCATTTAACCAATATCGAAGACGTGACGGCAGAAGTCAAAGGGGTGTTTGGGACTTTTCTAAACTATGGCAGTGTCTATGTCCAAACCGCAGCCGAAACCGAACGCTTTGTGTTCGATAATGTTCCCAACCCCGCAGCAGTCGAAAAAATGATCCTCGATCTCTATGAAAAAGTGCCAAAAGGAAACGATTAAATACCGCCAATAGGTGGTTTTTTTTATAAAAAAGGGCGGGGGTCGAAACGACTCCCCGCCCTGCAAAGCAAACGTGTGTCGAAATTACTGAAGACCGGCTTCCTTCCGCAGGTCCTGGAGCGTGACCTCCACGCCGGTGATGCCCGTGTAGTACTCAGCGAGCGTATCGTTGAGCAACCCAGGACGATGCTCGGCGAGTCGTTTCATAAACCCGCCACGATGGCCCTTCTGCGTCTGGGCAAACATCGCACGGGCTGTCAAAGCGGCCTTCTTTTTGCTCTTGCGTCCCGGACCCTCCAGGAACTTCATGCCGACCTCGATCCGCGCCTTGTTGTAAGCCACTTTGCTCTTGGCCTTAGCCTTGAGCAGCTCGACCTGAGCCTCGAGGAAGTCGCCGTTACGACCAGGCGTGGTCTTTCGCTTGCCGCTGGTTGTTGGGCTCGCGACCAACTGCTGACCACCATGCGAAGCGACCAACATCGTGAGTTCACCCATGAACTTCGTGAACCGATCGTTTCCAGCTGCAGCCACGAGGCTCTCGAGTGCCTCCAAGACTTCGCCGCCCGCCGCTTCCGCCATAGCGCGGAGTCTCTTCAATCCATTACTCATCACAACAGTCTCCTTGGTCCGCACGATTTCCTGCGGCGGACGGTTTAGATCGTACAGTGGTTCTTTGAACCACTCTCCATACAAATACCTAGCGAATTTCGGTGCAGCTATCCGCTGTGGCTTGTCTGAAAAGTGGAAGAAGTAAGTCCGCATCGGGAATGGGGCTCCCGATGTGTGCGAAATATAGGCGTACCTTCGCACACGGTTGGGCATTCGATAGCGACCGTAGAAGAGAAACAGGTCTGTGATCGAGAAGAAAAATCCGATCTCGCGCATGATGGCGAGCTCTCGATCCTTGCCCTGTTCAGCTTCCAATCGTTCACGCATTCGCTGGTACCGGAAACCTAGAAGTGCAGAAAGCCACTTCTCGATTTTTCCGAAATTGTCCACCGACGCATTCCGTCTGGCGTCTGCAACCGTTATGGCGAGACATCGCCCACGACTTTGGACCACCAATGGAATGATACGACGCGCGATGTCGATGTTGGGCTCGATAGTACCGCAGAGGTCGAGATGAAAAGCGTCGACTCCCCGGCTCGAACCTGCGACAGATCGAAATACCCGAGAAAAACTGGCCAGCGACGACGTGTATCTATAGGGCAACTGGGAGATCAAGTTAGCTGACCGTTTCCTATTTCGTTCGATCAACCAACCGTTACTATCCGGAATTCCGTGTTCTTGCCAGATCGCCGCCTCTCGTCCTTCTCCTCCGAGTGAAGCGATTACTGCTTCGCTTAGGGGAACGTGCTTCTGCACGAATTGAAGGAAGAGTCGGAGCACTTGGCTCTTGAGTTCCTTGTCCATAATTTCGACTCCTCCTCTGAAGTCAGAAAAGAACCTGTAATATTATTCTTTTCTAGCGATTTTGTCAAGGCTTATTTCGTGTAGAGTTAACAGTCAATGATGACACTTTGGGCTAACTTCTCGACTGGAGTTAGTCCATTTAATTTTGTGTGAATTC